>NZ_CP011273.1:3904261-4554971 GCF_001610895.1 Planctomyces sp. SH-PL62 | reverse complement strand
AGCTGGAAGACGCCAAGCAGAAGGTTCAGCTGGCGATCGAGTCTTTCAAGAAGGAACCGAACAAGAACTACATCTCGGCCCTCGACCGCCTGGTCGAGCTGCTGGAGAACCTCTCGCTGGTCGACGCCGAGCTGTCCGCCCACGAGACCTCACTCCGTAGCAACCTCGAATCGGCGACCAGCGTCGCCAAGCAGCAGATCGACGTCCAGGCCAAGTCGGCCGAGGACACCCGGACCGACCTGGAGGCGGAGCACAACAAGCATGAGCAGGAGCGGCAGGTCCTCCTGACCAAGGTCGACCAGCTCACCACCGACCTCGATCAGGCCCGGACCGACATCGCCAACCTCACCACCCAGCTCCGGCAGACCAAGGAAGAGGACGATCGGAAGGTCGAGCAGCTCACCGCCATCCTCCGCGAGCAGCGCGACGTGATCGACCGCCGTGAGAACGTCCTGGACCGCCCGGACGGCCGCATCACCTACGTGGACCTCGGCACCAACGAGGTCCACGTCAACGTGACCCGCGCGCAGGGCGCCCGCCCGCAGATGAACATGACCATCTTCGACCAGGGCTCTCCGGGCATCCCGACCGAGAAGCCCAAGGGCAACATCATGCTCACCCAGGTCGGAGACACCTACAGCATCGCCAAGATCGTCAAGACCAACAGCCCGATCGAGCCGATGCGCGTCAACGACATCGTCTACTCGCCCACGTGGTCGCCCAACGAGCCGATGATGTTCGCCCTCCTCGGCAAGCTGGACGTCAATCGCGACGGCCGCGACGACCGCGACGACCTCAAGCGGATGATCGAAGCCGCCGGAGGCAGCATCGCCTACGACCTCCCGCCGCCCGACGTGGGCAAGGAAAGCGGCAAGCTCGACGCCCGGATCTCCTGGTACGTGACCGACGACGTGAAGGAGCGTCCTCCCCTTCGCGACACCTACGTCGCCAAGACGGACGCCTCGATCGCCCAGCAGGCCCTGTTCGATCAGCGCTTCGGCGAGATGGTCAAGGAGGCCCGCACGAACGGCATCCGGCCGATCAGCCTGGGACGGCTCCTGGCCTACCTCGGCTATGACATGAACACCCCGGTGGCCGGCCGCTCCGAGGCCGTCAACGAGCGGGCCCTCCAGCAGCTCACCGCGCCCCGGCCCAGGACCGACGCTCAGAAGGCGGAAGATTCCGCCGCCCCCGCGCCCGAGTCGGACGAGATGCAGGACCAGCCCTGATCCGATCGCCTCGTCCTGAATCGCCTCCCAACCACGAGGACCCGTCGCGAGCCCCGGCCGCGACGGGTCCTTCGTCGTTTGGTTCACTCCAGCTCGGCGTCGTCGTCGACGGCCAGGAGCTTGCCGATCGCGGCCAGGTCTCCGGAATCCAGGGCCATGAGCCGCACCGAGAGCCCGTCGATCGCCTCCAGAAAGCTCCGGAGCGTCTCCAGCCGGCTGCGCAGCTCGCCCAGGCCGGGGGCCTCCTCGGCGACCCTGGCGAGGTCGTCGAGGACCTTCACGGTGGGATCGAGTTCCCGTCGCTTCCGCTCGGTCATGATCCTCTGGAAGAGGGTCCAGACGTCGGTCTCGGCGCGGTAGAGTTCCCGGCGCTCGCCAGGCCGGTGGGCCTTGCGGACGACCCCCCAGCCGAGCAACTCCCTGAGATTCATGCTGACATTGCCGCGGGAGACGTCCAGCCGCGATCGGAGTTCCTCGGCGGTCCAGTCGGAGCCCGTGATATAGAGCAGGGCGAACAACTCCCCCATCGTGGAATTGATCCCCCAGGCTCGGGCCATCATGCCCCAGTGCTCGATGAAGCGCCGGATCAGGACGTCGGCCCCGAGGCTCGCGGGCGAGCCTTCGATCGGGCCGTCCGAGATCGTCGAATCCATGAAACCTCCCCCATGCGCGGCTTTTCCGCCGAGGGCGAAGGGGCGCACGCGAGTTCCACGATACGGCATGCGCGACGGCCGGGGAAGGCGGCTTCCCAGCCCTGGCCGGCCTCGGATAGGGCCGCCAGCCATCGTATCGGCGCGGAGTCCTACCGGCTCATCGACCGAAACTCATGCATTCGGAGGATGGGTCGTGCGTTTCCGGCGGGTCGTGAGCCCGCCCGGATCGATTCGCAAACCGTTCCGCGGAGAAGACCTTGCATCCAGAGCGGGAAGCCCCACAATAGAAGCCAGACGATTCGTCCTCAGCAAAGTGAAAATGCTATAAGATCGTGTCTGGCCGAGGGTACAATGCCCTCGATCGTATCGGCGAAGCCGGCGTCGCGGCTCTTCGACGTCCTGGCGACGTCGCGAGCGTTCGCGTCCCTTTCTCTTCCGATGGAGTCGATCCCCATGCCCGAAACAGTCGTTCACTTCCAGATCCGTATGCCACCCGTGCTCCACGAACAGCTGGCCAGCTGGGCCAAGGAAGACAAGTCCTCGCTCAACGCCTTGATCGTCGGCATCCTTGAGAAGGCGATCGAGCAGCATAACAAGTCGACCCAGGCCTCCTGACCTCGTTCGATCGAGCCGGGCCTGAGATCCCCCCGCCCGGGCGGGGCTCGATGGCGATGCATGTTTATGCGAGCATAAAGGTTTCTAGGAATTCCCAAGATTGCCCTTGAGCCTATCGGCTTCAACCAGTATCCTCTGGGGCGTATTCCCCGATAGCTCAATCGGTAGAGCGAGCGGCTGTTAACCGCTAGGTTCAAGGTTCGAGTCCTTGTCGGGGAGCTGAGGCGCGGGATGTCTCGCCTCAATCTCAATCGCGAAAACGACGCCCTCGAAAGGGGGCGTTTTCTTTCGGTCGAGGACATTCGGCATCCATCAAGACGGATTCCCCGATAGCTCAATCGGTAGAGCGAGCGGCTGTTAACCGCTAGGTTCAAGGTTCGAGTCCTTGTCGGGGAGCTGAGGTGAGCGATCGCTTCCTTCCAGCTCCAAAAAAACCGCCCCACCGGGGGCGGTTTTTTTTTGAATACGGCGTATCCATGCCCCGTCCGTGTCAATCCTGCGATGTCAGGATGATCAGGGAACGGGCGATGACGCGATAAGCGGACATGACCTCGACTTCCGTGCCGGCGTCCACATCCACGAAGTCGTCCGGCGAGGGCAGGGCCGTGTCCACCACGCGACGCCAGGCGCGTCCTGAAGGGGAGGCGGGGATCCGAAAATCCAGATCCTCTCCGCTCGCGTTCATGGCGACGTAGAAATCGCGGTCGATGACGCCGGGCCGATCGCACCGCCGGCCGTCGAGAGCGAAGGCCAAAGCCTGGGCGGTCGGCGAGAAGTCCGGCTGCACGGGCTGGACGCCGTGCCAGAGGATCTCGGGCGGCCGAGCCGAGGCCGCCCCGTCGAAGAATGTCCGTCGTCGGAAGACCGGGTGCGCCTTGCGCAGGGCGATCATCTTGCGCACGAACCGTAGGAAGTCGCTCTGGGTTTCGGCCAGCGTCCAGTCCATCCAGCTTACGGGATTGTCCTGGCACCAGGCGTTGTTGTTCCCCCCCTGAGTCCTGAGGAACTCGTCCCCGCCCAGGATCATGGGGATCCCCTGGGAGATCAGAAGCGTGGCCATGAGGTTGCGGGCCTGCCGCATCCGAAGGGCCAGGATCGCGGGGTCGCTCGTCGGGCCTTCGGCCCCGCAGTTCCAGCTGAAATTGGCGTCGCTCCCGTCCCGATTCCCTTCACCGTTCGCCTCGTTGTGCTTGTGGTCGTACGAGACCAGATCGTGGAGCGTGAAACCGTCGTGGCAGGAGATGAAATTGACCGAGTGCAGTGGGCCCCGGCCCGAGTACAGGTCGTCGCTGCCGCAAAGTCGCGTGGCCAGATCCGAGGTCAGGCCCGGCTCTCCGCGCCAGAAGCGCCGGACGTCGTCCCGATACCGCCCGTTCCAGTCGGACCAGCGTCCTCCGCCTGGGAAGGTCCCCACCTGGTACAGACCCCCCGCGTCCCAGGGTTCGGCGATGAGCTTGGTGCCGTAGAGGAGCGAATCCTCCGAGATCCGGTTGATCGTGGGGGGGTTGACCATGACCTCCCCGCGAGAGTCCCTCCCCAGGACCGAGGCCAGATCGAAGCGGAAACCGTCCACGCCCGCCTCGGCCACCCAGTTCCGCAGGCAAGCGAGCAAGAAGTTCCGGACGACCGGATGGTCGGTGTTGAAGCTGTTCCCGCACCCCGTAAAGTTGAGGTATCGGCCCTGCTCGTCGAGGATGTAGTAGAGGGGGTTGTCGAATCCCCGAAAGCTGTACGTCGGGCCGTCGTCCCCCGACTCGGCGGTGTGGTTGAACACGATATCCAGGTACACCTCGATCCCGCGCTCGTGGAAGGAATCGACCATCGCGCCGAATTCCTCCCAGGGCTCCAGCCGGCCCGACTTCACGGCGTAGGTCGCCTTGGGGGCTGAGAAAGCGATCGTGTTGTAGCCCCAGAAGTTGAGCAGCCTCTCTCCGGACAGCGGATTGACGTAAGCGCAATCCGTCTCGTCGAATTCGTCGACGGGGAGGAGCTCGACGGCGGTGATCCCCAGATCGTGCAGGTACTCGAGCTTCTCGGTCAGTCCGGCGAAGGTGCCGGGGTTGGCGACTCCGGAACTCGGGTCGATCGTGTAGCCTCGGACGTGAAGTTCGTAAATGATCGTGTCTTCAAGCGGCGTGTTGGGTCCGACCAACGGTTCGCGCTCGGTCATCGCCTCGTTCACGAGGCTCCGACGCGGATTCGGCGACCGCTCGCCCCATTGGCCGGAGCAGGACACCGCACGGGCGTAGGGATCCAAGAGGAGGGCCGTCGGGTCGAATCGGAAACCGGCGTGGTCAGGCCCGTCGACCCGATAGCCGTAACAGAACTCGTCGGGCAGCCCGTCGATGCGGACGTGCCAGTGGTCGCCTGTGCGATTCAGCCTCGGATCGAGCTGGATCTCGGTCTCGAAGCCGACCGTCTGAGGATCGCCCAATACAAGCCAGACCGACGTCGCGTGTCGGCAGACGACCGCGAAGTTGACCCCGCTCGGCTGGGTGATCGCTCCCAAAGGGAGGGGACGGCCTCGCATCACGGTCAGCACGCAGTCCCGGAACAGATACTCGGCCTCGACGGACTCGCCCGCGATGATCCCTGAAATGGCTGTGGATCCTGTGAATGGAGTCGGCGAGAGACGGCCAGGCGGCAGGGGCCGTCGCCTCGGACCAAAAAGAAAGCCGAACCATCTCGCCCGGACGTGTGTCGGGGAGAGTGTTCGGCGGGAAAGGATGCAAGCCGTCGTCGCGTCTTAATCGAGGAAGTCCGGCGGAGGCGGAGAGAGGCTCGACGCCGGGCCTTTGGTCCCGATTTCAGCGGCCGTTCGCGATGCGATCCGACGAGGTTCGGCCGCCCCGCGAGGAATTCGCATAGGCCGCGGTCAGGGCTCCCAGCAGGGCGGCCCGACGTCCCGCCCGCACCGACTTCCCACCCCGGCGGACCCGGGCGACGGCTCCGGCCCATTCGAAACCCGTCGGTACGGAACTCGGCTTTTTACAATCGTCGTCGCTCATCGAACCACTCTCCCAAAGTCGACGCGCCGTCCGAAAACCTCGGACCGACGCTCCATCATTCCCTTGAATCGCAAGGGACCCGGATCCCTCGCGGCGTTGCCATGCCTGGCAAGAATGCCGACGCACGCGATCCGCTCGTTTCATCGCCGGATCAAGTCGATCGTCGGACGGGGGCGAGGCCCCGAGGGTCTCACCGATCGCGCACCCTATCACAATCGGACGGACCTGACTATTTCTTAAGCCCGCGCTTTCTCGGCCCATCGCGCGGAGAGACGGCGTCGACTGGTCAGAGCGTGTCGATCCGACCGACGACGTCATCTAACAGAAAATTTAGCAGCCTCCCCCGCGCTCGTCCAGGAAAATAGCCCGTCGCGTTACGCTTTCGCGTGCCTGTGCGTCAAGACCATTCAAAGGGACGTTTTCCGGCCGCTCAACTCAACAATCGCACCAGACTTTCCCAGACCCACGCCACCGCCGGGGCCGGCGCCGGAGCGAGGACGGTCGGATCCGGCAGTTCGAGCGAGCGGCCGAGTTGCTGCACGATCAGGAGGAGCGTGCTGCAGCCGTTGAAGAGGCCGTGTATCACGATCGCGCTCAGGAGGCTGCCCGTCCGTTGGTAGACCGCCCCCATCACCATCGAGAACACGAACAGAGCGATCGGTGCGGGCCACTGGGGGCCATGCACGGCCGCGAACACCGCCGACGTGACGATCACCGCGGGCCAGCAGACGGCGTTCGGAGCTTGCGGGCCCGGGCTTTCGACCGTTGTCTGCAGGATTTCCGGTGCAGTCGGTCCGACGACCGCTCCTTCGGCCATTGGGGTGGCCTGCGCCTGCCGACCGCCTCGCATGAGCCGAGGAATCTGGTCGTTCCACACTCGGGTCAACCAGCCCTGCAGGACGCCTCGGAACATCACCTCCTCGGCGAGGGGGGCGAGCACGATCGTGGACGTCATCGCCAGAATCGCTAGGGCGGGGTCGAAGCTGGCTTGCAGCATCTTCTCGATGGGATGTGCGCGGACCTCGAAGACCTTGACGGCGAGAAACTGGATCGAGTAGACCACCGGCGCGGCGAGCAGGCCGGCGACGATCCCCACCTGCAGCTGTTCGGTCCACCTTCTGGTCGTGAACCCAAGCGCCGCGAATCCCGCACCCGAGACGAGACGAAATAACCAGGGGAAGGCCAGGAGGAAGAGGCCGTTGTAGCTGGCGTTCCAGATCATCAGGCGGCGGGCGATGCTGGCCGAGCGCTGAATGGCGATCTCCTCGGCGTCTTCGTCGTCCGCCATCTCACCATCCGGCGTGGGCGGGGCCGGCTTCGGATTCTCCGTCGTCAGAAGCTCCTCGACCTTGAACCCGAGTAGGGCATGGCATCCCTCCGCCGCCACCCGGCCAGCCCCCAGTTGAAGGATGACGACGAGCAAGATCGTCCCGAGTCCCCAGCGGGCGGGGGGGATCTGTAGGAAGGGCTCGGTCGGGATCAACGGTAATCCACGGGCGAGCCGGATGAGAACCCATCCCCAGGAGACCACCATGCCGACCAGGATCAACTCCAGGAACGTGGAGGTGACCGACAGCAGGAACTCCAGGATCGAGACGGGCGTCATGAAACCTCAAGGGTGGGAGGAAGGGCGTCGTCGGTTCGAGGGCCGCTTCCTGCGATCGTAACAACCCCATCGCGCGCAGGCCACCTTGAGAACTGGGGACCCGAACCCTAGAATCGGCGTTTGGCCATCGTCGCGGCGCGCCGTCGTTCGCCGTCGCCGAGCCATCAGGAGCCGAACCAACCGATGCTGGACGTCGCAAGCCAACTGGATATCCTCCGCCGAGGGGTCGAGCAGATCGTCCCCGAGGCCGACTTCCTCAAGAAACTGGAACGATCGGTCCGCGAGAACCGTCCCTTGCGCGTCAAGTACGGGATCGATCCGACCGGCATCGACGTCCACCTGGGTCACACGGTTCCGCTTCGCAAGCTCCGGCAGTTCCAGGACCTCGGCCACACCGCCGTCGTCATCATCGGCGACTACACGGCGATGGTGGGCGACCCGTCGGGACGCGACAAGACCCGCGACGCCCTCACCAAGGAGCAGGTCGACGCCAACGCCCGCGACTACCTCAAGCAGGTCGGACGGATCATCGACCTCGACCGCGCCGAGGTCCATCACAACGGCGACTGGTTCGGCAAGTGGTCGTTCCTGGACGTCCTCGACCTGATGCGACGGATGACCCTGGGACAGATCTCGGCGCGGGAAGACTTCGCCAAGCGGATCGCCGAGGAGAAGCCGGTCTATCTCCACGAATGTATGTACCCCTTGATGCAAGGCTGGGACTCGGTCGAGATCAACGCCGACGTCGAGCTGGGCGGGACCGAACAGCTTTTCAGCCTGATGGTGGCCCGTCAGCTCCAACCGATCCGGTCGCAAGATCCCCAGGTGGCCATGACCATGCCGATCCTGGTCGGCACGGACGGCGTCCGACGGATGGGCAAGAGCCTGGGCAACTACATCGGCGTGGCCGACTCGGCCGACGAGATGTTCGGCAAGATCATGAGCGTCCCCGACGAACCGATGGCGCAGTACTTCACCCTCCTGACGGACCTCCCGACTGAGCAGGTGAAGGAACTCCTCGCACCCGGAGCCAACCCGAGGGACGCCAAGGAGGTTCTCGCGAAGACGGTCATCGCCCAGTATCACGACGCGGAGGCGGCCGACCAGGCCGCCGCCGCATTCCGCCGACGGGCCTCGGGCGAGGACCCTCTGGAGATCCCTGTCGCCCACCTCTCGGCCGACAAGCTCGACGCCGAGGGCCGGATCGCCGCCCCCACCCTGATCAAGGAGATCGGCTTCGAATCGAGCACCTCGAACGCCCGTCGCGTGATCGAGGGGGGCGGGTTCAACGTCGGCCCGCGTCGCGAGACCATCACCGATCCGAAGGCGATGGTTTATGTGAGCGACGGCCTCGTGGTCCGGGTCGGCAAGCGGAAGATCGCCGAGATCCGCCTCGTCTGAACGGGACGACGACGGCCTCGTCGTTCGTCGTATCGCTTCCCTTCGCTTCGATCGTCTCCAGCCCTGGGTGGATTGAATGGCCGAGCACGGAATCGGGATCATCGGATGCGGCATGATCGCGGAGTTCCACACCCGCGCGATCAACGAGATCGACGGGGCCCGCGTCGTCGCCGCGTACAGCCGGTCGCGGGCGAACGCCGAGAAGATCGCCGGCCTCGCCGGGCACGCCTGCCACCTTTATGACGACCTCGACGCCATGCTCCGCCGGCCGGACCTGGACGTCGTCTGCGTCTGCACGCCCAGCGGGGCCCACATGGAGCCGGCCGTCCAGGCGGCCCGCGCGGGCAAGCACGTCATCGTCGAGAAGCCGCTGGAGGTGGACCTCGCCCGCTGCGACGCCATCATCAAGGCCTGCGACGACGCCGGGGTCCGGCTCTGCGCGATCTTCCCCTCCCGCTTCTCGCCCGCCAACCGTCGCCTCAAGGAGGCGATCGACGGCGGGCGTTTCGGCCGGTTGACCCTGGGCGACACCCACGTCAAATGGTGGCGGACCCAGGAATACTACGACTCCGGCGGCTGGCGGGGGACCTGGCGGCTCGACGGCGGCGGCGCCCTGATGAATCAGGCGATCCACAACGTCGACCTCCTCTACTGGTTGATGGGAGACGTCGAGTCGGTCGTCGCCCAGACCGCGACCCTGGCCCACGTCCGGATCGAGGTCGAGGACACCGCGGTCGCGAGCGTCCGCTTCAAGAACGGGGCTCTGGGGGTGATCCAGGCGGCCACGAGCGCCTACCCCGGTCTGTCGAAGCGGATCGAGATCCACGGCGACCGAGGCTCGGCGCGGATCGAGCAGGACGACGTGACGCTCTGGGATTTCCAGGAGAAGCTCCCCAGCGACAACATCCTCCTCGCCGCCATCGCCGGCCGGTCCTCCGGCAACTCGGGGGCCAGTGACCCGCGAGGGATCGCCCACATCGGCCACCGCGATCAGATCGCCGACTTCCTGGAGGCGATCGACGAGGGGCGAGACGCGTTCGTCGACGGTCGCGAGGGCCGCAAGTCCGTCGAGATCATCCGGGCCGTCTATCACTCGGCCCGCGAAGGCCGGGCCGTCCAGCTCCCTCTCTCGGACGACCCGCCGTCGTTCTGAGCCGACGCGGCGAGCCTTGACGGGGGGCGGGTTCCGCGACATACTCCGCGAAGACGCCCCCCCTCGCGCCGACAGGTCAAGGAGTGACCGCACATGGCCCGCCGCAAGGTCAAACGCCCCTGGCTGGATTACCTCGTCTACCTGGCCGTGCGGACGCTCGTCTTCGCCGTACAGTCCCTCTCCATCTCCCAGTCATATGCGCTGGCGCGGTTCCTGGGGTGGGTGCTGTACAAGGTCGACAGGCGGCATCGTCTCGTCGGGCTGGAAAATCTCCGCACGGCCTACGGCGATCAAATGACGGAGGAGGAGAGGGACGCGGTCGTCCGGGGGGTCTATCGGCACTTCTGCATGATGCTGATGGAGATCTTCCACACCCCCAAGACGATCAACCTGGAGAACTACCGCCGGTACATCTCGCTCGTCGGTCATCCGGCGGTGCTGGACCGGATGATCAGCCGCGAGCCGATGATCCTCCTGACCGGCCATTACGGCAACTGGGAGATCGCCGGCTACCTGTTCGGCCTGTTCGGCTTCCCGACTTGGTCGGTCGCCCGGACGCTCGACAACCCGTACCTCGAACGCTACCTGCGCTCGTTCCGCGAGAGCACCGGCCAGCGGATGATCCCCAAGGCCGGCGGTTACGATCAGATCGTCGAGGTCCTGGAATCGCGCAGGGTCCTCTCGATGCTGGCCGATCAGGACGCGGGCCAGCGCGGCATGTTCGTCGACTTCTTCGGCCGACAGGCCTCGACCCACAAGGCCATCGCGCTGCTGGCGATCGAGCACAACGCCCCCGTCGTCGTCGGCGTGGCCCGCCGGGTCGGCCCCGGGTTCCGTTATGAGATGCGTTGCGCCCAGATCATCGAGCCCGGCGAGTTCACCGGAGGGGCCGACGACGCCCGGCTCCTCACCCAGCGCTACACCAGCGCCCTGGAAGAACTGATCCGCCAGGACCCCAGCCAGTATCTCTGGCTCCATCGTCGCTGGAAGCACCAGCCCATCGCTCGCAAGAAGGCGGCGAGGCCCGAAACGGTCCGCTCCGAGGTCGCCGCCGGCTGATCTCATCTCGAACGACGGCTTCCGTCAGTGGGTTTCAAAGGTCCGTTCGGCGCCGTCCGCACCGAGCCGTACCTTGAAGCTGGAACCGTCGGCGGGAACCGAAACGTGGATGTAGCGGCCTCCGGCCGGATCGGGGTTGGCGATCAACTCGGGCGAGGTGTTCTCGCCCTCGGCCGTTTCCGCGTTGCGATGCAACTGGTAGGCGGCCTGGATCGACGGAACCTCGCGAAGCCTCTGAACGGTGGCGGCCGATCCCCCCTTGCGAGGGCCGTTGTTCATGATCGCGACGGTCGGGGCGATCGTTTGCAAGAGCGTGGGATGATTCGAGATGTCCTGGCCGTGGTGGGTGACCTGATACAGGTCGATCTTGCCCACCAGATCCACGGGGCAGACGAGCTTTCGCTCGAGGTTCCACGTCAGGTCGCCGCAGTCCAGGAAGTCGAACTTCCCGAGTCGGAACCTCAGGACGATGCTGAGTGCGTTGTCCGACCCGTCTCGGGGCATGTCCTCGGGGGCGGAATCGCACGCGGGGTCCGCGGGAGCGCCCGCCGGGGCCTCGACGACGTGGCCCGAGGCTGCCAGGACGACCGCCGAGACGTCGCCGCGAAGGGGCAAGGCGTCGCCCGGCTTCAGGACCCCCCGCTTCCCTCGCGACGCCTCGCGATAGGCGATGCCCAGCGGATCATCCGGCTTGGGTCCGTCCGGGAAAACCTGTCCGGCCACGCCGTCCTCGGGGAGCCCGCGATCCCAGAAACGGCCGATCGGGACCCGCTTCGCCAGGCCGGCGACGCCGCCGTAATGGTCCATGTGCCAGTGCGTGGTGACCAGATGGTCGATCCGATCGCAGCCGGCGTCCTTGAGGGCCTTGACGATCCGTTCAGGGTCGCGATCCCCCTCGCCGGGCCATCCGGTGTCGATCAGGATCGACTCTCGCTCCGGCGTCACGACGAGCGTCGCCGCCCCCCCCTGGACGTCGATGAAATAGATCTGCAGGCCTCCCGCCGCATCGACCTCCGAAGCACGCCCTTGGGGCGAGCCGAGGAGCATGGTGAGGCCCAATAGGGCCGCGCCCATGAAAACACTTCCGGCCCACGCCTTCTTCCGACCTCGTCGCGTCATCATCTCGGCTCACCTCGCATGTGCATCGCCTCACGCCGTGCGCTCCAAGTCGCCCGGCCGTCGGCGGCCAGGATCGATCCTGGTGCGAGGGGTGGGCGAACGCAACACTCCAGGGCCGAAAATCGACGGATCACGAAGCGTGGCGTTGTTTGCAAGTGTGCTTGTGTTCGTGGCCGGATCATTGGCGACGTTGACGCGATTTCGCGTCATCGCGCTGTTCCAGGGCACGCTTGAGCGAAAAAGCATTCAAAACAGCGCGGGAAAGAGCCCCGATCGATCGAAATTTTCAAGCTGGTGTAAACACCTGGAGAGGCATCACTTACATTGTCGCATCGACGAGCGGACGCCGGCCGAGGTCTCCTCAAGGACCTGGTGAATTACGTTAGTTCACGGACGATTCGGCCGCCGCGGAGATTCGAAGAGGTTCGCGTGTCGTTTCGACGCGGGAATTTCGGTTCTTGGGATAAGCGGAACGGCAAGGCGGAGAATCGACGACGGATTCTCGACCGCTTCAATCGTCGAACGACCTCTCGAATTCGGCCGCACTAGTACCGCGGGGGATACCCTGATCATGCAAGGCACAACCATTTTAACGGTCACGAAGGACGCCGAGTGGCTGATGGCCATACGGCCCTTCTTCCAGTCGTCGGGGCGTAGTCGACTCGTCGTGGCGGAGACCATCGAGGAAGCCGATCGGCTTTTGGAGTTCGCCAGCCCTCGGCTCGTCGTCGTCGACTGGAAGCGAGAAGGCCGCGAGTACGACGCGCTCCCGTCGCTGCTCTGGAAGAATTCGATCCAGGCCCGCCCCGCTTCGGTGATGATCGTCGCCGAGAATTATCGCGTGGACGAGGGGACCTTCATGTTCCAACTCGGGGTCGACGAGTACGTCGGCGAGACGGAGCATCGGGAGGCGATGTCGACCGTCGTGGGGGCGCTCAGCCCGGTGCACGGCCGACGCGGGTCGTCGAATCGGAATTTCGCGTCCCTGCCGGAAGCGAGCCTCGCCTCGACGGAGACGGCCGCGGAGTTCGATCCGATCGCGACCGCCTAGTCGTTCCATACGACCCACGATTCGAGGCGCCGGCGCCCTCCCGATCTGGGATGGCGCCGGCGCCTCGGAGTTGCTGAGGGTCAGGGCGCTCCCGCCGCCCGATCCGGGACGACACGGGCGGCCGGCGGCCGTTCGAGCCCCATCGGAGATCGGCCCGATCGGACTTCCTCAAGGTGCCGACTGTATTTCTCATACAGTTCGGTGTGGCGGCTGTCCGGCGTCACCGGGTCGCCGTTGATGAAGAGGAGCCGCACCGACGTCGTCGGTTGGAGCAGATGGCCCGCCGTCACGACCACGTTGGCGCTCTTGCCGGTCTCCAGCGACCCGAGTTGATCGGCGACGCCGAGGATCTGTGCAGGGGCCAGCGTGACCGCCTTGAGGGCCTCATCCTCGGGCAGCCCGAACGCCGCCGCCGTCGCCGCCTCGTAGGGCAGGAGCCGACTGTTTCGCGGTGAGCTCGCCCCTGGCGCCGAACGGATGGCGAACGCGATCCCCGCCGCATGGAGCCTGGCCGGATTGGCGTAGGCCGCGTCATAGGGATCGTAGTCCCGGCTCGGGACGTTCAGCGTTCCGGCCACCAGGACGGGGACGCCGGACTCCTTGATCTCCCTGGTCGCCTTCCAGGCGTCGGCCGCGCCGGAGATCGCCGCTTTCAACTTCAATTCCTTGATGAGAGCCAGGGCGTCGAGGATCTCCACCCGCTCGTCGGCGTGAAAGACGACGAGCTTCTCCCCCTTGGCGTAGGGGGCGAGGGCTTCGAGCCGAGGATCGACCTTGGGAGCGGAAAGCCCCTTCGCCCGCGCCTCGGCGACGACCTCGTCGTACCGCCTGGCCTTGAGGAACTCCTGCTTGAGCGACTCGAGTTGCTCCTTGCGGGCCGCGTTGGGATCGGCGTCGTCGGAGCCCTGCCGAGACTGGGAGCCGACCGGCCGACGATTGAAGCGCGGGATCTTGACCGAGAGCGCGGCCGCCTCGACCATCGCCATCTCGCGGGGGACCCAGCCGTGGAAGTCGGCGAGCGCCGCCTGGCCGGAGATGACGCCGCCCGAAGGTTCGATCAGGCCCGCAAGGACCCCGTTGGCCCGGGTGACCGGGATATGCTCGCTGTCGGCCTTGAGGGCCGTCCCGGCGCGAAGCTCGGGTTGATAGCGGCTGGCGTCGGCGAAGTCGTGGGTCTCGCCGAGGCTCCCGACCTCCGCCAGCCCGACGGTGGTCCCGGCGTCGATCATCCCGGGCCACACGTCCAGCCCCTTGATCTCGATCGTCTGGGCCTCGGGGGGGACGGGCGTCCCCGCCGGTCCGATGGCGGCGATCTTGCCGTCGACGATCGCCAGCACGCCGTTCTCGATCGCGGGGCCGCTCACCGGGTGCAGCGTGGCACCGAGGAGCGCGTAGGACCGCTTGGGCTGCGGGGTGATCGTCAGGTCCGGTTCACGCGGGGGT
Source organism: Planctomyces sp. SH-PL62 (assembly GCF_001610895.1). NCBI lineage: Bacteria > Pseudomonadati > Planctomycetota > Planctomycetia > Planctomycetales > Planctomycetaceae > Planctomyces > Planctomyces sp. SH-PL62. Next base: position 4,540,634 of record NZ_CP011273.1, on the reverse strand, counting down.
TCCGGCGCTGCGGGCATCTTCATCGGGTCGCCGGGACGGGTCGCGGCCTCGCCGTTCTTCGCGGGAGAGCGCTGGAAGTAGACCTCGCCGTCGATCAGAGTCATCTCGCATCTTGCGAAAGCGTCGAACGGATGGCCGTTGAAGAGGGCGACGTCTCCGTCCTTGCCGATCTCCAGCGAGCCGATGCGATTCTCGCGCCCCAGCTCGAGCGCGGGGTTGATCGTGACGAACGCGAGCGCCTGCTCCTCGGTCGCGCCGCCGTACTTCACCATCTTGGCGGCCTCGTGGTAGAGGTGGCGGATCAGCTCCTCGCTGTCGCTCTTGATGCTGACGGCGACCCCGGCCCTGGACATCAACATCGCGTTGAACGGGATCGCGTCGAAGGCCTCGATCTTGTAAGCCCACCAATCGGAAAAGGTTGATGCATGGGCGCCGTGGGCGGCGATCTCGGCGGCGACCTTGTACCCTTCCAGGACGTGCTGGAGCGACTGCACGCGGACGCCGTAGCGCTCGGCCGTTTGCAGGAGCATCAGGATCTCGTCGGCGCGGTAGCAGTGGCTGTTGATCTTGATCGTGCCGTCGAGCATCCGTTCCAGGGCTTCGAGCCGGAAGTCTCGACGCGGCGGCGGGCCGACCTTGGGTCCCCCTGCGGCGAGCTTGTCGTTGTAGTCCTTCCACTTCCGCTTGTAGGCGAGGGCCTGCTCGAACGCGCCGCTGATCACCGACTCGACGCCCATTCGCGTGTTTGGGAACCGGCCCGTCGAGCGGGTGACGTTCTCGCCGAGGGCGAACTTCACGCCCTGGGGTCCGTCCCACTGGATCAGCTCGCGACCCGGCAGGCCGTACTTCAATTTGATGACGGCGTCCTGTCCGCCGATCGTGTTCGCCGATCCGTGGAGGACGCGGGCGGTCGTCGTGCCGCCGGCGAGCGCCCGATAGATCGAGACGTCGTCGCCGGTGATCACGTCCTTGATCCGGACGTCGGGGACGACCGAGAGGCTGAATTCATTGACGCTCCCCTGGACCGCGATGTGCGAATGCGTGTCGATCGCGCCGGGGACCGCCACGAGCCCTTCGGCCTCGATGACGGCGATGCCGGGCGCGGCGGTCGCGTCGGGGCCGATCGCCTTGATCTTGCCCTTCTCGATCAGGATCGATCCCTTCGCGATCGTCGCTTTCGTCCCCGTGAGGATCACGGCGTCCTTGATGAGGACGTCGCCCCCCGTCTTGATTTGCGGCCGACGATCCGAGTCCAGCTCGGTCGCGACGTCGACGAAGGGCGGGGCGGGGGGCTCGTCTTTCTTCTCGTCGTTGGGTTTCTCATCCTTGGCTTTCTCGTCCTTGGATGGCTCGTCTTTCTCCTCGTCGGCCTTGGGAGGTTGCGGCTTCGGCTCCTTCGCCTCCTCGTCCTTGTCGGCGTCGGGCGCGGGTCGATCGCCGGAGGGGGCCGGCTGACCGCGACGGCCGCCCGGCTGATCGTCCGCCTTGACCTCGAATTTGCGACCGTCGATGAAGGTGTACCTGACCTTGGCTTTCTCGTCCTGGAAGGGCGCCGAAAAGATGGCGATGTGGGCGAGCTTGCCGGGCTCCAGGGTTCCAAGCCGCTTATCCAGCCCGACCAGCGTCGCCGCACTTCGGGTCAGGGCGTCGAGGGCCTGGTCCGGGGTCAGCCCCTCGGCGATCAGCGCGCGAAGCCTGGCCGGGACGTTGTCCAGCTTGTCGACCCCTTCCGTTCCCAGCGCGAACGGGACGCCCTCCCTGGCCAGCAGCGCGGCCGTACCAACTCGCGACTTCCAGTCCCCCTTGAACTCGGCGACGACGCGGAGCGGCTCGTCGCGTTGGGCGGGGGGACGCTTGCGGAATTCGTCCTCGGTCGGAACCTTGGGTTCCTCGGGGAAGTCCAGGCGGAGCACGACGGGGACCTTCTCGGACTTCAAACGGTCGACGACCTTGTAAGCCTCGCGACCGCCGACGATGACGGCCGAGGTGCCGAACTCCCGGGCCAGGTCGAGGGCCCGGTGGATCTCGTCGCGGGTCTCGGCCTGCCACCAGACCGGGAGAGTCTTCGCGCGGGCTTCGGCGAGGACCTCAAGCGTCGGATCGTCCGGCACGGGCGCTCCTCCGTGATCCTTCTCATACGCCAGCATTTTTTGATGATGCTCGGCGTCGCTCATGGCCTGCCTCAGATGCGCGACCGCCCCCATCAGCACGCGGGGGAAGGGGTTCTCGGCCCCACCATCTCGGGCCCCGCCGCGACTCCGCTGGCCGGGAGAGGGCTGGCCGGCGCCCGACGCCGGATCGGACGGCGGTGCAAGTTGGATGTGCAGGGCGACGGGCGAGCGAAGCAAGGCGTCGCGGCGAGGGAGGCCGGTGAGGCTCACGAACGCGCTTCGGCCGGTCGCGATCGCACCGGCCGGGGCGGTGAGCAGGTCCGTGAAACCGAGGCGGCGGCGGGGGGCGGCGACCCCCTCGCCGAGTTCGAGCCCGTCTGCGACCAGGAACTCCGGCGTGAGCCCCTTTCGGTTGTCGGCCGGCGTCTCGGCGAGCGTCGTCTCGGACAGGTCGACGGGCTTTCCGCGCCCCGTCGTCGAGCGTTCCACGCCCGCTTTCTGCCCGGTCGTCGAGTAGAGGTCGATGAAGCCCGGGTAGACGAACAGATTCTTCCCCTCGATCACCTCGGCGTCGAACGGGATGGGGACTTCCGAACCGGGCCCGGCCGCCTCGATCAGGCCGTCGCGGACCACGAGAACGCCGTCGTCGACGACCTTGCCCGGGGCGATGAAGAGCTTGGCGCCTTTCACGGCGTAGGCGGCGGGGAAGTCGGCGGCTCCGTCGTCCGCCGCCCGGATCGCGTGCGGGCTGAGGACGATCGCGGCGAGCGCGAAAAGGTGGGCGAGCCGGACGGCCCCCCGGGATCGAACGTGCGGGATTGTTGGGGACGGGCGGCTCATCGATGACCTCGTCGAGAGTATGTCTGGGGAGCGGCGGGCCCTGGCACACGGAGCATCTTATTCGATCCGATGCGCCCGAATCCAATGTTTCAGGCCCTCGGCCGAGCGACGGGCGGGGGGCGGAGCGTTGCTCAGGCCCTCGAAGCGCGGGAGACTGGGGCCGAATCGCAGCGTCCCGAGGAGTTGCGTCCGCGGCGTCGCTTCGCTGCGGTCGAGCCTCAACCCAGGAGCCTTCGCGCCATGAGACGTTTGATCGGATTGTTCGCCGTCTGCCTCGTCGCGCTTCCGTCACCGCCGTCGTCCCGGGGGCAGACCCCGGCCGACTTCGCGCAGACGGCCGCTTACGTCGCCTCGCTCCAGAATCCGGACGGGGGGTTCGGTCCGTCGCCCGGCCAGCCTTCCAGCCTCGGCTCGACGAACAGCGCCGCGAGGATCCTCCGTTATGTCGGCGGCTCGATCCCCGACGTCCTAGGCTGCATCCGATACGTGAAGTCCTGCCGAGCGGACGGCGGGTTCGCCCCGACGCCGGGCGGGAAGCCCGACTCGCTCTCGACCTCGCTCGGGCTGCTCGCGGTGGGCGAGTTGAAAATCGCCGATCGGGAGTTGATCGATGGGGCCGTCGCCTACTTCCACGAGCACGCCAAGGAGAGCGAGCAGGTTCGCATGGCCATCGCGGGCCTGGAAGCCGTCGAGGCCAAATCGCCCGACATGGCGGCCTGGGTCGAGCAGATCGAGAAGATCGGCAACCCTGACGGGACAATCGACGGCGGCCCCGAGCAGGCTTTCAAGGCCGGCACCGTGGCCGCAACCGTGCTCCGAACCGGCGGAAGCCTCAAGAACCGCGAGGCCCTCATCGCCGCCATGAAGTCCGGTCAGCGCGACGACGGCGGCTGGTCGAAGGATGCAGGCCCCTCGGATCTGGGGAGCTCCTACCGCATCATGCGAGCCCTCTACATGCTCAAGGAGAAGCCCGACCTGGATCGCCTGCGAGGCTTCATCGCCCATTGCCGCAAGGCGGACGGGACCTACTCGGCCACGCCCGACGGCCAGGGGAGCCTGAGCGCCACGTACATGGCGTCGATTCTGACTTACTGGTCGCGGTTGCTCGACGGCGAGCCGCCGGTCGTCGAGACCGCCGGGTACGTTTCGCTTTTCAATGGTCGCGACCTCGACGGCTGGGAGGGGGACGAGACGGTCTGGTCGGCGCGCGACGGGATGATCGTCGGCAAGTCGGCGGGCCTGGATCATAATGTGTTCCTGGCTTACAAGCAGCCGTTCCGCGACTTCGTCCTCTCCCTGTCGTTTCGCGTGATCGACGGCAAGGGGAACAGCGGCGTGCAGCTTCGGAGCGTCCGCGTGCCGGGGACCGAGATGTCCGGCTACCAGGCCGATATCGGCGACGGTTACTGGGGAAGCCTCTATGATGAGTCCCGCCGCAACAGGACGCTGGTGAAGGGCTCACCGGAGGCGCTGGCGAAGCTGAACAAGGCCGGCTGGAACCACTACGTCGTCCGCGCGTTCGGCGACCGCATCACGATCTACCTCAACGGTGCCGTTGCGGTCGATTACAAGGAGACCGATCCGGCGATCGCCCGTGACGGCCTCCTCGCGCTCCAGGTCCACTCCGGCGACCCGATGGAGGTGCAGTTCAAGGACGTGATGATCCAGCGCGCGCCCTCACCCGATGCGGCCGACCCCAAGACGCCGGGCTTCCACGTGCGGAGCGTCGCGACCGAGCAGGGGGACTACAAGTACACGATCTACGTCCCCGAAGGTTATGACGGCTCCAGGACCTATCCCGCCATCCTCTTCCTTCACGGCGCCGGCGAACGCGGCGACGACGGGACGCTCGTGGCGCAGGTGGGCCTGGGACCGGCCATCGTCCAGCGCGGGGATATTCCGGCGATCGTGGTCTTCCCCCAGGCCCGCAAGACCTGGCAGGCCGGTTCCGACGACGCCAAAGCGGCCCTGAAGGCGCTTGACGAGGTGGTGAAGGAGTATCGCGTGGATCCTGATCGGATCGTCTTGACGGGCCTCTCGATGGGAGGAATGGGGACCTGGAGCCTCGCCGCTCAGGACCCCGAGAAGTTCGCGGCGCTCGTGCCCATCTGCGGCCCCGGCCGGGTCGAGGACGTCGAACGCTACCTCAAGGTCCCGATCCGCGGGTTCGTCGGCGACGCCGATTCGCCGAGGCTCCACCTGGGCATGCGGACGCTCATCGAGGCCCTCCGCGCCGCGGGGGCCCGCCCGGACTACACCGAGTATCGCGGCGTGGGCCATAATAGCTGGGATCGCGCCTACAACGATCCCGCGACCATCGACTGGATGCTCGCCCAGAAGCGGCCTTGATCGAGCTGCGGCGGTCGGTCGGTCGGTCGGGCGGCGGGTCAGGGATTGACCTCGCGGCCCGACCACCGCCCTCGGTCGTCGACCTCGAACTGCCAGCGATGGTGGGGCGTCGGGAGCAACTCCAGGTGGTCGACCTCCGTCGCCGTCAGGATCAAGAGGCCGAACGATTCGACGGGGAGGGCCGGATCCGGCGGGGAGGACGGGAAAGCCCGCCCCCGGTCCCTCGGCTCGCCCGGCGAGGGCCACGTGAAGCTCAGTCGGGTCGCCTCGCTCTGCGCGGCCCACAGGTCGTCGCGAGCCTCACGCAGGTTGGCGTCGGAGGTCGTCGCGTCGACCAGGCTCGCGACGCCCGCGATCCGGAACTGCTCGCGGGTCTCGGGGAAGTACCAGCAGACGGCGGCGTGGGGGTTGCCGGCGATCTCGGCCCGTTTGGCGCTCCGGACGTCGGTGGTGAAGACCAGTCGATGGGCGTCGTCAAGGAAGCCGCGAAAAACGACCGTGCGGATCGCGGGACGCCCATCGGGGCGGACGGTCGCGAGTTGGACCAGCCGAACCTCGGGATGGTTCCGGTTCCGGTGCAGCGAAAGGTCGAGCGAAGGCCGCCACAATTCTTCGGGCATGGCTTCTCCGCTCCACGGTCCAAGTACAGGGGGATCGAACAGGTCCGTCCAGGTCGTTAAATCGGCGACCAACCCTCGGCCAGGTTGGGATTCGGGGCGGAGCCGCTGGAGGCCTTGAGGGCGTCCTGAACGACGGTCTCCAGGACGTTGATGTATTCCAGGAAACGCTGGCGGCCCTCGTCCGTGACCCGGCAGAGGGTCTGGGGACGTTTCTTGTGAAAGCCCTTCCAGATTTCGACGAACCCCGCTTCGTGGAGGATCTGGAGGTGCCGGCTGAGGTTGCCGTCGGTGAGCTGGCAGAGCCCCTTCAGGTCGGCGAACACCAGGCCCTGCGGATGGGTCACCAGCGAGGTCATGATTCCCAGGCGGGCCTTCTCGTGGAAGATCCGCTCCAGCCCCTCATAGGCGAAGCGGCCGGAAGGCTCGTCGGGCTTGGGATCAGGCCCAGTCATGGTCGCGCTCCAGGGTCCTGTAGAGAACCGCGGCGGCCAGGAACTGCCCCAGGCCGAACGGCAGGCCCATCGCCAGCGGGCTCAGCGCCCACTCGCCCTGAGAGGTCGCCAGGGTGGTCAGCCCGCAGGCCGCGTAGAAGACGGCGACGGTGGACATCGGCCGCGGCAGCAGACGCGACGTCGCGAAGATCCCCAGGCTGTAGAACACCTGCCAGAGGCCCGGCAGGATCCAGATCAGGGCCGGCGCCGATCGCACGATCACCAGGGTGACCAGGCCCCCAGCGGCCAGGCAGGGGAAGAATTGCTCCATCGCCAGCGCGGTCTGCTCGCGAGTAAGCGAGGAGCCCGCGTTTCGCGCCCGGATCATCATCTCCATCACGGCCGACGCCCCGCTGACCACCGCCGACCCGATCCAGAGGGCCAGGTAGGCGGGATACTGCTGCATCGGGTCGGGGATCGTCAACGACTGGACCGTGGCGGCGGCCAGCGCCACCGCCCCGGAGAACGCCGCCGGGACCGCCCGGTAGCCCCGGAACACCTCGGTTCGCGCCATCTGCGTGCGGATCTCGGTGATCTGCACCAAGGCTTCCTTCAGTTCCATGCCAACCCTTCCGCGGGCCGTGGCCTTCGAGGATCTCCGCGGGGCGTCGCCCGACGCCTTGCGGCTTTGCAGTGTAAAGCGTGGGCGGTCGCGCGCCAAGCCACTCCCCAACGAAATCAGGGCGCGCCATGCCGATTCAAGGATGGCTCGCCCTGAGTGGTTTTCAAGCAAGACTTACTTCGCGGCTCCGAGGTTCTCGAAGAGATAAAGGCCGCTCTTGCCAGGGCAGACGAGGTCGATGTCGCCGTCGCCGTCGATGTCGATCGCGGTGACCTGGAGACCGGTGCCGGCGGTGCCTGGGGGGAAATCGCGGAGGGCCAGGCGGTCGGCGCCCTTCTCCGGAGCGTTAGCGGCGGGTTCGCCCTGGAAGATCACGTGCTTGTCCCATTTGCCGGCCTTGGGATCGAATTTGTACCAGGCGACGAGGGAGCCGTCGGTCGCCCCCGGCTCGATCTCGTGGGCGTAGACCCGCTTGCCCGAGATCAACTCGTCGGCCTTGCCGTCGCCGTCCAGGTCGGCCCAGAGCTGGGTGTGGACGGAGGCGACGCTCTCGTCGATGGCGGCCTTGGTCCAGGTGATCTTGCCGTCGGCGCTCTTGGATTGCTTCTGCCAGTAGAGGCCGAAGTCGTGTCCCATGCCGTAGACGAGGTCGGCCAGGCCGTCACCGTCGACGTCCTTGGCGAGGATCTGGATTCCGGTTGCGCCCAGATTCCAGTCGGGATGCCACGTCCAGGTGTCGTGCGAGGGGTCGGCGGGGGCCTCGAACCATCCCTTGGGGGTGAGCAGGTCGACGCGGCCGTCGCCGTTGACGTCGCCCGTGCCGACTCCGTGGCCGGCGGCCTCGGTCCCGAAGTCGTGCTTCTTGAACTCGACCCCCTTGCCGTCGGCCTTCTTCGCCACCTCGTACCAGACCACGACGTTGGTCGCGTTGGGGAGGATGTCGGGCACGCCGTCGCCGGAGAGATCGACGGCCACGGCGGCCTCGCTGGTCCCCGGGGTGTCGATCAGGTGGAAGGCCCAGGTCTCGCCGGCCTTGCCCGGGTTCTCGACCCAGGCCACGTCCTTGCCGAAATACGAGGCCGTCACGAAGTCGGTGTCGCCGTCGCCGTCCACGTCGATCGGGACGACGGCGAAGTCGTTGTAGTAGGTCCCCTGGCGCTGGACTTCGCGCACCGGGTGGCGTTTCCAGTCGGGGGCCTGATACCAGGAATCGCCCGAGAGGATGTCGAGCTTGCCGTCGCCGTCGACGTCGAACGCGCCGGCCGCCTCGAACTCGCTCCGGCCGTTGATCGTATGCTGCTTCCAGCGGGGCTCCCCGGCCCAGGACGGTGAGGCCAGCCACGCCCCCGCAAGAACGGCGGCGGCGATTGAGATCCGTTTCATGGCGATAACTCCCTGTCGAGAACGAGTGTCGGGCGGTCGGACGCGAGGCGGGGCGACGCGGTCAGACGGTGGGGAGGACCCAGGGCTTGCGATATTCCTTCGTCAAGAACTGGTTGGCCTCGACGTGGTTGGTGATCCGCTCGGCGTCGCGATCCCAGACGAGCTTCTCGCCGGTCCAGAGCGAGATGTTGCCCAACTCGCCGACCGTGGTCAGGCGATGGCCGTACTCGAAATTGCAGGAGCAGCTCGCGCGGGTCTTGATGGCGTCGAGCCATTCGCGGTGATGGCCGACCGAGCGCGCCAGGGTTTTCGGCGGGTCCGCGATGGTCTTGCCCTTCACCGGGAAGATCTCGTGGTGGTTGTAGTTGGTGACCAGGGTGGCTTCGGTCCCCTGGAACATGACGCCGGCGGGCTTGCCGTCGAAGCCGTGGTCGCTGGCGTCGGTCTGGCTCCAGGCGAGGAGGAACTTGTCGTCCCCCTTCTCGTACTCGTAGGCGACTTCCAACGTGTCCGGGGTCTCGGCGTTGTCGTCGGTCGCGTAGCGTCCGCCGGTCGCGGAGATGGTGCGCGGGGCGTCGACTTCCATCGCCCAGTGGACCAGGTCGATGAGGTGGCAGCAGAAGTCGGTCAAGATGCCGCCGCCGTAGTCCCAGTACCATCGCCAGTTGAACGTGAACCGGTTGATGTTGAACGGCCGCTCGGGCGCGGGGCCGAGCCAGAAATCGTAATCGCAGCCGGCCGGCGGCGAGGTGTCGGCGGGGTGGCCGAAGCTGTCTCGCGAGGCGGCCATCCAGGCGCGGGTCTTGGTGATCTTGCCCAGCACGCCCGACTGCACGATCTCGACCACGCGGTGATAATTCTCGGTCGCGTGGATCAGGTTCCCCATCTGGGTGACCCGCTTATGTTTGGCGGCGGCGTTCGACATCGCCCGGCCCTCGGCCACGCGGTGCGACAGCGGCTTCTCGCAGTAGACGTCCTTCTCGGCCTGGCAGGCCATGATGGTGGGGATGGCATGCCAGTGGTCGGGCGTCGCGATCACGACGGCGTCGATGTCTTTCCGATCGAGGACCTTGCGGAAGTCGCCGTAGACGTCAGGCTTGCCGCCGGCCGCCTCCTGGGCGCGGCGGGCGTGGGGCTCGTACACGTCGCACACCGCGGCGACCCGGACGTCCGGGAACCCCTTGAAGATGTTCAGCAGGCCCGACCCCATCCCCCCGACCCCGATGAAGCCCAGGACGATCGCCTCGTTCGCCGAGCCACTCGGCTTCGGCGCGGCGGGCTCCTCCTGACTCGCGGCGACGCGAGGCCCGAGGCCCGTCGCGGCCGCGCCGAAAGCCGAATAAGCCAGCAACTCCCGCCTGGTCCATCGTTCGGTCATCATGCAATCTCCTGACTCGCCGGACCTCCCGACTTCGCGAGGTCCTGAAAACAGACTTCCAGGTTCGTACCAGACCCCCGCGCGATTCTCAAGAACCAACCGCTCGCCGGGGCGTTCTCGAAACCGCCCGCCGACCGGGGGACGACGTGACGGGGCTCGTTGACCGCCGGCCGCGTCGAGCGTTAGGTTGAAGGCTCCCATGGCCCCACGAACGGACCGTGGACGGCCACCGGTCCGGGGGGGCGGGATGCTCACGCAAGACGGGAGAAGCTCGATCGTGGCTCAATTCCTAAGACTTCTTCTGGCGACGTTCCTCGGCGCCATCCTCGCGACCACGCCCGCCAGGGCCGAGGACCGGCCGGCTGACGCGATCCTGAAAGACCTCGACGCCGTCGAACGGCCCAAACTCGACCGCGAGCGGATGAAAGACCGCGCCGCGGTGGAGGCTTACGGCGAGGCGCTCCGGCAATTCGAAATCGAGCGATCCCGGCTCATCCTCGAGTTCCTGCGCGGGTATCCCGAACATGTTCGGACGCCCGAGTTGCTCCTGGAGCGGTGGGGGAGCCGTCGTCTGTTTCAGGAAAACAAGCCCGAGGATCTCGTCAGGGAGGCCGACGACCTCCTCGCGAGGGGGGGGGGCGCGAAGCTCCAGGCCGCAGCACTTTACGTCAAAGCGACGGCCTCCATGTCGCTGCACCACGATGATCCGGCGGCCGTGCTACCGATCATCGAGGACTTCCTCAGGGCCGCCCCCGGCGACTCCAGGGGCCCGATCCTGCTCTACTCCATCTCCCTGGCCGTGAAGGACCAGACCAAGAAGGGAGAGATCGAGGACCGGATCCTCAAGGAGTTCCCCCATTCCCCGATCGCCGAGACCCTCCGGGACGGACGCAAGCGACGCGAGGCGCTCGGGAAGCCGTTCGACCTGGAGTTCGTCGATGCGATCAACGGATCGGCGGTCTCCATCAAGGGGCTCAAGGGGAAAGTCGTGGTCATTGATTTCTGGGCGACCTGGTGCGGCCCCTGTGTCGCCGAGACGCCCCGGTTGAAAGAGCTTTACGCGAAATACCACGAGCAGGGAGTCGAGTTCCTCGGCGTGAGTCTGGACCAGCCCGAAACTGAGGGAGGGCTCAAGGCGCTCAAGGAGTACGTCGCCAAGAATGAGATCCCCTGGCCCCAGTACTACCAGGGCGACGGCTGGCAGAGTGCGTTCAGCTCGTACTGGGGGGTCCGCGCGATCCCTTCCGTCTTCCTCGTCGACAAGGAAGGGAGGCTGGCCTCCGTGGAAGCGAGGACACGCCTGGAGGAGCGGATCGTCAGCCTGCTCGCCGCCCCGGCTGAGGAGCCTCCGAAGCCCTGATCGCGGGACGACCGGAGCCAGGAGGCGGAAACGAAGAAAGGCCCGGGTCGCGTCCAGAGACGCGACCCGGGCCTTGTCATTCAGAAAATCGACGCGGGGCGATGATCCACGCCGTCGGACCGGATCAACCGAACTCGCGGTCGCGGACGATGCCCGGCTGCGGGATCGGGTACTTGCCGTTGGGCTTGGTCTGGAGCGGCGCGGGGCCGTCCATCGTGAGCTTCTCGAGGTCGGGCGCGAACTCGTGGGTGCAGTTGAGCATGTCGTCGAAGGTGATGACCTCGCCGGTGTGGGCGGCCATGCGTCCCATCGACGTGACCAGGCTGGCCTCGACGCCGCGCTTCACCTCGTTGTACGGGTGGTCGGTGCGGATCGCCTCGATGAGGTGGTCCCATTCGAGCTGGTAGGGGTTGGGCTCGGGCTGGGGGAAGGCCCAGACGAGTTCCTTCTTGGAGCCGAGCTTCTGGCCGTTGTAGATGCGGCACTTGGCCGGCGAGTGCGCGGCGGTGGAGATCACGGCCGAGTTCTTCGAGCCGTGGGCGTAGCTGGCGAACTCGGACTTGCAGCCGTCGATGTTGCGGCCTTCGAGGAAGAACTTGGTGCCGTCGTCGAAGGTGTATTCGACCGAGTAGGTGTCGAAGTTCTGATCGATGTAGTTTTCGCGGTAGGTCCGGGCGCCGGTGGCCTCGGCCTTGACCGGCCAGGCGTTCTTCATCCAGCAGCATTCGTCGATGTTGTGGATGAGGAAGTCGCTGTAGCAGCCGCCGCTGGCCCACAGGAAGCCGTGGAACTTGCGGATCTGGTACATCAGCTCGCTGATGTCGTCGGGCTTGGGCGGGACGTTGGCCGACCCGACGGGGCCGGTCTGGCGATACGCCCGCATGGCGATGATGTCGCCGATCTCGCCGCCCTGGATGCGGTCGAAGAGCTCCTGGCGGGCCTTGCAGTGCCGGCACATGAGCCCGACGCCGACCTTGAGGTTCTTGGCGGCGGCCTTCTCGCCCAGCTCGAGCATCCGCTTGGAGGTGGGACCGTCGACGGTGACGGGCTTCTCCATGAATACGTTGACGCCCTTCTCGATCGCGTAGCCGAAGTGGACCCAGCGGAAGGCCGGGGGCGTGGCGAAGATGGCGACGTCGCCCGGCTTCAGGCAGTCGATGGCCTTGCGGTAGCCGTCGAAGCCGATGAACTTCCGCTCGGCGGGGATGTCCAGCTGCTTGGACTCGGTGAAGGTCTTCTCAAGCTGCGAGTAGCTGTCGTTCAGCTTGTCCTCGAAGACGTCGGCCATCGCGACGAGCTTGATGGGGCCGCTGGTGGTCGAAAGCGCGTTCTCGGCCGCACCGGTGCCACGCCCGCCGCATCCGATCAGGGCGACCTGGATCGTGTTCTCCTCGCCCGCGTGGACGAGGGGGGCGGCCGACTGGGTGAGGGCCGCGACGGTCGCCACGGCGCCGCCGGTCTTCAGGAAATCACGGCGCGACGCACCGGTCTGAGGATCAGTCATAAGCTCGCTCCAGCGAATGCAAGTGGCGGTTGAGGGAACGTCCGAGGTCGACAACCGATGCATCACGCCCAGGCCCGGGCGGGCGGCGGGACCGCCCCCGGGGCATGCGCACGACCCAGGGAGGGATGATCATGAGCTTCGATCGAGGACTCCGATGCAAGGCGAGGCGGGTCGAAGGTGGGGGGCTCGCTCACGCGGCGGCACGAAAGAGAGATCGAGGAATCAGGTGAGTCGCGGCGCCCGAAGCCTTCAACAATTATGTATCTTAACCCCCCGCACTTGCCGTCTCCAAATGAAATCGATGATTTCCAGGCGACGTCCCGGCGGCCTGGAAACTCCCCGGGGCGGGCGCGAGGGGAGGGCCCTTCTGATATCCTGGCGGGACGGGGCCCGAGTCGAGGCCCGCCGGGAGGCGGGCGGCCGGGCCGCAGGGACGCCGGGAAGGACCTCATGCCGCCCGCCCTTGACGACGCGTTGATCACCCGAAACCCCGCCACGGCCGAAGAAGTCGGCCGCGCCGCGGTCACCCCGCCAGAGGCCGTGGCACAGGTTGTCGAGCGGGCGAGAGCCGCCCAGGCGCGATGGGGAGAGACCCCCTGGTCCGAGAGACGCGCCCTCCTCGATCGGTGGCGGCGGATCCTCAGTCGGGACGCCGACGCGTGGGCGGATCAGATCCGGGCCGAGATCGGCAAACCGGCCGGCGAGGCCGCCGCCAGCGACGTGATCCCGACGCTCGACGCCCTTCGCTGGGCCGTCGTCCGCGGCGGCGCGGCACTGGCCGACGAGCGGATCGGGCCGTCCTGGCAGCGCTGGCTGCTGACGCCCACGGGGAGGCTTCGCTGGAAGCCGCTCGGCGTGGTCGGCATGATCGGGACCTGGAACTACCCCTTGTTCCTGAACGCCGTCCCGATCGGCCAGGCGCTCGCGGCGGGCTGCGGAGTCGTCTGGAAACCCTCCGAGCTGGCCGTCGCCACGGCCGATCTGCTCCAGGCGAGCCTCCTCGAAGCGGGCGCGCCGGATGGGCTGGTCGGGCTCGTCCACGGCCGGGGCGACGTCGGCCGGGCGCTGCTCGAATCCCCCATCGACAAGATGGTGTTCACCGGGAGCGTGGAGACCGGTCGCCGGGCGTTGGAGACGGCCGCGGCGCGGGGCGTCCCGGCCGTGGTCGAGCTTTCCGGATTCGACCCGGCGGTAGTGCTGGCGGACGCCCCCTTGGAAAGCACGGTCAGGTCGATCCTCTGGTCCTCGTTCGTCGGTTGCGGCCAGACGTGCGTCTCGGTGAAACGGGCGCTCGTGGTGGGAGACCCGGAGCCCTGGGTGCGGGCCTTCGCCGGGGCGATCCGCGGCCTCCGGGTTGGCGACCCGGCGGGACCGGGCGTCGACGTCGGCCCAATGATCACCGAGCGGGCACGATCGGGGTTCGACCGCACGATCCGGGAGGCGGTGGCCGCCGGGGCGGAACTCGTGGTCGGCGGCCGTTCGATCGAAGGCGAAGGCTGGTTCTACGCTCCGACGTTGCTTCGGTCGAATTCGCCGGAACCAGAGCAGGCCCTGGAAGGGGCGTTCGGCCCGGTTCTGCTGGTCCGAGGGTTCTCCGACGTGGATTCGGCCGTGTCAGCCGCCAACGCCAGCCGCATGGCCCTGGGGGCCAGCGTCTGGGGACGCGACCGCCGGGCCGCACGCGCCGTCGCAAGGCGGATCGTCGCGGGGACCGTCGGCGTCAATGAGGCGGTCGTCCCCACGGCCTCCGCCTCCGCCCCATTCGGGGGATTCAAGGCCAGCGGCTTCGGACGCACCCACGGCGTCCTGGGCCTTCGCGAGTTCGTCGCCCCGCAGGTCCTGTTCGAACGTCGGGCCGGCGGCTTCCGACCCCAACTCTTCCCCTACTCGGACGGCGGGATGGTCGATCGCTTCCTGAGGGTTTATCGTCGCCTGTTCCACCCACGCGCCTAGAATGGATTCCGGGAGGACCTAACCGTCATGAGCAAGCGAATCGGATACGCGGCCGCGATCGTCCTGATGGGAGCCCTGGCGCTCTCGGCGGCCTGCGAGCCCCGCAACGACGTCCCGTCAAGCCAACCTACCACGGGGAGCACCAACCTCATGCCGTCCCAGAACGAGACGACCGCGAGCGACACGCCGGCCCAGGACGCGACGCCTGCGGCCGACTTCCCCCAGACCGAAGCCGAATGGCGAGCCAAGCTGACTCCCGAGCAGTACCACGTCATCCGCGAGAAGGGGACCGAGCGAGCCTTCACCGGCAAGTACTGGGACCATAAGGAGGACGGCGTCTACCGCTGCGCCGGTTGCGGCACCCCGCTATTCGACTCCGAGACCAAGTTCGAGGCCCACTGCGGCTGGCCCAGCTTCTACAAGCCCGTCGGCGACACGGAGATCAAGGAAGAGGTGGACGACAGCCTCTTCATGTCCCGGACGGAAGTCCTTTGCCGCAAGTGCAACGCCCACCTCGGCCACGTCTTCGACGACGGCCCCAACCCCACTGGCCTGCGATACTGCATCAATTCGGCCTCGATCGACTTCGAGAAGCGCGACGCCATACCGGCCCACGCCACCGCCGAAGAGCCGAAAAAACCCTGAAATCCGCAAGTCGGATTCGTTCGATGAAACCCACGGTCGTTTCATCTTGTTCGGAGGTTTCACAGATAGTACATTTTCTGTAGAAACAGTCCAACCCGACAGAGCGATGATACCGTGGAAATGACACCTGCCGCTCAGAAATTCGTGCTCCACTGGGGCGAGATGGGCCAGGCCTGGGGCATCAATCGCACGATGGCCCAGGTCCACGCCCTGCTGTTCATCGCGCCGACGGCGTTGGACGCCGAGGAGATCAGCACGCTCCTCGACGTCAGCCGCTCGAACGTCTCGACCAGTCTGCGCGAGCTGATCACCTGGGGCGTGGTGCGTCGCGTCCACATCATCGGCGACCGCCGAGACCGCTTCGAGGCGCTCAAGGACGTGATGGACACCTTCCGTGTCATCATGGCCGAACGCCGCCGTCGCGAGATGGATCCCACCATCACACTCCTTGAGCACTGCATCGATGAGGCCAAGTCCGGCGGCACCGCCGAGGACTACACGCGAGAGCAGCTCGAGAAGATGCTGGCCTTCACCCGGATGGTGACCGACTGGTACGGCCAGATCGAGAATCTGCCCACGCCGGCCATGCTCCGACTGTTCCGAGGCGGGGCGCTGATCGCCAAGCTCTTCTCGCGAGGCGCGCGGAACGGCCCGGTCGGGTTCGGACCGGAGGATTCGGTCGAGGAGTCGATCGAGGGTGAGTCCGAGGCCGAAGCGGCCGGCAAGTGAATGAAGGCCGCGCCGCCTACGACCCCCCCGCCCCGGACCCCTTCACCGAAGGCGTGGCGGCCGGCGGGGCCGCGGGAGCCTCTTTCCGCTCCTTGGGCGCTTCGGCCTCGTTTTTCTTCTTGTCTCGGAGCGCCTCCGCAAACGACTTGTAAGCGTCGTCCCCGAGATAGCCGTCGATCAGCCCTTCCAACTCGCTGAACTCGGCCTGGAGATTCCGGGTCAAGACGGTTGTTTTGGCGGATTCGTACGACAGCTTCGTCGCCTCGTCCTTGAGCCGCTTGAGCGTCTCGGCGAATGAGGAAGGGGGCGGGAGCAGATCATACTGCTTCAGCAGGGCCTGGAGTCCGGCCCAATCCTCGCCCTCAAGGCGGACCTGCATGAGCCGCTCCAGGCGACCTCGCAGGGCTACCTGATCGACGATGGCATCGCGAAGGGCGTCGAGTTGCACCTGGTAGCGGGCGGCCAGCGGCAATGGGTCGACCGTGATCACCCGCTCCTCGGCGCTTTCGCCGGGCATGATGGGAAATTCGGCGAGCGGCTCCGAATCGCCGGCCAGCAGGCGGAGCTTGACCACGCCTCGCGTCGGGCCGGGCTCGACCGTGATCCGTCCCGAGCGATCCGTCATCCCCACGACGCGAACGGCCCCATCCGGCGCGGGACGCTCGGTGAGGGTGTACCCCGCCGCCGAGTCCTTCGTGGTCTTGTCGACGAACCGGAGCCGCAAGGCGACGTCCCCCGATTTGATCCCGATCGCCGCCAGGGTGTTGGGCCGTGCGAAACGCTGGGAGAGCGGGTCGCGGTACGCGCTCACGATCGCGCAACGGGCGGTCGCGCCCTCGACGGACTCGACCGCCAGATAGGTGAAGGCGATCCGGTTGATCTGGATGGACTGGTCCCGCATCGTGATCAACCGCAGCGGGATGAACGTCGTCCCCTTGACCGCCACCGCGCCGAGGTCGCTGGCGGGGGGGATCGAGGCCCCCTGGACCTTTAGCAGCGCTCGGCCCCCTTCCTGGCCGACGATCAGGGCCGAGGGGCTGAACAGATCGCGAGTGAACTGGAACAGGGCGCGGGGTCCGTCCAGGCTCGACGTCGCCCGACGACGCTGGAGCGGTCCCAACCAGCGAGTCGACGCGTCGTACTCCCGCCCCGAGAAGACCAGGCTCGCGGATTCGGCGTCGACCGAGGCCCAGACGAGCCAGATCTTGTCGAAGGCCGTATCGAACCCGCCTAGATCCTCGGCCTTGAGTCGTTCCAGATCTCGGCCCACGAGCGGGCTCGGACGTTCGGCGAGCTTGATCGACCAGGCCGGCCCCACGAACCTCCGGACCATCTCCAGCCAACGCGCGACCAACTCCTCGCGACGGGCCGAATCCAGGCGGGCGTCGGGGTCGGAGGCCAGGTGGACCTCGATCCGATACGGGCGATTCTCCAGGGGCTCCGCTTCCGGAGTCGGGGCCGGCGCGGGGGGATCTTGAGCCGCGCCGGCGCCGAACACCGTCAGGAGCATCGCCAGGACGGCCGTCGTCACTCGCTCGACCAGGGGTCTTTGGCGATCCAAGGGGCGATCTCCCACGTCTCGATTCCTTGATAGATCCGGTCGGCGGTCGGGCTGGGTCCCTTGAGTCGAGACCGCCATGCGTAATGATCGCTCAATTGCCAGAGCGGGATCACCGGCAGTTCATCGCGCAGCTCGCGATCGATCTGCAGCGCCAGCGCGTTCGCGGTCGGCCATTCGGCGGCCCGTTCGAGCTGGAGCAGGAGCTGGAGGATGCGAGGGCTCGCGGCCGAGCCCAGGGCGTCAACCGACGGGGGAGCGTCATAGCCGGGGCAGATCATCAGCCCGGCGTCGAGCACGGGTTCGTCGCACCGGAGTATGCGGTACGCCATGTCGAATCGCCGACCCGCTCTCAACTCGGACTCCAGCTGCGACTCCGGGAGCGGCACCGCTTCGACCTCGATCCGGGCCAGTTGGAAGGCCTCGACGAGCCGACCGACGACCGCCTCGACCTCGGCCACCGCGGGATACTCGAGTTTGAGCTTGATCGCGTCGGCCTTCATCTCGCCCCGAGCCAGAGAGGCCAGCGCCAGGGCCAGAACGGGATCGAAGCCGAGAGGCTTGACGCCCGCCGCGTCGGCATGACTGCCACGCGGAAAGACGCCGTCGACGGGGGCGTCGGCTTCGCCCGGCGGCCCCTTCAGGATCGTCTCTTCGAGCAGCATCTTCCGGTCGACGGCGTAGGAGATGGCTCTCCGCAGCGTGCGGTTGCGAAGCGCCTCGGAGCGGCCGTCGAGGGCCAGGACGTGGATCACGGGCTGCGCGGATCGACCCACGCGCACGTCCGGCGTCGCGGCCAGCCTGGCCCTCTGGTCGGGCGGCACGTGGGCCAGCATGGCGACGTCGCCGCGAAGGAACGCGGCCAGGGCGGCCGCGGGGCGGGCGTGGCGGATCTCGCGAATCCGGCGGAGCTTGACGGACGGGCTCCCTCCCGAGCCTTCGGGCCGGGCGCGGAGATCGAGGCTTTGGGGCGTCGAATCGAAGCCGACGAACGATCCCGTGCCGACGAGTCGCCGCCCTTCGGGCGAGGCGACGACTCTCCCGTCGACTCCGGCGTGGGCGGCCCCGACCGGAGCGTCGAGCCAGAACGACGGCTTGAGCAACGGGCGATTGAGCCGGATCTCCACCTGCCGTTCGTCGAGCGGCTGGACCTTCTCCAGCAGATCAGACCATCGCGCCTGGTACATCCCGACGTTCCGGGGATCGCAGCGGTCGATCAGGGTCCGCGCGACGTCCGTCGCCGACACGTCGCGCGAGCCGTCGGACCAGGGCACTCCGGGCCGGACGCGCACGATCAGCCGGCGGCCGAGGTCGGTGGACTCCAACTCCGCGGCGAGTTGGCCCCCGACCTGGCCGCGCTTCGCCTCTTCCGAGTCGTTCGCGAGGATCGGCAGGAACAGCAGCGGGGCGACCCGCGCGTCGGCCGGCGAACGCACCCAGGGGCCGACGGGGTGGGGCACGTCGACCACCGCGACGTCGAGCGTCGGCTCGGCCTCGAACGCCTTAATGTACTCGGCCTCCAGATCCTCCATGCTGGGCCAGATTCGCAAGGCCTCGACGAGCGCGTCGAGGCGCTCGGACTCCGAACCGGCGCCGGTCTTCGACGCGCGGGCCCTGGCTTGATCCTGGAACGTCGACCGGAGGGCCTTCGTCTGCGGCAGATCCTTTGCGACCTGCTCCAGCTCATGGAGCAGACGTCGGCCTTCGGGGTACAGGCCCAGCTCGATCGCGCGTTGAATCCGACCGGAGTAGGCCGAAGCGAATTGATCGAGAAGTCCCGGATATTCGGGTTTCCGGGTGTGCAGTTCGCGGAGAAGCCGCAAGCCTCGCGACACGTCGCCGTCGGCGAGCGCCTGCTTCCCTTCGGCGAAAAGCAACGCATCGACCTGATCGGCCAGGCCGGGCCAGTCCGGGTCGCGCTGCTGGACCCTCAGATAGTGCTCGAAGGCCCGCGTATAGTTGCGGGCCCGCAGAAGCCGCTCGCCCTCGGCCAGGAGGATCTCCTCGAAGTATTCGATCTTCTTGATGTGGTTGCGCTTGATCTTGAAGTCGCGCGTATCGCCCCGACCGGTGGCGGCCTCGCGGGTGAGGTGGACGGTGATCTCCGTCTCCGGGCCGGGAGGGGCGTCCTTCCTGGACTCGGCCGGCTGGAACTTGTTCGGCTCTCCCGGCAGGCCGATATTCCCTTCCAGTGGGAGCATCGGCCGGCCGCCCCGGCCTCGGGGCTCGGGCTTCGGCATCTCAACCGGCGGAAGGGGGCGCGGGCTGACCGGCTCGACGAAGATCACCGAACCGTCGAGGAGCGTGATCCGGTCGAACGGTTGAGACTGGAGCAGGTCGGCCGTCGCGGCGGCCGGCGCGGGCGCGGCCTCCTGTCCCGAGGAAATCGGCGGCGAAGCGGCGAGCAGGACCGCGCAGCAAGACGCGACGACGGCCAGGATCCGAGGGAGTCGGTCGGTTCGTTTCATGGCGGCGGCCCCCCGGCGTTTTCCAGTGTGATCGGCTGGAGGACGCCGCGGCCGGTCGGGGCCAGCACGTCCGAACCGACGGCGATCAGGCCCCCGACCGGGAGGGCTTCCAGGTCGATCGACGCGACCTCGCGGCCGTCGGCGACGGCCAGCCCCCGCGCCCGGCCCTCGCGGTCCAGGACCCAGAGGACGTCCTTTCGGATCAGCGGCGTGCCGACCGCCGGGACGCCCAGCGAAGAGGTCCACGCGCGGCGGCCGTCGGGATTGAACAGCGAGACGCCCCCGGACGCATCGAACACCGCGACGCGACCTTCGATCGCGCGAGGCTCGCCGACCAGCGGCGCGTCGAGCTTCCAGGAGCCGACCGGGCTGAGGTCCCGGGCGGCGATCGAGCGGACGGAGCCGTCGGACATCGCCAGCACCACGGCCGCGCGCGTGCAGGCCGGATCGGCGAGGATCGGCTGGTCCAACGTCGCTTCCGCCTCGACGAGAATGCGGCGGTCTGGGGCCGGTTTGACGGTGAGTCGACGCACCCGGCCCGCGTCGTCCGCCAGGATGACCGATTCGCCGTCCAGCGCGGCCGGCGCCAGCCATCGCCCGATCCGGTCGCGCTCGAATTGCGGCACGAGCGGCTCGGCGATCGACCGGCCGGACGTCGGGTCGATGAGATAGGCCCGGCCGTCCTCGCCGGGGATGAGCAACCCTTCGCTCCAGGGCAGGGGAGCCGCCGCCAGGGTGGAAGGGAGTTCCGAACGCGTCCAGCCGCCGGAGGCCTCGGCGTCTTCCGCCCAGACCTCTCGTCCGCCCCGACCGGGGACGATCAGCGAAAGTTCCTTCCCCTCGCGCGAGAGGTTGCGAAGGAAGCCGTCCGGGGCGTGCGGATCGCCGGGTCTGGGAAGCAGCGTCGTGACGAACCCGCCTCGCCCCAGTTCCGAACGCGGGAGGAGAAGTCGACGCCCCGCCTGATCGACGCCGGCGAGGGATTCGCCGTCCGCTCCGGGGACGAGGGGGGTGGGCCAGGGCGCCCCCACGACGGTCTCCCAGTCGATGCGGCCGGTCGACGGGTCGACGCCTCGCAGCCGGACGCCGCCTCCTGGCGACTGGAAGGAGAGGACGCGTCGACGGCCGACGGCCTGGATCGGAGCGACCGCCGCTCCCAGGTCGCCGAGCATGAACCGGCTCGCCAGGCGGCCCCCTTCGACGTCGAGGTCGTAGCGGCCGGGCCGAGCGGACGCGATCCAGATCTCGCGATCGGTGGGGGCCAGGCCGAAGCTCGGTCCGGAGGTCGTGGCGTCGGGAGTCAGTTTGGCGAGCGATCGGAACGGGTTCGCGCTCGCGTAGTCGCCCGCCGCGAACACCTCGATCCCGCCGCGGTCGCTGATCGCCCAGATCGACGAGCCCGAGGTCGGCGGCGCGTCCCAGGTCCACCCCGGCACATCGATCGTCTGCACGGCTCGGGGTTTGGCCCCGTCCTCGTCCAGCACAAGTACCCGCCACCGGCCGTCGCCGATCCGGTCGTTCTCCGCCACGACCAGGAAACGGCCCAGGCGTGCGGGGGGGCAGGGGATCGATCCCTCGGCGTGGCCGAGATACTGCACGTCGACGCAGGCGAGGGGATCGCGAGCGATCACGAACAGGCAATCCTTCCGCCCCATGAGGTAGAGGAACCGACCGGATTCGTCCCCCACGGGAGTCCGAGTGACGGGGAAGCCGAGGTCGACCGCGGCCTGCACCTCCCCCGTCTCCAGGCTGAGCACCAGCAGCCTCCCGGCGGGGAGCGTCTGGTAGACCTGACCGCCGACGACCAGCGGGGTGGCGTCGACCGCCTCCCCGAGTTCCTGGCGCCAGATCAGGCGGCCGGTCCGGACGTCGCGACGGCAGAGGTCGTTGTGGCGAGCGTCGAACGTGAGCACGCTCGGATCGCCCGGTACGGGCGTCGGGACGATGGTGCAGGCGAGGCCGACCGAGGTCCGCCAGAGCGGCGCACCCGACTGGGCGTCGATCGCATAGGCCGCCCCGTCGGCGAGGACGTAGGCCACGCCGTCCGGGGCGGGGGACGTCGGAGCCGCTTCGATTCGCGACCGCGCCACCAGGGACGTGGGGGGGCCGAGGGGGTCGGGACGTTCGGAGGACTCCGCCGGACGACGCGAAGGATCGACCTTCGCCGCCTGCTTCATGAGGTCATTGGCGCGGACCATCCGCTCGACGATCGCCGGGTCTTTCGAAAGGTCGGCGTACGAGAGCAACAACACGTCTCGCGCCTTGTAAACCTGCGACGCCGAATTTCGCTCGATGGCCCGATCCATCGCCGCGAGCGCCGCCGCGCGGGCCTCGACCTTGCGGATGGCGGCCTTCGCCTCGTTGATCAGCCCGGGGAGTCGGGACTTCGTGAGGAAGGCGGGGGCCGACTCGCCGGCGATCCGCGCATGGAGCGAGACGGCAGATTCCGCCTCGGCCAGCGATTTGGGATCGGCCGTCCGCTTCGCCCGGTCGGCCAGGCCCTCGCCGATCCGGATGGCGAGGTCGCCCAGCTCCGACTTCTCGTCGCGGAATTCGGGGAGGTCTCCCGTCGTCTCGACCATCTCCCCCGCCGCCTCGAGCGCCCGCGACCACGTCGCCCCCGAGATCGTGATGTACTGACGCACGTTCGCCAGCGCCCGCAGGGTGCGGGCCTTGCCGGACCTCGCGTCGTCGGGGTTCGCGGCCAGGAAGGCGTCGAATTCGCGGATGGCGGTGGGATTGTCGCCGTCCTCCAGCAGCTCGATCGCATGGTTGTAGGTCCGCGACGCGATCGAACGGGCGATGATCGCGTTCAGCCAGAACCCCATCGCGATCAGGAGGCCGAGCAGGCCGGCCAGCGCCAGGACCGTCGGCGATTTCGCGATCACCTCGCGGCCTGGAGCGTCTTCCGACTCCCTCACCCCGCGCCAGCGCTGGCGGAGCCGGGCGAGAAGTCCCGGTTTTTTCTTGGCAGTGCTACGCGGGGCTCCGTACGAGCCGACGACCGGCGAAGGTTCGTTCGACGGCGCGTTCAGGTCGAGCGCGGCGAGGAGATCGTCCCGCTCGAACGCCGAAACCCGGCGCGAAGGGGCCGCCACTACCGCGGACTCGACCGAGGAGCCGGTCGGAGGTCCCTGGAGCACCTTCGTCGCTTCGTCCGCGACGGGCTTCGCCGGGCGTTTCCGGACGCGGTCGGCGCGGGGCTCGGGGGTGGCGGCGTCGAGCCGAATCACGAAGATCCGGCAGGGGCCTACGGTCAGCTCGTCCCCCTGACGCAGGCTGGAGGAGACGATCTTGCGGCCGTTGACTTCCAGGAATTCGGCGTCGGGAGAAGCGTCGACCTTGAATCGACGGCCACGCCAGCGGATTCGCCCGTGGACGGGGAGGATGCCCTCGCCGTCCAGGACGATGTCGCACGCGGCCCCCGAGCCGAAGAGGACGGGATGGTCCCGATCCAGTTCGACGAAGCGGACCCGGCCCTCGGCGTCGTGGATCTCAAGCGTGGCCATGGGGCGTCGCGAGGCTCCGGTGAGGGACGTGGGGGTTCATCGGAGGGTCTCCTGGGCGACCACCTTGAAATCGTAGCCGTTACCCCTGGGCACGACGGCGAACCGGGTCACCCGGATCTCGGCGGGCGACCTCCCGCGGTAGCGAATCTCCAGGTCGGCGAGCCGATTCTCGACCTCGGGGGGGTAGAACTGGAAGACCGTCCCCTCGCCCACCTCGATCCCCGCCTTGCGGAGCAAGACGATGTCCGAGGCCTTGCGGGCGCGACCCTCCCAGATGAAATACAGCCGACCTTCGCCGCCGCTTCCGCCGTTGCGACGGGTCGGATTCGGGCTGGAGAAGTTGGAGGCGTAGATGAGCTGGTCCTTCCCCCCCACCACGGCGAGTTCCACCCCCAGGGCGTCCAATTCGCGGGCGTACTCCTCGGGCCTCTGGCCATCGGGGTAGAGGATGCTCCAGCGGTTCTCGCGGCTGACGCCGCCGTCGCCGGGGCCGAAGCCCAGTCCCGGCCCTCCGGAGCCCAGCTTGGAGGCCCGGCGCCCGGTCGCCACGGCGCCGCCGTTGGGCATCGCCGGGCCGACGTCCATCTCGGCGATGTCTCGACCGGCCTCCAGCGCCGCGTCGAGCATCGCGCCGGGGGTCGACTGGACGGAAGGCTGTTCGAACTCTCCGGGGACTTCCTCGTTGTTGGACGCCTGGGGCGCGGCGTCGGCGCCCGCCACGTCGATCTTCTCGGTCGAGCCGGGGACGCCGTCGGGCGTACCGCCCCCCCCGCCGAAGACCTCGACGATCTCGAGAGGGGACGTGACCCGCGATGCGAAGTCCTGCGTGCAGACGAAGATCAGCGCCAGCCAGCCGACCACGAGCATCGCCCCCAGGACGACGGCCATGAGGAACGACGTCACCCGGTCATACCGCGACTCGCCCAGGACGCGGGGGTCGCGGTCGGGCGTCTTCGCGATCGGTCTCGCTTCGGCGGGGGGGGCGGAGACGCTCAAGGCTCGGCCCTCCCCGGCCCGGCCGCCGTCGCTGCGTCGCTCGCGGAAGGGTCGAGCGGCCGGACGGCCTCGTACCACGCCTTCCAGGCCGCCGCCGCGACGCGCTTCTGTTCGGCCGTCGCGCCGGGATCGGGGCCGGGGCCGTCGATCCAGCGGCCGATGAGTTGCAGGCTCTGGCGGGCCGTGGCCACGACCCGCTCGTCGGCGTCTTCCAGGGCGGCGATCAGGTCGGGCGCAGCGTCGAGGTCGCCGGCCCGGCCGAGCGCCCAGGCGGCGACCGCGCGGAGCCCGGGGTCGCGGCTGCGGAGCATCCGCCGGAAGCGATCCTTGTGGGGCTTGATCGCCGCCGGGCCTTGTTTCTGGTAGCGGTCGAGGATGCCCGCGACGGCCGTGTCGGCGTTCTCGATCCGGGGGTCTTCCAGCACGTCGAGCATCCCCTCGACGGCCCCGTTCATCGGTCGGCTGATGATCCGGCCGCCGGCGACCGTCATCGTGGTCAGGTCGCTCGGCAGGTAGCGACCGCCGAGCAGCGTGCCCGCCCCGAGCTTCCTCACGTCCGCCCGCTGGATCGACTTCTTGGTCGAGCGCGTCAGGAAGAGGATCGCCCAGACGGAGGTCACGTCGTCGGAGTAGGGGGAGAAGGCCCACGAACCGTCGGGACGCTGGCTCGACCGGATGAACGCGCCCCCCTTCTCGAACCAGTCGACCCGGCCGATCGCCTGACGGTCGGCCAGGGCCCCGATCCGTTCGATGCCGTACAGGCCGTAGAAGATGGATTTGCCGAAGATCCTGACGTCGGCCGTGTTGAAGCGGGGGCCGATCCAGGCCATGCCCCGGGCGACCGCCGCGTCGATCGACGCGGGGGTCGCGGTCGGCCTGTAATCCCCCTTCGGCCCGCTATCCTGCACGGGGGCCAGATAGGGGTTGAGCTCCTTCTGGAAGCTGCGGTACTCCTGGAGCTGCCGACGGCAGATCAGGAGGCTCCCCACGCCCGCGGCGGTCATCGAGATCGTCTCGGGATCTCCCTCGTCGCGGTGGTAGTTCCAGCTCCCGGCCGAGCTTTGCGTCGACATGTACCACTGCGCGGCGCGATCCCAGACCGAGGGGGGGATCTCCACGCCGGTGTTCGCGCATTCCCAGAGGCCGAGGATCGCGTACTGCGAGATCGACGTATCGCCGTGGGGGCGGGGGTCGTAATCCCAGCTCCCGTTGGCCTTCTGCTTCCTCATCAGGTGGGCGGCGACGGCGTCCAACAGGCTGCCCCGGTCGGACGAATCGAGGTTCGCCAGGGCGAGCGCGACGACGGCCGCTTCGTACACGTCGTAACCGGACATGCGCTCGGGATTGTAGCCGCCGCTCACGAACCGGGTGCGGATCTTCGCCAGGCAGGCGACGACGGCCGGATCGCTGGCGGGGACGTCGGCCTTGAGGAGCCCCAGCGCGATCATCGCCGTCTCGCCGACCTGCTTGCCCGCGTAAGCGTTGCGCAGATACTGCGCGCCCGCCAGCACGGCCTGCTCCTGCTGTTGGGCGCGCGCGGTCGCCGTCGCGATCAGGGCCAGAGCCGGGATCGCGGACCACGCAAGAACGACGATAACGAGGCGGAGCTTCGTGAACATAGGCGTCACCGAAGGACCGTTGATCGGGCGCCGAGTCGGCGGGAGAGGTCGTTTCATGATTCTAAACATCCCTCCCACGAAATGAATCGGGGCGATCGCCTTTTTTCCCGGTTTCGCGACGACCGATCCCGCACGAGCGCCTCGGTCCGTACCGCTTCCGGCTGTTCAGAGTCGGCCCTTCCTGCTAAAAGGGTGATGCGTGGGTCGCCGAGGGCGCCCGGTCCGCCGAGGACGCCCCCCACGCACCACCTCTCCCCTCGGCCAAATCCCGTTCCCACGCGCCTTCGGTTCGTGGGGTGGTCGAATCTGCGCACACCCGCTGCACCGATAGCTGCCCATGCAAGCGACCCATTCGGATGAAAGCGCTGCGTTGTTCAGCGGCTACAACGTCGCGGCCTATGACGAGATGTTTGGCCTGGACCGCACACCTCGGCCGCATTACGCACCCCTCCACGATCGACTGATCGACCTGGGCCCCGCCGAGATCGAGCGCCGAAACAAGATGGCCGATCTCACGATGCGGAACCAGGGGATCACGTTCACGGTCTACGGACGAGAACAGGGGGTGGAGCAGATCATTCCGTTCGATCCAATCCCCCGCCTCGTCTCCGCCCCCGAGTGGGACCGAATCGAGCGTGGCCTGAAGCAGCGCGTCCGCGCCCTCAACCTCTTCATACGCGACATCTACCACAATCGTTCGATCCTCAAGGATCGAGTGATCCCCGCCGAACTGATCTTCGGCGCTTCCGGCTACCGCCGAGGCTGCCTGGGACTTCGGGTTCCCAAAGACATCTACATGCACGTCTCCGGGATCGATCTGATCCGAGACGCGACGGGCGAGTATCTCGTCCTTGAAGACAACTGCCGCACCCCCTCGGGCGCCAGCTACGTGCTCAAGAACCGGCAGGTGATGAAGCAGGTCTTCCCCTTTCTGTTCGAGCAGTACAACGTCCGGCCGGTCGACGATTACACGGATAGGCTCCTCTCGGTCCTCCGCTACATCGCCCCCGACGGCTGCGACGATCCCACAGTGGTCGTCCTGACGCCCGGCATGTTCAACTCGGCCTATTACGAGCACAGCTTTCTCGCTCGACATATGGGCGTCGACTTGGTCGAAGGCCGCGACCTCGTCCTCGACCGGGGCCAGATCTTCCGCCGCACGACGAGGGGTCTGGAGCGGGTGGATGTGATCTACCGCCGGATCGACGACGAATTCCTCGATCCACTCTCGTTCCGCCCTGATGGCATCCTCGGTGTCGCCGGCCTCATGGGCGCCTACCGCGCCGGGAACATCGGGCTCGCGAACTCACTGGGGACCGGCGTAGCCGACGACAAGGGGATCTACCCATTCGTCCCCGACATCATCAAGTATTATTTGAACGAGCAGCCGATCCTGAACAACGTCGAGACCTACCGCCCGCTCATCTCCTCGCACCGCCAGCACATCCTGGAGAACCTGGAGTCGCTGGTGGTCAAGGCGGTCGACGGGTCGGGGGGCTACGGCATGCTCATCGGTCCGGCGTCGACGAAGGCCCAGCGTGACGAGTTCCGCCGCAAGATCGAGGACGACCCTCGCGGTTACATCGCGCAGCCCACCATTCAACTCAGCCGACACCCGACTTTCGTCGACGGCCGCCTCGACGGCCGTCACGTCGACCTTCGGCCGTTCGTCCTCTATGGCGAGGACGTGTCCGTGCTGCCCGGCGGTCTGACCCGCGTGGCGCTCCCCGAAGGAAGTCTCGTCGTCAACAGCTCGCAAGGCGGAGGCACGAAGGACACCTGGGTCCTGCAAGGCTCGCCGCCGGTGGACCCCCTCCGCGCGTCGGCGCAGGCGGCCCCCGGAGGGAGGTCCTGAGATGCTCAGTCGTGTCGCCGAAAGCCTCTACTGGATGGGGCGCTACATCGAACGCGCCGAGAACGTCGCCCGCCTCGTCGACATCGGTCTGTTCATCGAGCTGGACGCCGAGATCGGCTCCGGCGAAGGCTTCGCGCCGGTCGAGATCGCCCTCAGGATCCTGTCCTGCCGAGAGGACCTCCCGATGGACGTCGGCGTCTCTTCGCGGGACGCCGCGCTCCGCTTCCTGACCTTCGACCGAGGCAACCACCAGTCGATCCTCAGCATGATCGCCCGCGCTC
The DNA here is from genome assembly GCF_001610895.1 of Planctomyces sp. SH-PL62. NCBI lineage: Bacteria > Pseudomonadati > Planctomycetota > Planctomycetia > Planctomycetales > Planctomycetaceae > Planctomyces > Planctomyces sp. SH-PL62. The sequence continues at coordinate 4,512,423 of NZ_CP011273.1, read as the reverse complement.
GCGAGAACGCCCGAGGCACCCAGGAAGTGATCGGCGTGGACGTGTGGAGCGAGGTCAACCGTCTCTACCTGTTCCTCGGCGGCACCAGCGCCCAGCGCATGTTCGTCCGGGGGCCGTCGAGCCTGTTCAACGCCATCAAGAACTCATGCCTTCTCATCGACGGTATGATCCAGAACACTTTGCCGCGCGACGAGGTCTACTACTTCCTCGAGCTGGGGCGCCATCTCGAACGGCTCGACGTCCTCTGCCGGATCCTCCGGGCCAAGTGCCCACTGCTGACCCAGGAGGTCGAAGGCCATGAGGCGCCGATGCCACTCGTGGGATGGACCAGCCTCCTTCGGAGCTGTTCCGCGCACGGACCATTCCTGCGTTCCGAACGTGAGCGCATCGAGCCCGAGGGGGTCATCCGCTTCCTCGTGCTCGAGTCGGACTTTCCCCGATCGATCCGCTACAGCGCCGCGCGTTGCCAGAAGTCGCTCGAGGCCATCTCGGGCGGCGGCCAGGACGCCTACGGCTGTGAGGCCGAGCGCATCCTGGGCCGGCTGGAGAGCGACCTCCGCTACCTCGACGTGGCCGAGATCTTCGATCGTGGACTGCTGAAGTTCCTGGAATCCCTCCAGGTCACCTGCCATCGAGTCAGCGATGAGATCCAGCGTTGCTTCTTTTTGATATGAGAAGGATGGGAGGCGCCGAATCGCCATGCTGCTCCGAGTCCAGCACGAGACCAAACTGACCTACTCGAACGACGTCTCTGAGACGGTCTTCGAGGTTCGCATGGCCCCGCCGTCGGAGGACGACCAGACCTGCCTGGGCTATCGCCTGCGGATCACCCCGTCCGCGCCGGTGACGGTCTATCAGGACGGCTTCGCCAACCGCGTGGACCTGTTCAACCTTTACCGGCCCTATCGTGAGCTGCTGATCCGCGCCACCAGCGTGGTGCGGACCCATCGGGCGGCCGGTGAACCGAAGCTGGCCGAGGTCCCCTTCGATCCCGAATCCGACGAGTTCCAGGCCGTCGACGCGCTCGAATACCGGCTCCCCAGCAAGCTGGTCGAACGCGGCCCGGAGTTGGTTGCGTTCCTTGAGTCGTTCCCCCGCCCCTCGGGCTCGCTCCTGGACGTCGTCAATCAGCTCATGAACGCCACCCGGTCGCGGCTGGTCTATGAGAACAAGGTGACCTCCGCCCGGACTCCCGTCGGCGAGGCCCTGACGCTCGGGCGGGGCGTCTGCCAGGACTTCGCCCACTTGTTCCTCGGCGCCTGCCGGGGCGTGGGGCTGGCCGCCCGCTACGTCAGCGGGTACATCCACGAGCCCGGTGAGATCGCCACCCACGCCTGGTGCCAGGTCTGGGCCGGCCGCAACGGCTGGGTCGACGTCGACCCGACCCGGGGCCACATCGTCGGCGACGACTACGTCCGCATCGCCCTGGGCCGCGACTACCTCGACGTCCCGCCGAATCGCGGGATCTATCGCGGCCTGGCCGAAGAGACCATCAACGTCGCGGTCAAGGTCGAACCGATCTCCCGCGTCCCCAACGACTGGGGCGAGTGGTCGGAAGGCTCGGACGCCCCGTGGTCCGCCGCCTCGTGGATCCAGTCCGGGAGGCAGTCGCCGCGGGGGCGGACGTCTCAGATGCAGTCGCAGTCCAGCTTCCGGCAGCAGCAGGGGCAGCAGCAGTCCTGAGCCTCAGCGTCCCGCGGTCTCGAGCTCGTCGGCCTCGTCCGCCGCGTCGTCTCGGGTGCGAGAGAGGTTTGCGTCGTAGCTGGTCCCCCGCCAGGCCACCTTGCCGGTGAAGCACATCCGGATCGCCCGGATCAAGATGTAATCGGTCAGGAGGTTGCCGAGCGGGAACGTCGCGACGTACCGGGAGCCGGGGACCGAGACGTTGTAGATCAGGTGGAACACGGCGTACATCAGCGCGTGATGGAGGAGCGAGAGCCCCAGCAGCCAGTACGCGAACGGGCCGCCTCGGCCGGTGGCGAGGAGGCCGAGCGCGATCGCCAGCGCCAGATGGCCGCTCTGGGAGAAGATGATCGGATCCAGGAGCTTCAGGACGAGTCGGGTCGGGCTCCGGTCGAGCGCGTCGTAGAGGATCCGGCTCCAACCTCGGACGAGTTGGCCGAGCGAGGCGTACATCCGGCACGAGACGAGTCCCTTGGCGATCGCCAGGCGGATCGGCAGGCCCAGGGCCTTGACCTTGGTCGCCAGGCCGATGTCCTCGACGAACCGATCCCGCACCGCCCGATGCCCCCCGGCCGCCGCGTAAGCCTTGCTCGCGACCAGGATCGACTGGCCGTTGGCGAAGGCGAGCTTCGACGAATCGTCGTTGATCCGGCTGGGCTGGAACGACTGCATCAGGACGATCCCGGCGAGCGGCTGCACGACCTGCTCCCAGAAGGTCTCGCACTTCAGCTCGGGGAGCAGGCTCACCAGCGCCGCGTCGTTGTCGAGCGCGTAACGCAGCATGACCTTCAGGAACAGCGGCTCGTGCTTCGTGTCGGCGTCGAGGAACCAGAGCCACTCGCCGTCGGTCAGGGGGGCGTGCTTGTGGAGCACGTACGTCTTACCGGTCCAGCCGGGGGGGAGCCGATCGTTCTGGACCACGCGGACCCGGTCGTCCAGGGACTCGTGCCGCCGGGCGATCGCCAGCGTGTCGTCGTCGCTCCGGTCGTCGACGACCAGGATCTCCAGGTTGGGATAGTCCTGGGAGCGGACCGCCGTGAGGCATTCGTCGAGCGTCGCCTCCTCGTCCTTCGCCGGGATCACGGCCGAGACCCTGGGGAATTCCGGCCCGTCCAGCTTCGCCGACGCCGTCGTCAGAAACCGCGTCCGGCCGAGGACGAACCTCAGGACGACCCATCGGATCGGCCAGATCAGAATAACGCCGATGTAGAACCGCACGATCCAGGTTTCGAGGACGCTCATTCGGCGGACTCCGGCGCGTGGGACATCGGCTCGTCGAATCCCTCCAACTCGACCGCGCCCGGATAGGCGAGCTTGCCAAGGACCATCGCCGCTAGCCAGAACGGGGCGAGGCCCCCCAGGCTCGGGTCGATGGTGAGGCCGTAAATGAGGCCCGTCGGCAGGGCCGCCCAGCCGATCGCGGCGGCGCCGACGTGCGACCCGAAGAACCGCGAGGCCCGCGTCGTCGGGTCGGCCAGCCGTTCCCGGCCCCCCAGCCGCCTGAGTACGAGCATCGCGACCACGAAGACGGCGAAGAGCGTCCCGAACAGGATCTTGCGGAGGAGGTCGGGCTCGACGTCCACGACGACCGGGCCGACTTGCCGCAGGACGAGTGCGGAAATCAGGATCGTCAGGCCGTCGGCCACCAGGACGTTGAGCACCCAGGAACGGGTCCGCTCCAGGCATCGCGAGGCCCCGAGCTCCAGGGCTTCGGCGGTCGATTCGGGGTCAGCGGGGTCCGTCATGTCGTCCTTGTTTGTGCGAGTCGTGGTGCTGCCAGTAGAGGCCGACGATCAGCTCGACCTGGCCGATCGGCCGACCGGTCTCCTGGGCGATCTCGAGCGGAGTACGTCCGGCGTCGACCAGGGCCCAGATTTCGCCGTGTTTTTTCGCGAGCCCGCCGAAATCCTGGGGACCTCCCTCGAATCCCAGGTCGGGGACCGAGATGAGCGGCGTCGGGGGGGGCGGCTCGGCGTTCTCCAGATCCTCTTCGGCGTCGGAAGACGTCGCGATTCCCCGCCGACGGGCCATGCCGTCCGTCAGCCGCTCCAGTCGCCGCAATTCGTAGGCGAGTTGAATCACGCGCTGTTCGGTGGCGTCGTGCGCCTGCGAGAGGCCGTCGAGTCGCCGGACGAGGAACAGGCTGGTCGCGGTGGAGAGAAGCACCAGCACCAGCAGGCAGGCGAGGCCGAGGGTCAGCCAGAGGTAGGTGTAATTCACGGGACGACCGCTCCTTCCCGGGAGTCTGGTCAACGGGCCGGGGATTGCTCCATGACCGATTCGTTCAGGCGTCGAGCGTAGGCGGCGTGGGCAGCGTCGAAGACCTCGCGCAGGGCCACGCCGCGTTCCGAAGCGATCTTCGCGCAGTCGTCGAACTCGGGGCTGAACGTCGGGGGCCGATCCTCCAGCCAGCCGAGCTTGCCCCGGACGGCGCCGAACTCGGTCTCGACCTCGACGGCCTTGCGGTTCAGCTTGTGGCGACTGACGGGGAACCGTCTCACCCCTAGGGTCGTCGTCTCCCGGAACAGGATCTCCTCCATGACCGGGATCGCCGCCTCGTCGCAAAGGACGCTGACCATCACGCCCGGACGGTTCTTCTTCATCTGGATCGCCGTCGTGAAGACGTCGAGGGCGCCGGCCTCCAGCAGCTTGATCGTCGTGTAGCCCACGACCTCGCCGGGCAGGTCGTCGAGGTTCGTCTCCAGCATGAAGACGCGATCGCCGTGCGGGGAAGGTTCGAGGACTCCCACGAAGAGTCGGAGGATGTTCGCCTGGCCGGGGACCTCTCGGGTCCCGGCACCCAGACCGATCGACTCGACGGTCAGGGAGGGGAGGGGGCCGAACCGCTCGGCGACGGTCGTCATGATCGCCGCGCCGGTGGGGGTCGTCATTTCCATCTCGACGGTCGATTCGGCCAGCGGGACCCCCTTGAGGATCTCGGCCGTGGCGGGGGCGGGGAGGGCCATGCGGCCGTGTTCGGCCTTGATCGAGCCCCGGCCGGGGGGCACCGCGCTGCATTCGAAGCGGTCGACGCCGAGCAGGTCGAGCCCGACGGCCGATCCCACGATGTCGATGATCGAATCGACCGCACCGACCTCGTGGAAGTGGATCTTCGCCAGGTCGACGCCGTGGACGCGGGCCTCGGCCTGGCCCAGCCTCATGAAGATCCGGGTCGCGAGGTCCTTCTGGCGGGGCGTGAGCGCCCCCTTCTCGATGATCGCCTCGATGTGGTGCCAGTGCCGGTGGGCGTGCTCGTGGGGCGTCTCGACGCGGGCGTAGGTGGCCCGGAAGCCCCCGCGCCGCACGGTCTCGAACGAGAGTTCGCCCGGCAGTCCGAGGCTGGCGACGGCCTGCTGGATCGCCCGAGGATCGACCCCCGCGTCGACGAGCGCGCCGAGAGTCATGTCGCCCGAGACGCCGCTGAAGCAATCGAAGTATCCGACGCGCACGACCAGGCTCCTCGTCTCATTTCCGTTCGCTCGAAGGATTTCCATTCTAGCCGGCTCGCTCCCCTCCGCAACCCAGGAACTCCCCGGCCTGTTTTCTGGGACGGGTGGCTCTGACAATCGTCTAAGTGTCGGCGAACCGGACGGCGAGTCGAGGACGCGATGGACCCTGAAGCGATCGGACGACTGCTGGACCGCCACGCCGACGCGCTGACGCTGTTCGCGCGGCAGCTCTGCGACTCGCCCGAGGACGCCGTACAGGAGGCCTTTCTGCGGCTCAGCGTCCTCGACCGCGAGCCCGAGAACCCGGCGGCCTGGCTGTTCCGGGTCGTCCGTAATCTGGCCGTCGACGCGTCGATCGCCGCCGGACGAAGGCGCAGGCATGAGACGCAAGCCGGGTCGAGCACCGTCGCGTGGTTCGCCTCGCCCGTCGGAGACGGCCCCGGCGGGATCGACGCGGACGAGGCCCGGCACGCCCTGGAGTCCTTGCCGATCGAGGAGCGGGAGGTGATCGTCGCCCACCTCTGGGGCGGGCTGACGTTCGCCCAGATCGCCGGGGCGTCCGGCACTTCTTCCAGCGCGGCCCATCGCCTCTACAAACGCGGCCTGGAGTCTCTGAGAGAACGCCTGGGGGTGACATGCAACCGAGCCCGAACCAACCCGAGTTGACGCCTTTCGAACACTCGCTCGCCGCCCTCGCCCCGTCGCGCAACCTGCTCGATCGCGATCGCCTGATGTTCGAGGCGGGCCGTCGCTCCGCCCTGAACGATCGACGACGCGCGTGGGGCTGGCCGGCCGTCGCCGCGGCCCTGGCCGTCCTCGCGGTCGGACAGTTCATCTCCACCGGGAGAAGGCCGGCCGGGCTCGCCGTCGATCGGGTCGTTTCGGTCGCCGCGCCGACCCGGCGGGCGGTCGAGGCCGACGAGCCCGTCGTGATCCTGACGAGGCGGCCTCCCAATCCCCAGGCCGAGGGCGTCGGCCAGCCTCTGAGGCCGCGTCGCCGTATCGATCGGCAGGGCCTCGAGGCCCTTTCCGAGCCGCCGATTCTCGCCGCATCGGCGCGACTCGGCCCGCTGCCCGAAGACCCGATCCGCACGTTGAAGGCGCTTGATGGTCGAGACGAGGAACTGTTCTCCAGCCTGGGAGGTCCGCTATGAATCGAGGGGTCCTGCTCCTCAGCGTCCTGCTGACGCTGACGTCGACCGGAAGGGGCGAGGAAGCTCCACCGGCCGACCAGAAGACGTTCGAGATCCGGCCTGTGAAGCCGCCGGCGCCCGCTCTGCGGCTCAGCCTCCTTCCGAAGCGCGAGGAGCAGATCGCAGGCGACGCCGCGGTTTTTTATCACCGTGCGATCGAGTCGTTGATCGGGGTCCGCTATCGCGAAGAGCTGCTCGCCCTGAAGAAGCCGGACCCCTCCGGAGGCTCGGCCGAACAGTCCGTCTCGGACTGGCTGGCGCTCCCCTCGGACCAGTTCCCTCGCGAAGACGTGAGGACCCTCGTGGAACGGCGGGCGACCGCCCTCGAGGAGGCTCGGCTGGGGACCCTCCGCGAAACCTGCGACTGGGGCTTTCGACGTCGGAGCGAGGGATTCCTGCTCCTGCTGGGCGACCTGCAGGAGGCGCGCGGGCTCGCCCGCTGGATCGCTCTCAAGGCCCGCCTCGACCTGGAGGAAGGGAGGATCGAGGAGTCGCTCCAGGGGGTGAAGACGGGCCTGGCCCTGGCCCGCGACCTGGGGCGTAGCGAGAGTTACATCCAGACGCTCATCGCCGTCGCCGCCGCGAATCAGATGCTCGACGTGATGGACGGGCTGGTGCAGCGGCCGACATGCCCGAGCCTCTACTGGGCGCTGGCCTCGCTCCCCCGGCCGCTCATGGATCTGGCCGCTCCGACGGAGTCCGAGAGCGCCATGCTGGATCGCGAGTTTCCGATGCTCGCTCGGCTCGAATCCGACGTCTGGTCGATCGAGACCGCACGAGCTTTCTCGGACCAGGTCGCGGGCAAGCTCGGCATGCTCATTGATGGTCGGCCCCGCCTGTCCAGTCCGCCGTCGCGGCCTTCGCTTCAGGACCTCCCCGAGCACGCCTCGCAGGTCGTCCGGATCGCTCGGGCGTATCCCGGAGCGAGGCGGCTGTTGAGGGAGACCGGATTCCCGGAGGAACGCCTCGACGCCATGCCCATGATCCAGGTCGTCGGGATCGCATCCTATCGCGACTTCCAGTTCCGCCGGGACGAGGATCTCAAGTGGATGTTCCTGCCCCTCTGGCTCGGAGCGAAGGAGAAGGCCGACGCGAGCGGGCAGAGCCCGCCGAGATCGTCCGGGATCCCGTTCGCGGACCTGATCTCCGCCTCGCGCAGCACCCACGCGGCCGTCGCCAGGCTTGAGCGACGCCTCGCGCTCTTGCAGCTCGTCGAGGCGATTCGCCTCTACGCTTCCTCTCACGACGGGGCCTTGCCGGCGAGCCTCGACGAACTGTCCGAGGCCCCGGCCCTCCCCGACCCGATGAGCGGCCGGCCGTTCGACTACCGAATCGCGGGGGATGAGGCCGTCGTGACCAGCCTTCCCCCCGCCGACCTGGAATACGCGAGCTTCCTGACCTTGCGATACCGGTTCCGCAAGGCTCCTCGTCAGGCCGCCCCCTGACTTCACCCCAAGGAATGGAGCCCGAGATGAGCTATCGAATGGGGGCCGTCCTGGCCCTGACTCTGGCGGCGACGACTGCCTCCGCGTCGGTCTCGGCCGCAACGCCGGACGAAGTGGTCGCAACGTTTCTGGACGACCAGGCGACGGCGGTTTGCCGGATCAAACTGGATCGGGTCAAGGTCGACGAATTCCTCGGGGGCCTCGGCGAGGCCGCCCTCTTGGAGAACCGGCTCGGCCCCTGGGTCGAGGCGCTCCGGAAGGCCGGGGCTCGCGAATTGTACCTTGTCGCGACCCTGGACGACCTTCCGCCCGGCCCGACCCCGCCGCCCACTGCGCTCGTGCCGATCGAGGACGGCGCGGACGCGCAGGCGATCGGGGCCTTGCTCTGCGGCGGGCCGTCGACGGGGGGCCGAGGGCCTGGACGACCTGCGCCTCGATCCGGGGCGCGGTCCTGGCCGGCGACGACGCCCTGCTGGAGCGGGCCCGAAGCCTGAAACCCGTCACTCGGCCCGACCTGATCGCCGGGCTGGGGGCGGCGGGCGACGCCGCCGTCGTCGCCGTGGCCGCCCCGCCTCCCGGGCTGCGACGAGCCGTCGACGAGATGACGCCCAGGCTCCCCGAAGAGTTGGGGGGCGGCTCGACGAGCGTCCTCACCCGGGGCCTCGAATGGGTCGCGGTCTCGGTCGAGCCCACGCCTTCGCCGATGGTCCGAGTCGTCGGCCAGGCGTCCGACGCCGCGTCGGCGGACGCTCTGAAGAGTCTGGGCGAGCGCGCGGTCCGGTTGATCGGCTCGTCGTCGAGGATCGCGGACTTCGTGCCGCGGATCAAGCTCCTCGCGGACGAGCTTCGGCCCCGCGTCGAGGGCCGTCGGATCGTGATCGATCTCTCCGGCCGGGCCGGCGTCCAGTGGGCCCGGGCCGTCATCGAGCCGGTCGCCGAGACGTATCTGCGGGCCCGATGCGTCGACAACCTGATGGTGTTGGGACTGGCCATGCACAATTACGAGGCCACGCATGGGACCTTCCCGCCCGCGTACTCAGTCGATGCGAACGGCAAGCCCCTCCTGAGCTGGCGGGTGGCGATCCTGCCGTTCGTGGATCAAGGCGACCTCTTCAAGGAGTTCCATCAGGACGAGCCCTGGGACTCTCCCCACAACAAGACGCTGATCGAGCGGATGCCCCAGGTTTTCACGTGTCCTTCGCGACGAGGCGGGGCGCCGGCTCCGGGGATGACGGTCTACAAGACGCCGCGAGAGACCTACACCCTCTTCCCCGGCAAGGTCGGCGTGGCCATCAAGGAGATCACCGACGGGACCGCCACCACGATCATGATCCTGGAGACCCCGGCCGATCAGGCCGTCGTCTGGACCAGACCCGACGACTGGGACGTCCCGGCGACGATCGACCCGAAAGCCTTGCTGACCCGCCACATCGGGGGGGCTTCGGCGACGTTGGGCGACGGTTCGGTCGTGTTCTTCCGCCAGAGCATGAACCCGGCCACGCTGCTCAAGCTCCTCACCCGCGCCGGCGGGGAGGTCGTCAATCCGGGCGACGACTGACGCTGGGATCCGCCGTAGGTCAGAGGTCGAGATACTCCTCGGTCTCGAGTTTACGGAGGTAGTCGAGCGCCTCTTCCAGCGATTCCACGGCCGCGCCGGGGACCCGCCCGGCGTCGTCGCACTCGCGGAGGAGTTTCAGGTCGTCGCGATAGTCCGACTCCTCGATCTCCCGGCGCTGCTTGACCCCCAGCGCGCGGTATCGGTCGGGGGCGAGGTCCCTGCTGTGGGCGATGAGCCAGAGCGTGCGGTCGGTGACGGCCCCGCGGAGTCCGTCGACCGCCGCGGCGACGGGCTCGCGCACGTCGATCGCCTTGCCGACGTCGTGGAGCAGGGCGGCCAGGAGGAACTCCTCGTCATAGGGCCGGGCCTCGCGGGCGTGGTGGAACACCTGGAGGCTGTGGTAGAGCGCGTCGCCCTCCGGATGGGTCTCGGGATTCTGCTTCACGGCCTCCAGGGGGAGCAACCGTAGCCGGTAGACGGCGAACCGGTCGATCGATTCCGAGAGCGCGGCGACCGGCTCGTCGTGGTCGGGTTCGGGAGGCTCGGCCTCGAATTCGCCATCTCCCTCCTCCTCGTCCTCGACCCGCTGTTTCTGGAGGATGACCAGTTGCTCGCGGACTTCGTCGTCGGAGGGGAGGTCTCCGGGACGGATGCGATGGCCGAGGACGGCGGCGGCCTTTCGCTTGGCCGCGTAGAAATCGGCCTCGGTCGCGGCCTCAAGCCGGTCGAGCGGGATGGGCTCGGTCCTGGCGACGTCGAACGCGTCCAGCAGGCGTCGGGCGGCTTCCAGGGCGATCTGCCTGCGGAGCCGCACGGTGGCGGCGGCGACCCGGAACGGCTTCTTGAATTTGTCGTGCATGATCGAGGATTCTACCAGATCGCCCCGCGCCGCCCCAGCAAACGAGGCGGACGGGGAGGCGTCGATCCGGGATGGACGGGGATCAAGCGGTGAATTCGCCCATCTTGGCGACCAGGGCGTCGAGCACGGGCTTCAATTTCTCGCCGACTCCGGGGATCTCCATCGCCTTGTCCACGAGGGACTTGAAGGCGGCCGAGGCCGTGGCGGTCGCCTCCACGACGGTCTTTCTGGCCTCCACGGGGAGCTTCTCCCACAGGGACTTCACGCCGTCGAGCTGGGACTGCAGGCCCGAGAGGGCCGGCAGGGCGGTCTCGGCTCCGGCGGCGTCCTTGACGTCGGTCAGGTACCGGGTCGCCTCGCCGTAGACGTCGTTCAGGCGCATCGAGACCTCGTCGGCCGTGGGGGGCGGGAGAGTGACCTCGGGGAGCGCCGGTTTTTCCGCTTCGGCGACGACCGCGGGGGCGGCTTCGGTGGGCTTCGGTAGCGGAACGACATCGGTCTGGGGCGTCTTGAAGGGACCCGACATGAAGTACCACGTCGCGAGTCCGATCAGGCCGAGGGCCAGGGCTGGCAGGATCCAGCCGGGGATGCTCGACCCTTGCGCCTCGCGCCTGTGAACCGACGTCGGCACGCCGGGGATCGAGGGGAAGTCGCCGAGCGAGAGGCCGGCGGGAAGGGCCTTGGTGATGTTCGCCTTCTCCGCCGCGAAAAAGCTGGTGAGGCTCGAAGGATTCAGCCCCCCCCTGGATTTCATCTGGGCGGCGACGGCGCCCAGGATGATCGGCCCGAGGTGGCTCAAAAGCGTCTTCACGGCCGAGAGGCCGACGCCGGAGAACTTGGACAGGATGTTGATCAGCGTGGAGAAATTCGGGCCGAGCAGCGAGCCGAGGACGTCGCTTCCCGCCGAGGGCGTCTCGCCGGGCGCGTGGGCTCCGGGCGACCTCAGGGTCGCGGTCTCGTCGCCCCCCGCGTATTTCTTGAGCGTCTCCAGGACGGCGCCCGCCCCCTTGCCGCTGAGCACCTCGTTGGCGAGCAGGGCCAGCACCGAGGGAACGGCGGCCCCGGCCGCGGATCGCGTCTTGGCCTCGGATTCGCCGATCGCGGAACTCATCTTCCCAAGCATGTCGCCGCTGAGCTGGTCCTTGATCACGTCGATGATGCTCGCCATGATTCGCTCCGGGCTTCGAGGATTGGGCGGTCGTCGTTCGTCTCCGCAAATTTGAACGGATACCAGACGGTTCTTACGCAATCACACCTTGATTTCAAGGGCGCGATTTCGGGAATTCGCCGAGGTTGGGGACGTGCGCGGCTGGATTGGATCACCCACGCGAGCCGGCGGGCTCCCGTGCGGCCAGGCAGTCCTCGGCCAGCTTGTGGACGGCGCGGAGGTCGAGCTTGCCGCTCCCCAGCATGGGGATCGCCGGGACCTTGAAGATGTGGTCGCGACGCGGGATGAACAGGTTGGGGAGGCCCATCTCGGCGAGCCTCCGGAGCGCCTCGTCGACCCGGCCGTCGTCCAGGGTGGTGAGCACGGCGAGCTTCTCCCCCTTCTTCTCGTCGCCAACGGCCGTGACGGCGAACAGCTGCGAATCCGCCTTCGCGGCGTCCTGGAGGGCCTCCTCCACCCGCCCGTGGGGGACCATCTCGCCGCCGATCTTCGAGAACCGCGAGAGCCGGCCCGTGATCTTCAGGAACCCGTCCTCGCTGAGCATCCCGAGGTCGCCGCTGTTGTACCAGCCGTCGACGAAGGCTTGCCGGGTCAGGTCGTCGCGGCCCAGGTACCCCGCCATCACGTTCGGGCCCTTGATGAAGACCAGGCCCTCGGTGTTCGCGCCGAGCGGCTCATAGGTCGTCGGCGAGACGATCCGGATCGTCACGCCGGGGATCGGCTGGCCGACGTATCCTCGTCGCGAACCGGGCTGGAACGAGCCTGGCGCGCGGTAGTCGAAGCAGTTGACCGACACCACCGGGGAGCACTCGGTCACCCCGTACCCTTCCATCGGCCGGATCCCGAAGGCCTCCTCGAACGCCAGGCTGAGCGATTCCGGCAGCCGCTCGGCGCCGGCCAGGACCAGCCGGAGCGAGCCGAACTGCCCCGGGGCGCAGCGCCTGACGTAGAGGTTCAGGAACGTCGGCGTCGCCATCAAAACCGTGACCGAGAACCGCTCGACGAGGGTCCCGACCGCCAGGGCGTCGAGCGGAGTGGGGTGGAATACGGAGCCCATCCCGGTCGAGTTCGCGAACCAGAACATCGTGTACCCGAACGAATGGAAGAACGGCAGGATCGCGGCCAGCCGGTCGTTGGGGAGCACGCGATACATCCGGCGGATCGCCTCGATCTCCGCCACGATGTTGTAGTGCGACAGCACGACTCCCTTGGGCTCGCCGGTGCTCCCACTGCTGAAGATGATCGTCGCCGGGTCATCGAGCGCGACCGGCCGCGAGGCCCCCGCGTATCGCTCCATCGCCCGGATCGGCGCCAGCATCGCCATCGCCATCGCCTTCAGCTTGTCCATCCGGCCGATCGCCGCCATCTCGTCCTCGGCGTAGATCAACTCCAGGCCGCGGGGGGCCTCCAGCTTGGCTTTCTGGAGGAACTGGCGGCTGACGACGAGGGTCTTGAGCCCCGCCTGCCTCGCGGCCGATTCCATCGCCGCGCGGCCGCCCGTGAAGTTCAGGTTGACCACCGCCTTGCCGGCGAGGGCCGCCCCGATGTTGATCACCGCCGCCCCCATGCTCGCCGGCAGCATCACGCCGACGTTCGCCTGGCCTTCCCAGCGCGGCCGCAGGCGATGCGCGATCGCCAGCGACGCGGCCAGCGTCTTTCCGTAGGAGAGCGACGGCTTCTGGAGGTCCGCCAACGCCAGTCGGGCGAAGTTGCGCCGGACCTGACGGATGAACCCGTGATGCAGCGGCCGACAATCGGCCTTGCGGTAGGTCTCGGCCGCGTAATCCAGGTCCCTGATCGCCTGCCGCATCTCGAAGAGCGACGCCGACGGCGGCAGCGGCTCGCCGACCGAGACCGTCGCCGGGAACGGGATCCGCTCCGGCAGCCGACGCCCGCTCACCGGGGCGAAGACGCTGTCGTAGAGCCGATCCAGGTGGACCGGGATGATCGGCGTGGTCCGGTTCTTGACGATCCGCTGGAGACCTCGCTGGAAGGGGCCGATCAGGCCGGTCCGCGAGAGCTGACCTTCCGGAAAGATGCAGACCAACTCCCCCGCGTCGAGCGCCCGGCCGGCCTCGCGGAACGCTTGCAGGATCATCCGCGGGCCGCCGGAAGCCGAGATCGGGATCGCCCGCATGGCCCGCAGAAGCCGCCCCAAAATCGGCTTCTTGAAATACTCCGCGTAGACGACGAACCGCACCGGACGATCGGTCGCCCTCATGATGAACAGCCCGTCCACGAACGAGACGTGGTTCGGCACGAGGAGCGCCTGGCCTTCACGAGGGATGTGCTCGCCCCCGACCACCCGGACGCGGTAGATCGTGTTCGCCAGCCCCAGCATCAGGAAACGGAGGAACGCCTCCGGGACCAACGTCAGCGCCCAGAAGAATCCGACGCCCAGGCCCAGGCCGATGAGCAGGAACATCCCCCTCCCGGAGACCTCCGCCCCTGCCAGCCCCAGGGCCAGCACCGAACCCGCGAGCATTCCGCCGTAGACCAGCACGTTGGTCGCCGCGATCACCGCCCCGCGACGGTCCGCCGGCGCCCGCCACTGGATCACCGCGTTCAGCGGCACCAGCAGGAACCCCGCGAAGAACCCCAGCAGGCCCAGCAGCAGCATCATCCCGTACAGCCCCGGGCCCCAGGTCGCGAACCCCAGGGCGCTCAGCGACATCCCCAGCGCCCCGACCGGCAGCAGCCCGTACTCGACGTTCTTCCCGGAGAGGCTCCCCGCCAGATAGCAGCCGACCCCGATCCCGATCCCGAGCGCCCCCAGCGGCAGATTCGCCAGCCAGGGGTCCAGGTGCAGCACCACGCGGGCGTACGGCAAGACCGGCGCGGGGATCAGGCTGGCGATGCTCCAGACGATGATCTGGCCGATCACGGCCAGTCGCAGCACGCGATCGCCCCGGATCGCGTCGAAGGCCATTCGCAGAGTTTCGGACAACCCGCCTTCGCGACGCGCCGGGGCGACGGTCGGGATCCGCAAGGAGGCCAGCAGGCCGATCCCCGAGAGCAAGACCAGGGGGAGGCCGGCGAGCCAGGGCCGGCCGGCGCTCATCGCGAACAACGGGCCGGCGGCCACCGTCCCGCCGATGATCGCCACGTTCGTGTACATCTCCAGCAGGCCGTTGCCCCGCGACAGCTCGGCATGCGGGAGGATCTCCGGCAAGATCCCGTATTTGGCCGGACTGTAAAGCGCCGCCTGGACGCCGAGCAGGCCGAGGATCGCCAGCACGGGCCATCCCCCCGCCGGCTGCATCACGAGCGCCGCCGTCCCCAGGACCATGAGCCCCAGCTCCGCGACCTTCATCCAGACGATGATCGACCGCTTGCCGACCCGATCCGCCAGGACCCCGGCCGGCAGCGAGATCGCCATCAGCGGGACCATGAGGACGATCTGGGCGAGCGCCGTACGTCCCTGGCCCTGGCTCTCGCTGGCCGCCGCCGCGATCGCCAGCAGGATCACGAACTGCTTCCAGGCGTTGTCGTTGAAGGCGCCCACGAACTGGGTCGTCAGCAGGCCCCCGATCGGGCGCAGGCTCCCGGCCGCGATTTCCGGCCCTGGGGTTCCCTGACTGTTCGCCGCGTCAGCCATCAACCCGACTCCTGGTCGATTGTCCATGATAGTAGGGGGATCAAGCGGCAAGCGCCCGCCCGAGACCGGAGGATGCCTCACGACCGGATTATGATCAAGTCCGGCTCTCAAGCGACAGACGACCCCGGATTTCCGCCGCGCCCGCCGGGCTGGCGTGTTCCTTCGCGGAACTTCGGGCGATACGCTGGTCTCGGGCGTCGCGGGCGGCCGGGAGCATCACCGGCGGGCGGCGCGTCGAGGCGGGGCGAAGGGGGATCGGGTTTCCATGCGCGTGCTCATCACCGGAGGCGCCGGCTTCATCGGCTCGCATCTGGCCGACGCCTATCTGGATCGGGGCGACGAGGTCTTCGTCCTCGACGACCTGTCGACGGGAAGCATCGACAACATCCGCCACCTCCGCGCCCGGCCGAGGTTCCATTACACCATCGAGAGCGTCCACCACGCCGCCACCGTCGCGGAGCTGGTCGACCAATGCGACGTCGTCTTCCACCTGGCCGCGGCGGTCGGCGTCAAGCTCATCGTCGAGAGCCCCGTCCGAACCATCGAGACCAACGTCCACGGCGCGGAGGTCGTCCTGGCCGCCGCCAACAAGAAGAAGAAGAAAGTCCTGCTGGCCTCCACCTCCGAGGTCTACGGCCTGAGCGAGGACGTCCCGTTCCGCGAGGACGGCAACCTCGTCCTGGGCGCGACCAGCAAGGGGAGGTGGAGCTACGCCTGCTCCAAGGCGATCGACGAGTTCCTGGCCCTGGCCTACTGGCGGGAGCGCAAGCTCCCCACGGTCCTGGTGCGCCTGTTCAACACCGTCGGCCCCCGCCAGACCGGCCAGTACGGGATGGTCGTCCCCACGTTCGTCAAGCAGGCGTTGACCGGCCGGCCGATCACCATCCACGGCGACGGCGCGCAGTCGCGCTGCTTCACCGACGTCAGCGACGTCGTCTCGGCCCTCGTCGGCCTGATGGACCACCCCCAGGCCGTCGGCGAGGTCTTCAACGTCGGCTCGACCGAGGAGATCAGCATCCTCGCCCTGGCCGAACGGGTGCGGGCCCTCACCGACTCGGATTCCGAGATCGTCCGCATCCCTTATGAACAGGCCTACGGCGACGGCTTCGAGGACATGCCCCGGCGCGTCCCGGACATCTCGAAGATCCACGCCCTCATCGGCTACCAGCCCCGCAAGTCGCTCGACCAGATCCTCCAGGGGGTCATCGACTACTTCCGCGACGCCCCGACCGCCACGACCCGGCCCGAGCCGATCGCGGAGTAACGACGCGGAGGGTCGAAGCGATCTCGCCGAGGTCGAGGCGACGAATCGCGGGCGGGCGCATCTCGGCGCTTGCGTCGGGAGGCGGCTTGACTTACAACCGACTCGGCCCGCCGTGCGAGAGGCGGGGCGGTTGGAGCAGTCACGGCCCCGGCGGGGTCCGCCCGGGTCCCTTCGATACGAATGAGGGTTGGATGAGCGATCAGAACGTGGCCGCGCGCACGCGCGCGGCCCTCGACGCGGGCGAGGGAATCCTCCGGCTGGCCCCGACCTGGGTGCCCCGTTCCTTCCTGATGCCGGGGGCGCGGCTGAAGCTGTCGCGCGAGGACCTCTACGCGCTGGGCACCCACCGCGGCGGCATCGACGAGCGCTGGTTCGCCTCGACCACGGCCGCCGCCAACGAGGGCGCCCCCCCCGACGAGGGCCTGAGCTACGTAGTCCACGACGGCGGCAAGTTCACCCTCCGCGACGCCGTCGGCGCCCACGGCGACGAGATGATCGGCTCGGCGATCAACGGCAAGTACAAGCGCTGGCCCGTCTACAGCAAGTTCTTCGACAACCTCGGGCCGATCCCCCACCACATGCACCAGAGCCAGGAGCAGGCCGAACTGATCGGCCTGGAAGGGAAGCCCGAGAGCTACTACTTCCCCCCCCAGCTCAACTGGACCGGCAACAACTTCCCGTACACGTTCTTCGGCCTGGAGCCGGGGACCAAGAAGGAAGACGTCCGCCGCTGCCTGGAAAACTGGAACAAGGGCGACAACGGCATCCTGGACCTCTCCAAGGCCTACCGGCTCAAGCCCGGCACCGGCTGGCTCGTCCCCCCCGACGTGCTCCACGCCCCCGGCTCGCTGGTGACCTATGAGCCCCAGTGGGGCTCCGACGTCTTCGGTATGTACCAGTCGCTCGTCGAGGGCCGCCGCGTCCCCTGGGACTTGCTCGTCAAGGACGTCCCCAAGGAGCACCACCAGGACCTCGACTACCTCGTCGAGCAGCTCGACTGGGAGCAGAACGTCGACCCCGAGTTCAAGGCCAACCACTACCTCGAACCGATCGTCCGGTCCGGCTCGGAGCAGGACGGCTACTTCGACAAGTGGATCGTCTACGGCACGGTCGCCGGCAAGCAGGTCTTCAGCGCCTGCGAGCTGACCGTCCTGCCGGGCCGCTCGGCCACCATCAAGGACCCCGGCGCCTACGGCCTGATCGTGGTGCAGGGGAGCGGGACGATCGGCAATCTCGCCGTCGACAGCCCGAACTTCATCCGGTTCGGCGAGATCACCCAGGACGAGGTCTTCGTCACCCACAAGCGGGCCGGCGAGGGCGTGACCTTCAAGAACACCGGCAGCGAGCCGCTCGTCAGCCTCCGGTATTTCGGCCCCGACGCGCATTCCACGCTGCCGAAGGTGGGCGACCACCTCAAGGTCGGCTAAACTCGCGGGCCGGGGATCCCCTCCCGGATCCGACCTCGGGCCGACCGCCATGCTGCGGCGGCGCCGGGGTTCCGGGACGCCCCGGGCCCTTCGCAATGCTCCCGGACCGGACCCCGCTCGCCGTCGTGATCGTCCTCGCGCCCGGGGGCCTCGTCTCGGCCCTCGTGGTCTTCAGCCCCTCGCGGGCGGCCGCCGGCGGCGACGTCGAACGGTCGATCGCGCGGGTCGAAACGCAAGCTCGATCCGACATGACGAGCACGTCCCGGAATCCCAGGTCGAACTCGTCCGGCTCGGCCGGAACCTTGGAGCCGCCAAGGAGTATCGCCGACTCGCCGCGGTCCGTCGGGAGGCCGGCGACCCGGCTTCCCGGTCGACCGAACTGAAGATCCCGTCCGAGGTCTAGCTCTGATCCCACATCCGCCCCGCAACCGTCCCGAGGGCCTCCCCGCGATGGAACACCCAGGTTGGAGCGACCCGGACGACTTCGACGATCCGATCGGCGAAGGCGTCGAGTTCGAGGCCGAGCTGTCGCCCGGGGAGACGCTCCTCTGGACCGAGCGGCCCTCCCTGCCGCCGATGCGTCGGGTCCGGGTCGTCCCCTTGATGTTCGTGACCGTGCTGACCGCCCTTTCGGGGGTCTCGCTGGCCGCGATGCTCGGCGTGTTCCAGGCGAACGTGGTCACGCCCGCGAGCGTCCTCATCGGTTTCGGCCTGGCCCCGGCTCTGATCGGCGGCCTGATCGCGCTGGACGTGCTCCGGCGGGCCGGGGGGTGGCTGGCCCGGCGCTGGACGCTCGCCAGGACGGTCTACGCCCTGACCGACCAGCGCGTCATCATCGGCCGATACGACCGCCGCGACGGCGGGCTCGCCAGCTTCTCGCTGATCCCCGGGATGATCGCCGATACGTCGCGGTTCGAATACGCCGACGGCACCGGCGATCTCTACTTCGAAGGCCTCGAAACTCTCACGACGGGCGCGATCGGATTCTTCGGAATCCGTCGCGTCCGCAAGGTCGACCGGCTCCTCCACGAGACCCTGATCGACCCGTACCTCCGATGGTGACGGTGACGGCGTCGCGCCCCACCGGCTCCTCCCCCGACCGGACCCGAATTTCCCAGACGAATCGACGCGCGAGGTGCTCCCCATGACCGCCAGCCATACGCACGAGTTCCCCAAGCTCCACAACGCCGCCTGGCCCGGCGTGGTCGGCAAGGGGGGCGAAGGGGACGATCCCTGCATCGACCTCGACGTCATGCTCGACCTGACCGCCGCCGCCGAGGTCGACGGGGTCAAGTTCGACGGCTTCGACCTGTTCCTGTTCGCCCCCCACGTCGACATCGACTCGACCGAGGACCAGATCAAGGTCCTGGCCGACAAGGCTTCGAGCCGCGGCCTGGCGATCGGATCCGTGGTCGCCCCGGTCTGGCCCCCCACCGGCGGCGGCTCGGCGATGGACGAGGGCGAAGGGCGGAAGAAGTTCCTGGAACAGGTCCGCAAGGGCTGCCGGATCGCCAGCAAGCTCCGCGAGCTGGGCGTCCGCCCCCACGGCGTCGTCCGGTTCGACTCGGCCTGCAGCCCCGAGGCCTGGTCGGCCGACCCGGAAGGGAGCCAGAAGAAGATCGCCGAGACCTTCAAGCAGGCCGCCGCCATCGCCAAGGACCACGGCGAGAAGCTCGCCGCCGAGGGGGAGATCTGCTGGGGGGGCATGCACTCCTGGCGGAAGATGGTCGACCTGCTCGAACGGGTCGGCGAGCCCGACCTCGTCGGGTTCCAGGCCGACATGGCTCACACCCTCCTCTACACCCTGGGCGAGAACGCCCCCGAGGACCGGATCCTCCCGGCGGGCTATGACTGGAAGGATAAGGCGGTCCTCGACGACGCTCTCCGCACGTTGACCGACGCCCTGCGCCCCTGGACGATCGATTTCCACGTCGCCCAGAACGACGCGACCGTCTTCGGCTCGGGCTCGCACGACCACACCGGCCGCCACTGCCTGGCGACCGACCCGAACGGGAAGCTCGACATCCCCCACCACGCCGGCTTCTGGCTCCGCGACGAGACCGGCCGGCCGACCCGCAAGTTCCGCCACATCTGCTGGGACGGCTGCATGTTCCCCAACGCCGTCATGATGAAGCCCCAGACCTGGAACGACGTCCTCGCCGCGATGATCCAGGTCCGCGACGCCCACGGCTGGAGCGAGTGACGGCCGACTCGCCGCGTCTCGCCGCTCCCGCACACGCCCCCGCACAAGTACACAGGTGGATTCCTCCATGTCCGAGAAGAAGAATCTGAACATCGGCCTCGTCGGCTACGGCTTCATGGGCCGGACCCATTCCAACGCCTACAAGCGGGTCAACGACTTCTTCGACCTCAAGTATCGCCCCGTCCTGAAGGCGGTCTGCGGACGCGACAAGGCCGCGGCCCAGGCCTTCGCCGACAACTGGGGGTACGAATCGGTCGAGACCGACTGGCGGAAGCTCGTCGAGCGCAAGGATATCGACGCGATCGACATCTGCACCCCCAACAACACCCACGCCGAGATCGCCATCGCCGCCGCCGAGGCCGGCAAGATGATCCTCTGCGAGAAGCCGCTGGCGATGGACCTGGTCCAGGGCCAGGCGATGGTCGACGCGGTCGAGAAGGCCGGAGTCGTCAACACCGTCTGGTACAACTACCGTCGCGTCCCGGCCGTCTCCCTGGCCAAGAAGCTGATCGAGGAGGGGCGGCTGGGCCGGATCTTCCACTACCGCGCCCAGTTCCTCCAGGACTGGACCATCTCCACCGATCTCCCCCAGGGGGGGGCGGGGCTCTGGCGGCTCGACGCCGCCGCGGCCGGCTCGGGCGTCACCGGCGACCTCCTCGCCCACTGCATCGACACGGCGCTCTGGCTCAACGGCCACATCGAATCGGTCTCGGCCATGACCGAGACGTTCATCAAGGAGCGCAAGCACAACCTCACGGGCAAGGTCGAGCCCGTCGGCATCGACGACGCTTGCGCCTTCATGTGCCGGTTCGACAACGGCTCGCTCGGCCTCTTCGAGTCCACCCGCTACGCGCGGGGGCACAAGGCCCTCTACACCTTCGAGATCAACGGCGAGAAGGCCTCGATCCGCTGGGACCTCCACGACCTGCACCGGCTCGAGTACTTCGACCACGGCGACGACTCGGTGGTCCGCGGCTGGCGCTCGATCCACGTCACCGACGGCGACCAGCCCTACATGAAGCACTGGTGGGTGCCGGGCCTCCAGATCGGCTATGAGCACACCTTCGTGCACCAGGTCGCCGACTTCCTGGAGAACCTGGCCGCCGGCAAGTCGACCCCGCCGACCTTCCGCGACGCCCTCGCCACCCAGGCCGTCTGCGACGCCGTCCTGGACTCGGCCGAGCACAAGAAGTGGGAGACGGTCGTCCCCGTCTGACGCCCCGACCGGCCCGACCCGCCGCCGGCCTTCGCGCCGGCGGCTCCCCCTTCCCTCGCCTCCAGCCCGAGGACCGTCCCCATGAAGACCGGCATGAACCTCCTGCTCTGGACCGACCACGTCACCGAGGCCCAGGACCGCGTCCTGGAGTCGATCAAGGAGATCGGCTTCGACGCCGTGGAGGTCCCGATCTTCAACACCGAGGACCTGGCCGCCTACGAGCGCCTGGGCGGGCGGCTGAAGTCGCTGGGCCTGTCGGCCACGGCCGTCACGGTGATGGGGTCGACCGACATCAACCCCATCTCCGCCGACGCGAAGTCGCGCGACGCGGCCGTCGCCTACCTCGACCGCGTGCTGGAGTGCGGCCAGCACTTCGGCTGCGAGATCCTCTGCGGCCCGATCCACTCCACGATCGGCCACTTCTCCGGGACCGGCCCCACGGAGGAGGAGTTCAAACGCGGCGTCGACACCATGCAGAAGGTCGCCGAGAAGGCCCAGGCCCGCGGCATCCGGATCGCCGTCGAGTACCTGAACCGCTTCGAGAACTACTTCCTGACCACCGGCAAACAGGCCGAGGCGCTCGTCCGGGCCGTTGACCACCCGTCGTTCCGCATGATGTACGACAGCTTCCACGCCCACATCGAGGAGAAGGACCAGGCCGCCGCGATCCGGTCGGCCGCGGAGGAGACGATCCACGTCCACGTCTCCGAGAACGACCGCGGCACGCCCGGCACCGGCCAGGTCGCCTGGGGCTCGTTCTTCGAGGGGCTGGAGCAGTCGAACTACGACGGCTACCTCACCATCGAGGCCTTCGGCCAGGCGCTGCCGGCCCTCGCCGCCGCGACCCGCGTCTGGCGCCCGCTTTTCTCAGACGCCGAGGGCCTCTGCCGCGAGGGCCTGGCCTTCATCAAGAAGAGCATCGCTTGACGTTCCCCTGACGACCCGGCCGATCGAGTCCGACCCCCATGCCCGCCGTCACACCCTCGGAAACCTACGCCACCCTCTCGGCGATGATCACCCCCGCGCTGTTCATGACGGCGACGGGGTCGTTGATCATCTCGACCTCGAACCGCATGTCGCGGATCGTCGACCGGATCCGTCAGCTCAACCTGGAGGGGGACGAGCTGGGCCGGGGCGCCAGGGCGGTCGATTTCGTGGACGATCGGCTGGAGCACGTCGCGGTCCAGCTCGACCGGATGGTCGTGCGGAGCGACCTGATCCGGAAGACCCTCACGCTGCTCTACCTGGCGATGGCGCTGTACGTCGGCACGAGCCTGTCCCTGGCGGTGAACGCCCTGCTGGGAGGGTGGCTCCTGGTCGTCCCCACGACCCTCGCGATCCTGGGCGTGGGGTTGATGCTGGCGGGCTGCGTCCAGCTCATCCGCGAGGCGAACGTCGCGCTTCGGAACAACCGGCTGGAGATCCTGTTCTACCAGAAGCTCCGATACCAGCGCGCGAGCGGGGCGGCGCCGGCGACCGAAGTCGCCACGCCGCCCCCGTTGCGTCGATGAGGATCGACCGGCTCAGACGCCGACCTTCTTGCCGCTCCGCTCGGAGCGCTTGCGGCCCTCCTCGCTGAGGAACTTCTTCCGGAGCCGGATCTTGGAGGGAGTAACCTCCACCAGCTCGTCGGCCTCGATGTACTCCAGCGCGATCTCCAGGGAGATGTCGCGGGGGGGCTTGAGCAGGATGTTCTTGTCCGAGCCCGAGGCCCGCATGTTGGTCAGCTTCTTCTCCTTGCAGGGGTTGACCACCATGTCGTCGGCGCGGGCGTTCTCGGCGATGATCATGCCTTCATAGGTGTCGTCGCCGGGGGCGACGAACATGATCCCGCGCTGCTGGAGGTTGTCCAGGGCGAAGCCGACGACCTGGCCGCGCACCATGCTGATCATCACGCCGTTCGCCCGCGAGGGGATGTCCCCCTTGAACGGGCGGTAGTCGTGATAATTGTGGTGCATGATCGCCTCGCCCTGGGTCCCCGAGATGAGGCGGTTGCGGAGGCCGATCAGGCCTCGGGCCGGGATGAGGAACTCCAGGTGGGCGTAGGCCCCCTTGACGTCCATCTTGCTCATCTCGCCGCGACGCGAGCCCACCAGTTCCATGACGGGGCCGATGTGGCCGTGGGGCACGTCGACGACCAGGAACTCGTACGGCTCGTGGTCCACGCCGTCGATCTTCTTGATGATGACCTCGGGCTTGCCGACGGACAGCTCGAAGCCCTCCCGGCGCATCGTCTCGATCAGGACCGAGAGGTGCAGCAGCCCGCGGCCGGAGACCTTGAAGGCGTCGAGGTCCTCGGCCTGCTCGACCCGCAACGCCACGTTCGATTCCAGCTCGCGATCGAGGCGGTCCTTGATGTGGCGGCTCGTCAGGAACTTCCCCTCGCCGGCCAGCGGCGAGTCGTTCACCGTGAACAGCATGCTCAGGGTCGGCTCGCCGACCTCGATCCGGGGCAGGGCCTCGGTGACGTCCAGCGAGGCGATCGTGTCGCCGATGTCGACCGAACCCAGGCCGACGATCGCCACGATGTCGCCCGCCGAGGCCTCCTCGACCTCGACCCGCCCCAGCTTGTCGAACAGGAGCACGCCGGTGATCGTCCCGGGCGTGATCACGTCGCCGCGCTTGAACAGGTTGGCCCGCTGGCCCCGCTTGACCGACCCGGTCATGATCCGGCCGATGGCGATCCGGCCGACGTACTCCGAGAAGTCGAGCGTGGTGCAGACCATCGAGAACGGCTTCTCGAGGTCGACCTGGGGGCCGGGCACCTTCTCGAGGATCAGGTCGAACAGCGGCCGCATGTCGCCGACGTGGACCTTCGGGTCGTGCGAGGCGAATCCCGATCGGCCCGAGGCGAAGATGTACGAGAAGTCCGACTGCTCGTCGGTGGCGCCCAGCTCGACGAAGGTGTCGAAGATCTCGTTGAGGACCTCCTCCGGGCGGGCGTCGGGCCGGTCGACCTTGTTGATGACGACGATGGGCCGGATGTTGCACTCGAACGCCTTGCGGAGCACGAACTTCGTCTGGGGCATCGGCCCTTCGAAGGCGTCGACCAGCACGAGGGCGCTGTCGGCCATCTGGAGCGTGCGCTCGACCTCGCCGCCGAAGTCGGCGTGTCCCGGCGTGTCGATCAGGTTGATTTTGACGTCGCCGTAGTTGATGGCGATGTTCTTCGCGAGGATGGTGATCCCGCGTTCCCGTTCAATGTCGTTCGAGTCCAGAATCCGCTCGCCCGACAGCTGCGAGGCGCGATACTGCCCGGACTGCCGGAGCATCGAGTCCACGAGGGTCGTCTTGCCATGGTCGACGTGCGCGATGATCGCGACATTCCGGATGTCTTCCCGTCTCTTCATCGTGTTCCTAGCTCGCGTCCCACGTATCGAGGCGTCAAAGCGGTCGACCCAAATCAGCCGACGGCCGGATGCCGCCCCTGGGCGGTACGGACGACGATCGCCGCCGCTCCACCGACTTGACCAATTCGAACCCATCCCCGCGTCCCGTCCATCGTACGAAATTCACCCCGATTTGATCCAGAAGGAAAATGCAACCGGTTCATACGTTTAGATGTCCGCCGGCCGGGGGCGGGCCGCCGACGGACGTCGCACCGCCGTCCGCTCCCCCGCCGAATCTGTTAAACTCTCCCCCTGCAACCTTTGAAATCAACGCGGCCGGGGCCGAGCCGGAGGGGCCTCTCGCCGGTCGGCGGTCGGAATTTCGGACTCCTGGATGGTGATTGGGAAGGCGGTTTGATGGAAAATCTGGAAGTCGACCAGCTGTTCGCGATGCTGGTGATCATGCTTGCGACGGCGAAGCTTGGCGGGGCGCTGGCCCAGAAAATCGGGCAGCCGGCGGTGCTGGGGGAGTTGATCGGCGGGATCGTGGTGGGCGGCTCGGTCATGGGGATCGTCGATCCTCACATCGAGACGATCCACATGCTCTCCGAGCTGGGGGTGGCGATTTTGCTCCTGGCGATCGGGCTGGAGACGGATTTGGGCTCGATGATGAAGGTCGGCGGCACGGCGGTGGCGGTGGCCGTCGTGGGCGTGGTCGTGCCGTTCGGGCTGGGCTACGTGGGCTGCCGGATGATGGGGCTCGACGACATCGTCGCGATCATGGCCGGTGCGACGCTGACGGCGACCAGCGTCGGCATCACCGCGCGGGTCCTGTCGGACCTGGGGAAGCTCAAGTCGCCTGAAGGCCAGGTGATCCTGGGGGCGGCGGTGATCGACGACATACTCGGCCTGGTGATCCTGACGGTCGTCGGCGGCCTGGTCGACGGCGGCGAGGTGACGGGATGGAACGTGGCGTCGGCCACCTTCAAGGCCTTCGGGTTCCTGGCCGCGACCCTCCTGGTGGGCAAGCTGCTCCTTCCCGGATTGATCCGCCTCGGCGGTCGGCTCAGACTCCCCGGGACGTCGACGATCTATGCCCTGATCCTGGCCCTGGGGCTGGCCTGGCTGGCCGAGCAATCCGGTTCCGCGCTGATCATCGGAGCTTTCGCGGCGGGCGTCCTGCTCGCGGGGACCGCCAAGGCCGAGGAGATCGAGCACGGCGTCACCACGCTCGGGCATTTCTTCGTCCCGCTCTTCTTCGTGACGGTCGGCGCCTCGGTCGATCTCTCGGCCCTCGACCCCCGCACCCCGGAGGCCCGCACGGCGCTGGGGGTGGGGGCGATGCTGATCGTGACGGGGGTCGTCGGCAAGCTGGCTGCGGGGTACGCCCCCTTCTGGTTCCGGGGGGACAAGCGGGTGATCGGCGTGGGGATGGTCCCTCGCGGCGAGGTCGGGCTGATCTTCGCCCGGATGGGCCTGGACAAGGGGGTCTTCACCGGCGGCCTGTTCGGCGGCGTCACGCTGATGGTCATCGTCACGACCTTCCTCGCGCCGCCGCTCTTGAAGATCCTCGTATCGAACAAGGGCGAGAGCCCGCTCAAGGAGGAAGACGACGGGATCAGCGACCTCGTGAGCACGGCCTGAACCCGCCCGAGCGGGAGGATTTCACCCCTCTCGACTCCGAGACCGGCGAGCCTGACGCATTGTCCTCCTGGGGTGCGCGCACCGATCCGAGACCGTCGCGGATCGGCGCGCATCACCCAGGAGGCCGATTGCCGCGGGGCTCGCACGAAAATGACCGAACGAACCCAATCGTCGAACCCGATTCCTTGGCGCAAGACGCGTCTGCAAAACCGTTTGCGGCGAATGGCTTCGCTCCCCGGCCCAGAGGATCGAAGCCAATCCTCGCCGGCGCCGCCGGGAGCGACCGCAGTGCCTCGGCGGGCTTCGAAAACCGCCGAACGAACCCAATTTCAGGCCCACTGTCCCTGGTCGCAATCGTTGGCTCCCATGAGCTTTGCGACCGATGGCTTCGTTTTCGGAACGGGGAGAACGAAGCCGATTCGCGGGTCAGAGGAGGGGGGCGAACAGGCGGAGGACGTTCTCGGCGATCTCGCGGGTCCCTCCCCGCTTCGGCTCGTAGTAGGTGCAGCCGGCGGCGAGCTGTTCGATCCAGCGGGCGACCTCGGCGACGCGGTCGAGGGCGAAGACGTAGAGGGCGACCTCGTAATTGAGGAAGAGGCTCCGGTTGTCCATGTTCGGGGAGCCGATGATCGTGAGGCGGTCGTCGAACAGGACCGCCTTGGCGTGGAGCATGGTCGGGCGGTAGAGGAGGATCTCGGTCCCCGCCTCGTACAACTCGCGAATGTAGCCCTCGCGGGCCAGGTCGGCGATGGGATGGTTGGACTTCCAGGGGACGATCAGGCGGACGTCGACGCCGCGACGGACCGCCAACACGAGCGCCCGGACGAGCATGTCGTCGGGGACGAAGTACGGGGTGACGATCCAAATCCGCTTGCGGGCGAAGAAGATCAGCGACAGGAGCGACTCGAAAAGCGGGTCTCCGTCGACGTCCGGGCCGCTGGCGACCACCTGGACCGTCGTGCCGCCCGAGCTCGGCTGCACCGGGGGGCGCAGGGCCTCAGGGTTCCCCATCGCGGCGCGACGGCGGCCTGCCGGGACGTTCTCCCCGGTGGCGAACTTCCAGTCCGACCGGAAGAGCCACTCCAGGTCCTCGACCGCCGGCCCCTCGACGACGATCGACAGGTCCCGCCAGCGCTGGTGGTCGGGGAGCGGGCCCATGTAGGCGGACGTCAGGTTCATCCCACCCGCCAGGGCCCAGCGGCCGTCGGCCACCGCGAGCTTGCGATGGTTCCGCAGGTTCGCACGCCCTCGGAACGGCAGGTGGAGCATGGGCATGAAATACGCGACGCGGCCTCCCGCCCGGGTCAGCGGGGCCAGGCGCTTGCGACGCAGCCACCACGACCCGACGTCGTCCAGCAGCAGACGCACCAGGACCCCTCGCTCCGCCTTGCGGGCCAGGGCCGAGATTAACGCCCGGCCGACCTCGTCGTCCCCCAGGATGAACGTGGTGATGTAGATCGTCGAGCGGGCCTCGTCGATCAGCTCCATCAACCGGGCGTAGGATTCCTCACCGGTCTCCATGATGGCCACGTGGTTGCCCGCCCTGGCCTCCGGCACCCCATATGATCGCAGGAGTCGCTCGGTGTCGGAGTCGATCGACGGCGAGGAGCGTTGGGCGGTCCCGACGTAGACCGGAGCCTTCCGCGCGGCCATCCGAATCATCTTCCGGCCCCCGAACAGGATGTACAGGGGCACGCCGACGTACGGCGCCAGGACGATCACCAGCAGCCAGGCCAGCGTACTGGCCGGGGAGCGCTTCTGGCGGAGCAGGTAGGCCACGAAGACGATCGCGAGCCCGAAGCCGAGCAGGGTCGTCAGCTCGGCCACGATCCAGTAATACGCCTTGGTCAGGACGTCATGCACCGTCGGGCGGACTCCTCGCGACGCGGCGGGCCCGCAGTCGGCCCGGCTCGACAACCACTCGAACAAGAAGCTAACACATTCCCGGCGGCCGGACACGTGAGCCCTCGACCCGTCGTCGTCGATCCATCCGACGCCTGCCGCTTGCCCCGGCGTCTCGGCTCCGTTATGAACCGAGACCTGACCCCGAATACTCGCGCCCGGAGGAGATTCCCTTGCCCCACCCCCTGTCGATCCGGCTCGTCCCCTGCGCCTGGCTCGCGACCCTGCTGACGGCGACGGCCGTCCTGGCGCAAGAGCCCGCGCCGATGCGCACGACCCCCGAGATGCTCGCCGCCCCCAAATCCAGGCCCGCCGAGGGATTCCAGGCCGACGGCCTCTCCGCCGTCTTCTATGAGGCCATGCCCTGGAAAGGGAAGCGTACCGAGGCCTTCGCCTGGATCGGCCTTCCCTCCCTGAAGCCGGGGGAAAAAGCCCCGGGGATCGTCCTGGTCCACGGCGGCGGCGGGACGGCGTTCGAAGCCTGGGTGCGGCTCTGGACGGGGCGGGGCTATGCGGCCATCGCCATGGACACCTGCGGGACGGTCCCGCGCGGCGCCTACGGCAAATGGGAGCGCCACGAGAACGGCGGCCCTCCGGGCAACGATTTCGCCGACGCCCTCTCGGCTCCCGAGGACCAGTGGCCTTACCACGCCGTCGCCGACGTCGTCCTCGCCCACTCGCTGCTGCGGTCCTTGCCCGAGGTCGACCCCGACCGCATCGGCCTGACCGGGATCTCCTGGGGAGGCTACCTGACCTGCATCACGTCCGGGCTCGATCCCCGCTTCAAGTTCGCCGCGCCGGTCTACGGCTGCGGCTTCCTGGGCGAGAATTCGGTCTGGAAGCCGGAGATCGACAAGCTCGGTCCGACCGGTGAGCGATGGCTGGCCCTCTGGGACCCCTCGCACTACCTCCCCCTGGGACGTTCGCCCAAGCTCTGGGTCACGGGCACCAACGACTTCGCCTATCCGCTGGACTCGGTCCGCAAGTCCTACCTCGCCGCCGGAGGCGATTCGACGCTGAGCATCCGCCTCCGCATGCCGCACGGCCACGGCGGGGCTGGCGAGAACCCGGAGGAGATCCGCGTCTTCGCCGACTCGCTGCTGAAAGGGGAGCCGGGACTTCTCCAACTCAGCCCGATCCGGCGCGACGGCGACTCGGTCAGGGCGACCTATGACGGCGCGTCCCACGCCGTCCGGGCCGAACTGCTGTTCACGAAGGAGGACGGCAAGTGGCACGAACGGCTCTGGGAATCGACCGAGGCCCAGGTCGACCCGGCATCGAAATCGGTGTCGGCCCGAATCCCCGACTCCGCCCGCGTCTTCTTCCTGAACCTCTACGATGACCGAGGCTCCGTCGTCAGCACCCCGCACGTCGACCTTGCGGAGCCTCGCGACCGGGGCGATTGATCCACCGGAAGCTTGGAGACGATGACTGCGCGGCTGGCCGTTCACCGACTCGATCGAAAGGAGAGATCTCGGCGCCTCGTTTGCATTGCCATCCCGGCACGAGACGCGACTCCTCGATACGTCGCCTCCCCCCTCGTCACAGGTGGAGCACGAGAGCGTCGCGATCCATCAACCTGCCAGGAGATTCTCATGGCTGAATCTTATTCGGACAAGGCGAAAGACGCCGCCCAGAACGCCGTCGACAAGGCCAAGGAGGCCGGACAGGCGGCTGCCGACAAGGCGCAGGAACTCGGCCGGGACGCGAAGGATAAGGCCAAGGAGGTCGGCGACGCCGTCAGCGAGAAGGCCGGCGAGGTCAAGGACTGGGCGAAGGACAAGGCCCACCAGGCCGGCGAGAAGATCGAGGAAGCCGGCGAATCCATCCAGCGCAACACGTGACGCCGCCCACGCCGCCTTGCCGATGCTCTGTAAACGAGGGCCGGGACCGCCCGGCCCTCGTTTTTTCTCTAGTCCGTTATTCCTTCGCAGGAGCCCCTAGGTCGCGCAGCTTGCTCCGAGACGGCGGCTGAGCTAGCCTCGATTGGTCCTCTTCGTGGTTCACGATGAGTAGCCGACCGAGGGAGATTTCAGACGATGTCGCAGCGGGTCTTCGCGCTTTTGCTCGTGCTTGCGTGGCTTCCATCGCCGGCCGGCGCGCAGTCGGTGCCGGGCGAAGCAGGCTGGCTCCTTCCCATGCCCGAGGTCGACGCCGATCCCGCGATCCCGACCCTCTCGCAGGTCGTGGGGCATTCCTGGGGCGCGGACGTCTCCAGCGCGTCGGAGATCGAACGCTATCTGTCCGCCCTGGCCGCAGCCGCTCCCGATCGATCCCGCCTGGTCCCTTACGGCCGGACCATCGAGAAGCGGGGGCTCGCCTACCTCGTGATCACGTCGCCGGCGAACCTCGCCCGGCTCGACGAGATCCGCGAGACGAACCTGCGGCTGGCCGACCCCCGGAAGATCTCGCGCGACGAGGCGCGTCCGCTGATCGAGTCGCTGCCGGCCATCCTCTGGATGGCCTACGGCGTCCACGGCGACGAGATCTCCTCGGGAGACGCCGCTATCCTGACGGCGTATCACCTGCTGGCCGATCGCCGCGAGGAGACGCGCCGGCTGCTCGATCGGGTGATCGTGATCATCGACCCCATGCAAAATCCGGACGGCCGCGACCGGTTCGTGAACTTCCATCGCGAGGGGAGGGGGGTGGAGCCCGACGCCGAACCGCTCGCCGCCGAGCGTGTCCAGCGCTGGGCGACCGGCCGCCACAACCATTACCTGTTCGACATGAATCGGGATTGGTTCCTCCAGACGCAGTCGGAGAGCCGCGACAAGGTCGCCGCGTACCTCCGCTGGCAGCCCCACGTCCTCATCGACGCCCATGAGATGGGGTCCGAAAACGAGTATTATTTCGACCCCCCGGCCGATCCGGTCCTCGACCTCATCACGCCCCGCCAGCGCGCGTGGTTCGAGCGGTTCGGCAAACGGCAGGCGGGACGGTTCGACGCGCTCGGATTCCTCTATACGAGCCGCGAGCAATACGACGGCTTCTATCCCGGTTACGGAACCACCTGGCCCACGCTCCACGGAGCGATCGGGATCCTCTGGGAACAGGCCGGGACGCGCGGGCTGGTCGTCGACCGCGAGGATGAGAAGAAGCTCTACTACCACGACGGCGTCCGCCGCCATTACGTCAGCGGGATCGCAACCGTCGAGACGGCCGCCGCCGGAGCCCGTGAGATCGTCGGCGATTTCTACGATTATCGGGCCTCCGCCGTCGCTCTGGGGCGTGAGGGGCCGGTGCGCGATTACCTCCTCCTTCCCGGCTCGACGCCCACCCGCGCCGCCGGGCTCGCCGACCTGCTGCTCAGGAACGGCGTGGAGGTGCGCAAGCTCACCGCCGCGGTGACCGTCCAGGCCCGGAAGAACGCCGAGGGCTCAGTCAAGGAGTGGACGGCGCCGGCGGGTAGCTATCATGTGACGATCGCCCAGCCGGCGGGGCGTCTCGCTCGGTCGCTGCTCGACCCTCGTTTCGACATGGGGGAAGCCTTCCGCAAGCGACAACTCGACCGGAAGCGCCGGCGTCTCGACGACGAGATCTACGACCTGACCGCCTGGTCGCTGCCATTGACCCACGGCGTCGTCTCGCTGGCCGTTGAGGGCCCCTCCGAGCTTTCCAGCGAGCCGATCGAGAAGGCTCAGCCGAACGGCGGCGTCGCCGGACCGGACAAAGCCCGGGTCGGCTATCTGATCCACGCCGAGGACGACGCCGCCATGCTCGCCCTCGCCGAGTTGATCCGCGCCGGGTTTCGGGTTCAGGTCCTCGATGAAGCGATCCGCCTGGGAGGCGTCGGCTTCGCCAAGGGGACGCTCTTGGTCAGGACGACCGAGAACCCCGAGAGCCTCCATGATCGAATCCGCGAGCTGGCCTCGCGACTCGGCCTCTCCGTGGTCGCGACCGACACGGGCCTCGTCGACGGCGGGACCGGACTGGGCGGGTTCCAGATCACATGGGTCAAGCCGCCGAAGGTCGCGATGCTCGTCGACCGCCCGGCCTCACCCTTCGTCGGCCACTCGTGGTACCTGTTCGATCAGGTCTGGCGCTACCCGGCCACCCGTGTTCCGGGGGGGGCGATCGCGGACCTCGACCTCACGAAATACAACGTCCTCGTCCTCCCCGACGGCCGATACCCCGGCCCGCTCCCCGACGTCTTCGCCGAGAGGCTCAAGAACTGGGTGCGATCCGGCGGCACCTTGATTCTGGTGAAGGGCGCGGCCGCCTGGGGGACGGAAAAGTCGGTCGGCCTGCTGGCCTCGAAGGTCGTGAAGAAGCCGATCAAGGCGGCCGCCGAACCCGACTCCAGCGCGAAGCCGGACGGCGACAAGCCGGGAGTCTCAGACGAGCCCCGGACCAATCCCGACGAGGAATCCCCCGATCCCGTTCCGGGCGCCTTCCTGCGAGCCGAGGTCTATGACGACCATTTCGTGACGTTCGGTTCGCCGTCCGAGGTCTTCCCGCTCGTCAACACCGATCTCGTCCTGACCCCCTTGAAACCCGTCGCCGGCCGCAACCTGGTGAACCTCGCCGACCGTGATACGCTGGTCAGCGGCTTCTGCTGGCCTCAGACTCTGGAGCTGATGGCCGGCAAGCCGCTCGTCGCCTATCAGGCCCTGGGGAAAGGCCACGTCGTCGCCTTCGCGGACGATCCCAACTACCGCGCCATGGCCCCGACGACCCAGCGCTTCTTCCTCAACGCCGTCTTCTTCGGCCCCGGACATTGACGAGGCGACCTGAGATCGGGCCGGTCGATCGTGACGGGTCGACCGTTCGCGATCCGCCTCGACCGCCGGATCCGGCCATGATCGGCCGCTCGCCCTCCGACTCATGGACATGGAGCGCACGGTCGCTTACAAGGGAATCAGGCTCGTCCGAGCCGGCTCGAAAATCGGCTCCTTTCGCCGTGGCCCTGCGCCGATTCGGGAGGCAGGCCGGCGGCGCGGACGTCCTTCGGCGTCACGACCCCATCAAGACGTGAGAACATCGCCCCAGCCCGCGCTCCACCTCGACAAGGAGATGATTCATGCGATCACTGACCACCGCCGCGATCCTCTGCGTGATTCTGCTCGGTTATCAGGCGGCCCGATCGCAGCAGGGCGGTGCCCCTGGCCACCATGATTCCGCGGCGCAGGTCGCGGCCTCCACGTACGAGCACCTCGCCACGGCGATCATCGAAGTCAAGGCCGCCGAGGACGATCTGGTCAAGAGCATCCTGATCGGCTACCACAGCGCGGCGCAGGGCCACTTGAAGGCCGCGGCCGGCGACGCCGCGAATCGCGTCCGCCACCTGGAAGCGGCTGCGACCGAAATCACGAACATCGGAAACGAGGGCGACAAGCGGATCCAGGCGGTTCGTCAGCGACTCGCCAAGGCGGGCCATACTCACAACACCGACATGGAAACCAAGGCCGATTACATGTTCGTCACGAACAAGGAGAAGAAAGGCCTTCTGGACCTGGCCTCCAGGATCGGGCGGGCCGGCGCCGATGCGAAGGCCGCCGACGTCGACGCCCTGGGCGTCGAACTCGCCCGCCAGTTCGAGGCCGCGATCGCCCCCGAATGAGCAGGCCTCAAGGCCGCCAGGACGATGACCCGATGATGCTCCCCCTCCGAACGCTCCTGGCGGCCGCACTCCCGATCCTGCTCTCCGCGTGCGGCGAACCGACGGCGAAGGCCCCCGACGACCCGACGCCGCCCGTCAATCGGAACATCCCGGCCCCGCCGCCCGTCGGGCCGGCCGTCCCCCGCTTCGTCGAGGTGGCCGCGAGCGCGGGGCTGACGACGGTCCTCTACGGCGGCGGGCCCGACAAGGACCACATTTTGGAATCCGTGGGCAGCGGCTGCGGGTTCGTCGATTACGACGGCGACGGCCGGCTCGACGTCTATCTGGTCAACGCCTGGGCGCTCGATGAAGAACCCTCGCGGGTCCGCCTCAAGGGCCGCAACGCTCTCTATCGGAATCGGGGCGACGGCAAGTTCGAGGACGTTACCGACAAGGCCCACGTCGCCGACGAGAGCTGGGGTTGCGGCGTCTCCGCGGCCGACTACGACGATGACGGCCACGTCGATCTCTACGTCACCAACTTCGGCCCCAACCGGCTCTATCGGAACCGCGGCGACGGCACGTTCGAGCAGGTCGCCGAACGCGCGGGGGTCGCCGACCCGGGCTGGGGCGCGGGGTCTTCGTTCTTCGACGCAGACGGCGACGGCGACCTTGACCTGTACGTCGCCAACTATATCGACACGACGATGGACGAGGTCCTCGCCGCCCGCCGGACGACCGTCTGGCGGGAGAAGGTCAAGGTGCTCTCCGGCCCGTTCGGCCTTCGCGGCGGGAGGGATCGCTTCTACCGCAACAACGGCGACGGCACGTTCAGCGACGCCACCGACGAGGTTGGGATGACCGATACCGCCGAGGCGTACGGGCTCGGGGTCCTGACCTCCGATCTCGACGATGACGGCGACGTGGACGTCTTCGTGACCAACGACTCCAACCCGAATTTCCTCTATCGCAACAACGGCGACGGCACGTTCACCGAGGTGGGCACCTGGAGCGGCGCGGGGGTGAACGGCCACGGCGCGGCGCAGGCCGACATGGGGGTCGACGCTGCGGATTACGACGGCGACGGCCGACCGGACATCCTCGTCACCACCTTCGCCCAGGATGCCGCCACGATCTATCACAACGACGGCGATCTCGCCTTCCAGGACGTCGCCGCCCTGACAGGACTGAAGGCGATCACCTATCAGGCCCTGAAATGGGGCTGCGCGTACTTCGATTACGACCACGACGCGGACGTGGACGTCGTCATCGTGAACGGTCACATCTACCCGCAGGTCGATCAGGCCCCCGAGTTGAACGAGTCGTATCGCCAACTCCCCTTTCTGATCCGCAACGACCTGGGCAAGCTCACCGACGTCTCGCGCGAAGCCGGTCCCGGCTTCCAGGTCGCCGCTTCGGCGCGGGGGCTCGCGGTGGGCGATTACGACGACGACGGAGATCTGGACCTCCTGATCACGGCCATGGACTCCCCTCCGTTGCTCCTTCGCAACGACACGCCCCGCTCGGGAAACTGGTTGAAGCTCCGCCTCCTGAACGCTCACGGCAGCCCCGCCATTGGCGCCCGCGCGACCATCACGGCCGGGGGGAAGGTCCAGCATCGCGAGCTTCGGAGCGGCTCCTCGCACCAGTCCCAGAACGCCCTGGAGTTGCACCTCGGCGTGGGCGAGGCCGCCACCGTGGATCGCGTCGAGATCGACTGGCCGGGGCGAGGGCGCTCGTCGCTGGAGCAGGTCGAGTCGAACCAGACCGTCACGATCCGACATCCCTGACAGGACGAAGGCGTCGAACAAAAAAAATGCCGGGGTGGAACCAGAGGCCCACCGCCGGCATTACTTGTATAGACGACGCAAAACGGACGTCCCGTCGACGCCCGGCCCCCGCGCGCTTTCGATTCAGGAATCGGGAAGAACCTTGCAGCTCGGCCGTCGACTGATCCTGCTCTACCTCCTGGGCCTGTACACGGCGACCTCGCTGTGCGGGCCCGGACACCACGCGTTCGACGACCTCGTCGAACGGGTCGTGGCGGGCGGCGACGTCGACTCGACGGCCGACGAGTGTGCTGACGAGGCGCTGGGATCCGACCAGGATTGCCCGGCCTGCCACTTCTTCTCGATCGCCGCCGCTCCGGTGGAGCCCGCCCCGGACGCCTTCCACCTCCTCGCCCGGCCCGCTGCCGTTCGCGCCGAGGTGATCCGCCCGTCCGCTTCCCACCTCGTCTCCTCGATCCCTCGCGCCCCGCCTCGCGCATCGGCCTGAAGCCGTCCGAACTTCCTCACGCCCCCGCTCACCGCGGCCGCGCCAGCCGTGCGCGGGCGCAGTTCGGGGAGAGTCGTGGAAGGACCTGGGCGGAATCGTCGAAACCCCGCCGTCAGGCGAGGGAGCGACTGCTCGTGCGCGTCTCGAGATCGAGGGTTCCAGAGGAAGGGGATCGGTTGAATGGCCGCGTCATCGGGCCTGTGCATTGCGTTCGATCGGCGTTACGCCGACGTCTCGCCGTCATCCGTCGAGCGGGGGGGACAGCCGTCGGTCCCTCGCCGTCGCGAGCCGACGCGTCGTACCGGGGGAGTCGCCGCAGTGGCCGCACGAGATCGACGCTCGACGGGGCGACGCCACGGTGAGGACGATTTCGCCATCCTCGTGCGGCCCTACCTCGGGGAACTGGTTCGCGTGGCGCGTCGGCGACTGGGATGCGACCACCTGGCGTGGGAGGCGGTCCAGGAGGCGCTTCTGGGCTTGTGGTCTCGCCCCGAAGCCCCGGCGAATCCCAGGGCCTGGCTGATCCGCGCCGTCCTGTTCCGCAGCCTCCACCTGAGACGAATGATCCGACGCCGCCACAAGCATGAGGACGCGGCCTGCGCGATCCGCCGCGAGTCGATCGACGATGCGGATCCGTCCCAGGCCGTCGTCGTCGCCGAACTGCGCTCCGAGGTCAGGCGGGCGATCGAGAAGCTCAACGCGAATCACCGAGACGTGCTGAGCCTGCATGTGATCGACGGCCTGGATTATGAGTCGATAGGCCTCCGCCTCGGCGTCCCGATCGGCACCGTCCGGTCGCGGCTCTTCCGGGCCCGAGAGGCCTTGAAGTCCCACCTCGGTGCGGAACTCCAGGAACGAATTTGAACGCACCTTCACCCTTTGAAAATGAGGACTCCTCGATGAATCGGCGTCCCATGCCGCGAGCGTTCACGCTGATCGAGTTACTGGTGGTGATCGCGGTGATCGCCGTCCTGATCGCCCTCTTGCTCCCGGCCGTTCAGGCCGCCCGTGAGTTCGCGAGGCGGGCTCAGTGCGCCAACAATCTGAAGCAGATCGGTCTGGCGATCCACAACTATCACGACGTCAACAGTGTGTTCCCGATGAGCACGACCTCGGCCGAGGCGGCCCCGGACGGCCGCTGCCGGAACGGCCTCTTCAGCTGGCACGCGTCAATCCTGCCGCACCTCGGCCAGCAGGCGATCTTCAACGCGACCAACTTCTGGATCGGCAACGCCGACGATTGCGCGAGCCCCGACGTCGTGATGTACGGGGCGACGATCGGCGCGTCCCACCCGAACGGGACGGTCGCCCGAACGTCGCTCGCCGCGTATCTTTGCCCGTCCGAGTCGCATCGAATCGCGGCCACGATGGGGGCCTCTCGCCCGGCGTCCCAGAGCTACTCGGGGAACGCCGGCTGGACTCCCGACACCTCAGGGCCTGCGACCGGCCGGCGGATGGGGCGGCACAACGGCTTCATTGGGCTGGTAGACCCGGTCGGCCTCGCGAGCTGGCACGTCGGCCCGATCGCGGCGGCGTCGGTCTCCGACGGCCTGAGCCACACCGCCGCCGTGGCCGAGCGGCGCCTCCCTCGCGCCACGGATCCAAACGACGTCGAGGCGATGTACGGCGAGCCGGAGTCGACCCGCTCGTACTGCGCAGGGGGCTCCGGCTCGTCTCGGACCCTTCACGCCTGGCGGCGGTACTGCGAGACGGTCAGCTTCCCGGACCCGGCCTGGACGGTCTTCCCCGGACGGGCCTGGATCTCAGGATGGGGCCACGCCGGGGGGACTTACATGCAGGTCATGCCCGTCAATTCCCGGAGCTGCCACATCTACGGCGGCGAGGGGGACGGCAACATCCTGATCACGCCCGGCAGCCTTCATCACGGCGGCCTGAACGTCCTGTTCGGCGACGGCGGAGTGCGATTCCTCAGGAATTCGATCGCCCTACCGGTCTGGTGGGCCCTCGGCAGTCGCGATGGTGGGGAGGTGGTCGGCGGCGATGCCTACTGAACGATGGATGACGGCCGCCGGGATGGGCCTGGTGGCCTTCGCCCTGATGCTCTCCGGCTGCTCCCCACGGACGGCGGCGAGCCTCGAACTCGTGGGGCGAGACGTCCGTTCCCGAGTCCCCGAACAACTTGCGGCGCTCCTCCCCGACGACGTGGTCCTCTGCCTGGACGAGGAACGACAGGATGGGGAGTACCGGCTCTGGATCCTGCGGGGCCCTGGCCGGGAGCGTCTACGGTTTCCGGCCTCGCTTCGAGGCCTGGAGTCTCACCGGAGGCCGACCTCGGCGCTGACGAACCTCCTCGCGGCGCGGCTCCCCTCGCTGACGGCGAGGAGCCCTTCCGAATCCCACTGCCGGTTCACGCACTGGCGCCTGCCCGACGGCGCGGAGATCCAGATCCGCGAAGTGGTCCTGGAGGCAGAATGGTTCGCCAGTGTGGAACGCGTGGCGATGTGAGCTGCGCGTGCACTTGAAGGCTTCCGAGGCCGACGTCCCGACGATCGGCGCTCAGGCCGCTTTAGATTCATCCCCCATTGAAAGAGGAACAGGAAAATGAAACTCGCCTTCTTCAAAACGACCTCCGCGACCGTATTTCTGGTCGCCGTCGCGGCTGCTTCCGCTCAGGCCGCGGACTTCACGAACCTTTACAGAGCGGGCCACGCCGACCTCGCCGTCGGCTATGGGGTGACGGAGGGATTGCACCTTTTCTATGAGCTGTCGAGCACCGCGGTTGTGAATGGCTCGCCGGTCGGCGGCGGCGCTTCGGCATCCCCGTCCGATCTCTCGGTCATCGTCCCCGAGTCCGTTCTGACGATCGGACACACGTCGCTCCCCGCACCCTTCGCGGGGAACGCGCTCTACGTGCTCGCCCAGACCAGCGCCGGGGCCGGAACACGACCGTTCCTCGGCTTCGGGGCCGAGGAGATCGACCCCGGGGTCTTCGTTGGGGACGCCCTGACGTTCACGTTGACGGATTTCTTCAGCAGCACGGGCGGCCAGTTCGTCCTCTTCTCGAACGGCTCGCAGGCGAATCCGTCGATCAATACGGCGGACGGCCTGTCTGCTTCCGACTTCGTCGACCTCTACGCCGGCGGACACGACCACTTCAATCTCGGGTTCACGGCGGCAGGGATCTACGACCTGACGTTCTCGGCCGCGGGCGTTCTCGTCGGCGGCGGATCCGCGACCGCTTCGGGGGTCTTCCGATTCGTGGTGGGCGACGCGCCTGTCACCCCGACCGTCCCTGAGCCCGGCTCGCTGATGATGGCCGGGCTCGCCATGACCGCCGGCGGCCTGGTCGCCGCTCGACGCCGACGCGCTCATCGCCTTTCGTAACGCGTTCGAAACGCTTCTCGGCCCCGATCCGCCTGTGATCGGGGCCGAGAAGAGTCAACCGACAGGGCAACGCGCTTCATCGAGACGTGCGTGAAAAGCGCCTGGCCTCGACGCATCCATCTCCTTCGATCGTTTCACTGGGACGCCCCGCTTGCTGAATCGCGGCGTGGTTCCTTACCGCGTGAGAGAGAACCGCGGCAGATCGTCGGAGTTCGCGACGAGTTGCGATGCCAGGTCGACGCCCCGGATGAACGAGAACTCGGACATCAGCCTGGCGAGTCGCCGCCGCCCTCGGCCGATCCCGTGATACGTGCGAAATCGGCTCGCTCCGCCCAATGGGAGCGAGGGCTGCCCGGGGTCGAATTCCCAGGGGTGGAAGTACATCATGGAGGCCCGGCATCGGTGGTCCCGACGCGAGAGCGAAAGCGCCAGCCTGGTGACGGGGTAGGGGAGGAGTCGGAAATACCCACCGCCGCCGACGGGGATGTTGAGCCGTCCCATCCGCAGCGTCGCGGGTGGGATCTCCAGGATCTCGCGTTCCACTCCCCGGACCACGAACGGGTGCTGGGGGGCGTCCGGCACGCCGTAACGGTCATGACGGATCGGGTAGATCGAGGAATCATAGGACATGCCGGCTTCCGCCAGCACGTCGATCGCCCAGGCCGTCCTCCGCACGATGCTGAACGTCGGCGCGCGGTAACCCACCACCCGTGAACCCGAGGCTTGCTCCAGGGCATCTTTGCTGCGGCGGATATCCTCCCAGAACATCGGCCGATCCATGGTGAGGATCCGCCGGTGGTCCCAGCCATGGCAGGCCACCTCGTGACCGGCGTCGGCGATCGAGCGCACTAATTTCGGGTTGGACTCGGCGATTTGTCCCAACACGAAGAAGGTGGCGAGAATCTCCCGCTCGTGAAGCTGTTCAAGAATCCATTCCGTGACCAGCCTCATTCGCTCCCGATAATCGCCCTGAAGTTTCAGGTCGACATCGATGCCGGAGGCGGCCTCGATGCGGTAATGCTCCTCCACATCGAAGCTTAAAGTCATCAATGGCGCTGAAACGTCGCTATGCGAGTGCATTGGCTTGACCCACCTGAACCATCCATCCAACGACTGATTGGTCGACCTCAATGCTCTCGTGGAGTTCATCGAGCCTGTCTTTCGTGCGTGCAGTTGAAAGCAACTCCACGCCCCCCTGAGCTTCTCGAAGGCTTTGACCCGGGCTAGCCCAACGACGAGGTGAAGGCCACTTTCGTCGAGTCTGAACGCTCCGGCGTGGTCAGATTGATGGAGACGTCGACTGCGAGAGGGCGTGAGTCAACGGTGCGAGCCCCCCAGGAGGACCGGCCTCCTGCATCGACGACCCCCTTCGACCTACGAACTCAGCGGCCCGGGGTTTCCACAACCATACGATGCGGAGCGCCGGATTCGGCTGGAGTAGTTAGGAGGTCGATCAAGATGAGTCGCTGAGTCTGTAGCAGATGGGTTGCGATGGCGATGTGATGCTGCCACCGTCCAGCCGCCGCCGACTGGCGATCGAGGGGGCGTGTGACGGAGCAGAGCAAGCCGCCCAGGCCGATTGACGGAATCCGAGTCGCGATCGAGACGCCTGGGGCTGGCTTCACCTGAGCCTGGACCGCTTCGATCCCGCCCAGACCTGACCGGTGATCCCCGCGTGATCGGCAAGGCCCGGTTCATCCCCGGATCCACGCCACGTCGTTCGAGAAGCAAGACCTCACCGCGGCTTGGATGGCGAAGTCGACGATCCATCGGGCTCTCATCCTCCGCCCGGCCGACTCGGATCGTGTTATGCGGCCTTCGATTTCGCGGATTCGAGGTTCTCGAAATGCTCAATCATCGCCGTCATCGGCCGGTTGATCGCTGAGCCGTGCATGCCTCGCCTCCAACACGGCCCGGCGAATTCCACTGCTTTTAAGCCCTGGTACGCCATCTCGCGGATGATTCGGCTGCTGTTTCGAGCAAGAAATTGCATTGCTTTGTTTGGCTTGTTGGTTGCAAGGAGGCTCGCGGAGGTCGTGAGCAGAGCCCGTCCCGCGCCGTGGGCTCCGATTCGCAACCGTCGTCGTCGAGAGTCGTGTCGCCTACGGGCTGGAAATCCCCCTCCCGAGCCGTAGCGCCGAGGATCGGCTGCGGGGAGAGGCCCCGATCGCGGGAAGCCGCGTGTCATGTAGTACGTCAACATATATGCAAGCGCTGTTGCGCGTTGAAGTCGTTTTCGGCAAGCTTCCGACCGATGGAAGGAGAGCAGGTCCCTGTCCGAGGCCGCCGGACGTCGTTTTTAAGCATATCTGCCATCATACACAGCTGAAGGCATATGGATTCTTTCGGTTTTCTCCGCGGCGAACCTTGTCAGGGCGGTGCGCAGTCGGATATGCTTCGGAGTCGGAAGAGCAACCGAAAGCCGCGATCTACATTTCCTCGCCTGAATCGATCCGTGATGAGTCCCATCGCCATATGTGGCATGGCGCTCAGCACGCACCCAAGAACCCTTGCATAAAACATACGATGAACGTTCGAGTCGCCGCGGCTTTGCGGGGATTCGTGCACGATTCCCCAATTCCGCCGATCTCCAAGATTTCCATGCATGGAATTTCTGAGGGAGTTCGCTTCTGTATGCAAAACTCTCCCAGGCCCTCCAGGAAGCTTGAGCGGATGGAGTACCGACCTTTGATCCCGAGCGCTTTGACACGCACCACCCGTCGTACTACCGTTCCATTCAGACGTCTGAATGTAGCGAGTATATTGGAGATGTGATGGAGGCGTCCCGTCGTCGCGGGCGGTGATCGTTGAAAGACCTGAAACCCGGCCGTTCCAGCCGGAGCCGTCACGCGAGGTGGGGGCGAGTCGGGGACTCGAAGTGGTTTCCGCGCGGAGTCGAGTTGGATCCAGGGTCCGGCCTCGGCGACGCAAGGGAAGGTCATCTTGAAGGGGACGTCGAGATTCTCGACCCGATCAGGAGCGGAGAAGTGGGATAGATCGCCTCGCAGCCTCTCCAACGCGGGAGAGGCGACTTCGGACCGCGCAATCCTCGTTGATGCGCGAGGACGTCGATCGTCCACCAGGAACATCCTCATGCCGGCGGCACGGTTTGGTTAGCGGCCAGCGTCAGCCTCGCCGCCCATCCGGGCCGCCCATCCAGACTGAGTTCAAGGCCTGCTGCGCGACCCCCGCGGAGGGGACGTGCAAGGACGACCATCGGTGGCGTCCGACTTTTGACGTCTCGCAAGGCTCCGTCGAGGGACGACGGCGGTCGGTGAAGAGATCCAGGGCTGGCGTTGGTCTGCCAGCCGAATTTTCAGTGGTGAAATGTGGCCTCGACGCCGAGGGCGGTTGAGGTTGGGGATCGCGGTCGCCGGTCGTGGGCGTCGCGCTAACCGCCATCGATGGGCCGCCGTGATGGAATCAGGAAACGACACGCAACAAGCTCGGGCTCGTCCTGCGCCCGTCTCAAGCCCTTAGCGGTCCTCGCGGTTCTCCGGCGACGGTGCCGGGAGGCGAGTGATGTCACGCCGATGCGCCATTCGGTTCGATTGCCACGATGGATCGAGCTCGGCGTCCAACCCTTTTCGCCTTGCTTCCTCTTTCTCTCCAACGAAGTCCATTTTCGGTCGCTTGCATCGGCTGGGCGACGTCAGCCCGACCTTGGTTCTTCTTCTCCACACGGAGTTCTTCCTCAATGAGTCGTCCTCAGAGTGGGTCTCGCATCCAGACGAATCCGGTCTCGAAGCTCTCTGCAGATCGTAGGTCGCGACGTCAGCGGATGACCAAGATCTCGATCGAAGCTCTTGAAGAGCGAAGCCTTATGGCCGTCGGCCTGGTGGCCGCTTACAGCTTCGACGATCGCAGCAGTTCCTCCGTCCTTGATATCTCCGGGCAGGGGAACGACGGCGAGATCGTCAATGCAAACAGGACCTTCCTGGGCAAGTACGGTTCCTCGATGTTCTTCAACGGTAAGGACGCGCAGATCACCGTCCCGGACTCGGCTTCTTTGAAGCTGAGCTCTGGTATGACGCTGGAGGCCTGGGTCCTGCCGACGACTGTGAACAGCGCCTGGCAGGATGTCATCTACAAGGGATCGAACGGCAACAATAGCTATTATCTTCAGGCCACGACCAGTTCTAACGCGAAACCGATGGGCGGGGCGACTGTAGGTGGCTCGGCGCGTAACGCCTATGGCGCCAAGCCTATATCGCTCTACTCCTGGTCGCACCTGGCGGTGACCTTTGATGGGGCGGCCACGCGGTTCTACGTCAACGGCGCGCAAGTCGCGACGACGGCGGGATCCGGGACCATCAAGGCGACCGACGGCGCGCTGCAGATCGGCGGAGATAGCTACTGGGGTCGATACTTCAACGGCTTGATCGACGAGGTCCGGATTTACGATACGGCCCTGACTCAGTCGCAGATCAAGAAGGACATGGCCACTCCGATCGGCAAAACGCCGCCGATCCTCACCGACCAGACGGCCCCGACGGTGACGTCGAGGACGCCGGGCACGGGTTCCTCGGGGGTGGCGGCCGGCTCGAAGGTGTCCGCCACGTTCAGCGAGGCGGTCCAGGCCGGGACGATCTCGTTCGCGCTGAAGTCGGCCTCGGGGGCCACGGTGGCGGCGACGGTCGCCTACGACGCGGCGAGCCGCACGGCCACGCTGACGCCGAGCTCGGCCCTGTCGGGCTCGACGACCTACACGGCCACGCTCTCCGGGGCGAAGGACGCCGCCGGCAACCTGATGGCCGCGACCTCCTGGTCCTTCACAACCGCGGCCGTCGACAAGACGGCTCCGACGGTGACGTCGAGGACGCCGGGCACGGGTTCCTCGGGGGTGGCGGCCGGCTCGAAGGTGTCCGCCACGTTCAGCGAGGCGGTCCAGGCCGGGACGATCTCGTTCGCGCTGAAGTCGGCCTCGGGGGCCACGGTGGCGGCGACGGTCGCCTACGACGCGGCGAGCCGCACGGCCACGCTGACGCCGAGCTCGGCCCTGTCGGGCTCGACGACCTACACGGCCACGCTCTCCGGGGCGAAGGACGCCGCCGGCAACCTGATGGCCGCGACCTCCTGGTCCTTCACCACCGCGGCCGTCGACAAGACGGCTCCGACGGTGACGTCGAGGACGCCGGGCACGGGTTCCTCGGGGGTGGCGGCCGGCTCGAAGGTGTCCGCCACGTTCAGCGAGGCGGTCCAGGCCGGGACGATCTCGTTCGCGCTGAAGTCGGCCTCGGGGGCCACGGTGGCGGCGACGGTCGCCTACGACGCGGCGAGCCGCACGGCCACGCTGACGCCGAGCTCGGCCCTGTCGGGCTCGACGACCTACACGGCCACGCTCTCCGGGGCGAAGGACGCCGCCGGCAACCTGATGGCCGCGACCTCCTGGTCCTTCACCACCGCGACGATCCTCACCGACCAGACGGCCCCGACGGTGACGTCGAGGACGCCGGGCACGGGTTCCTCGGGGGTGGCGGCCGGCTCGAAGGTGTCCGCCACGTTCAGCGAG
This sequence comes from Planctomyces sp. SH-PL62, assembly GCF_001610895.1. Classification (NCBI taxonomy): domain Bacteria; kingdom Pseudomonadati; phylum Planctomycetota; class Planctomycetia; order Planctomycetales; family Planctomycetaceae; genus Planctomyces; species Planctomyces sp. SH-PL62. The sequence continues at coordinate 4,467,809 of NZ_CP011273.1, read as the reverse complement.
GCGGTCCAGGCCGGGACGATCTCGTTCGCGCTGAAGTCGGCCTCGGGGGCCACGGTGGCGGCGACGGTCGCCTACGACGCGGCGAGCCGCACGGCCACGCTGACGCCGAGCTCGGCCCTGTCGGGCTCGACGACCTACACGGCCACGCTCTCCGGGGCGAAGGACGCCGCCGGCAACCTGATGGCCGCGACCTCCTGGTCCTTCACCACCGCGGCCGTCGTCGCGCCGACGCCGTCGACGGGAAAGAGCATCACTTTCCAGGATTACGACGGTCTGACGTCAGCGCCTCTGAACCCGCTCGGCGGGGGCAGGCTGTACCCGGAGCAGGGGGCGCCCAATAGTTCAGGCGAGGGGGGGTACGGTACCCTTAGCATCAACAGCAGCGACTCCGTGAGTGGGTCGAGCCTGCTCAACCACATGACCTCCGGTCGCCTCTACCTGGCCTGGTGGAACAACGACGGCGGGCAGTGGAACTTCGCCCGCGAGACTAAGTCCGACAAGGCGGCCTGGGAATTCAACACCTACAACCGCATGGTCATGTGGGTCAAGATGCCGGAACTGTCCCAGGAGTACCTGACCAACGGCAACATGAACGTCGAGCTTGGCACCTATACCAAGCGGATCACGAATGAAGATCCCTACTCCCAGGAGACGGGCGGGGGGCATTTCTACCACCAGCTCAACATACCTTCGCTGGGCGCGTGGACGCAGGTCGTCATCAACATGTATCCCGACCACTCTCGCGGCGTTTCGGGAGACCCCGGATCCCAGCAGTACCCGACGGTGAAGGGGGGAGATCCGGCGAACACTTATAACTACTTCGACACGCTGACCTCGTTCTACCTCGATATGCCGTACGCGGACCCGAAGCGCCTGCCTGCGGACTATCTGGTGGATAACATCGAGTTCATGACCGTCCCCTACCAGGAGAACGACCAGCAGGTCAAGTCCCTGACCGGCACGTACGTTCCGGGGAGCAACCGCGTCGTGGTGACCTGGAACAACGGATGGGGGGATGCCAGCATCCACGAGGTGCGGTACTCCTTCAGTGATATCCACAAGTCCGGCTGGGACGCTGCGACTCCCGCACCCGGGGGATCGATCCCCAGGAACTACTCGGAGTACGCTGGACGAGTCTTCGATTCCAGCGCCTTGCCGCTCGCCGGGCATTCGATGGTCTACATTGCGATCAAGCCGCAGAATTCCGACCTCTTCACGCAGATCGCGATCCCGATCTCCTCGTTCGGAAAGGCGAGCACGGCATCGATCGCCGGCCTGATGGACGGTACTAGCAATCTCTCGACCCTCAGCGGTTCGACTTCGGCTCAACAGGACGCGACCGTTCAGCAGCCGATCATGGCATTCACCAATGCCGATCTCGCTTCGAACGCCGGCGATTCGGGAGGGACGGCCTTCGCGTCATCCGCCGCAACCATCACCACCAAGACCTCGGCCATCCCTCGAGGCCCGGCCCAGAGTGGTCGATTCGTTCGGCAGGCGGTCAACCAGGAAGTCTCTCAGGAGTCGAGCATCACGCCGCGGCGGCTGATCAACGATCAGACCGGCGCCACGAGCAGTAGCACCATCCGGAGCTGAACCGACGAGGCTCGGATGCTCATCCCGATGCGGTGAACCGGAAGGCGAGCGGACACGAACGACGTGTCCGCTCGCCTCTTTTCATTTTCGAGCCGAATCAGGGGAGGCACGTAGTTGAGCTCGATCGCCGCGCCGGCCGCTCGGAGCCTGTCACCGCCTCGGTCTCGTCGTGCAAGCGCGTGAAAAATGTTCCGGCCGGGCCCGAGATCAGGCGGAGGAAGTCAGGCGTTGAGAAATCGATCGACGAGAGCGCGGAGGTGCTGAACCCCGATTCGGTTCCCCACTTCAAGGGACTCGCCGAGCCGAATCGGCGCTGGAGTTCGCCTCCCTCGCGCGCGGGCGGCCCGAGGATTGTCGCGTCAAGGGAACTTCGATCTGGGCGAAAAGCTTCGAGTTTTCCGGCTTGATGGCAATGTAGACGACCGATTTCTGCTTCAGTGGCAGGGAAGACGTGTTGTAAACCATCCCAAAGCCTTTGTCGGATGGAAAGATGATACCTCGAGGACAGAGCGTTGCAGAATTCCATCCGATCTGATGGATGTTTTGGAACGAGTATCGTAACACGTGCCTCACCGAGTCTTCGGCCTTCGCACGATTCCACGTCACGATGAGGCGGTCGGCCGCGGGGATATAGGTCGCGGTCAAGGCCCGGACCTGATCCTCGTTCTCCTCGTAAGGCTCGTGATAGAACTCGATGTCGTCGATCCTGAAATCGGCCGGATAAGAGGTCGGGGCGATATAGGGCTCGCTGATGTAGAATCGAGTGAGGCAGTCGAAATAGTTGTATTTCCCCTCGCCGGTCGGATGCGCCTGGCTTCCCCGGTCGACATGTCCATCATCGCCTCGACGGTGGTCAGGGTTCATGTTTATGATGACTTGGGTCCAGGATCCCGTCGCCGGCGCGTTCACCTGGTGATAGAAGTGGCCCCCTCCCGTTTCGTCCGAGTACTTGTCGGGGTTCGCAATCGTCTTGACGTAGGTTCCGAATTCGATGTTGTATCCCGCGTCCTTCCTCATGAACGGATGATTCGTCGGCAGCCTGATCCAGAAGCGAAGTCTATTGTACGTGTCGTATCGCCAGGCCGCTGGGTTCGAGGTGTAGTCACGTGCGAATTCACGAGTTACCGATTGATAGGGATTGAACTGCAAATAGAGCTTGCCCTTGGTCAGCCGCAAGAGCAGGCTCTTTCCCGCGATCGAGTTTCTGCCGTCGAGGCTCAGCGTTCCCTCCCCCCCCTCGTCGCGTCCTGGGTTATAGGCTCCCTGATTGGGGTATTGATCCCCCGCTTTGTTCCGTGGCACGTCCTCGCCGTCGTAGGAGGCGAGAATCATCTTCTCCACGGTCTTCGGTTCTTGGGCCGCAACGGCGAGACCGAAGGTGAGGATCAAACCCGCGAGGGCGCCGATCAATCGCGCCGAGTGTGTGACAGGCATGTCGCTGCCTCCAGGACGGCTCAGGAAACAAGGAGGAAGGTCGGCCGCGATGCGTCGATGTCATCGCCTGCTCTCGATCGAAGCTTGCGCATTCTGTATTCTTGGCGTCGTCCCGACCCAGCTCTTCGCCGACGGAGCTCGTGGCGTCCGAGTGGCTGTCGACGCGGGCCGATCGGGCTCCTCCCTGGCCCGCCCTTGCGGAGGAAGGCGTTCTGGATGCGGTCCAGCGTCCCGTTCGACGGCCACTCGTCGAAGTATCTCCTGACCGTGTTCCGCGGAGGGAAGCCTTCGGGCGGAGATCGCCGCTGGCAGCCGGCGGGGCGCATGTAGAGGATCGCGTCGAGGACCTCGCGGACGTCGGTCTTTCGGGGCCGCCCGCCGGGATACACGGGGATGAACGGCCCGAGCAGGTGCTCTTGCCCATCAGTGACGTCGCTCCGGAAGGTGGAATTCGCACCCCCCTACGCTGCTCGGCGCCCCCTCCGGGCTACTTGCGGGACGGTCGCTCGAACCTCGATCGTCGGGTTCCCAGGAGGCTCGAAGCTCTCTCAAGCGTGTTCCAGAATATCAGCGATCCTTCGGGAAGCTCGACCATCCCAAAATTCGGGGATCTTCCGAGGGGATTTAGGGCGTCGAAAAACGTCCATCGCCGTCGCGACGATGTGATCGGGATCGAGGCCGACGAGCTGGTTCGTCCCTTCCGAGATTGTGGCCGGTCGTTCCGTGCTCGTCCTCAACGTGAGGCAGGGGACGCCGAGCACCGTGGTCTCCTCCTGAATCCCGCCCGAATCGGTCATGACGAATCGGGCGTTCGAAAGCAGCTTCAGAAAGTCCAGGTATCCCAGCGGATCGACCAGACGCAGGCCGTCGCCGGATCCCGCTGTCCCGTGGGGACCGCCTCCACGTAGGATCGCCGCCGTTCTTGGGTGGACGGGGAAGACCACCGGCAACTCTTTGGATATCCTGCCGACCGCCGCCATGAGTCCGCTCAGGACCGTCGGATCGTCCACGCTCGCCGGGCGGTGGAGGGTCAGCACGGCGTAATCGGATCCTTGCAATTCAAGACCTTGAAGGATCTTGGAGCGCTCGCTGGTCGCACGATGCTGCTCAAGCGTGTCGATCATGACGTTGCCGACGAAGTGGATCCGTTCTTCAGGAATTCCATCACGTCGCAGATTCTCCAATCCGCTCCGTTCGCTGACGAACAGCCAGGTCGAGATCGCGTCGGTGAGGATCCGGTTGATCTCCTCGGGCATGGTCCGATCGAAACTGCGAAGCCCCGCTTCGACGTGGGCCACCGGGATGTTCATCTTCGCGGCGGTCAAGGTGCAGGCCAGCGTCGAATTCACGTCTCCCACGACGACGACCGCGTCGGGCGTCTCGGACTGCAAGATCGGCTCGAAACGCTTCATGACTTCCGCCGTCTGGACGGCGTGGCTGGCGGATCCTACCCCCAGATCGACGTCGGGCCGGGGGATCTCCAACTCTTCGAAGAAGAGTCGGCTCATCCGTTCGTCGTAGTGCTGTCCGGTGTGCACCAACCGGACGTCGAATGCGTCCCGCCCTCGCAATTCCTTCATCAGAGGGGCGATCTTGATGAAGTTGGGGCGTGCGCCCGCGACCAGCACGATTTTCATGGGACTGTTTCTCAATGACGAAGAGGGACTCAGAGCAGCCGTGAAACGGCTACAGGGCGACCCCGTGCCGAGAGCACCAACTCAGCAGGACGTAGAGCGCGAACGGGTGCTGCATGTTGATCCGACGCGAGCCTTCGAGGAAATCCGACCAGACTCCCCGAACCCGATCCGGACGCAAGCCGAGGCCGCCGGCGACGTCGGAGTCGCGTAAGGTCTGATCCAGTTGAGGCTTGAGCGAACCTCGCATCCAGACTTCATAAGGGATGACGAATCCCTGCTTGCGGCGACGGACGACCTCCGCAGGGAGATCCGACCCCATCGCCTGGACCAGCAATCGCTTGGGCGATCCCGGCGCCATCTTCGATCGGCCCGACAAGGGGGCCGCAAACTCGACCAGGCGATGATCGAGCAGGGGGAGTCGGACCTCCAGGCCGTGGACCATACTGTAGACGTCCGTGTCCCGGAGCAGAGAATTGCGGAGATAGAAGCCGAGTTCGAGTTGAGACACCTGATTCAACGGATCATCAGCGAGCTCTCCGGGTGGAACCGCCGACTCGATATGCCGCGCCGCCGGGATCATCTCTTCCGGTCGGTCGAGCAGACGGCTCCTGACGTCGTCCCAGAACACGCCGCGCGCCAGCGCGTAAGTCTCGTAGACATCCACCGGGCTCAGCAACAGGCTGGCCGCCTTCTGAGTCGAGACCCGCGCCGGGGCCAGGGTCTGGAGCGTGCGTCCCATCAGTCTCCGGAGGGGTCGCGGGACGGCCGCGAACCCAAGAACCCTGGGAATGAGGCGAAAGTTGTCGTAGCCGCCGAACAATTCGTCGCCTCCATGGCCGCAGAGCGCCACGGTCAGGCCCGCCTCCCGCGCCAGCCGACAAACCGTGTACGTGTTGACGCCGTCGATGCTGGGCTGGTCGCAAGCGGCGAGCGCGTCGTCGAATCCCGACAGCAGATCATCCGAGGTGATGGGCTGCGTTTGGTGATCAGTCTTGAATCGGGCGGCGACCTGCTCGGCGAAGGGACCTTCCCCGTAGCCGCGTTCCGTGAAATGTAAGGTAAGCGTTCGAACGGAACGATGATTCGCCTGCGCGAGCGCGGCGACGATCGCGCTGGAATCAATGCCCCCCGACAGGAAGACCGCGAGAGGGACGTCGCTGAGGAGGCGGCATTCGACCGCTTCGTCGAAGATGCTGCGAAATTCGCCCTGGAGGTCTCGAGATCTCGAGTCGGTCCCTGTACTCGACGAGGATGTCGAATAGGGAGGCGACCAGTATCGTCGGATCTCCCGAATGCCATCCACCGGTGAGACGCGCATCCAGCAGCCTGCGGGGAGAAGTCGAATGTCCTTGATGATCGTCAACGGCTCGGGGACGGTGCCGAAGGCCAGGTAGCCGTCCAGTCCGTCTCGATCCAGCTTGCGCGGCACGAGGCCCGACTCGAGAATCGCCCGAAGCTCGCTGGCGAAGAGGAATCGTGACCCGGTCTTCGCATAGTACAGGGGTTTGACTCCGAGCCGGTCGCGGCAGAGGAACAGCTCTTGTTCGATAGGGTCCCAGATCGCGAATGCGAACATACCCCGGAATCGTTCGACGCAATCCCGGCCCCAGCGTCCGTAAGCGGCGAGCAGGGTTTCCGTGTCGCAAGTGGAGCGAAATTCCACGCCGAGTTCTTTGCGGATCGCCAGGTGGTTGTAGATCTCCCCGTTATAGACGACACGGCGATCGGATCCGGGATCCCGCATGGGCTGGTGCCCGGCGGGGCTCAGATCCAGGATCGCGAGCCGCGTGTGGCCGAGCGCGAGCCCCACGCCGGGACTCCCCGTGGGGAGCATTTCCATCCCCATGTCGTCAGGGCCGCGATGCCGCTGGGCGGTCACCATATTCTGGAGCTGGCCCAGGGCGACGTCAGGACCGAGGATTCCCGCGATTCCACACATAATTCTTTGATCACCCGGTTCCTGGTGAGACGTCATCGAGGTTTGGAATGATTCCCTGACGGGATGCGCTCGGAGGCGATCGCGCGATCACGACCACCCGTTCTCTCCTGGAAAAAGTGGAGCGTCCGACGGGCCGCTTCGTCCCACGAGTAACCCGCGCCGAATCCAGCAATCGCTTCACGGTCCCAGGCCGTTTCCACCGCCGCCGCCAGCGCCCGCTCGAGTTCCTCGTGCCGGCCTATCGGCACGATGTACCCCCGATGCGGGGGAGAGACGAGGAACTCGTTGTCGCCCGCCGGCGTGGTGACGACGGGAAGTCCGCAGGCCATCGCCTCGAGGACGGCGTTGCAGCATCCCTCGTCATAGGTGGGGAGTGCGAAGACGTCGGCGGCTCGCAGCCAGGTCGCGATCTTCTCGGGAGGTTGGGATCCCGCGAGCAGGACTGCACCGGCGACCCCGAGTTCGTCGATGCTCGACCGAAGCCTCGCCGGGTACCCCGGTTCATGCGCGCCTCCGCCCAATAGGACCAACTTCCAGCGAGCGTCCTTCGCCCGCAAGCCGGCGAGGGCTTCGACCAGGTGATGCTGGCCTTTGCCGGCGACGAGCATTCCTACGCAGACGATCAGTCGATCCTCCGGTTCGATACCCAATACCCTTCGGGCCTCGTCGCGGTCACCCGGGCGAAACGTCCGTCGGTCGACGGCGTTCGGGATCATTTCAATTCTCTCAGGCGGAACTCCGACATCTACGGCGAGCTTCTTCAAGGATTCGGAGACGCAAATGATGCCGGTGCAATTTCGCAGGGCCCATCGAAGCTGCTCGCCGCGCCATCGCAAGGGAAGAATCTGCCGTTCCAGGCCCCTCATCGTGATAAACACGGGACGGCCCAGCGCGATCGAGGCCCGAACGCACCCGACACCTTCCGGATAGCCGAAGTGGGCGTCGATCGCGTCGATCGGGCCTTCTCGCTCGACCTCACGAATCGCCGTCACCACGGACCTCTTCACCCATCGGCTGTCCAGCCCCTTGAGCACTCCTGGAAGATAGAACATCTTGCGATGCTCCACACAAAGCCCGCCCTGATCTCGCACCAACGGAGATTGCCCCGCCTTCCATGGTCGTAGCGCGGGGAACCACGGGGTTGTGTGAATGACGTTGACGTTGGCGATGCGCGAGAGGGCCGCGAGACGTCGCTGTATGAACAAGCCCCTATGAGGATTCCAGGGAGCTGGATACTCGGTCGTGACGCTGGCGATGCGCATCCTAGGCTAACCTCTCGCAGAATTCCTGCCCCGACTCGCCTCGCCGTTGCCGTGCAAGCGGATAAATTCCATGTTACGCGGCTCCATCTGAGGACGAAGTACGCGTTTTCGCGAAACTTGCCGAAACAGGTCGAGTTTTGCGACAACGCCCGCCGGCCAGCCCGCGGTAGATTTCGAGATATCGCTCGGCTGATCGTGTGAAATCATGATGCTCTTCGACGAACCGCCGCGCCGCATCCCCCATCGTGCAGCGCCTCTCCGGCTCGTTCAGCAGCAAACCCACAACCTCGGCGATTGCGTCAGGATCCTGGGGTGGTACCAAGAACCCCGTACCGCCCTCCTTGACCAGTTCGCTGTTCCCACCAACTCTCGTCGCGACAACGGGCAGGCCGCACGCCATCGCCTCGAGAATAGCGTAGCTCAATCCTTCGGAGAGCGAGGTGAGAATGAAGGTGTCACAGCAAGGCAGAATGGTTTCCACATCCCGGCGCTGACCTAGAAATCGAATCCACGGAAGGATTTGCAGCGACTCGGCCAGACGCTGGAGGTCTTCTCGACAAGACCCTTCACCGATGATCAGGAGGACGGGTTCGGGCCGACGGTCTCGCACGGCCGCGTCGACGACGAGCCGCCACGCCCTCAGCAGGGTCGATTGATCCTTTACAGGACGAAGTCCGGCGACCTGAACGACGAGGTTCACGTCCCTGTCGATTCCTAACTCCTGGCGAAGAGGGGATTCGTGCCCTCGTATCCGTGGCAGCGGTTGGAAACGCTCGAGATCGACCCCGTTGGGGATGACTTGCACGGCGGACTCGGGGATCCCGCTCAGCAAACAAACCATGCGGCGACTTGCCTCGCCCACGGCCGTGACGGCGTTCCCAAGTCGGGCGGCCGTTCGTGATTTCCAGCAACCGGTCGCTGCGAGCTCCTCGAGAGGTCGTTCGACGCCGTGAAACGTCTGCAAGCAGGAAATGCCGACCATTCGCGACGCGAGGCTGGCGTCAAGCCAGGCGAATTGATTGTTACAATGCAAGACGTCGATCCGATGTCGGCGCGCGAGCAGCGCGAGACGGCTAGCGAAGCCGATCAGCTTCGTCGGTCCCGGCTTGAGGACGTGCATCTCCGGGCGCGATTCCAGGGAGTTGATAAGGCGGACGTCGTCGGAAAGGCTTATCACCGAATGGTCGCACACCTTGGATGTCGCCCGAATGAGGGCCCAGACCCCGGCGGCGATGCCTCCCGCGCCGAAACAGTCGACGATGTGAGCGACGCGGAGAATCGCATCGCCTGAGGTGGGAAGAGATTCGCGATCAATATTCAATGTCATGGCGAAGTTTTTCAATCTGAGGCCGGTTGATCTCGTCGGCGCGAACATCTTGGCCGAATCCTCTTCATAGCTGGACGAGACGGAGCTGCAGGTGCGTCGGGGCTTGGAAGCTGGCCCCGCCCCACTCCCGGGGCTCGATCGACTATTCGGATCACGTGGCAAACGAACCCAACGGCCGCCTTCGTCAGCTGGCGACGAAATAATGTCGTGGTGCAGAGCGATTGAAGGATTCGAGCATGTTCGTATTAGGGCCGGGACGCCTGCGCGGATCTAATTGCGTCCTGGTGACGCAACCGAACAAGTACGATTGTAAATGCGATGAACCAATAGGCGGGGTCGACGTCATGATCGGACTGGGTGAGCCCGCCGCAGATCCATCCGTAGAGACCGACTTCGAGACCTGTCGCCAGGAGAGAGATTCGATCCAGGCTTCGTTTGTCTCCGCCCTTCCTGAGCCGCCTCAGATAGTAGAGCGATCCACCGAAAGCATAGGACCAGATCAAAAAGCCCGGAATTCCGGTCTCGCAAGCGATGGTGAAATAGGAGTTATGCGCCGACCTCCGTCCCTGTGTAAGCGCCTCACGCGGGAGATATTTCGGACTGACTGATGGATAGTTGCGATAACCGACACCAAACGGGTAGTCCGCAAGAATTCGCTGGCTTGCTGAACGTAGCAGGATTCGACTATTCGCCGACTCTTCACGGGTGGGATCGGTGATCGTGCTCATCCGCTGCCAGTAGTCTCCGGACGTCAATCGAAATGCAAACAAACCGCCACCGATTGCGAAGACGAGCAATAATCGAATCGCATGTTTTTTCGGCACCGCCAGCAAGATCAGTCCCGACTCGACGAGCATGGCAAGAAAGTAGGTTCGCTGATTCGTCGTGACGATGGAGCTTAGCACGAATGGTAGACTGAGCCAGCAGAGGAGGCGCTCGAATCGAGTCCCCATCATACTTAGGAGGACCAAGCTTGGGAAAAACAGCACCATGACCGAGCCGTGCATGTCCGGAAGCATCCCGGCTTCCGACCTGGCGATGCTCGGTGGAACGTAACCGAGGCGAACTCCGAAGGTATGGAGGAACGCCGCGTGTGCTATGCCGATCAGGCAGGCGGTGATAACATAAGAATAATGCTTCTCATTGCGTATTGATCGGACCAGCAAAGTGACCAGCACGACCGTCTTCGCTAGCTCGGTGATCGCGGTGATCGTATCTTCCGGGCTGACCTGCGCCCAGAGAGCACTGAGCGCACCGAGGGCTACGAAAGCCCAGAGCGCCTTGAGCAACGAGCCCTCATTTCGAGCAGCAGGCAAGGCTCGCGGACTATGGACAAGGTAGCTCGTGATGAGGACCAGGGTCGTGATGAGCTGGAACCGGACATCGAAGTCGATGAACACGACCGGGTTCAACAGATAAGCTTCTAGACACCCGATCACGGCGGCTACGGGATTCCCCAGCCCGGCGACTACTCCAATCGCCAACAGGATCAAGTAGAATCCGATGCGGACCATAAAATACCCTGTTCGAGTGGACCGGAATCCATCGTACGCGGATCACGCGGATCAATCCGGCCGTTTTCCGGGTGCCGCCTCGACGATATCGGACAGGCTCGTCCGGCCGCGCACCAACCGGGATTCGCGTTCCCGGAGGACGTCCTCCAGCACGTCGACCAGAAACCCGACCTGTTCGGATCGGTGGAATCGATTCTTCGCCGGCCGTTCCTCGTCGCGGTTCACGCCGTCTCCAGCTAGTGCTCTAGCGTCGAGGTCGACGATCGCCGCAGCGATCTGTTCGGCGTCTTCGGGGTCGCAAATCGCGCCCAGGATCCCCCCCTCCGACATGACGTCGGCGATCGCGCTATTCTGAGGCGCCAGGGCCAGAATGGGTCGATCGACCCCAAGGTATTCATATAACTTGGCCGGCACCTGGAGGTCCGAGCCCTCGCCCCCGATGCCGACCAGCAACTGGATGTCGGAGCCGCGCAACTCTTCCAGAGCCCGGAGGTGGGGGATCGCCCCTTGAACGACGACTTGGTCCTGGATCCCGAATTCGGCGGCGATCGATCCCAAATCCCGACCTTCGTACGTCGGGGTTCCAAACAGTTGCAGGACCGGCTCCCGAGTCGTCGAGCGTCGATCACGGAGCAACCGGATCGCCTCGAAAATCGGATGAGGACGCCGGGGACCGTAAAATTGGCCTGCATGGGTGATGACGAGATGGTCTGGTCCGACAGGACGCCTCGCGGACAAATTCTCGTAGACCTCGGGGTCGAATCCGTTATAGATCGTCGTGAACCGTCCGGCCGCCTCTGGGTAGCGAGTCTCGAAGTCGGTTTGCATGCGCCGGGTGTTGCAGATGATCCGATCAGCGTTTCTCACCACGCGCGACTCAAGCCAGGCGTCGAAGCGATCAATCGATTGATAGGGCAACCTGCGGAAAGGGTTTGATCGCCACGGATCTCGGAAGTCGGCGATCCAGGGACGCCCCGTCAACTTCTTGGCGGACATCGCGATGAGGTGAGCCGTCCAAAAGGGCGCTGACGAATATATCGCACGTCCTTGATGGCGACGGAGGGCGCGAAGAGCCGCAATTAGGCCGATGGGAAGCCAGCCGATCGCTTTGTCGGGCGTCTGCATCCACCAACTCGCCTGATCGATCCAACGCCGGAAACGAGAGGACTTTCGGACTGGTGGATCCTCCTTTGACGTTTCCTGGCTTTGACCGTCGAGCGGACCGCGGTCGCGCATCCGAAAAAGAGAGTATGCGGCCGACGCCCAACCGAGGAGTTCGGGTGCCGCGGTACGATACACGGAGAGATCGAGCGGAAGACCTTCGAGGAGCGAAGGATCCCGCCCTTCCTCGGGATCAGCCTTGATCGTCACTACGACCGGATTCCACCCGAATCTCCCGAGGTGGCGGACGATCGCCCTTGTCCGATGACCGCCCGTAGCCGATGACGGGGGGAAATGATAGGCAATGCAGATCAGTGAAGGTTTCGTCACCTGCAGCCACCTTGAAGAGGAGCGGTTCTCGATCGCGACCGCCCACGCCACCGGGAAACCGATGAAGGAAGTCGAAACTGTTCGCAGCTCAATACCTGACCTCAAGCCGTCGATCTTCATACCTGCAGGGCGCGAAGCGGACCGCAATCATACCAACAACGACTCGGGATCCGGTCCCGCCTGATGTCCAGGTGATCGTGGCGTCGTGGTCGCTGCACTCGAATCATAGGTCACCGAGTTGGAGCGGAGGGCATTTCCGGCGGTAACCGTTCACGCCCCGGCGGGGATGAGCGAGGGTGGGCCGCTGCCTGAGCGGTGGGCTTCGACCGCTTCAACGAGGAAGTCGAGCAGGTCGCGGGATTGGCGGCGGCAGGATTCGACGGCGGTGAGGATCCGTTCAACGAACCGGCTGCCGCGAACCGGCTGCCGCCCTCCGAGTCGGCGCCGAAGCTCGTCTTGCGCCAGCAGACGGCCTGACGCAGCCCCCGTTCGGCGTCGTTGTTCGTCGGCTCGACGCCCTCGACCGTCGCGAACGTCCAGAGCGACGGCTCGATCTTGAGGGCCTCGCGGCAGCTCGCCGCCGTCTTCTCGGCGTCCCACTTCACGCCGGCTTCCAGCAGGTCCCGAACTTCGCGTCGCAGCCACGGCAGGGTCTCGGCCGCGAACGCGGGCCGCGAGGACTCGCCGACGCGGACCTTCGACCAGGCGTCGAACAGGACGCCGGAATGCATGAGCAACTCCTCGCCGATCGCCGAGCCGGCGTCGTCGTGGTCGACCATCGCCCGGAAATCGCGGATCGGGTGGGCCCGGCAGGCCTGGCGTCGCTCGGCCGCCAGGTGCGCGTAGGCCGAGTACCGGTCCGACGTCACCACCCCCGGCGGCGACCGGCCCATCAGCTCGGCGAAGGCGTCGCAGCTGCGGCTCGCCGCGACCAGGAAGGCGGCCAGCCTCGTGGTCGCGGCGGTCCAGAGCCAGCCTCGCTCGCGGCCTTGCGGCCAGCTCGTCTCGTCGACGTTGGCGTCGAGTCCGCGGATATGCTCGAGGACCTCGGCGTGGATCGGGGCCGGGGCCTCGGCCGTGCGACGCTCCAGTTCGAAGACCGACGTCGGGCCGATCGGCAGGCCGTAGAGCCCCTTCATCGCGCGGGCGACGCGTCGCTTGCTCAGCCGGTTCTCGCCCGCGAGCGCCGCGCAGACGGCCTGCGTCTGTGGCCCGTAGCCGACCCCGGCCCTGTCCGGCGGGGCGCCGCAGGTCGACGCCCCGCATCGCGGGCACGTCAGCCCATGCAGGCGATGCTCGACGACGTGCGGCCGAACGGCGGGGACCTCGCAGACCTGGCGGGCGAGCGGCGCGGGGTCGTCGCCGGCGAGGGCCTCGCCGCAGCGTCGGCAGCGGTCGGGCCTCGCGTCGACGACCTCGTCGGCCTCCAGCCGGATGCGGTCGTTGCGCCGACGCCCCGGCTGTCCGCCGCGCCTGCGTCCCGAAGGCTTCCGCGGCGGCGCCGGCTTCAGGTGCGGCGGGTCGCTCGACGGCGGCCGCGACGAGTCCGACGAGTCCTGCTTCAGGCTCGCCTTCAGATCGGCGATCTGGACCTCGAAGGCCGCGATCGCGACCGCCAAGACGGCCTGCGCCTCCGGTGGGGTCACGTCCCAGGTCGCCTGCGGTATGCACCCCGGTCGATTCATGGTTCGAAGATGCTCAAACCACCGGACGCCAGTCAAGTACCGGCCCGTGAACGGCTACCTTCCGACTCGTACCGGCTGAGCCCGAGCGATCCGCCTGACTCAAAGCCGACTTCGATAGCTGACCTTTCAGATTCAGATCGAGGCGGGCAAGCCGGTGCATCGGACCACGGCTCGCTCCCGCTTGGCGCCCGATGAGGTGGTCGACGCGGAGCCGGAGCCCTGCGGCGGCTGCAACGGGGCACGATCCGCAACCAAGGGTTCGTAAACTCCACGAGATAGAGAACCTGCGCCGCAGCCGGGATCCTGCCGTGGCTGCTTGGCAAGGCGTAGACGTTTGAACGAGGCGTGGAGACCGGCTCGCGGAAAAACGACGGCAGCCAGCCACGAGCCTCCTAATACTACTCCGTTAGCTGTCTTGGAGGTTCCGCCGAACGGCAGAACGGGCAGTCGTGCCGGCAGATCGGCACCAGCAGCCCCTGGAGGCCGCGACGGATCGCCGGCACGGTGATCACCGGCCGCGGCCCCCCTTTTTTACCGGCCTGGCCGGCTTCTCTCTTTTCCCTCAGCCGCTCCAACGCCAGGAAGCCGTAGGCCAGCATCACCAGGCAGGCGTGGTGGTGGAATCCCCGCCACGACCGCCCCTCGAAATGGTCCAGGCCCAGCTCCTCCTTCATCTGCTGATATCCCTGCTCCACCAGCCAGCGGCTCCGCCATAGGCTGACGGCCTCGATCCGGCTGGTGTTCGCCGGCACGTTGCTGAAGGCGTACTTCAGCTGGCCGTCGGCCTGCTCCTCGATCAGCGGCCGGATCGGCCCCCGGCCGGCGCATTCGCCTGTCGCCCAGCCCCCGGGCGGCCAGACCCGCAGCCAGGCGAAGCGGCCCCACATCGGCCCCTTGGTCCCCTCGCGCCAGGTCACCTTCCGCCGTGGCGTCCGTGCCGCCAGCTCCTTCAGGCTCACCGGCCGGGGCGACCCCTCGGCCAGCCGGCGGCGTACCCGCGGCCGGCCGTCCCGACCCTCGGCTCCTCCCACTGCGGCTCCGCGGTGAAGACGACCATCTCGTCGGTCACTCCGACGATGTAGTGCAGCTCGCGCTCGGCCAGGCCGTCGCGGAACGGTCCCGAGACGCCGTAGCCGCCGTCGGCGACCACCAGCCCGCCCGGCAGCCCCTTGGCGCGGACGCGGTCGAGCAGCTCCAACGCGATCTGGCCCTTCGTCAGCGATCGCCGCTCGGCCTCGGGCACCTTGGCCTTGCCCAGCCGCTTCGGGTCGACCAGCCAGCCCTCCGGCAGGTAGAGCCGCATGTCGAGCGGGTAGTGGCCCTTCGCGGCGACGTAGTAGACGCTCACGGCGCTCTGGCAGTTGTCCTTCTTGCCCAGCGCCCCGCAGTACTGCCGCTCCACGCCGACGGAATGGCCGCCCTGCTTGGGGAAGGTCGTGTCGTCGACGACGAAGATCGCGGTCGGGTCGGCGAACTTCGCCGCCATCGCGGCCCGGTAGCGTTTGAGCACCGCCTGTTCGTCCCAGGTGCTCTGGCCGAGGAACTGCTGTAGGGCCTAGGTTCTGTCTGACGGCTCGTAAAGGGTTACGATGGCGGCTTCACCAGGGAGGCCGGGATGTCGCGACGCTACGAGCTGAAGGACGACGAATTCGCCCTGATCGCCGACCTGCTCCCTCCGGCGGGCAGACCGGGCGGTCGGTGGAACGACCACCGCTCCACGCTCGACGGGGTCCTGTGGATCCTGCACACAGGGGCCCAGTGGCGGGAGCTGCCCGAACGTTACGGCAAGTGGAAGAGCGTCTACGACCGCTTCAACCGCTGGGCTCGCGATGGGACGATCGACCGCATCCTGGAGCGGCTCCACCTGCGGCTTGACGCCTCGGGAAGGATCGACTTCGACCTCTGGTGCATCGACGGGACGTCCATCCGGGCCAGCCGCGCGGCCGCCGGGGCCGGGGGGGAAAAGGGGGACGGCCGAGCCCGTCGACCACGCCCTCGGCCGCTCGCGGGGCGGCTTCGGGACGAAGCTGCACCTGGTCGTCGACTCCGGCGGCGTGCCGCTCTCCGCCGTCGTCACGGCGGGCCAGGCCCACGAGTCGAAGTCCCTGGAGCCGGCCCTGGAGGCGGTGCGGATCAAGCGTCCCGGTCGAGGCCGGCCGCGTCGCAGGCCTCGACGCCTGGCCGGCGACAAGGGCTACAGCTAGCGGCGTATCCGCCGCTATCTGCGACGTCGGGGCATCAGGGCCGTGATCCCCACTCGCAAGGATCAGCGGAGAAACCCGAGGTTCGACGCCGAGGCCTACCGCCGCCGCAACATCGTCGAGCGGTGCATCCTCTGGCTGAAGGAGAACCGCCGCCTGGCGACCCGGTTCGAGAAGCTGGCGGTCAATTTCCTGGCGATGGTGAAGCTCGCCATGATCCGCCGTTGCTTCCGACTCCTCGAGCCGTCAGACAGAACTTAGTCGGGGTCGGAGACCTGGCCCTCGGGCAACGGGACGCGGGCGGCCATCGGCTCGACGCTCTTACGGTCGCCGTCCTGGAGCAAGCCGTGGATGTAGACGCCGCACCACTGGGCCTGCCTCGGCCGGTTGAAGTCGTCGCGGAGGTTCGTGGCGTAGGCGGAGAGGCGGTCGAGCACGTCGGGGTCGAGTTCGGGGGTGTAGGTCCGGTTCATACCATCAGTACGAACCGGACCGCTCGGCCGTCCGTATGAGCTAACGGAGTAGCACTAGTGGGTCAAGTGGCATGCCCGTGGCCATAAGGCCTGGGACCGAGTACGATCGGCGCTCTCGCACCAGGGAGGCCGCCATGTCCCGTCTCAAGAAGGACCCGCTCCGCGAGGCGACCGATGCGGAGCGACAGGAGTTGGTCCAACTCAGTCGCTCCCAGGCCGCACCGGCGGCCGAAGTCGCGAGGGCAAAGGCGTTGCTGGCCGTCGCCGCCGGCGACGACTACCAGCAGGCCGCTCGCGCCGCCGGCCGTCGCTCCGGCGACGCCGTCTCGCATCTGGTCGCCCGGTTCAACGCCGAAGGGCTGGCGGCGTTGACGCCTCGCCACGGCGGCGGCCGGCTGCCGACCTACGACGCCGCGGCCCGAAGGCGCACCCTCCGCGAAGCCCGCAGGACGCCGACCCCGGAGGCCGATGGGACGGCGTCCTGGTCCTTGAGCACGCTCCGCGAGGCGTTGCGATCGGCCCCGGACGGGCTCCCCGCCGTCTCGACCTACACCATCCGGAAGGTGCTCCACGAGGCCGGCTACAGCCACCAACGCTCCCGGTCCTGGTGCCCCACCGGTTCGGCCCTGCGGCTCCGCAAGGCGGGGCCCGTCGTGGTCTCCGACCCGGACGCCGAGCCCAAAAAGAGTTGATCGAGGACGCCTACCGCCTGGGCGAGGCGATGGGCCTACCGGTCTGGTGCGCCGACCAGACCGGGCCCTACCAGACGATGCCCCACCCCGGCCGGTCGTGGCGGCCCGAGGGCGATCCGGTGCGGCAGCTGCACGAGTACCTCCGCGGCGGCACGGCCAAGGCCCTGACGCTCTTCCATCCGGCCGACGGCCGGGTCCGCCTGCAAGGGGTGACGTCCTGCCCCAACTCGGTCCTGCACCCCTGGCTCAAGAGGGAGTTGGCCGCAATCCTGGCCGGGTTGCCCGATCCGCCCGGCGAGCCGGTCGCCGGGCGGCGAGCGGCCTGGGATCGCTGGCAGGAGGGGCTCTCGATCAAGCCGACCCTCCTCTCGGAGCTGCCGCCGCTGCGGATACTCCTGGTGCTGGACAACCTCGCCGGGCACAAGACGCCGGAACTGGTGTGCTGGCTGTTCGCCCACGGCGTCATGCCGCTCTACACGCCGGTGGGCGGCTCGTGGTTGGACATGGTCGAGAGCCTGCAGGGCATCCTGAAGAGGCGGGCCCTCGACGGCCGGCATCCCGAGTCGACCGGGCTGATCATCAGCTGGCTTGAGGCGACCGCATCGCACTGGAACTCGTCGCCGACCCCCTTCGTCTGGGGCGGCGAGCGTGCCGCCCGCCGGCGGCGTCAACGAGAACGCCGCCATCGCCTGGGAGGCTCGGGTGCCTGTACACGGCTGCCCCTGCCGAGACGCTGCGGAGCGAGTTATGGACACGCGCAAGCCAAGTGACCCACTAGTGACTGTCCCATAAGTGGTATTACGCCGCCATCGGGCGTGGATAGCGGAACTCGGGATCGACGTTCGAGGGGCGGAGGCGATGGAGCATCAGTTGGACCATCGCCGGCTTTATGAAGCCTTCCGACAACAGGACGGTCTTCTCGCGGTCCTTGCTCAGGCGGCGGCAGCGGCCCAGCCGGGCGAACGTCCGCTCGACCGTCCAGCGGATCGGCAGGAGCACCCGACCGCGGGCTTCGTCGGGGCGGCGGATGATCGCCAACTCCCACCTCGCGTGCTCCTCGACCCATTCGTAGAGCCTGAAGTTGTGATACTTCGAGTCCGCGAACATCTGCGTGACGCGGCCCATCGGCTGGCCGTCCAGCCGGGAGAACAGGGCGGCCGCCGTGACCAGGACAGCCAGCAGCAAACCCATGGAATCCACGACGATGTGGCGTTTCCGGCCGTTCACGTTCTTGGCGTCGTCGCGGCGCCGTTCCTCGCCGCCGGACGTGGTGTCGACCGAATGGCTGTCGACGCTGGCCGTGGTCCGGGGCCGATAGGGCTCCTCCTTCGCCCGCACCTTCCGCCGGAGGGCGTCGTGGATGCGGTCGAGCGTCCCGTTCGACCGCCACTCGTCGAAGTACCGCCAGACGGTGCTCCGGGGCAGGAAGCCTTCCGGCAGGTACCGCCACTGGCAGCCGGTCCGGAGCATGTAGAGGATCGCGTCGAGGACCTCGCGGACGTCCGACTTGCGGGGCTGCCCGCCGGGGCACACGGGGATGAAGTGCTCGATCGAGGCCCACTGTTCGTCGGTGACGTCGCTGGAGTAGCGGTGCGTTCTCATACTCCTCTTACGAGGCTCGGCGGCCGCTCGGTCCACTTATGGGACAGTGAATTACACATCGATTACAAGTTTACGACAGTAGAAGGCCTCTGCAAACATCGTCGGCGAATTCGCTTCCATCCCACGGAGCCTCAGCATCGCGGAGAAAGTTTGCTCGTCAAACCACTGTTTGCCGGATTGAGACGTGAACTTGTCAATTATGCAGCGGATCTTCTTTAAGCAGGTCGCTTCATTAAGTGGCATAAACAGGTTTGGCGAGCCGATGTCGCCGTCGTATTTTGGAATCTCGTATTCAAGAATGAGATGATTGCGAAAAGTATTCCACGTGAGATCGGAGATCAAGCGATGATCCTGATGACGATCATTCCGGTAATGCGTAAAAATAAGATCTGGGTCGCATCGCTGTTTGATTTTCTCGAATTCATCTTTAATCTGGCTTCCCTCAAATGGGAAGTAGCCGTCTCGGAAGTCTCGTATTATGATGTCGCGTTGACAAGCGCCTTCCAAAAGCAGTTCTGCGCTTGACCTGGCCTCACGCTCCCTTAATGTGTTAGAACTGAAGACACACCAGGAAACAGCGACATTTTTGTGTCTTGCGAGCATCTCGAGAATTGTGCCTCCGCATCCAATTTCGATATCGTCGGAGTGGGCCCCCAAGCAGAGGATATTATAGTCGGCATCGCGAGGCTTGTTCATAATCAGATTGATCATTTGGACATCGCTCGAGGTGATAGACAGACTGTCAGGCGACCACTTTCGGCAGAACCAGAACACGCCTAACTTCTTACGGCCAAAGCGTTTTGGTTGTCTGCATTCGATGTCCAGGCGGCCAGGGTCATGGGGCCGCTGGTGATGGGGCTGGCGGACAGGCCAGCTCATCTAGATGTGAGATGATCGTATGGGCTTGTGCGAATTAATCGGTATTGTCGACGCAGGTGATTCTCCTGCAACGGACGCCGTCGTGGACCGATGCCGTTTCGGGGGGCCGCGCCGAAGCGGCGGAGCCAACTAGAGGGTGTTACGAACTCAACGCTGCAAGGATGGGGGCGGCGTTGTGGAGCATCAGGACGCTGAAGGCGACGTGATGCAGGCCCTCCAGGATCGAGGCCAGTCGCTCATCGTCGCGGGCCAGGCGGCGGAACCTCGCCATCCAGCCGAACGAGCGCTCGACGACCCAGTGGCGGGGGGGGGCGAACCCCTACTTCGCCTCGGGGAGCTTGACCACGTGGAGGATGATCCCGCGGCCGGCCGCCTCGTCGAACGCCTCCTCGCCGGTGTATCCCTGGTCGGCGAAGATCAACTCGACCGACTCGCCGGTCGCCTCGTGGATCGCCTCGCAGAGCCTGGCGACCTGGGCGCAGTCCTGCTCGTCGGCCGGGGTGACGTGCAGGGCGAGCAGGCGGCCCATCACATCCACGGCGATGTGCGCCTTCGAGCCGTTGCGTCGCTTGTAGCCGTCGTAGCCGGCGCGGGCCCCGCTCTCGGGCGTGGACTGAATGGTCCGGCTGTCGACGACCGCCGCGGTCGGCCCGCCGTCCCGACCGTCGGCGATGCGCAGCACGGCTCGGAGGTCGTGGACGATCGCCTCGAAGCAGCCGGCGGCCATCCATCGCCGGGCCTGATCGTAGACCACGTGCCAGGGCGGCAGGTCGTGGGGCGTCAGCCGCCAGGGGGAGCCGGTGCACACCAGCCGCCGAAGGGCGTTGAGCACCTCGCGGAGGGCGTGGCGACGCTGGCCGGCGCGCTCGGTCAACAGGGTCAGGCAGGGGGCCGCGAAGTCCCATTCGGCGTCGCTGACGTCGGAGTCGTAAAGTTTGCGATGGGTCGTCATGCCCAAACTACGTGGCCACAGGCCCTAAGTGGTTCATCCGGCAAGTTGTCTGATACCCGGTACGGCTGCGATCCCCGGCCTTCGGCGCGGCCGGTGCCTCCGCCGTCGTCCCCAGACGAACGGGTGGCGATGCTGGTTCCAGTAGGCCGTCGCCTCCTCGACCGCCCGGCACACCTCCTGCCACGTCTCGAACCGCCGCCCCTTCAGCGCCAGCGACTTCAGCACCTTCCACCACGGCTCGATGAGGTTGAGATAGGCGGCGTACTTCGGCTGGAAGACGAACTCCCACCGCGGGTGCGCCAGGCAGAACAGCAGCACGTCGGTCGCCCGGTGGGCGTTCAGGTTGTCGACGACGGCGTAGACCCGGGCGACGTCGGCCGGCACCCACGCCTCGGCCCTCTCCAGGAAGTCGACCCAATCGGCGATGCCGCGACTCGCATAGGGGGCGGTCAGGGCCTCGCCGGTCGCGGGCCGGAACGCCCCGAAGATGTAGCCCTTGCCGCGGCGGCCGTAGTCGATCTCCTGCCTGGCCCGCCCGGCGTGCCGGGGCGTGCCGTCGCCCCCTCGCCCCGGCTCGACGCGGACGACCCGTCGGCCGGGGTAGCTCTTGGCCGCTTGCGGCCCCATCTCGTCGAGGCAGACGACGGCCGATCCCTCGGGCGGGGCGGTGTAGAGCTTCTCGATCGCCCCCTTTTTGCGGCGAACTCGGGGTCGACCCGCTCGCCGAACCAGGTCTCCTGGTGCCGCCACCGCAGGCCCTCGCCGGTCAGCAGCTCGTCGATCCGGCTCCGCCGCATCGCGATGCCCTTCTGCTCGCTGAGGTAGGCCCGGAGCCGGTCGAGCGTCCAGGAGCCGAAGGGGAGGCCCAGCTCCTTCGGGTCGGTCAGGGCCGCGGCGACGACGGCGGCCCGCTGCTCGGCCCCGTAGATGGGCGGGCGGCCCGATCGGGGCCGATCCCCGAGCGCCGCCAGTCCCCCGTCATTGAAGCGGCGGACCCAGGCCGAGACGGTAGGCCTGGAGACGCCCGCCTCGTGGGCGATCCGGCCGACGGTCCGGCCGTCGGCGGACCCGAGGAGGATCGTGGCCCGCTCGACGAGGTGGGCCGGCGCGGTCCTGGCCCGGGCGATCCGCTCCAACTCGGCCCGCTCCTCGGGGGTCAACTCACGGAGGGCGATTCGATCCGGCATGGGGGGCTCCTCCGACAAATCGAGAGCTACCCAACCCTACTCGCAAACGACTTGCCGGATGAACCACTAAGAGGCCCTAACAGAGTTGGTGTGAGTATTGCGGGTGATAGGCCTCGGATCCCCGATCATCCGAGGGCCGACGCCAAGGCCACGGTGCTGATCCCCGGCGCGTCGTGGGACCGCATCCGCCCGCTGTTGCCGCCGCCCCCGAAGCCGAAGCGGCCCGACCGGCCCGGGCGGAGGTGGATCGACGCCCGGCTCTGCCTGACCGGGATCCTCTTCGTGCTGAAGACCGGGATCGGCTGGGAGGACCTGCCGCGGGAGATGGGCTGCGGATCGGGGATGACCTGCCGGTGCCGGCTGGCGTACTTGACGGCCGCCGGCGTCTGGCCGAGGCTCCACGCCCTGCTGCTCTCCGAGCTGGAGTGGTCCGGGGTGGTCGACTGCAGGCGGGCGACGATCGACGGGTCGCACGTGCGGGCCCGGGGCGGCGGCGAGGCGACCGGCCCGAGCCCGGTGGACAGGCGGAAGAAGGGGATCAAGCGCGTCATTGTCACCGACGCCGCCGGCCTGCCGCTGGCGGCCGTGACGGCCCCGGGAAAAAGGCCGGAGTTCACGCAGTTGGAGCGGGCCGTCGACGCCGTGCCGCCGGTCCGCGGGCCGCGAGGCCGGCCGCGGCGGCGGCCCGACGAGATGTACGCCGACCGCGGCTTCGACTCGAAGGCGAACCGCGACGCCCTGCGACGACGCGGCGTCCGCCCGATGATCGCCCGGATCCGGACGCCGCACAGCGGCGGCCCGGGGAGGAGGCGATGGGCCGCCGAGCGGACCATCTCATGGCTCCACGGCCTCGGCCGCCTGCGAGTCCGGAAGGATCGATCAGCGGCCAGGCCTTCCTGTCACTCGGTTGCTCCCGGATATGCTTCGCAAACCTAAGCCGATAGCGGAACTTTGTTAGGGCTTCGAAAGTTCGTAACACCCTTTAAGCTCGACTTGTGCAGTGCTTGAGCTCGTCTCGGTCGGTACGATGAGGGATGGAACGGTTCCTCAAACGCACCGGCCGAGGACGGGCTCATGGCCATCCTACCCGAGACTCCCCGCGGCTTCTGGGACGATTTCGCCCCGGTCTTCACGCGTCCGACCTTCCGCCGATTCCTGACGCTGTCGGGGGCGGCGATCCTCGCGGTCGGGCGACGCACCGTCGCCAACCTGCTGCGGACGGCCGGCCCGCTGGCCGACGGGGCCGCCTCCAGTTATCGGCGCGTCTTTTCCCAGGCGCGCTGGTCGTCGATCCGGCTGGCCGAGGTCCTGGCCCGTCGCGTTGTCGACCTGCTCCCGGCCGACGCCCCGGTCGTCCTGGTGGGCGACGACACGGTCCTCACCCGCCCGGGCCGCCGCGTCTTCGGCAAGGCCCGGCATCGCGACCCGGTCCTCTCGTCGCATTCCTTCACCGCCTGGCGGCACGGACACAAGTGGGTCGTGCTCGCGGTCCTGGTGCGGTTCCCGTTCGCCGCCAGGCCCTGGGCCTTGCCGGTGCTCGCGGCCTTGTATAGGAGCGAGGCCGACAACCGCCGCGAGCGGCGGCGGCATCGCACGGAGGCGCAGTACATGATCCGGCTCCTCCGCATGATGCTCTATCTGGTTCCCCGGCCGCCGGCTCGTGTTCGTGGGCGATTCGGCCTACGGGACGCACGAGCTCGCCCGCTTCGCACATCGGCGTCGCGGGCGGCTGACGCTCGTCATCAAGCTCCATCCGGAGGCGAACCTGTTCGAGCCGCCGCCGGCGTACTGCGGCCTGGGGCGGCCCCGGGTCAAGGGGGCCCGGATCCCGAAGCCCCGCGAGGCGGTCGTCGCGGCGGCCCGGCTCAGGCGGCTGACGGTCGCCTGGTACGGCGGAGGGACGCGGCGGGTCGAGACGGCGTCCGGGGCCGGATGCTGGTACAAGAGGGGCGAGGGGCTGGTCCCGATCCGCTGGGCCTTCGTCCGCGACCGCGACGGTGCCCACCGCGATGAGTATTTCTACGCGACCGACCCGACGCTCGACGTCCGTCGCGTCGTCGAGACCTACACCGGCCGCTGGAGCGTCGAGACCACATTCCAGGAGACGCGGTCCGACCTCCACGTCCAGACGACCCGGGGTTGGAGCCGCGAGACGGTGCTACGAGCCACGCCCTGCCTCTTCGGGCTGTACTCGATCGTGGCTATGCTCTACGCCGCCATGCCGTGCGGGCGTCGCGTCGGCGCGGTCGCCTGGCACGGCAACTCGGTCGTCACGTTCTCTGACGCCCTCGCGTCCGTCCGTCGCTGGATCTGGGCCGAAGGGGTTGTCGCACACCTGCCCGACGGGCCGGCCGTCCAGAAACTCCCGCCCCCGATTCGCGAGGTCCTCTACGCCTCACTCGCCCCGGCGGCGTAGAGGCCGTGAAACTGCACAAGTCGAGCTAAGAGCCTATCTCATTTGGCCTGCGGCGCGGTAGGTGATGTACGCGCAGGCGAAGTGCAGCAACGCCTCGTAGTCCTCCGCCTTCTTCTCCCAACGGATCAGCGGTCGGCGGAAGCGATCCATCCAGCTAGGCGTCCGCTCACGACCCAACGGCGGGCGCGATAGCCGGGGACCGCGGCCTCCTCGCCCCGCGCCTTGACGTGGGCGGTGAGCCCCCACAGCTCGACGACCTCGCGGACGTCGGCGTAGTCGTAGCCCTTGGCGGCGCAGAAGTGCAGCGGCCGCTCGGCCGCGGGCTCCGGCCCCAGGACGGGTTCGCCCAGCCCGCGAGCCACTTGTCAGGCTCGTTCGCCCCGGCCACGACCAAACCGACGGGGGTGCCGCCGCCGTCCGTCAGCAGGGATCGCTTGGTCCCCGACTTGCCCCGGCCGGTCGGATTGGGCCCGGTCTTCCCCCCCGAGCGGGGCCTTGGTCATCGCCCCGTCGATGCACAGCCACTCCCAGTCGATCCCGCCCAGATCGTCGCACACGGGCGGGCCGAGCCGCCAGAGCTCGCGGAAGACGCCCGCCTGCTCCCACTCCTGGAACCGGCGGTGGGCCGAGCTGCTGGCGCAGAGGCCCGTGGCGTCCAGGGCGTCCCACCGGCAGCCCGTGCGGAGGACGAAGAAGATCGCGTCCATCGCCCGGCGGTCGTCGACGCGGGGGTTGCGGCAGCCCGGCGGATGCGCCTTGCACGCCGGCAGCAGGGGCTCGAGGGCTCCAGAGCGTGTCGGGGATGCGCCATCCGTGGTCGACGCGGGCCTTGCGCGGGGCGGCCTGGGCCGTTGCTGCAGCCTCCTGAAGCGGCGTCCTTTCGCTTCGGGAGAGCATGCACGATCACTGCCTACCGAGATAGGCTTCTAGGTTCTGTCTGACGGCTCGAGGAGTCGGAAGCAACGGCGGATCATGGCGAGCTTCACCATCGCCAGGAAATTGACCGCCAGCTTCTCGAACCGGGTCGCCAGGCGGCGGTTCTCCTTCAGCCAGAGGATGCACCGCTCGACGATGTTGCGGCGGCGGTAGGCCTCGGCGTCGAACCTCGGGTTTCTCCGCTGATCCTTGCGAGTGGGGATCACGGCCCTGATGCCCCGACGTCGCAGATAGCGGCGGATACGCCGCTAGCTGTAGCCCTTGTCGCCGGCCAGGCGTCGAGGCCTGCGACGCGGCCGGCCTCGACCGGGACGCTTGATCCGCACCGCCTCCAGGGCCGGCTCCAGGGACTTCGACTCGTGGGCCTGGCCCGCCGTGACGACGGCGGAGAGCGGCACGCCGCCGGAGTCGACGACCAGGTGCAGCTTCGTCCCGAAGCCGCCCCGCGAGCGGCCGAGGGCGTGGTCGACGGGCTCGGCCGTCCCCCTTTTCCCCCCCGGCCCCGGCGGCCGCGCGGCTGGCCCGGATGGACGTCCCGTCGATGCACCAGAGGTCGAAGTCGATCCTTCCCGAGGCGTCAAGCCGCAGGTGGAGCCGCTCCAGGATGCGGTCGATCGTCCCATCGCGAGCCCAGCGGTTGAAGCGGTCGTAGACGCTCTTCCACTTGCCGTAACGTTCGGGCAGCTCCCGCCACTGGGCCCCTGTGTGCAGGATCCACAGGACCCCGTCGAGCGTGGAGCGGTGGTCGTTCCACCGACCGCCCGGTCTGCCCGCCGGAGGGAGCAGGTCGGCGATCAGGGCGAATTCGTCGTCCTTCAGCTCGTAGCGTCGCGACATCCCGGCCTCCCTGGTGAAGCCGCCATCGTAACGCTTTACGAGCCGTCAGACAGAACTTAGTCGGTCTCGCGGTTGATCACGTGCACGAGCGTCGCCGGGCCCAGGCCCACGCCACGTACGTGGTCCATGGCGTCGAGCAGCTGACCGACCTGGTAGGCCGGCGGCGGCGCGGCTGCTTCGCGGGTCGTATGCACGACGTCAGACGGCTGCAGGTCCGCCTCGGCCGGGCCGATCGGCTCGCCGTCGCGGATCCGGACGATCAGCGTCCTATCTGGGTCGTAGCCGACGCCCGAGGCGTGCGTTAGCGTCGCCCGATCGGCCTTCGATTCATGGGCGAAATGGAGCGTCGACCGATCGTGCACGGTCGGCAGAACCGCCGGGCTACGGTCAGGTCGACCGCGAGTGACGACTTCCACAGCCTCCGACTCGACGCGGATCCGGGCCGGCAGGGGATCGATCAATCGACATCTCCAGACCCGACGATGCGAGACGAACCGCCACAGCCCCCGCGCGAACGAGGCCGCCTTGACCCAGCCGGCCGGCCCCGCCCCCGCCACCACGTAACGCCGCTCGACGAGACCGAACCGCTCGACCTGACGGCGAGAAGACTTCCCCAGCGTCCGCCCCAGACTCGTCGATGAAAATCCATGAGTCCCGATTTCCTACCCCAGTCGGAAAACTGTAGAGATCAATGCCTCGGACGGGTACTTCGCCCCGCGCCTGGTCATGAAGTCGATCGCCACCAGGCAGCCGGCGGCTTTCGCATCCTTGTCCGAGCCGCCCGCCTGGAGGCCGGCGAGCCAGTCGCGGAAGCATCGCTCGAAAGCCTTCGGCTTCAAGGCTAGGTTCTGTCTGACGGCTCGTAGAGCGTTACCATGGCGGCTTCCCCAAGGAGGCCGCGATGACGCGTCGCTACGAGTTGAAGGATGAGGAATTCACCCTGATCGCCGACCTTCTGCCGCCGGTCGGGAGGCCGGGGGGTCGCTGGAACGACCACCGGACGACCCTCGACGGCGTCCTCTGGATCCTCCACACGGGGGCCCAGTGGCGGGAGCTCCCGGAGCGTTACGGGAAGTGGAAGAGCGTCTACGACCGCTTCAACCGCTGGGCCCGAGACGGGACCATCGACCGAATCCTGGAGCGGCTCCACCTGGAGCTGGACGCCTCGGGGCGGATCGACTTCGACCTCTGGTGCGTCGACGGGACCTCCATCCGGGCGAGCCGCGCGGCCGCCGGGGCCGGGGGGGAAAAGGGGGACGGCCGAGCCGGCCGACCACGCCCTCGGCCGCTCCCGCGGCGGCTTCGGGACGAAGCTCCACCTGGTCGTCGACTCCGGCGGCGTCCCGCTCTCGGCCGTCGTCACGGCGGGCCGGGCCCACGAATCGAAGTCCCTGGAGCCGGCCCTGGAGGCGGTGCGGATCAAGCGGCCGGGCCGGGGCCGGCCGCGACGGCGGCCCCGCCGCCTGGCCGGCGACAAGGGGTATAGCTATCGGCGCATCCGCCGCTACCTGCGACGGCGGGGGATCAAGGCGGTGATCCCGACCCGCAAGGACCAGCGGAGGAACCCGAAGTTCGACGCCGGGGCCTACCGCCGACGAAACATCGTCGAGCGGTGCATCCTCTGGCTGAAGGAGAACCGCCGCCTGGCGACCCGGTTCGAGAAGCTGGCGGTCAATTTCCTGGCCATGGTCAAGCTCGCCATGATCCGCCGTTGCTTCCGGCTCATCGAGCCGTCAGACAGAACCTAGGATCAGGCGTCGCGCGAGGGGACGCCGTCGGACAGGGCGAGGAGCCGTCCCGGCCACTCGCGGACGAAGCGCGGCTCAACGATGGATTGACGTGGGGCCTCCGCAGGCGCACAGCACGCCGCAGACGGCGACGACCGCGGCGTCGACCAGCCGAGGCTTGCGATTGCCCGCACGCCGAAGATTGCTCGGCGACTCGAAACACGACCGGATCGCGCCGACATCCATCTGCTTGGCCACGACCATCGCCCCGCCGCGAGCCCCGCCGGGTCGGCCCACGACACGCGAGGCCCCGAGTCCGACGGACCCCACGAGCGTAGCCGATCACCCCCCGGCCGCGGTAAACCGACCAGCCAGCATATGTTTGTGTCGACTCTTGCAAAGCGCAATTATTGAGCAGATCATTCGATATATCAATCTCGATGGAGACGCAGGCCGTGCGCCGCCTCATCCCACTTCAGGAGCTTACGGTCGCGTAGACCCATCGGACAGTCACTCTGTCGTCTTCCTCAACGCCGAGGGAACGCTCTCGCCACGATGAACGTCCGATTGGCATCGCTCCAAGAGGTCGAGGATCGATTTGACGCGTACGGACCAGTCCTCGCCAGCGACCAACTCCGACCGCCGACGATCGGATTCTAGACTACGTGCGGAAATCGCGAGCTCCAGCTGTGCAATCCAACCCTCGAGGTCTTCGGCGATCCTGACCTCAGGCTCGTAGGCACGAACCTCGGGAAGTGGGCTTGAGACCACGGGCAGACCGGCCGCCAGGTACTCACGCAACTTGATAGGATTCATACTTAATGTGAGTTCGGTGATTTTATGAGGAATCATGGCGACATCGAACCCACGGCTGTAATGGGGCAAGACCGAATGGTCGCGCTGGCCTAGGAAATGAAGATTCTTGATGGTATGGAATCTCTGGATATCGGTCTGAACCTTCCCCACCAGAACGATCGACCAGTCGGGACGCCGCCGGGCGATCTCTCCCAGTAGATCGAGGTCTTGCCAGTCCTGCACTAACCCGTAATAGCCGATGATCGGTCCTGGAAGTGCTTTTAGGTCCTCGGCGACTGGAAAGCTCGGATCCAGCGCCTGGGCGAAATGTTGGTACAAGACGCCGTGCGGGACGTACACGGTGTCGGGATTGAACAACCGTCGCGACTCAAAAAGATTCTGACTCGTCGTAATAACCAAATCAGCCGCCTGACAGAGCTCCCTATCAAGCCTCTTCGTGGTCTCGACGTCGTACCCAGTAAATGCGGCGAATTCATCGACGCAGTAGTATATGACACGCGATTCGCCGAAGGCTCCTAGCAAGGGACCGACGTCCGCCGTAAAGCTCCAAAGTTGTCGATGCGGGGAAAGCCCGCGAAGAATCCAACGAGTCTGAAGGCCGATGAGCCACCGATTGAACTTTCTAGCTAAGATCGAGCTTGGGAGGGGAACGACCAGAGGGGTCAGCACCCAGAGTCGCTCCTGTACCTTGACCACGCCTCGGCGGAATTGAGACAGTTTTTCCACGATCGAACCGAGATCGCGACGATTCAGCGACGGCCGCCGAGACGCATGCCAGTTGATCCAGAGGACGTGTTGTGATTTGGCCAACTCACGCATGACGTGGTGTTTGCTTGTGGGATCGAAAAAAAAGTTGTTGGCTAGGCAAATGATCGTTGTGCCGTTGTTCATCGCGCCGCCTTCTTCCAGGTGACTTTCTCAACTCCCCAGATCCCTCGCAACGAGCCGAGCCATGCCGCCGCGTTCACCATGCAGAAGTAAAATGGTATCCCGATGATCGCCGGCCAGCGTGCATTGGGACGCGTCGCACCGATAAGGGCACAGGAATAGAACGCGAGCTGAGCTCCAAGGAGAAGGTGAATTAAGAAGGTCGAATCACGCCGCATGAGGATCAAGGAGCAGCAGAAAATCACGAGTAGGAACCAGGGAATCAACCAGCGTAGGAGCTTGTGAGAGATATAGGACCAGAAGAGCTGCCCATGCCTCGGGCTCGGAACGGCATGGCCTCGAATGAGCTCCCGAAACGCTCCTGCGACGATGCGGACTTTCCGCCGGAACTCTTGCCTCACATCCACTGTGGCGTTCTCTGAGGCGAGTATTGTAGGGTCGTAAACGACGCGGTGACCTGACAACGCCACGTTCATCCCAATCACAAAGTCGTCGAGGATCGTATCCGCTGGAAGGGGGTGGTACAGATCCCTGCGTAGTGCGTACATCCCGCCGTCAACGGTGACTGTGGAACCGAGCGCCGACTCTTTCATTTGGATGAAGCGCTCATATCTGTAGTATAGCCCTTCGCTCTCACCAAAAGGGGCGTCCTCGCTCCGAATGCGAACGTCACCAGTGACCGCCCCGACCATCGGATCAGCGAAATGTGACGCCATGCGGCCTAGAGCCGCAGGGTCGAACATTACGTTGGCATCGCAGAGAACGATGATCTCGCCGCGAGCCTTCGCGATCGTGCGGTTCAATACCGAGATCTTGCCTGAACGTGGCGAGTACGCACACAAACCGATGCCTTGCGATTCGAAATGCCTAACAGCATCGTTAGTGCCATCATCACTGCCATCGGACGCAACGATGATTTCTAGACGATCTTTGGGGTAAACGATGGCGATGCTGTTCTCAAGTTTTTGTCGAATGACTTGAAGCTCGTTGTACGCCGGTATGACAAGCGTGACCGTGGGCTGGTAGGGAGCGTCCGCGTCGGCCATTCTCGCTTCCGCATAAATTCTTGGCATAAAACGTAATAGCAAGGGGTAGGCTACGTATACGTAAGTCAGGATGGCTGTGCATACCCATATGGCGATCCACATCGGCGATTGATCCTGAATGATAGCACATGGCGATTACGCCGGGACCGAGTTATCTGAACATTTCTGACCATGGTCTCCCAGCAGCTGGTCTGGTGCATGGCGGGAGGGACCTGCTGGTGAACTGTTCGATCATGGCTCCGCAGCTTGGTCCGGAAGCCGTTGGAGCATCCCAGCCGGGTCAAGTTGCTCGACGGCCGGGCCGAGGCGAAGTTGATCGCCCGGACGTGCGCGCCGGCATCGGGCGGTCGTTGGACCTGGGCAATGCAATGTTTGACCGACCACATCGTCGGATTGTATACTGTTCGGGCGATCTACGACAGGATGGTCCGCCGCTGTTTACAGCGATTTGCCCTCGGTCAGCGTCCGCGAGTGATGGTCATGGAGTCCTGAGCGTGGCGCGTCGGCACGGGCTCGCACCGTGGGGGGCGTCTTCGGGTATCTGCGCGAGCGGGCGATTGGTGGGGCGGGCCGGGGCGAGGCCCCGCGACGCCGACGTGCGGCCGGGCCCCGGGGGCGTCGCGCCGCGGGCCCGGCCCCTGAGCCAAGGGCGAGGACGGCGACGTCGGTCCGGGACGGCCTGAGGGGCCCGCCGGCGTCCCCCGGCGCCATGGACGAGCCGAGGTCCCGAACCTCCGTCGACCACGCCCCGGCCCCCGCTCCCACCTTGGCGTCGCGGCGGCGGACGACTTCCGCGTCCGCCGCTCGGAGGCGGCCGAGGCCGCGATCGAGCGGACCGGGGCGATGAAGGTCCGGCCGCCGCCGTACAGCCCCGACTCCAACCCGCTCGGCGGGACGTGGCCGAGGATCGGGGGGCGTCCGCGCCGCGGGGACGACCCCGGCGTTGCACCAGGCGCCGGCCGACCAGGGCGATTGCCTAGCAACCTATACGCCGAATAACACTTTACAGCGGTTTACCCCGGGATGGCATACAGCCCTGAATGCCTGAACCAGCCGGCGATATCCTTGGCCGTGGTCTGGTAGAGGGCGTCGGCCGGCGCCTGATGCAACGCCGGGGTCGTCCCCGCGGCGATCCGACGCAGGCGGGCCTTGAGCTTCGACCACATCTCCTCGATGGGGTCGTGGTCGGGGCTGTACGGCGGCGGCCGGACCCCTCTCGCCCCCGCCCGCTCGATCGCGGCCTCGGCCGCCTCCGAGTCGTGGACGCGAAGGTCGTCCATCACCACGACGTCGCCGGGGCGCAGGTTCGGCGCGAGCACGCCTTCGGCGTAGGTCCGGAACGCCGGCTCGTCCATGGCGCCGGCGAACGCCGACTCGCCGCGGAGGCCGTCGAGGCCCACCGCCGCGACCACGGTCGTCGTCCGCCACGCCTTCGGGGCCGAGCCCTCGGCCCGACGCCCCCCCGGGGCCCAGGCTTGCGTCGGGGTCATCGACGCGTCGACACCGGCCTCGTCCAGGACGATCCGCCGTCTCGGATCGAGCCGCTTCGCCTTGCGGCGGGACCTCCGGCGGGCCTCCTTGACGTCGGGGCGGTCGCGTTCGGCGGCGTGCGGCGACTTCTTCTTCCGCGTCCAGCCGGACCGCCGCAACGGCCGCCAGATCGTCACGAGCGTGCAGTCGAAGCCGCCCCGCTCCTTGATCTGCTTCGGCGTGGCGTCGGGGTGCCGGCGAACCAACTCGAACAGGCGAATCCGCTCGTCGAGCCCGAGCTTGAACCCGGCCCCGCCGCCGTGGGGCCCCGGCTCCAGGCCGCCGCTCGCACGCCGACGCTGCAGCATCCGCACCACGAACGACGGGCTCACCTCGAACCGCCGGGCGATCGCGCGTTGCGACTCCTCGCCCCTGTCCACCGCCGCGACCACGCGCTCCCGAAGATCCGCCGAACGAGGTCTTCCCACGGCACGCCTCCCGAGCCGACGCGTCACTCGCTCATGGCTCTGTAGCCATCCTTCGCGTCTGCCAAGGGGAAGGTGACGCGGATGTACGCCGACTCGAAGCATCACGACTTCAGGCTCTACGGGTGGGTCGAGGCGAACGCGAGGTGGGAGACGGCGATCATCCGACGTCCCGACGGCTCGAAGGGCTGGGTGAGGCTGCCGATCCGCTGGACGGTCGAGCGGACGTTCGCCCGGCTGGGCCGCTGCCGGCGGCTGACCAAGGACCGCGAGAAGACGGTCCGGTCGTCGGGGTCGTTCATCAAGCCGGCGATGATCCGGCCGATGCTCCATCGCCTCCGGCCCTCGGACGTCGACCCGGAGTTTCGGTATCGACGGCCCGCAACGGCAGCGTAATGCCACTTATGGGTCGTCTCTGAGATGTCAAAACAACACCTGAACCGGTCTCCGTGATGCCGAGCCTCGACCTCCAGGGTCACGAAATCGTAGGCCCCCTTGATCGTGACAAAGAGCGCCGCAGCGATCAACTTGATGAGCGGATGCAACTTTCGCTCGGCGAGGTTCGGTCAAACCTGCGAAGTGATGCTTGATGTGAGTCGAGGATCGGGACTGATTATTAATTCGCCGTCGGCTCGACTCGCTCGCCCGATAACGGCCCGTCGACCGTTCGACCACAGGTCGGCATGCCGTTGTCTTCCCAAACTACCCCACCGTGGCGGAATCGCCCTCGAGGCTCGAGCGGGATCACGGTCCAACGTCGACTTCGATATCGACTCGGGTGCGTCGTGGCTCAAAGATGATCAGACCGTCGGCCCCAGGTCAACTACCGACCCGTCAACCGTCATCGATCGACAACGGAGCGACTAGGTTCTGTCTGACGGCTCGATGAGCCGAAAGCAACGGCGGATCATGGCCAGCTTGACCATGGCCAGGAAGTTGACCGCCAGCTTCTCGAACCGCGTCGCCAGCCGCCGGTTCTCCTTCATCCAGAGGATGCACCTCTCGACGATGTTGCGGCGGCGGTAGGCCTCGGCGTCGAACGTCGGGCTTCGCCGCTGGTCCTTGCGGGTCGGGATCACCGCCTTGATCCCTCGCCGTCGCAGGTAGCGGCGGATGCGTCTGTAGCTATACCCCTTGTCGCCGGCCAGGCGGCGGGGCCGGCGTCGCGGCCGGCCCCGGCCGGGCCGCTTGATCCGCACCGCCTCGAGCGCCGGCTCCAGGGACCTCGACTCGTGGGCCTGGCCCGCGGTGACGACGGCCGACAGCGGGACGCCGCCGGAGTCGACGACCAGGTGCAGCTTCGTCCCGAAGCCGCCGCGCGAGCGGCCGAGGGCGTGGTCGGCCGGCTCGGCCGTCCCCCTTTTCCCCCCCGGCCCCGGCGGCCGCGCGGCCGGCCCGGATGGACGTCCCGTCGATGCACCAGAGGTCGAAGTCGATCCGCCCCGAGGCGTCCAGCTCGAGATGCAGCCGCTCCAGGATGCGGTCGATCGTGCCGTCGCGGGCCCAGCGGTTGAATCGGTCGTAGACGCTCTTCCACTTTCCGTATCGCTCCGGCAGCTCCCGCCACTGGGCGCCCGTATGGAGGATCCAGAGGACGCCGTCGAGCGTCGTGCGGTGGTCGTTCCACCGCCCGCCCGGCCTCCCGACCGGAGGGAGCAGGTCGGCGATCAGGGCGAACTCCTCGTCCTTCAGCTCGTAGCGTCGCGTCATCGCGGCCTCCTCGGGGAAGCCGCTATCGTAACGCCTTGCGAGCCGTCAGACAGAACCTAGGCGTTGCATGAGTGAGCTACATGTGTTGATCGCGCTGGATTCCAAAGTTCCCAGGGTGCTTGCCCTCGAGTCCATAAATCCTCGAGTTGTTGTTGATCCTTGAAGGTGTCCATGCATGCCCAGTAGCCTTCATGTCGGCATGCGATCAACTGTTCATCGTGGATTAGCCTCTGGAAGGGCTCTTCAACCAATTCCTCGCCGGTTCTCAAATAGTCGAACAATTCGGTTCGGAATACAAAGAATCCTCCATTGATCCAAACCTTAGATCGATTCACCGGCTCGATGCCTGTGACAACGTCGCCCTCGACAGAAACGATGTGGTAACTCTGCGGTGGACGGACCGCCAAAAAACAACCCAACTTGCCTCGCTGGCGGAAATGATCGATGTAGTGCGGGAGGTGAAGATCGGTAACTCCGTCGCTGTAGTTGGCCAAAAACTCTGACTCCCCATCCAGATAGGGTTTTACAATCTTCAATCTCTCGCCGACGCTTGCGTTGACTCCAGTATCGACGAAGGTGATTCGCCAGTCCTGGATATCGCTGCTTAGCAGCCGAAGATCGCGTCCGCCTTCTGAGAGGATGAAGTTGTTGGAGACACACTCATCGTAACCTAGGAAATACTTCTTGACGGCGTCGGCTCGGTAGCCGAGGCATAGAATGAAATCCTTGTGTCCGAAATGGGCGTAGTACTTCATGACATGCCATATTAGTGGACGATAGCCAATAGGGATCATTGGCTTGGGTACTGGCTCAGGATACTCTCGGATCCGCATGCCAAGGCCGCCGCAGAAGAGAACGACTTTCATATCCGGCCTCCCATTCTCGTAACTTTGACGAAGTTAAGCGTTCACGAGCCAATTGATGGGGGAGCTTCGGCGTGTCGACGGATTGAGCCGGCTGCCGAACTTGGGTGATGCCGAAAATGAGACGGGTAACGCCGCGGTAGACGTCCTTCGAGTTCTCGTATCTGTCGGCGAACGCCCTCTCGACACGATTCCCTTGCTTGTAGATCTCGCGCATGTTGTCGTCCCAAATCCAGAGCTCTTTGCAGTTGCTCCGGTTCGGGATCACCGGCATGGCGTCGAAGGCGTTTCAGACCACGTCGCGGACGGCGTCGGAGTCCAAGCCCTCGTCGCCGAGAACCTCGCGAGCCATGCCGACCGCATCACGGGACCTGACCAAGACGGCCGTCGTCGGCGGGGCATCGTTCCATCGGCCCTAGACGACGTCGAACGCCACGACGCCGTCCTCGTCGCAGGCGACGGCGATCACCTTCCCGCCGCGCGACCGACCGAGAGCCTGTGCCTCGCCGCCCCCTTTTCGCAACGCGCCCGGACGACCGTCGAGTCGATCATCAGCCGCTGGGCGTCCTCGCACTCGGCCCGTTCGGCCGTCATGTCGAAAAGCCGCTTGAGACGCCCGGAGTGGATCCAGCGGCAGAGCCGGTTGTTAGACGGCGTCCCAGGCCCCGAACTCCGCCGGCAGGCCGCACCAGGGGACGCCGGTGCGGGCCCGGTAGGGGACCGCCTCGAAGAACCTTCGGTCGGGCGGCTCCGGCTCGGGGCCCAGCTTCGAGCAGCATCTCTCGACCATCGGGCCGAGGACGGACCAGATCTCGTCGGTGATCAAGTATTGGATGCTGGCGGCTCCGTCCTGGTCGTCGATCCGCCTTAAATCGTTACCGGATCGGCCTCCGGACAGTCACCCGGCCCTAGCCGCCAGGTGATCGTCAACTTGATTGCCGGCTCGGGGTAAATCACGGCCCTGATCGTGAAGACCGCGATGGGTACCAACCATTTCGATACCGAGATCGATCTCAGCGACCTATGCGAGGCGGCGTTGCATATCTAACGGCATGAGTTTTATAGCTACAGAAACTAAATCGTCACGCCGGGACGCAAGGCAGAAATCGAAACTAAAGGCTGCGTGAAATTATATTCACGCCCGGTCCTGGTACTTCGGGCGAGGACCAAACAGACGATCGTATTGGTCGTCCAGAGAGACTTTATACTCACCCAGCCTCGACGCAACGCGGCTCAGCGCTGCTTCAGACTCGTCCAGAAGCCGCTCGAATCGGGACGCCATCCATTCAGTATCGAATTGATCGATGTCAGAAACGTAATCCCCCATTCCTACATCTGTCATCAGTTCGCTGGTTTTCTTATTGTATGCAAGCGCAATCACCGGCTTGCTGGACACGAGCGAAAGAACGACGCCATGGAATCGGCTGGCAAACACCAAATCCGTCCTCGATATGACATCAAGTAGATCCTCGAGAGATTGGACCGGCGGACAGATCAAGGAAGAAACGGGTGTCAATGGGTGTTCGTTGCGAATAAGAAGCTCGATGTCATGCACGACCTGGCTATCTGCGATCACCTGGGTTGGAATCAGATAAACAATGTATCCGTCTCGAATCAGGCTTTGCGCAAACAGGGCAAGCTTCTTGATGTATCTTTGATATACGAATGGATTGTCCTCGGCCCAGTATCGCGCGTCGTGAAAGGGCAATGGATTAATACCTATCACGCTCGCATCGCCGGTTTTGCGTGTGTTCGAGATGCTGACCGATAGGCCATGGACCAGGTCAGGGAAGACATGATTTTTCTTCGTGCCCCCCAAGCTCTCGATTAGTCGAAGCGACCCTTCGTCTCGGAATGAACGATAATTCGCCAGCGACAATGCCGAGCGCAGGAAAAAGCGGCTGAGAGGCGAATTGATGGGCCCAGCTCCGATGCTCAAATAAACGACATCAGCCCGTCGAATGCGGGCTAGCAATGACCATCCAAGAAGGTTGTAGGGGAATCCCCAAGGCCCACCGAAATAATCGCCCAACTGACCTCCGCCAACAATTACGACAACATCCGTGTCTTTCAATCGCCGACTCGACTGAACAAAGAATACGAAGTCTAGAACCGATGACCCAGCGACATTCATTCCGTTGCTGAGACCTCGCAAGGCCGTTGAGATCAGAGGAATCTGCTTGACAATATCCTTGATACGTTCGAATAGACTCCATATGCTGAATCCATAATGGGCCGCCGATTGAGTCGTTGCAGCCGGATTCGTCGAAATACGTAGACGCCTGAGCGGGTGGGACGGGACGTTGTGTCTTGCTTCGGTATCAATAGGATTCAGGGTGAACGCATGAATTTCGGTATCTGGTCGGCGGATTCGGATGTTTTCAATTGCGGTGGCCATCGTAGCCTCATCCCCCAGATTCCCCTTGCCAATATGGGCTAAGAGAGCGACTTTTGTTATCGATTGGCTGGCGTCGCTCAAAACTCTGCTCATCTTATCCTCCAACTTACACTTTCCGGGTGACTGATCAGCGTTATCGAACGGCAACCATTCACGTGTTTAACAAGTGTTCACGCCACGGCGGGGATAGGTGACGGCGGATCGCCGCCTGAGCGGTAGGCCTCGACGCCTTCGCCGAATCAAGCCAACCAAATACTAATGTGTTGATGTGCCCAAGGCATGTATGAGGTGGTCGTCGCTCCAGGCGCGGCGGCGTCGCCTGATAGCGCGCTCTTTCGGTCAGGGACTTGGTTCAGCAGCCCGAGGCCGAAGCGGTTCAGTCTGGCCATTTTCTCGCGCGAGCGGTTCTCGCGGATAATTAGCTCGATAGTCCAGCGGCAGCCATTCTGCACCCCGAGCACGGCCTGATAGCGTGGGCGAACGCCTTCACGTCCGGCATCACCTTAAGATCCCCTAACAAAGCTCCGCTATAGGCTTAGGTTCGCGAAGCATATTAGGGAGCAACCGAGTGACAGGAAGGCCTGATGGATGGCCGCGGAGCGATCCTTCCGGACTCGCAGGCGGCCGAGGCCGTGGAGCCAGGATATGGTCCGCTCGGCGACCCATCGCCTCTTCCCCGGGCCGCTGCCGTGCGGCGTCCGGATCCGGGCGATCATCGGGCGGACGCCGCGTCGTCGCAGGGCGTCGCGGTTCGCCTTCGAGTCGAAGCCGCGGTCGGCGTACATCTCATCGGGGCGGCGTCGCGGCCGGCCTCGCGGGCCGCGGACCGGCGGCACGGCGTCGACGGCCCGCTCCAGCTGCGTGACGTCCGGCCTGTTCCCCGAGGCCGTCACGGCCGCCAAGAGAAGTCCGGCGGCGTCGGTGACGACGACGTGCTTGCTCCCCTTCTTCCGCCTGTCCACCGGGCTCGGGCCGGTCGCCTCGCCGCCGCCCCGAGCCCGGACGTGCGACCCGTCGATCGTCGCCCGGCTCCAGTCGATCGCCCCGGCCCACTCCAGCTCCGACAGCAGCAGGGCGTGGAGCCTCGGCCAGACGCCGGCGGCCGTCCAATACGCCAGCCGTCGCCAGCAGGTCATCCCCGAGCCGCAGCCCATCTCCCGAGGCAGGGTTAGGGCCTCTTATCCCTGACGGCGCCGACGCCCGCCCCAGAGGACGTCGTCTCGTCCCCGGCTACACTCCGCGCCGAGATCCGCGGGCCGAGGATCATCTTCTGGCATCGAAGCCGGAACCACGGCCGCTCGCGTCTCGTGAGGGTCTACCAGCCGACGAGGCATCCGGGTATCATAGCCGAGGACTTGCCCGGCAATACCCGCCGAAGCCAACCCCGACGAGGGTGCCTGGGGCTGGATCAAATACCACAGTTTCCCGAATTATACCGCGACGTGACGAGGGAACTACGATGCCGTCTGGCGGAGGAATTCGCAGCCCTGCGTCGCCGGCCTAATCTCCTGGCCAGGTTCCTCCGCTCACGCCGAGATCCCGCTACAAATGTAAGCATCAGCACTTTGGTTATAGTGGAGTCGGTACTTCGATATTGAATTGTCATTCGGTTAGAAGGCCATACTTGCGGAGCATTCGCGCAGCCTGACAAAGACTATCGAAATCAAGCCCTGAACGCACAGCAATGTCGAGTAATGAGTGTGATCCATCGGCCATATTGAGCAGCCAGAGTACCGGTTGCTCCTTCGAGGGGCCGAAGGGCCAGTCTCCACTCAGGCTGATACCTCGTTTGGCAAGGTAAGGCTCGCATCGTGGGCACGTGTTCCGGTAGTTTCGGTTGTTCTCGAGGATCGCTATAATATCAATCAGGACATTGAAGGACTCCGAGAGCGCTTTCGGTTGAACGAAATTGAGATCGTCAGCCGACGTGTGATATTGAGGGAAATTTCCATAACTCGAACGCATCAAAACGCCGATCGGGAGATCGAATCCGGGCGAGCAAAACTGCCGCTCGTCGCCACCGTGGGGAGAGAATTTGAGAACGCGCGCCGGCTTCGCCGACTCATGCAATACGTGGGAGCAAGCTCGGTCGATATCCGCATCGCCGCGTCGCGAAGTCTTATACGTGAAGTCACCATCGTCGCCGAGGCAGCTTAGGACTAAACCGTGGCGAATTCGTGAGGCAACTTCTTCATTGCTGGCAAGCCATGATATTGAGCCGATCCCTTGGGGGATGAACAGGAATCTGTAGGAGAAGTGCAGAGGGATGGCCGCAAGCAGCTGAGCCAGAAACGCCGATACTACGATCCCGGACAGGTTATCGTTGCACAGGGATGGGTGGCAGACATGTGTCGAGATAAGGACTTCATCAGTGACATCCCCCGGCAGAAAACACTCTCCATAAGTAAGAGAGCCGTCCTCGAGCGATGAATCGATGCAAACCTCGTAGTCGCCCGGAATTAACTTTTGCATATCAGCATAACTCAGGCAGAATCCCCAGTCCTTCTTGTAATAGCTTCTCCGGTTAGGTACCCAGTTCGGATGATCTGGGTCGGAATAGAGATGCGGCCTCAATGCCTCAAGTGGCATGCGTGCCCGAACTGGAACGCTATAGCTCATGACGTGGAGATTAGACCGTTGGAAATCGATCACCTTGATCCCGCTTGGATCCCTGACGAAAGCGTCGCGGATATTCCATTCCTGCGGAACTGACCAGTCGTAGATACGCGTTCCCGACGGAATTTCATGTAGTTCGAGGGGGACATGCTCGCGGACTATGGCGAGTGACTCACGCACTCCATTGCCAGTGATGCTTCGGCATATGGGGAAAAGCCGAGCAATCATTTCGTACATCGCCTGTCCCATGTCTTCCATGTGGAGCGTGCTTTTGACTTTGGCAATGTCCATAAAATCTTAAATCTCCATTGAAGCTCCCAGTGAATCACCGCGAACAAACATCATGCGACAAGGACAACTTCTCGAGTTGACGACCCTTTGAAGCGTTTTGCCCCTGCATGGCATATTACCTTACATATCGAGACCAGCCGGCGAAGCCTTTGGACGTGACATGATCGAGGGCATCGGCCGGCCAGGGCTATTGCGCCCGATGGGTGATCTGGGATAATTTTGAGCCTGACATCTCAGAGACGACCCATAAGTGGCATTACGCTGCCGTTGCGGGCCGTCGATACCGAAACCCCGGGTCGACGTCCGAGGGCCGGAGGCGATGGAGCATCGGCCGGATCATCGCCGGCTTGATGAACGACCCCGACGACCGGACCGTCTTCTCGCGGTCCTTGGTCAGCCGCCGGCAGCGGCCCAGCCGGGCGAACGTCCGCTCGACCGTCCAGCGGATCGGCAGCCTCACCCAGCCCTTCGAGCCGTCGGGACGTCGGATGATCGCCGTCTCCCACCTCGCGTTCGCCTCGACCCACCCGTAGAGCCTGAAGTCGTGATGCTTCGAGTCGGCGTACATCCGCGTCACCTTCCCCTTGGCAGACGCGAAGGATGGCTACAGAGCCATGAGCGAGTGACGCGTCGGCTCGGGAGGCGTGCCGTGGGAAGACCTTGTTCGGCGGATCTGCGGGAGCGCGTGGTCGCGGCGGTGGACAGGGGCGAGGAGTCGCAACGCGCGATCGCCCGGCGGTTCGAGGTGAGCCCGTCGTTCGTGGTGCGGATGCTGCAGCGTCGGCGTGCGAGCGGCGGCCTGGAGCCGGGGCCCCACGGCGGCGGGGCCGGGTTCAAGCTCGGGCTCGACGAGCGGATTCGCCTGTTCGAGTTGGTTCGCCGGCACGCCGACGCCACGCCGAAGCAGATCAAGGAGCGGGGCGGCTTCGACTGCACGCTCGTGACGATCTGGCGGCCGTTGCGGCGGTCCGGCTGGACGCGGAAGAAGAAGTCGCCGCACGCCGCCGAACGCGACCGCCCCGACGTCAAGGAGGCCCGCCGGAGGTCCCGCCGCAAGGCGAAGCGGCTCGATCCGAGACGGCGGATCGTCCTGGACGAGGCCGGTGTCGACGCGTCGATGACCCCGACGCAAGCCCGGGCCCCGGGGGGGCGTCGGGCCGAGGGCTCGGCCCCGAAGGCGTGGCGGACGACGACCGTGGTCGCGGCGGCGGGCCTCGACGGCCTCCGCGGCGAGTCGGCGTTCGCCGGCGCCATGGACGAGCCGGCGTTCCGGACCTACGCCGAAGGCGTGCTCGCGCCGAACCTGCGCCCCGGCGACGTCGTGGTGATGGACGACCTTCGCGTCCACGACTCGGAGGCGGCCGAGGCCGCGATCGAGCGGGCGGGGGCGAGAGGGATCCGGCCGCCGCCGTACAGCCCCGACCACGACCCCATCGAGGAGATGTGGTCGAAGCTCAAGGCCCGCCTGCGTCGGATCGCCGCGGGGACGACCCCGGCGTTGCATCAGGCGCCGGCCGACGCCCTCTACCAGACCACGGCCAAGGATATCGCCGGCTGGTTCAGGCATTCAGGGCTGTATGCCATCCCGGGGTAAACCGCTGTAAAGTGTTATTCGGCGTATAGGTTGCTAGGCAATCGCCCTGGTCGGCCGGCGCCTGGTGCAACGCCGGGGTCGTCCCCGCGGCGCGGACGCCCCCCGATCCTCGGCCACGTCCCGCCGAGCGGGTTGGAGTCGGGGCTGTACGGCGGCGGCCGGACCTTCATCGCCCCGGTCCGCTCGATCGCGGCCTCGGCCGCCTCCGAGCGGCGGACGCGGAAGTCGTCCGCCGCCGCGACGCCAAGGTGGGAGCGGGGGCCGGGGCGTGGTCGACGGAGGTTCGGGACCTCGGCTCGTCCATGGCGCCGGGGGACGCCGGCGGGCCCCTCAGGCCGTCCCGGACCGACGTCGCCGTCCTCGCCCTTGGCTCAGGGGCCGGGCCCGCGGCGCGACGCCCCCCGGGGCCCGGCCGCACGTCGGCGTCGCGGGGCCTCGCCCCGGCCCGCCCCACCAATCGCCCGCTCGCGCAGATACCCGAAGACGCCCCCCCACGGTGCGAGCCCGTGCCGACGCGCCACGCTCAGGACTCCATGACCATCACTCGCGGACGCTGAGCGAGGGCAAACAACTGTAGTTCTTGGGAATCGCGAGTCGCCGTTCAAATCGTGGATCGATGGCGCGTTTTCCGTCCGACAGTCAATCATAGGCATGCGTGCATTCAGAAACAATATCTCATCGCGAGGAGCCATCCCAGCCACTCCGGACGAATCGCGGTCCAACGAGGAGGGCCGTGGAGTCGCTACAGCCGCGCAAGACGCCGCAGACGGCGGCGTCGACCAGCCGAGGCTTGCGATTCCCCGCACGCCGAGGATTGCTGGGCGACTCGAAACACGACCGGATCGCGCCGACGTTCACCTGCTTGGCCATGACCGCCGCCCCGCCATGCAGGCCCTGGATCCGCCGATCCCCGAGTCCGACGGACCTCACGAGCGTAGCAGATCCCCCCCGCCGCCCCAGGCCGACTAGTGGGTCATTGCAGCTGATCTGACGGCTTGTCACGATATCCCTCCGAACCACCAAGAGGGAGGTCATGGCTCTGAAGGACGAGTTCGTCGTACGCCTCACCGCCGAACAGCGACGGGAGCTGGAGAGGCTCGCGGCCACGGGCCGGCATGCGGCCGCGACCATCACCCGGGCCCGCGTCATGCTCAAGGCCGACGCCGAAGGCGACGGCTGGCCCGACGGCCGGATCGCCGAGGCGTTCGACGTCCGCGTCGCGACCGTGGCCCGTGTGCGCAAGAAGTTCACCCGCGGCGGGCTCGCGACCGCCGTCGAGCGTCGGCCGCCCACCGGCCGCCAGTACCGCAAGCTCGACGGGGCCCAGGAGGCGCACCTGTCCGCCCTGGCGTGCGGACCGCCGCCGGACGGCTTGGCCCGCTGGACGATGAAGTTGCTGGCGGACAAGCTCGTCGAGCTGGAGGTCGTCGATTCGATCGACCCGGCCACGGTCTGCCGGGCCCTAAAAAAACGAGATCAAGCCGTGGCTGAAGCAGCGGTGGGTCCTGCCGCCGCAGTCCAACGCCGAGTTCGCGGCGGCGATGGAGGACGTGCTGGAGGTCTACGCCCGGCCCGACGACCCGAGGCGGCCGCAGGTCTGCCTCGACGAGGCGAGCCGGCAGTTGATCGGCGAGAGGATCACGCCGATCCCGGCGGCCCCCGGCCGACCCCGGCGGGAGGACTACGAGTACGTCCGCAACGGCACGGCCAACCTCTTCATGGCCTTCGAGCCGCCGGCGGGTAAGCGGCGGGTCGAGGTGACCGAGAGGAGGACGAGCCGGGACTTCGCCCGGATCATCCGACGCATGGTCGACGAGTGGTATCCGGATGCGGAGAAGGTCGTCCTGGTGCTGGACTACCTGTCGACGCACTCCCCGACGGCCCTGTACAAGGCGTTCGATCCGGCCGGGGCGCGGCGGCCGGTCGAGAGGCTGGAGTGGCGAAACATGGGAGTTGGTTGAACGTGGCGGAGATGGAGCTGAGCGTCCTGGCGAGGCAGTGCCTCGATCGATGCGTCCCGGAGCACGGGGCCCTGAGAACCGAGGTGGCGGCGTGGCAGGCGAGGCGTAACGCGTCGGTGGCCAGGGTCGACTGGTGGCTCAAGGCCGCCGACGCGTGGATCAAGTTGAAACGCCTTTACCCGACAACCGAGATGCAATGAAACACCAGCGCTCTACCACTACG
Source organism: Planctomyces sp. SH-PL62 (assembly GCF_001610895.1). NCBI lineage: Bacteria > Pseudomonadati > Planctomycetota > Planctomycetia > Planctomycetales > Planctomycetaceae > Planctomyces > Planctomyces sp. SH-PL62. The sequence continues at coordinate 4,423,661 of NZ_CP011273.1, read as the reverse complement.
GCGGTGATGGGTAGAGTCGGTGGAGTTTGATGCGGGCGTCGACGGTGGTGAATCGCCAGCGCGTCTCGACCCGGCGTTCGTTCCGCCCCTCCTCCCAGGCGGCGACCTCCCGCTTCAGCTCGTCCATCGACCCGATGCGGCGGTCGAGGCGCTGGCGGGAGAGGACCGCGAGTTCGATCTCGGCGACGTTCTGCCACGAGCCGTGCTTCGGGGTGTGATGGATCTCCAGCCGCTCGGCGATCCGCCGGGCTTGCTCGGGCTGGAACGCCTCGTACAGGCTGGCGACCTTGTGGGTGTTCAGGTTGTCCATCACGAGTACGACCTTGTCGACCTCCTCGTGCACCTCCTCCACCAGCCAGCGAACCACCTAGGCGAAATCCCTCGCCGTCTGCTTCTCGGTCACCTTCACGGCCCGCCATCCCAGCAAGGGCTCCATGACCATGAACAGGTTGGCCGTGCCGTTGCGGACGTACTCGTAGTCGACCCGCTCGGGTCGGCCGGGGGCCGCCGGGATCGGCGTGATCCTCTCGCCGATCAACTGCCGGCTCGCCTCGTCGAGGCAGACCTGCGGCCGCCTCGGGTCGTCGGGCCGGGCGTAGACCTCCAGCACGTCCTCCATCGCCGCCGCGAACTCGGCGTTCTTCGCCGGCGGGATGCACCACTCCTCCTTGCGATGCGGCTTCAGGTCGCTATTCTCAAGCGACGGCGAACCGTCTCGTCGCAGATCGCAGGGAGGACGTCCAGATCGACCAGCTGGTCGGCCAATAGCTGCATCGTCCAAACCTTGCGGCCGTCCAGCGGCGACGAACAGGCCAGGGCGATCAACCGGGTCTCAACCCGGCCGCCGAGCGTCTTCGGACGGCTGGGCCGCACCTGGGCTTTCGGACCAGGGCCGACTCGAACCCCTGATCGTCAAACCGCTTGCGGACCCGCTCGACGGTCGCCGTCCCGACATCCACGGACTCGGCGAGTCTGGAGTCCCTCCGCCCCGGCCCGCGGGGGAGGTGTCGGACTTACGCAGGATGCGGGCGTGGGCCTGCTTCAACGCCGACGACTTCCCGCCGGCCAGCAGGCCCTCGAGATCCGCCCGCTCCTCGCCCGCAAGCGTCACGATGTATCTCTTCACTGCTGTCCTCCTTGCGGCGTAAGTCCGCATCCAGGAGAACCAATCCGAGGATCGCCATCAAGTCGTCAGTGAGAGAGTACTAGGCCGTTTACCTCTTCGCTACGGCTCTAGATATTCATTCAGAGTTCGATCAGTCGAAGACATGCACTTCGGGAATCGGCACGACGAAGCGGCCGCCCCATTGGCGTATGTACGAGTGCTGGCTCATGATCTCATCCTTGATGTTCCAGGGTAGGATCAGCACATAGTCCGGTCTCGTTTCCATGAGCTTCTCGGGTGCGAAAATCGGAATATGCGTGCCCGGCAGGAATTTGCCCTGCTTGTAAATGTTCCGATCTACAGTGTAATCCAGAAAATCCGTCCGGATCCCACAGTAGTTCAACAGCGTATTACCTTTGCCCGGAGCGCCGTAGCCGGCTACGGTTCTACCTTCACCCTTCGCTTTGATCAGAAAGCTCAGAAGCTTCCGTTTGGTTTCCTTGACCTTTTCACTGAACGTGCCGTAGGCGCCTAGGTTATCCCAGCCTCGTGCAGTCTCCCTTTTAAGCAACTCCCCCACACGCGGTTCGACGGGCTTGGAAAGATCCCCGGCGTGGCAAGCGTATATCCGCAGCGAACCGCCGTGGGTGGGCAATTCCTCGACGTCAAACACGAGGAGGCCATGTGCGGCGAAGATGTTGACGAACGTTGTGAAGGAGAAGTAGCAGAAGTGCTCATGATAGATCGTGTCGAATTGGTTCTCGGCCATCAGATTCAATAGATGGGGGAACTCTAGGGTGATCACGCCTCTAGCATTTAGAAGAAACTTCATTCCTCCAACGAAATCATTGAGGTCGGGGACTTGGGCGAGCACATTGTTTCCAATGAGCAGGTCGGCCTTCATTCCCTCTGCGACTAGGGCTTGAGCAGTCGCCAGACCGAAGAATTCGACAAGCGTCGGTACGCCTTTGGAAACGGCGACTTCGGCTACATTCGCTGCCGGTTCCACACCAAGAGATGGGATGCCGCGGGCGACGAAATGCTGAAGCAGATAACCGTCGTTGCTAGCCAACTCGACGACACGGCTGTGCACATCTAAAGCAAATCGATCGAGCATTTGATCAACATACCTGCGAGCGTGCTCTACCCAACTGTCCGAGTAAGAGGAGAAATATGCATATTCGCTGAATATCTGGTCTGCGCTAACGTAAGCTTCAAGCTGAACCAGGTAGCATTCCGAGCAAGTGTACGCGACGAGTGGATAAAACCTCTCCATTCGATTGATTTGATCGAGGCTCACGTAACTCTCGCAGAGCGGCGACATACCCAAGTCGACGAACTTGTGGCGAAGGCTCGCTCCGCAGAATCTGCAGCGACAGGCCATTGTTCGATTCCTTTACTTTGTATCGGCTATGAGCGCCGACGTGCCCGCAAACCCCGCCGGATCGGCCCTCGACGCGCGAGGCCCCAGGTTCGACGGCCCTCACGAGCGTAGCCGATTACTCCCGCTGTGCCAGACTGTCCAGGCTGTTCACCTCTGCGCGACGGCCCTGCTTATCATCGTCGTTCAAGACGCCTAAAATACGCTGGGATCGCCTCCGTTAATTCCAGTACCAGGCGGTCGCGGTCCCACCGAGTGCGGCGAAGAAGAGTACCTATCAGAGATGCTTTCTGTCGGAGAGTAAGGCGAGAGCATGTAATGGTGCGAAAATGGTCGATATTGATACGCCATTGAGGGGAAGACCTGGAAGTTTCGGTCCCAGTCATGTATCGATTGAACCATAGGCGGTCGGGGTTCGTACCACTCGTACCATGCTGGCTTGAGGCGTCCGCATGGAGTCTTCGCAAGAACAAAGTCTCGGGAATTTCGTGGATCTTGCCAAACAGGCTTAACTCTGCCAGGACCCGATAGTCACCGCCGCTGTAGGCCGGCATCAGGCGGGTCTTTCGTAGCGCGTTTATCCTCACTAATCCGGCGATCGCGTTCATCCAGAGTCTTGAGGCGAGAATGCGACGAAGCCGCTCGGCGGGTGAATCCGAGACCAAATGCCAGCCGGGATCCTCGATGTCGAGGTGTAATCCATCGGCGTCGATGAATTGGGTTCGCGGATAAGTGAGGACCACGCTGGGATCCTCGTCGAGTACCTGAACACAACGAGCCAGGTAGTTCGGCAAGCACACGTCATCGGCGGCCGCCCACTTGAAGTACGCCCCTCGCGCCATGTGAACGACGATGTTGTGATTGCCGGCCAGTCCTAGGTTCCTGACATTGACGTGATAGCGAATCCGTGAGTCCCTGGCTGCGAACGCCTTCGCGATTGTTGGCGTGCCATCCGTCGACGCGTTGTCGGAAATGATCAATTCAAAATCCGAGAAGGTTTGGGCGATGAAGGCCTCCACCGTCTCCGTGAGAAATGATTCGCCGTTGAAAACGGCGAGTCCGATACTCACGCGGGGACTCTTTTCGTTCGTTGAAGGAGCTACTCGCTGCTCGGTTGACTCCGCGATCATTTCGGGAAGGTCGATCGGGGTAACCAATCTCGAGTTAATCGGCGACAACTCACCGGCCGCAATCGTCCCAGTCTGTGAACTTGCGGAATAACTCATGGGATCCCCCGAACGATGGCCGGGCCGAGGGCGTTGGTGACGCGGACGGGCAGCCGTCGCCAGATACTGACCAACGCCCGAAACCCCTCGTTTTCAGGACGCATGGGCTGACTCGACTGATCCCGCAGGTAGTATTGCCACACTGCGGGAGCCGCGACGGCCCCCCACTGTGTTTTGAAACGGTAAGTGTTGCTATCTACGCTCGATCTCCCGAAGTCGAACCTGGTCTGCCCTCGTTCCACTGCCCGGGCGAGCAAATGCCAGTACATCAGCATGTTGGCGTTCGTCGAATTGTAACGCCTAAGGGAGCTGGCGCTTGGGACTTCGGTGATTCCGTCGCCGTGGAGCAGGAGGGCGGCCGCCAGAACGCGTACTCCGTCACGAACGATGCAGATCTCGGCCCCATCCTCGAAGTGGCGAAGTAGCGAGCTGAAAAGTCGAGGGCTGTAAACGGGAGTTCCCAAATCGCGCATGTTCGCGCTGAAGACGCGGTAGAAATCGAGAAGAGACTCTTCCCGTCCCCAGGAAACTGAGAATCCGTGACTTCTTCCTTTCCTTACCAGGTTGCGGACCTTGGATTTGAGCTGATTCCACAGACGATCGACATCATCGGGGAGTTCCAGTCGCATATGAACCTTGCTCGTCAATGCAGTGGCGAGCGCGGGGTGGACTATCGGCCTTTCGTGCCTCAGCTCTAGATACCGAACCGCCAATCGATCGGCCAGCTTGACCGCGCGGTCGACCAACTGATAGGCGACATCGGAATCTTCGGCGATCACTCCCGCCGTATTGACGTAAGGGAGACTCACGAGAAATCCGCCGAAGATTAGACTCTTCACATGGGCGACGCCTAGGTAGCCGACAATACGTCCTTGACGACGCGCGACTAGAATATAAGGAATGTGGCGGAGGCCTTGTTCCAGGACGCCAAGCATCTTCAACCGCTGACTAAGATGGGCCGGTCCGAGCAAGCGATCGAACGAATTGAAATCAGGATCGATTCCAGCGGTCCCAGAAACCTGAGAAACGGAAACTTCGACGACATCAGGACTGGGGGACGGATCTGTCATCACACCCTCATGGAGGCGGGCGGGTCGATTTTGCATTCGGACGGGTTTCGGGCGATTGCGACGGTTTCAATATAGCCACGATAACCTGCTCAGTTGATTCGTGACTTGAGAGCGAACCCCGGACCCGCTCGTCCAATCATTTTGAACTTGGTGCTCGAGGGGCTAAGCTCGTGGGCGATCCGGAAAGATATCCTGTCTGCGGACCCTCGTCGCTCATTTGGGCCCGGGGTAGGATCCGTAGTTGTGCTTTGATCCGGCGGGAACGCCCGAGACGACCGCACCCAGAATTCTCACTCCCATCGAGGTCAGCCAGTCAAAGGCGGCGCGAATCTGGGGGAGTTGGCTCACATCGCGGAGGACGCTGAAAAGCACGGCGTCTATGTGTTGACTGATGATCAGAGTATCGGTCACCAGAAGGACAGGGGAGGAATCGACGATGATGAATTCATATTGCTCACGAAGCGCGATGATGAGATCGGGCAATGGTTGGCGCGGTAGCAATTCGATCGCTTCGGGATTACACCGTCCGGCCAGGATCAGGGAAAGATCGCGGACCTCGGTTTCCCGCACGACGCCCTCCCATCCGATCTCGCCGCTCAGCACCTCGCACAATCCGGGCTCCGAGGGGACCTCGAAGATCTCGTGGAGTGAAGGCTTTCGTAGGTCGCAATCGATGAGAAGCGTTCTTCGACCCGCTCGTGCCAGACTGGTTGCCAAGTGGCACGAGAGCGAAGTTTTGCCTTCACCTTTCGTAGCACTGGTAACCATGACGACCTGGAATGAATGTTGCCTCTCCACGCTCAGGAGCATCGTCCGCACCGCATCGATCGATTGAACGAGTCGGTCTCGGTCACGGCCGCTCGGATCATCCAGGCGGGCGTGATCCAACCTCGGGAGGTCCCCGATAATACGCAAGCCGAGACGATCCGAGACCTCATCCGGCATGTCGACTTTCCGGCTCCGGAACTCTAAGAGTGAGAGGCATCCGAGGAAGGCGACGAGGGCTCCAGCTCCAGCCGCCCCGCTGAGCTTATAACGCTTCATCGGATCGCTGAGGGTCGGGATCGAAGCCTTCTCGATGAGCCGAATCCGGGGAGGGGCCTGCATTTCCACGGTCATCGACTGCACCTCGGCCCCGACCGTCTTCGCTGTCGAGGACGCGACCTCAATCTCCTCATCCAGCCAATGGACGTCCATCGTCTTGACGTTCAATGACGACATCTGGGATTCCAGACCGGCGATCTCCTGGACCAGGCTTTTCTCTTGTTCACGCAAGATGTCGAGATACTCCTCGACTTCTCGCGAACGCGTATCCTGAACCGGAGAGGACTCGAATCGTTCAGGTTCCGCCGAGAGGGCCCTTTGAGCAGTATTGCGATGTGACTCGAGCGTCCTGGCCAGTTGCTTGATCTCGCGTTCCAGCGCCTGGGCGGCCGGGTCGGCGTTTCCCTTCCGGGCGTTTCGGCTGAGTCTCGCCTGCCGGCCTCGAAGCTCAGAGATTCGATCCTGAATCAACATCATCTTGGGGTCCGGCGACGTCGCTTCCCTGACCTCTACCGAGGCGAAATCCTGGTTCGAAGTCGTCGCGACCGTCGGCTGAGACTTCAGTACGTTCAACCTCGCCTGCGACCTGCGTACGTCTGATTGGAGCCGCATCAACTCCTGACGGGCGAGACCGAGGTGCTCGACCATCATCTGCTGCCTGACGGCCGATGCCGTCTTATCGCTGGTCCCGACCGAGCCGGCCAACTCCTTGAACTTCGCCCGCTTGCCGCTGAGATCTTTTTGATAATCGCTGAACAGGCCCTTCAACCGCTCGAACCTCGCGACCCGTTCGAGACGGTCTTGCTCCACGATTTGGGAGAGATAGGCCTCGGTGACCGAATTGACCAGCATCGAGAGGTCGCTGGGGGGACCGTTTGCGGTGATCGATATGGAGAGGATCTCCGAACCGCGCGGGAACTCGACCTGAACCTGCTGGGAGAGCCACTCGATCGGGTCGACCGAGTTCCTCACGATCGGGAGGGCGGCGATCGCAGGAGGGGCGATGGCGGCTTCCAGGACCTTACGGCTCTTAACCAGGATGAGCTGTGTCTCCTGGTAGGTCCGGTACCCGACGTCGCTTTCACGAGTTTCGAAGATCTCGCGGGGACGCTTCTCGGCCACATGGACGAGTGAACTGGTCGTATACTTCGGCGAGGGTAGGTAATAGAAGGCGGCAGCCGCGGCGAGTGAAGCGCAGCTCAGTCCGCCGAGGAAGGCGAGCCGCCAACGTCGGCGTAAGGCTCGCAGCAGCCCGATCAGGTCCGGCGCGTCCGTCGTCCCCGGAGCAGGCTCCAGGTTCGAGGGGACGGCGACGGATCTCTGAGCGATCCGATCGACGGGGATCATCATCTCGCCGTGAGCGACCGCTTCTTCCCGTCTGGGAAGCACCGTCGGCAGCTCCTCGGCATGCAAGGCGTTTGGTCCCGGCGTTCCCATCTCGCATCGCTCCGATGATCCATCTGCAAGGCGACGCAGGCATCGCCACCTGATCAGGCTGAGTCACGTCGATCCCGGCGCCTCGAGCGTTGCGGCCTTAGGCCGACGGGGTTGGGGCGCCGAGGCGTCGCCCCATCAACTCGCGTAGGTCGCCTGCACATGAACGCCGTCGGATGCCGAATCGCTCACCGCCAAGCTTGCCGGAGCGTCCAGGTCGTCGAGCGAGACCTGCAAGAACCGTGCGATGCTCCGGCTGGGATAGTTGATCATATGCAGGGGGGTGGCCAGGAGAATCTTGACGTCCATGATCCAGCTCTCCTGCTCCATGTACTGCAGATCGAGCTCGAGCTTCCGTTGCACGCTCCCAAGATCTGTGTCTGGAGGTTGGAGCACCTGAGCCAGCCCGGTCAGACCAGGCCTGACCTCGAGCCTGCGGCGATAGTGGGGCAGAGCTCGTTCGATCTGGGCCACGATCTCGGGACGCTCGGGGCGCGGGCCGACGAGGCTCATGTCGCCTCGAAGGACGTTGACCAGCTGGGGCAGCTCGTCGAGGTGAACGCGTCTCAGAAACCGCCCGATCGGAGTGACTCTGGGATCACCGGGCGTCGACCAGACCGCTCCGGACTCGCGCTCGCAGTTCAAGGTCATGGTCCGGATCTTACAGATCATAATACGACGGCCACGAAGCCCCAACCTCTCCTGGAAGTACAGGGCGGGGCCGGGCGACGTGATGCGAACGGCGAGCATCGCGAGAAGCATAGCCGGGCATGAGAGGCAAAGCAGGGCCGCCGACAGAAGCATCTCCGCAAATCTTTTCACGGAACGGTGGCCGAGCCGTGTGATCGCTCGGTGTGCTTGAATTTTCATGGAAATCCTCAAAATCGTTGGGACTCCCCCACTCCGCCGCGCCGGCCGACGAGCCGCGCCGAACTTATGACATCCCATCAAGAGTCGGACTTCGTCGGATCGACCCCGGCGCTCCGGCCGATTTCGACGCCAGGTCGGCAATCGAGGGGGTACAACCCACCTGCGAACCCCGCAACCGGCGTCGAATTAATCTGGTCGAACTTGTTACTCGGGCTGATCCGGGTGAAACCGATCACCGGATCGTGGGAGACGGGTCAGGGCTCAGGGCTGCGTTTGCTGAGTCAACCCTGGGTGAATTCCTCACTCACGAGAGGAGTGGTTTGAACAAGTCCAGACTCCGTCCCCATGGGTTGCATCTAGCGACCCTTCAGTCAAATTCAACGGCCTCGAAGGGGATGCCCTGGATGCATGCTTAGCTACGTGAATCCTTCGCCCCTTGCTTGAGGATCCTACCGCGGCCGCAGCGGATATGTCAAGTTTCTACACGGTAAGTACCGAAATTTTCCGCACCGCCCCGCGCAACCCAGTCAAAATCGGTCTAAAAGTGTTTAGCCTCAGAGTGCACGCAAGTCCTTGAAACCAAGGAACTTTTTTGATTCACCAGCATAAACAGACCGATTCGGGATCGGCGGATGGTACGTATGGTCGCGGTGGAGATGCTGATACAAATGTCGCCGTGTCCACGCAGGCCGGTCCGGATTCGTTCGGGAAGGCCTTCTCTATCCCGTGGGCAGGCGGCCATTTGGTTTGCCTTCAAGATCAGAGGTGCTTATTGCTGAGTTCGCTACTGAGCCGGACGGTGTTCGATCCCTGGAGCTTCTCGCCTCTGGCCTTGAGGGCTTGCAAGCGGATTGTACAGGAATTTAGCCCCTTCTCGGCCACGTACGTGCAGGCATGTTGCCAATTTGGATGCTTCGGGCGGCCTAAGAGGCAGTTATGCAACATCCTGGAGCCCCAAGGAACCGACCAGGCCGGGGGCGAGAGGGTGGATCGAAGCGATTCTTGACACCGCGTCCCCGGCATGAATCGGATTGCGGCTCGGTCGACGCCCGGCCTCCACCGGGCAGGGCGAGGCTTCGCCGATGAGTAACGCGGGGGAGTCGCATTCGATGCGGTCGACCGACCTCATCGCCTACATTTCCTGCACGCCCAGCAACCCCCTTGCCGACGAACCTTGTTCGTCGACGGCGGCCTTCGGCTCCTTCATGGAGGCGCAAGGCGGCGGGCGGGGCCGTCGGAGGTGGTCGTCACGGACGTCGCCGTGCGTTCCATCACCGACTCCCCGCGGGAGTTACGCTCTGTAATTAGTAGCGGCCGTCCCCCGATTCGAGTTCAGGTCGAATCATCGCGGATCCGGCTGGGCGAGGTCGCGACCGACGCCCTCGAGGATCTTCAGGGCGTCGCGACCGAAGGAGCCACCGGAAGGATTCGCTCGACGACCTTCGGCGGCGGAGGGGAGGGCCCGCTCGATCAGGCGACCAGCTTCGGCCTGGACGCCTCGCCTGACCATTGATCGGGCGGCGTCCTTCAATGCGAGTCGGAGCCCGTTGCGATCGATGGTCGGGTGGGAAATCGTGCCTCCGATGGGGATGGCGATCTCAGTGCCGCCGACGAACTGCTGGACGGCGGCGTTGCCGCCGAGCATCCGGGGCGTGATCGGGACCGAAGCACGCATCGCCAGGGTCTTATCAAAGCCCACGGATCCGCCAAGTTTGACCTGGACGTCGGCCACCGGGATCGACAGTCCGCTTTGCCGGACTCGACCATCGGCGATCTGGAGTTGCAGCGGCTGGCGTAGGGTCAATTTGGTCGGCGATTCGCCGGTCAGCGAGACGAGCTCACTCGCGAGTGGTCCGGGCTGGAAGGCGACGTCGTCGAAGACGAGTTGCCCGTCGACGCGGAGGGCGCCTGCGCCGGTCAGCGGGATCGAAGCCCCGACGACCGTCAGTGAGACCTTGCCGGAGATATCGCCGGCCTTGTCGAGCACCGGGGCGATGTAGGAGAGGACGTCGTCCGAGACCGCCTTGTTGATCGACGCACCGTCGATCTTGCTCCCCTCGGCAACCAGGAGCCAAATCGAGGCCGGGTCGTCGAGGCCCAGTTGGGCGGACATCTCCATCTCTCCGTTGTTGATCGTGGTCGAAACGGGGTCGAAGACCGCTCGACCGCCGCCCATTCTCAAGACGACCGGAGTGGGTCCGACCTGCATCCCGAAAGTCTGGGCCGATGCGAGGTCGACCGCCAGTGCGCCTTCCATCCCCTTCAGGATCTGGGAGGTCGAGCCGGCGGCGAGCGATCCCTTGAGGTGAAATGGTTTCACGGTCGCACGAATTCGAGCGCCAGGCTCGACGGCCGCGGCCACCAGGGGATCAAGCGTCTCCCAATGCGGCTCCACGAGGGCCGTCACGTCAGCCAACCGCCTGGCACCGATCTCGGCGACGGTCCCTCGTCCGGCCAGTCGGGCGTAAGCCGTCGCCAGCTCGAAATTCGAGAGATCAAGGATGTCCTCGGCCGGGGAGTACGTCCCGGCCAGCGTCACCCCGACAGGGCCGTGCTGGGTGGTCATCGTGAAATTGGGCGAGTTCGTCCGACTCTGGAACTGGAACCGTCCATCGGCCTGTCTGGTTCCGGTCAGCCGTCCCGACCACGTCCCGCCCAGGCCCCACAAGGACGACTGCGTCCAGTAGGCCAACGTCCGATCGAGGGCCGAGAGCTCGCCGACGAGGACCGCGTCCAGATTCATGGGCCTTTCGGGCTTGCCGACACCGGTCAGCATGAAGCCCTGCGGGCCCACCGCGATCCCAGCTGAAGGCTGCGGCCCGACGGGGATGAGGACGAGACGACCGGCGTCAAGATCGAGACTTCCCTTCGCCGTCAGGGCGATTGCGGCGGAAGCGGCCTGCGGATCGGTGGGCGTCGCGACAAGGTGGACGGCATCGAGATCGAGTACACGCCCCGACCGACGCAATGTGACCTTCCCCGATGCGATCGCCGAGGCAGGAGTTGTAATTGGGGTCGACCCGTCGAGATCGAAGGTGGCGACGCCTCCAGTCGTCCTGGCGAGCAAGTTCGCCCTTGTCGCCCCTGCGGTCACGCCCAGGCGAATGGCCCGCCAGTTCGTCGGGACGCCGCTTTCTCCGCGAGGCCCGTCGGCGGCCCCTTCAATGCGGACGTGATCGCGATCGATCGGCTCGTCAGTGAGACCCGCGATCCTCAAGCCGTCGAGCTCTGCCGCGAGCCGCGCCTTGAAAAGGCCCCCCTCCGGACGATAATCTGCGGCCATCCTCCCTTTGCCGGCCAGCGACAGGGCGCCGACCTCGATCCATTCGCGGGCCTGCTTCTCAACGACGGCGAGGTCGATAGTTCCCGAGACCTTCAGCCCATGCTCCAGATCGCCCGTCGCCACGGCCTGGACGCCCGCCGCCTTCAAACCAAAGGATTCGACGGCGATATCTCCGCCGACGCGCGTCAGGGCACCTGAGAGCGAAACAGGCTTGCGAAGGGTCAGCGGACGCCCATCCCGGGTCGCCGCCAGATCAGTCAGGTCGGCCGATACGGTGAATCGCTCGGTGCCTTCGGTCAAGTTCAAAGCGACGTCCAGCCGGGCCTGTCCCTGATCGATCACGAGGCCCGGCCGCAAGGGGATCCGATGCGGCAGCAGCCTGGCAGCTTCGGCCAGGTCGATGTGCCCCTTCAAGCGAGAAACAGTGCCAGCGGCCGCCGGGATCTCACCGACGGCCGTCATCTGGCCGATCGAGGACTTCAAATCGAGTTTCCGAATCGACCAACCAGAAGTCGTCTGCTCGACGTCGCAGGCGGTCGTCACGGCATCAAGCGCCAGTCGGTCCCCCGCCAGGACGGGGCCGTCGGCGACGAATCCTCGCAGCACCGCATCGCCCCGAGCGGACCAGAGTCCTCGGGTCCGATCGGCCTTGAGACCCCCCACGAGGCGACCCTGCGCCCTCACGCCCGCTTCATGGACGGTCAAGGGCCAGTCCGCGCCTTGAAGGTTCAAGCTCAGGTCGGCGGAGTTCCCCGACGCCGTGCCCATGGCGTAGTCGGCGTGGAGTTCCAGAGCGCAGTTTTCTCCGATGAGCTTCGCTTCCGCCGCCAGCGGCTTGCCGGGGACGATCGAAATGTGGCCATCGAAAGCGCTTGCTGTGATGGGTTCGGCGAGTTCGGGGCTCGCGATCCGTATACGCCCTCCGTCCACCATGACGGTCACGGCGAGCCCTGGAGACGCTCCCGCAGCTACTCCCTCGCGCTGGAACCCACCGTTGCCCGCATGGGATTCGGCCTCGTCCGCGCCCGTCAAGCCGCCGAGAGCATCGAGGACGTCGACGGAGCCATCCGCTCGACGCTCGATGTCGGCGGTGGCGCCAGCCATCCAAATCGTCCCGTAGTCCGACCGAGAGGTAAGCAAGGCGAGAAGACCTCGCTCGGTGCGAACCGACTCGGCGGTGGCGACGATCTTACCGCTCGGGTCGAGCAACGCCACATCGTTGAAAAGGAGCCCGCGAGTCCACGACAACGACGCCCCGCCCAGGGTGATTCTCCCAGGCTGCAACTTCTTGTTGATTTGCCGTGTCAAGATCCCGCGAGCCGGAGACGTGCTGAGCAAGGTCGGCGTCGACGCGAGCACGATGAAAAACGAAATCGACAGGAGGGCGACCCCTATCAAAAGACGTCGCAGACGTCTCGGCGGCTTCGCGGCGACGGTTTGATCTTGCATGACCTCGCGCATTCCTTCCTGGAAGACCTTCGAGAGTTAGTCGGACCGAGATCAATCCGACCATCGAGCCCTGTCAAACTCGACTCGCTGGGATCGTTCGCTCCAGATCCGGTGAGTCCGTACGCCAGGACGGTGCGGGTCGTTCGGGACACGGCGAATCTCGGGATTCTGGTGGGCCAACGGATCGCGTGAAGTTGATCGACGCGAGGGCGGATCTGTTCGTAACAGGCCTCGGCAAGTCACTATCACATCCCGTGCCGAGTCAGGCGATGCGATTCACGATCCCGATCCATCGGTCGCAGCGAGGTGGAGGAGAGAAGGGATGCCTCGCACCCTGCCGAGCGGATCTGGGAAAAAGGCGTCGTCGAGTCGCGGAATCCTCAAGTCCAGGTGGAGTGGCCGCGGTACGATTTCCAGATTGGATCGGCCCGATGCCGGCCGACGCCGTGTCCTTCACGCAACGATCAATCGGAAATCCTCCGGCGAAAGTCTTATGGACCTGAAATTGGGCGGGCGAGTCGTCGTCGTGACTGGTGGAGCGAGTGGGATCGGACTGGCTGCCGCCAGGGCGTTCGCTCACGAGGGATCACGCGTGGCCATCTGGGACCTTTACGACTCGACGGCCGCCGCACGCGACATCGAGTCTGAGTCTCACGTCCGTGTGATCGACGTTCTGGCGGACCTGACAGACGAATCGGCGGTCGCGGCAGCCCTGGAACGGACGATCGGGGAACTGGGCCCGATCGACCACCTCGTTCATGCCGCCGCCGTCGGCTCAGGGAAGTTCGGCTTCCCCTTCACCAACCTCCGACCCGCGGACTGGGCAGGGGTTATTCGGGTGAACGTGATGGGGATGGTTCATGTCGCGCACGCCGTCGCACCGCTGATGGTCGCCCGAAGGTCGGGCACCATGACCTTCGTCGCGTCGGTCGCCGGGCAGATGGGGTCACAGACCGACCCGCCGTATAGCGCGTCGAAGGCGGCCAATATCAACTTCGCCCAGTGCCTGGCGAAAGACCTCGCTCCGCACGGGGTCCGCGTGAATACCGTCTGTCCGGGCATGGTCCGGACGCCGTTGAACCGCTCGGTCTGGCAAGCCTGGCACGACCAGACACCGGCTCACGATCGCCTGAGCTACGAGGAGTGGTCGGATCGGAAGATCCGCTCAGTGGTGCCGCTTGGCCGTTGGCAGTCACCCGATTCCATCGCCGACATGATCGTCTTCCTGTCCTCCGACCGGGCGTCCGAGGTGACGGGGCAGACGGTGAACGTGGACGGGGGCTGCGTGATGCATTGGTGACCCAGGCTAGTCGCCTCGGAAGAGAGCCTGCCATTCCAGAACGTCGTTGACTCGGACTGGAAGGCACCACTAGGTTGGAGACTTGTGAAACTTCTCATGCCGTCTCCGCCTCTCCCCCAGGAGTCCTCGCGATGGCGAACGACACTCCCCCGACGGATCATGCCGGTTGCTGTGAAGCCTGGACGCGTCGCGACTTCGTCCGGACTCTAGGGGCGGGGGTCCTTGGGGCCTCGGTTCCGAACCTCGCCGCGGTGACCTCGGCGGCGGACGCCAACCCGGTGAAGGACCGTCCCAGCCCTTCCGACCTCGCCGAGACCGCCGTCGCACGGTTCTACAAGTCGCTCACCAAGTCGCAGCGCGAGACGATCTGCTTTCCCTTCGACCACTCGCTTCGCACGGTGGTGAAGAACAACTGGAGTATCGTCAAGCCGACGATCCGCGATCTCGACAAGGAGCAACAGGCCCTCTGCCGGGAGATCATGAAGAACCTGACGAGCGAGGAGGGCTACGAGCGCTTCATGAGGCAGATGAAGGACGACGCGGGAGGCTTCGACGCCTACCACGTCGCGGTCTTCGGCCAACCGGAGGACGCGAGGCCCTTCGAATGGGTGCTGACCGGTCGCCACGACACCCTGCGCGTCGACGGCGACAGCGTCATCGGCTCGGCCTTCGGCGGTCCGATCTTCTACGGACATGCCGCCGGCACCGACTTCGAAGACGCGAAGCACACGGGGAACGTCTGGTGGCCCCAGGCTGAGCAGGCCAACAAGGTCTTCTCCACCCTCGACGACAAGCAGCGCAAGCAGGCGCTTCAGGAAGTCGCTGAGGACGACGACTACGAGACGGTCCGACTCAAGGGCGAAGGCCTCGACCAGTCCGGCCTCCTGATCGGCACGCTCGACGGGCAGCAGAAGGACATGACTCGTAAGCTCATCGAGACGATGCTCGTGAATTTCCGCGAGTGCGACGCCGCCGAAGTTCGTCGCTGCCTCGAAGCAAGCGGAGGCGTCGACAAGCTCCGCCTCACCTTCTTCCAGGAAGACGACATCGGCGCCGACGGCGTCTGGGACATCTGGAAGCTGGAGGGGCCCGCCTTCTCCTGGTACTTCCGCGGTGCTCCCCACGTCCACACCTGGCTCAACGTGGCCCACACGGCGTAACGCACCCGGCGAGCCGCCGGACCGGCCCGAGCGTCCTGCGGCTCGCTCGCTTTTGCTTCTCCCACGACTCGACGCCGCGAAGCGGTCATTGATTCAATCGGCGGAGAGGGTCGCCAACCGAAACTCGGTAGGTCACCCCCGTCGGGACGGTGTCGATCGCGGACTCATAACGGCCGCCGATCCGACCCGATTTCGCACGTCGAAAGACGAACCTTGAATGCCCCGTCGAGCGGAGAGGGGAAGTGGAGACGAAGGGGATCGAACCCTCAACCTCCTGGTTGCAAACCAGGCGCTCTCCCAATTGAGCTACGTCCCCGAAGGATCGCTCGACGTTGGGTTTACGGCCGTGACGAGATCCGGTCGTTCCGACCCGGCATGCCACGGTGCGCTCACCACGTCTGAAGTATAACTCCCACCGCCCGAACTGGCGAGGCCTTCGCTCCGATTACCCGGGTCGCTCAGTCGATGATCCCTCCCGTCGCGGTCAGGCCTTCGGCGGGAGGGCCGGACGAGGGTCAGACCGGAATTCAGCCTCGGCTGGATGGCTTTTTGCTGCGCCGTTGATTCCGGTAGGGACCGAGTGGACGCAGCACATCGCTTATTCTGAGCGGATCCAATCCTGGATGGCGAGAGTCGCTCGGCCACGGCTCGGGAAAGGCGTGGCCTGCCAGGATGCGAGACCGGCGATGGGATTCGACATCTCGTCGACCCATTGTTTGATCAGTTGGGGAGACTGGCTGACCATCGCCGCGCGTCGAAGCCGCCCATTGGCCAGCGGCTGTTCGAAGAGGACCGCGTAGTAGGGCATCGGGTCGTAGCCCTTCTGCTTGGTCAGTCGGCTCAGGTAGGCGTGGATCGTCTTGTCCAGCTTCCCAAGGTCGTCGCCGAACGCCTGGCGGAAGTCGCGAACGTGATCGTCGGCCGATCGGGGTTCGAGAGGAGGGACGGCGGCCATGACTCGCAGGAATCGCGTGAAGTCGTCGCTGCGCTTCATCGCCAGGTAATGGGTGATCGCCCAGGCCAGCGCATATTCGGTGGGGGTCAGCTCGTGGCGACGGATCATCGCCTCGACCAGCGGTTGGCCGGGCTTGCGGAACAGCGACTTGGTATGCACGTCCTGACCACGCATCGATAGCGAAACCGGATCCTCCACCTCGCGGAGGGTCGCCATATGGAGATTGTTGATACGGCCCAGGCCGTCCCAGGCGGGCGCTCCTTTGCGCGAGGAGGCGGGGGTGGCGCAATATTCGGCCAGTCCCTCCACCAGCCAGAGGGGCCAGTTGCTCAGCCGAGGGTGGACGCCGATATTCTGGAGGATCTGATGGGTCCCCTCGTGGGCCACCATCTGGGGCTTGAGCAGGGCGTTGACCTCCGGCTCGATCCGCTCGCGAGAAGGCTGATCGTAGAGAAGGATCCGGTTCGTCGAGACTTCGTAGTAAGCCTGGACGTCGGGGGCCACGGGCCGATAGGCGCGAAACTCATCCTCGGTGCGGAAAATCACCGCGACCATCGGGAACTCGGCCTCGTGCACGGTCACTTCGTGCTTGCGGAAGGCCTCGAGCAGCCGCCTGTACAGGTCTTCCAGGAGGACTCCGTTGGCCTTCGCGAATCCGTCGTCGGCCGACTGGTAAAGGATCAGGTAGTGCTCGGTTCGATGCAGCCCGAAGTCGGCGAATGCTCCGGCCTGGAGACCTGTGACCATCTCGTCGGCCGTCATCGGCCGGAAGGGTTCTTCCGTCGGGACGAGCATCGACGGGATTCCGAGCCAGCCGTCGGGGAGCATGAGGACCGACTTGCCATCATGATGCCCGTGGAGTCGTGCCACGACCTGCCGGCCGTCCTCGGTCCGGATCAGGAACCTGCGCTCATCATGGGCCGGACAAGACGCGACGAGGTCTTCCGTCGGCGGCGCACCGAAGTCGGGCGGCGTCAACAGCGGCGTCGATCCGGCGGCCGGTCGCGCCGGGGGGTCGCCTTCAGGTCCCGCCGCCCCATCGACACCGGCGAGCGCAGCGAGCCGTTTCAGACCGTGCGCCTGTCGGGCCGGGATCGTGGTCAGACGCTCGGCCAGACCGCACAGGACGGCCGGCCAGGAAGCCGTCGCGATTCCGGCCGCCCGTCGGATGGCTGGAACCACGGGGAATCCGTCGTGGGCTCCGACGACGCTCCTCAGCATATTGCGGACGTGGTCCGTACGCGTCGAGGCGGATCGAGGCTCGGAGCGGCCCGAACGACCCTCGCCGACGATGACGGACTCCGCGGCCGAAGGGGCCCATCCCGAAGCGCCCGACGCGGCCGTGGTCCACGCCGCGATCGTCCAAACGGCGACCGGGGCGGCGAATATGAGGACGGCCGTCAGCTCCAACAGGCCTCGTTCGCCGACCAAGGGCCGGCGGCGAGGCGCCGAGGTGTCCGGCGATGTCGGCGTCGGACCTGGTTCGGCTGCGGGGGACGTCGACGTAACGGCCTCATCCAGCTTCGCAAGAACGAAGAGAGGAGTGGCGCAGAACGGGCAGACGCGCCGGCGTTCGAGATCGGGACGTCGGATGCGGAGGGCCTTACCGCAACCGTCGCAGGTCGTCACAACGGGTTCCATGGCCGTCGTCTCGCGGATCAGCGGACTGAACGAATTCGGCGAAGTGAGAAAGACCGAGTCTAGCACTCGCGGCGAGCCGCGAGAAGCACTTGACTCGGCATTTCCCGTACTTTCTTGATCGAGCCTGATCTGGCTGAATGGAGCCGGATCGAGGGTGCCGCGCGACATCATGCGAGGAGCGACTTCAACACCTTGCCGTGAACGTCGGTCAGGCGGAAGTCGCGGCCCTGGAACTTGTAGGTCAGCCGGGTGTGATCGATGCCGAGCTGGTGGAGGATCGTGGCGTTGAGGTCGTAGACGTCGACCGGGTCCTTGACGATGTTATAGGAGAAGTCGTCGGTCTCGCCGTGGACGAGACCCGGCTTGACGCCGCCGCCGGCCATCCAGATCGTGAAGCAACGGGGATGGTGATCGCGGCCGTAATCGGTGGCCGTAAGCGTCCCCTGCGAGTAGACGGTTCGGCCGAATTCGCCTCCCCAGACGACCAGGGTGTCTTCGAGCAGGCCGCGCTGCTTGAGGTCGGAGATCAGTGCGGCCGAGGCCTGATCGGTGTCGCGGCACTGCGAGCGGATCTGGTTGGGTAGGTCGCCGTGCTGGTCCCAGCCCATGTGGTAGAGCTGGATGAACCGGACCCCGCGCTCGGCGAGTCGACGGGCCAGGAGGCAGTTGGCGGCGTAGCTGCCCGGGCGCTGGACGTCCGGGCCATAGAGATCGATCACCGATTGCGGCTCGGCGCCGAGGTCGGTCAGTTCGGGAACCGAGGACTGCATGCGGTAGGCCAGCTCATATTGGGCGATCCGGGTGAGGATTTCGGGGTCGCCGGTCTCCTGATGCCGCAGGCCGTTCAACTCTCCGAGGTCGTCGAGCTGGCGGCGGCGAAGCTCGGGCGAGCAGCCCGACGGGTTCGCCAGGAACAGAACGGGGTCCTTCCCCCCGCGCAGCTTCACACCCTGATAGCGCGAGGGGAGGAAGCCGCTTCCCCAGAGGCGGTCGTAGAGCGGCTGATCGGTGCGGCCTCGGGAGAGGAGGACGACGAACGACGGCAGGTCCTGGTTCATGCTCCCCAGGCCGTAGGCGACCCAGGATCCCATGCTCGGCCGTCCGGCGAGCTGCGAGCCGGTCTGGACGAAGGTCACGGCCGGGTCGTGGTTGATCGCCTCGGTCTGAACCGACCGGATGATGCAAAGATCGTCCACCACCTTGGCGGTGTGGGGGAGCAGCTCGCTGATCCAGGCCCCGCTCTCGCCGTGCTGGGCGAACGAGAAGATGGAAGGGGCCACCGGGAAGTTCTTCTGGCCCGAGGTCATGGTCGTGATGCGCTGGCCGTTGCGGATCGAGTCGGGGAGTTCGAGCCCCCGATGTTCGCGGATGGCCGGCTTGTAGTCGAACAGGTCCAGCTGCGAGGGCGCGCCGGACTGGAACAGGTAGATGACTCGCTTGGCCTTCGCAGGGAAGTGGGGAAGGCCGGGCAGGGCGCCGGATTCGCCCGCCGGGCTCGCTGCGTCGCCGGCCGACGCGTCGCGGCCGAGCAGCGAGCCCAGGGCGACGGAGCCGAGGCCCAGGCCGGAGCGGGCCAGGAAGAGTCGGCGGTTCATCTCTTGTGCGATCTGAAGCTCGTCCACGAGGCGTTCTCCCTTGCGGCTCGCGCCGGTCATTCGAGCGTGATCGTCTCGTCCAGGTTCAGGATGACGCCGGCGGTCGCGGAGTAGGCCGCCAGCTCGACCGGCTCCAGGTTCGCGGGGATGGGGCGCTCACCCTGACCGATCAGGGCTTTCGCCGCTTCGGGCTCGGCGCGGAACGCTTCCAGATAATGCTCCAGACCGGCCAGCAGAACGCGGCGTTCGTTCTGGTTCGGTTCCCTCGCGGTCGCGCGTCGGAAGGCGTAGGCGATGCGGTCCTCCGGCGTCGATCCCCCCTTCTCGAGCATCAGGGTGGCCAGGCTCCGCGCGGCCTCGACGTAGACCACGTCGTTGAGCAGCTCCAGCGCCTGCAGGGGCGTATTGGTCCGATCCCGCTTGACCTGGCAGATCTCACGGCTGGGAGCGTCGAAGGTGGCCATGACGGGGTGGGGGACCGTCCGCTTCCGGTAGATGTAGAGGCTGCGACGGTAGAGTCCCTCCCCCTTGTCCTGGATGTAGGGGCCTTCTCCCGCGCCTCCGGCCAGTTCCTCCCACAGCCCGGCGGGCTGGTACGGCTTGTCGGATGGGCCGCCGAATCGCGAGGCGAGCAAGCCCGAGATCGCCAGCACGTTATCGCGGACCGCTTCCGCGCCCAGTCGGAATCGCGGGCCGCGGGCGAGGAGTCGATTCTCCGGGTCGCGCTGAACCAGCTCGGCCGGCACCCGGGACGACTGCCGGTAAGCGGCGCTCGTGACGATCAGCCGGTGCAGGTGTTTGAGATCCCAGCCCCCGCGGACCAGTTCCGTCGCCAGCCAATCCAGGAGCATGGGGTGCGTCGGAGGCTCACTTTGGAGTCCGAAGTTTTCCGACGACTTGACCAGGCCCTCGCCGAAGTGACGCTGCCAGATCCGGTTGACGGTCACGCGGGCCGTGAGCGGATTCTCCGGGGCGACCAGCCATCGGGCCAGCGCCAGGCGATCGGGGGCGACGCCCGAGGGGAGGGGGGGGAGGCATGCGGGGACGCCGGCCGTCAGCGACTCCGACGTCTCGGGCTGGTCGTACTGGCCGCGCTTGAGCAGGTGGAGCGGTCGAGGCTCGGCCGCGTCCTCCATGATCATCACCGTCGGAATCGCCTTCTCGGCCTCCGCCTTCTCGCCCTGGAGCCGTGCCAGCCGCGCGGCGAGCGGCGGAAGTTCGCGGTCCACGCTTTCGCGGAAGTATCGGGCCAGGACCTCCCTGCGGATCGGGGTCCTGTCGGCGTCGGAGAGTCGTGCGATCTCGACGATCGGCCGCTCGAACAGGCGACGGACCTCGTCGGCCGAGAGGTCCCGGTTATAGAAGCGGACGTCGGCCAACTCGCCCCGGAACGGCAGGCCCGTCGTCCGTCGGCCGATTCGCAGGGGCTGATCGGTGGCGAGGGTGTTCTTGAGGGCGTCGGCCTCGACCTCGATTGCGGCGGCCTTGCCGTCGACGAGGATCTTCACTCCCTGCGCCTTGCCCGAGCCATCGTAGCCGACGACCACGTGCGACCAGGGGGCGCGAGGGAGCGGCTCCTTCGTCTTGACCTTGATTGCGTCGCCGGGCCAGGAGTGGATCAAATGGACCGTGATCTTGCCTTCCAGGACGCAGACGTCGTAACCCCGATGGGCGGCCTGCTCGTCCATCTTGCTCAGGCAGGCTCCGTCGCCCAGCGGACGCACCCACATGGCGAAGGTGAAAGGCGAGGTCGGTTCGAGGGGGAGGCCGGGCCCGGCCTCGACATACGATTCAGGACGCCCGTCGAGCGTCAGGCCGCGCGATATGGGGCCGTCGACCCAGATCGGCTCTCCTTCTCCTTGAAAGGAGCCCGAGGCCGTCGCGCCGGCCGGGGCGTCCCCCGCCAGGTCGCCAGAGAGCGGGAAACGGAGCGACCAGTCGATCGGCTCGCTCGGGACGGCTTCGCCGCGCGCGGTCTCCTCCCAGGCGGCCTGCTTGGCGTCGAGGCCCGCTTCCGCCTTCCGGGCCACCTCCGCAGCCTCGGCGATCGCCGCTTCGAGCCCCTTCATCTGCGCCTGCTGCTCGGGCGAGGGAGCCGCGATCAGGGGCGGGACGTTGCCCCGAGTCTCGGTGTAGACGCCCTTCTCGTTCAAGTTGTTGAAGAAGCCGAGGAACTCGTAGAACTCCTTCTGCGTCACCGGGTCGTACTTGTGGTCGTGGCAGCGGGCGCAACCCATCGTCAGCCCGAGGAACACGGTGGACGTGGTCTCCACGCGGTCGACGGCGTTCTCGATTCGATACTCCTCGTCGATCGAGCCGGCCTCGGTGACGGTGCGGTTGTTGCGGTTGAAGCCGGTGGCGATCTTCTGGGCGAGGCTGGGATTCGGGAGTCGGTCGCCGGCGATCTGCTCAATCGCGAACTGGTCGAAAGGCTGATTTCGGTTGAAGGCGGCGACCACCCAGTCGCGCCATGGCCACATCGTCCGGGCGAAGTCGTTCTGATAGCCGTTCGTGTCGGCGTAGCGGGCGGCGTCGAGCCAGTCGCTCGCCATCGCCTCGCCGTATCGCGGCGACGCGAGCAGCCGGTCGACGAGCTTCTCGTAGGCGTCGGCCGCAGGATCGGACGCGAAAGCCTCGATCTCGGCCAGGGTCGGCGGCAGCCCCGTGAGGTCGAGCGAAAGCCGACGGATCAGGGTCGCGGGATCGGCCTCGGGGGCGGGCGCGATCCCTTCCCGTTCCAGCCGGGCCAGCACGAAGCGGTCGATCGGGTTGCGGACCCATTCGGGACGATGCACGACCGGCGGTTCGGGCCGGCGGGGGGCGTCGAAGGCCCAGTGCTTGCCCCATCGCGCGCCTTCCTCGACCCACTTCGTGAGGGTCGCGACCTGCTCGGGAGTGAGCGTCTTGCCCGATTTCGCCGGCGGCATCTTCTCGTCGGCGTCGTCGGTCGTGAGCCGTCGGAGGAACTCGCTCTCCTCGGGATCGCCGGGCACGATGATCGGCTCCTCCTTGCGGAGGGCGCTCTCCGACACGTCGAGGCGGAGGTCGGCCTTGCGGGCGGCGGCGTCAGGACCGTGGCAGAGGAGGCAATTTTCGGAGAGGATGGGGAGGACGTCGCGGCTGAAGTCGACCGAGGGGGGCTCGGCCTTCCCGGCCGGGGCCGCGAGGACGACGACCAGACAGAACGCGGCGACGAAGGATCGATACGGAGGCATGCGGGGAGGCGCTCCTCGGGTCGGTCTCGCGGATCGAGACGGGTCGCATCGTTCGGCTCACGACTCAACTCATCATTATGGCCGACTCATCAAGTCCCGGGCAACCAAAGATCGACCCCGCCTCCTTCGTCGCCCCCGGCGCGTTCGTGATGGGCGACGTCCACATCGGTCCCGATTCCAGCGTCTGGTATCACGCCGTCATCCGGGGCGATACGGAGCAGATCCGCATCGGCGCGTCGACCAACATCCAGGACCTGACGATGATCCACGCCGACCCCGGGGCGCCGTGCGTCGTCGGCAACCGCGTGACCGTCGGCCACCGGGCGATCCTTCACGGCTGCCGCGTCGAGGACGACTGCCTCATCGGCATGGGGGCCGTCCTGCTCAACGGTTCAAAGGTCGGGGCGGGGTCGGTGGTCGGGGCCGGCGCGCTCCTACTGGAGAACATGGAAATCCCCCCCGGCTCGCTCGTCGTCGGCTCGCCGGCGCGCGTCCTTCGGCTCCTCGGCGAGTCGACGCAGTGGAAGCTCGAGCAGTCCTGGAGGCACTACCGCGACCTCGCCCGACGGCATCGCGCGGGCGAATTCCCGCCGTTCGTCGCGGCCGACCACGCGGAGCCCGAGCCCTCATGAGCCGGCGGGCCTGCGCTTTTTCTCGACCCGACGGGCGAATCGGTCGGCGTCGATGACCCGGCGCTTGTGGAGGCCCCGGGCGACCGCCTCGGTCTCGTCGAACGCCTCGATGTGGAACGTCACGATCGGGCCGTCGACGTGGATCACGCGAGCCCGGCACGTCACCCTTGCGCCGATCGGGCTCGGGGCCAGGTGCTCGATCTCGACCAGCGCGCCGACGCTCCGCTCGTGGTCCTCCAGGCAGACCGCCAGCGCGTCTCGGGCGACGAATTCGAGGTACGCCACGAGCCAGGGCGTCGACAGGACCGCCGGCATTCGGCCGTCGGCGAAGTTGATGCAGTTCTCCTCCACGACCTCGACGATCATCTCGCCCGTCAGGCCCGTCCTCGGCGTCTGTTTCAAGGTCGCGCTCCGGTTCGCCCCGGTCCGATGCCGGCCGGGGATCGAGAATGATTCTTGATAAGGGCCTCTCCGGTACGATATAAGAGATTCGGCCGCCTGGCGAGTCCGGGCTCGCGGCGAATGTCGACGCGAGGTTCGGCGGGCCGCCCCGCCTCCCTCGGGAGGGGGGATCGGCTGCGGCGTCCGTGTTTTCGGGAAGGACGGCGATGTCGGCGTCGCTCGCTCAAAAACCTCGGAAAGTCATCCCCAAAATCCTCGCGGTGATCAACGCCGACGGCTGCACAGGCTGCGACGCCTGCCTGGAAATCTGCCCCGTCGAGTGCATCTACAAGGTCGCCGGCGAGGACCATCCGGGCCTGATGGGCTTCTGCGACATCGATCTGGATCGCTGCATCGGTTGCAAGCACTGCCAGCAAATCTGCCCCTGGGACGCGATCGAGATGGTCGACACTGCGGACGTGGCGTCCCACGTCGCGGCCAAGGGGGGCCCGCCCCGATACATCGACGAGGCGTGGGACGACCTGGTGGACCAGGCCCTTCGCAACGCCGAGGAGTTCCTCGCGAAGAAACGGAAATGACGTGGCGGCCACGAGCCGGCCGCCCGGGGTTCGCCGTCGCGACGGCTGGCGAGAAGTCGCGAGCCGCGACGACGCGGACCTGCTCGGCACCCCTTCCATCCGGAGCCCCTTGATGACGATGTCGAGATTGCGTCCGCTGCTGGTCCCCGGCGTGCTGCTGCTCGCGGGATCGGCCCTCCTCCAGCAGTCCATGCAGGCCGCCGCCAAGGGGGGCCCGCGCATCCTCGCGATGCTCCAGGACGAGCCGAACAAGCCCCCCGATGAAGATCCGGCCAACCCCGCCGAGTTCCTCTATCAGCGTTCGGATCCGAGCCTGATCGACGACGAGCCGCTCGAGGTCGTCGTCCCCAAGGGCCTTCCGCCGCTGACCCCCAAGAGCGTCGTCCCGCTCTCCAACCCGATCACCAAGGGCAAGTACGAACTGGGCCGCCTCCTCTACTTCGACCCTCGCGTCTCGCTCGACGGGAGCGTGAGTTGCGCGACCTGCCACAACCCGGACAAGGGCTGGAGCGACGGCGGCCGGGTCTCGGCCGGCATCGACGGCCAGCGCGGAAATCGCAACTCCCCCACGGTCTTCAACACGGCCTACGGCAAGCACATGTTCTGGGACGGTCGCTCCCCGAGCCTGGAGGGCCAGGCGCAAGGCCCGATGGTCAACCCGATCGAGATGGGCGAGCAGAAGCACGAGCAGATCGTCAAGCGGCTTCGCGAGGTCCCCGAGTACCGGCAGTGGTTCCGCAAGGTGTTCGGCACCGACGTCACCCTCGACGGCATGGCCAAGGCCATCGCCACCTTCGAGCGGGTCGCGGCCCTCTCCGGCAACTCGAAATACGACCGCTACATCCACGGCGAGTACGACGTCCTGAATGAGAGCGAGAAGCGCGGGATGGTGCTCTTCGGCCTCCGGCTCGACCCCGAAGACGAGTACGAGCCGACGGTCGAACTCCAGAAAGCCAAGTGCACCCTCTGCCACGTCGGCGCCAATTTCACGGACGAGGAATTCCATAACCTGGGCATCGGCTGGAACGAGGCCAAGAAACAGCACGACGATCCCGGTCGCTGGGCCCCCGAGCCGATCGGTCAGAAGGGGGACCACAGCCTGGGCGCCTTCAAGACCCCGACCGTCCGCAACGTGGAACTCACCGCCCCGTACATGCACGACGGAAGCATGAAGACGCTCGAAGAGGTCATGGACCACTACAACAAGGGCGGCACCCCGAACCCGTCGCTCGACAAGGACATGGTCCCCCTGAAGCTGACCCCCCAGGAGATCGCCGACGTCATCGCCTTCATGAGGGCCCTCACCGGCGAGGTGAAGTCGACAGCCGAGCTGCTCCCGGCCAAGCTGCCAGACAACCCCGACGGCACCTGCCCCGACCCGGTCGCCGCGTTGACGCCTCCCGGCGGCTGATCGCGGGATCGTGAATCCTCGGACGCCCCACGACGCCCGCCGCGCCCGAGTGAAACCGGGCCCGGCGGGCGTCCCCGCGCGCGGAGCGTTGCAACGACGGTCGCCGGATGCGACTCCGGGTTGGTGACGTGGTAGGATAGGCTCGAATCGCCCGCGACAACGCCTCAGCCTTCCCCTCGGGCCTCGAGACGCCTTCATGACTCGCGACTCCCTGATCGCCAAGCTCCTCGTGTTCGGTTGCCTGGCGGCGCTGCTGCTCGCCTGCTTCCATCGAGTCCTCCTCGACGGCCACCAGTTCGCCTACCGCGACGCGGCCCATTTCTATTACCCCCTCTACGAGCGCGTGCAGCGCGAGTGGGACGCGGGTCGCTGGCCGCTCTGGGAGCCCGAAGAAAACTCCGGGATGCCTCTCATGGGCAATCCCACGGCCGCCGTCCTCTATCCCGGCAAGGTCGTGTACGCCGTCCTCCCCTACGCCTGGGCCGCTCGCCTCTACATCGTCGGCCATGTGGCGCTGGCCTTCGCGGCGATGCTCGCCCTGATGCGTTCCTGGAAGGTGAGCTGGACCGGCGCGGGGCTGAGCGCGCTGTCGTACTCGTTCTGCGGGCCGATCCTGTTCCAGTACTGCAACATCATCTATCTGGTGGGCGCGGCGTGGCTGCCTTTGGGCTTCCTCGCGGTGGACCGATGGATCCGCGACGGGTCGCGGTGGGCCGTCCTCGGCCTGGCGGTCGTGCTGGCGATGCAGACGCTCGGCGGCGATCCCCAGTCCGCCTACTTGATGGGGCTTTGCGCGCTAGCCTACGCGGCGGGCGCGGCCTGGACCTCGGGTCGCGGCTTCCGCGAAGCCCAGCCGCCCGAGCCTTCGACGACGCGCACGGCGCTTCCCTGGCGAGCGATCCTGCTCGGGTTGCTCGTCGCCGGGATCTGGACGATGGCGACCCTGGAGCTGGCGCGAGTCTTGCCGAGCCTCCGCCCCGCCAAGCTTCCCGACAAGCCCACGCCCCCGCTCCCCTGGATGCTCTGGGCGCCGGCCGTGGTGCCGGTCGTCTGGGCGATCGTCCTGGCGATCTACTTCGTCCGGAAGAAGCCGACGCGGGAGCGACGGACCGTGTGGCGGCTGGCGATGGGCCTGGGGGTCGCCGGGGCGCTGGCGGGGGCGCTGACCGCCGCGCAGCTCCTCCCCGTGGTCGAGTTCACGCAACAGACGACTCGTGCGGCGGCGGGCGGGCCCCACGAGATCTACCCGTTCAGCGTCGAGCCGTTTCGTCTGGTCGAGATGCTCTGGCCCAACGTCTTCGGGTCCTACTTCGACGGCAACGCCAGCTGGGTCGACCTCGTCAAGATCTCGGCGGACCGCAGCAAGGTTTGGGTCCCTTCGCTTTACATGGGCGGGGCGGTGATCCTGCTGGCTTTGGCCGCGGTCGCGTTCCGTCGGGGCGATGCGGCGCGGGTCTGGCTCTCCTGGATCGTGGTGGTCACGCTGCTCGGCAGCTTCGGCGAGTTCAGCAGCCCGATCTGGGCCTCGCGATTCGCGAATTCGACCCTCGGCGTCGGCTACCCGGGCATCGGGCCGTTCGACCCACCCAACGATCCGCCGCTGAGGAAAGACGGACACCTCCGCGACGGCGACGGCGGCGTCTACTGGGCGATGACCACGTTCCTGCCCGGGTTCCGCCAGTTCCGCTTCCCGAGCAAGCTGATGACCTTCTCGATCCTGGGGATCGCCGCGCTGGCCGGGTTCGGCTGGGACGACCTGGGGCGAGGCCGGGAACGGAGGCTCCGTAGGTCGACCGTCGTGCTCCTCAGCCTCTCTTCGGCCTGCCTTCTGGGATGGCTGTCCGCGCGCGGCCCGATCCTGAAGGTCTTCGAGGGGGCGCAGCTCTCCAGCTCGTTCGGCCCGTTCGACCCGGTCGCGGCCTATGGCGAGACCCGACGTGCGCTCGGCCAGGGGGTTCTCGTCTTCGCCGCGACCCTGGGTCTCGTCGCGCTGCGCCCTCGTCGTCCCGGCCTGGCGTGTGCGGCGGTGCTCTTGCTGGTCACGCTCGACCTCGGATTGGCCAACCGGCGTATGATCGCCACCGCGCCCCAGGAGCTGTTCGAGGTGGAGCCCGAGGTCCTCGGCGTCATCAAGGCCGCCGAGGCGGCCAGGCCGTCGGATGGACCTTATCGCATCCATCGCTCGCCGATCTGGAATCCCGCTGGGTGGATCGAGTCCGCTTCCGACGACCGCGTCCGCGACTTCATGGAATGGGAACGAGCGACGATCCAGCCCAAGTACGGGATCACGCTGGGGGTCGAGTACACGCACACGATCGGCGTCGCCGAGTTGTACGACTACGAGTGGTATTTCGGGGGTTGGCTCTTCTCCACCTCGCCCGAGTTCGCCCGCAGCATCGGGATCACGCCCGGCCAGAAGGTGGTCTATTTCCCCCGCCGCTCGTTCGATATGTGGAACACGCGGTACTTCATCCTCCCCTCCTACACGAACGACTGGCTCGACGAAAATCGGGGCTTCGCCGCGTTCCTCGCCGACACCGAGATCATCCACCCCAGGCCCGGCAAAACCGACTCGCCCGAATCGCGCAAGCAGGCCGAGGACTGGGTGAAAACCAAGGATTACCAGATCCGTCGCAACCTCAACCAGTTTCCGAGGGCCTGGGTCGTCCATCGGGCCAAGGGGCTGACGACGCTGAGAGGTATGTCGCCCGAGGCCCGCAGCGGCCCCATGATGGAGATCATGTACGACGACAACGACCCGATCTGGCGCGACCCGACGATGATCTCCTACGACCCGAGGCAGATCGCCTGGGTCGAGAACGACGACGCGGCGGCCCTCGCCCCGTTCACGCGCGGGGGGGTCTCCCGACCGTCGGAAGTGGTGAAGGTCGGCTATCCACGCTCGGACCGAGTGGAGTTGGACGTCACCCTGGATGCGCCGGGGATCGTCGTCCTGGCCGACGTTTATTATCCGGGCTGGAAGCTGACCATCGACGGCCAGCCCTCGCCGGTGTACCGCGTGAACCGCATGATGCGCGGGGCCGCCGTCGAGTCGGGGACGCATCACCTCGTCTACAGTTACGAGCCGCGATCGTTCCGGCTCGGCCTGCTCGTCTCAATGGCGGGGCTGGGCGTGGCGCTCGGCCTCGCGGCGTTCGCCTCGCGGCGGCCCCGGACGCCCCTGCCTTGGACGGCCGCCGTCGCGAAGCCGGGAGCCTGAAAACATGTCGATGAAACGATCGTTGCGATCGGCCGCCTGCGGGATGGTCGCCGCGACCTGCCTCGGGGCCGCGTCGGCCCAAACGCCGGCCCAGCCGAAGATCGCGCCGGGGCCGAACGAACCCGACTGGATCGTCGTCCTGAAGGACCGTTACGGCCTGTCGATGTACGACGACCTGCTCAACCCGGTCGTCACGACGGCCGCAGAGACCTCGGGCCTGTTCCGCAAGGCCGGCGACGGCCCGGTGATCTATCGGCCGGTCATCGCGTTGGGGCTGGAGACCCGGAACCGAGGCGGCTGGTATCGGCCGCAAGCCGTCGGCGCGCCGTCGAAAAGCGAGACTTGGACCTATACCTTCAAGAACACGACCAGGGACCTGGAGACCGACGCCAACCTCCCGCCCCCTCTCGAAGCGGGAGCGAAGGTCGAGTTCGACCCGGGCGACGAACCGTTCGGCCTCTGGGCGTCGAACGACGGCCTGGACGACGGCGGCGTCTTCTCGGAACCGGCCGTCGTCGCCCGCGTCAACAAGCGGCTCGCCCCCCAGCCGTACAAGGCAATGATCTATCCCAACCGCGACAAGGCCACCGGGAAGCCGATCCCGAACAGCTACCTGATCGGCTGGGAATACTCGACGAACGACGATTTCCAGGACGTGGTCTGCCAGGTCGACAACGTCGTCCTCCTCGGGCCGGCCAGGGCCGCCGAACCCGTCCGCTGACAGGTCGACGGCCCGCCGTCGGCAAGTCCCGTCAGGGCTTCCCGGCCCCCTCCGGCCCGGGAGCCTCGGCTTTCGGCTCCTCGGCCTTGGGAGCCTCGGCTTTCGGCTCCTCGGCCTTGGGAGCCTCGGCCTTGGGCTCCTCAGATGGAGTCGCTGCCGGCTTGGCGGCCTCGGCGGCGGGGGCCTGGGCCGGCTCCGGCTTCGGCGGGACGGGCTTGCCGATCTTCTCCAGGTAGTAGGCGATGAGCGGACGGACGGCGCTTTCCGGGGTCAGTTCCAGGGCTTTCGTGTAGTGCTCGGCGGCCCGCTCGGGCTCACCGGACTCCAGCAGGCACTGGGCCAGGTCGAATTCCCAGTCGGCCTCGCGGCCGAGCAGGCTGGGGGCCGACATGCCGTCATTGGCCGCACCGACGAGGTCGCCGTGGAGCATCCGGGTGGCGATGCCGATCGCCTTCGTGCTCCGGTCGTAAGCCAGTCTCGGGATCGAGCGGCCTTGCCAGAGCGACGCAGCCGATGCGTAGTTCCCCAGGAGCTTGTAAACCAGCCCCTGACGGAACGTCGCCAGCCCGGGATCGCCGAGGCTGGCGTCGTCGACGCCGGCCGCGGAGAGCAACTCCAGCGCGCGATCCGGCTGGCCCGTGCCGCAATACAGGTCGAGGAGCTGCGGCTTGACGATCATCGGGCTCATATTGCCCCGCTCGGCGTCCTCGAACTGGATGATGGCCAGACCGGCCGCCCCCTGGCTCATGGCGAACTGTCCGAGCTCGATCGGCCCCGCCTGGCGCTCGATCTGGAGGGTGCCGAGCGTCTGGCTGATCTGCTCCATCTGGCGGTTCAGCGTGTCGAGCTGGTTCGCGTAGACGCTGCGGACCTGGGGCTCGAGTTCGCCCGGCTTGGCGGCGTCGAGGAAAGCCCGGAGCTGGTCGCGGGCCAGGTCGATGAATCCGAGTTGCAGGTAGGTCTCGAACAACTCGAACTGGAGCGACATCAACTCGCGGCGCTCGTCGGGCGTCGCGGGCGGGGGGGTCGTCTGGATCGCGTAGTTCAGCGAGGTGACGATCTGACGGAGCCGATCGCTCATGAGCGCGCCGCCGGGCTTGATCGCGGCGATCCGCTCGCGGTTCTCGGGGGTCAGCTCAACGCCCCCGATCAGGGCGGCCTCCTGCTGGGCCAGTCCACGATAGGCGAGGACGAGCAGGCGATACGCCGTGGTGTCGTCCGGGTTCAGCGACAGGGCGGTCCGGGCCTCGCGGATCGCCAGCAGGCAGCGGGCCGGGTCGGGCGGGACGGGGGCGCCGTCGGAGTCGACTCCGGTGGTGAGCCACCGGCGGGCGGCGTTGTTGCGCGTGCGCGGGGGGGTCAGGGCGCGGCTCTGGAAGACGTCGTCGATCCAGTTCACGGGCGTGGGCGGCCGGTCGGCGGCCGGCGTCGGCGAGGTGACCTTATACGCCCTCAGATCGGGGTCGAGACGGTTCGCCCGGAACGTCGCGAGGTCGGGCTCGGCCGCATCCGCACGGCCGAACATCACGACCCGGCCGTCGTCGTAGAACGGGATCCAGTTGGGGCTCTGGGTGAGCCGTCGATAGGTGTTGGTCGCGGTCGCCGAATCCAGCATGACCGTCGACACGCCGTACTTGTCGAAGATCGGCTTCCAGATCTCCGGGTCGTCGTCGCGCAGGGCGTTGAGGAGCGTCCGATGCTCTTCCAGAATCGAATCGGGGAAGAGCCGGGAGCGATTGTCGACGAACGTCTTGCGGGTCGCTCCGGCCTTCCAAAGCAGCGCGTCCCCCTGGCTGGGGGTCCAGTTGAAGACGTTCCCCTTGATGTCGTCGTGCGCCGCGAGATACTCGGCCGCCTCGAACGCGAAGTCGTTCGGATCGAAGCCGAAGCCGAAGCGGGGGTCGCCCGGAGACTTGCCGTAGCCGGTGATCGAGATGCTGACGCAGAGGAACAGGGACGCCAGCGTGACCAGTCGGCCCCCGGTCGACCAGACCGCCCAGCCCGTGCCGAGCTTCCCCTCGACGCCGAATCGCCGCTGATACCACTCCTGCCCGTTGAGCGCCGCGACCGCCGCCGCCACGACGGCGAACTCGGCGCTGTACCGCATGTAGACGGCCCAGGCGAACGCCGCGAAGGCGAACGGCAGGAATCGGGCCCACGAAAATCTCGCCGCGTTCAGCACGAACGTCGCTGCCGCCAGGGAGACGACGACCAGGTAATACAGGGTCAGCCAGTGCCACCCCGCGGGGTACTGGGTGCGGATCGTCTTGCCGAAATACGAGAGCTGGTCGAAGGTCGTCGGCGGCTCGCCTCCCGAGAAGAAGCTCGTCACCGGCTCCAGCGCGGCCGGATAGATCTTCACGTGCGACGGGTTGGCCAGCACGACCACGGCGCAGGCCAGGAGGATCGAGGCCGCCAGGCCGGTCGAGACCGGGGCCCGCTCCTCCTCGTCGTCGACCGGCCGACGTCCGACCGGGGCGTTCTCAACCGAACGGCGGCCGTCCAGGAATTTGCCCAGGACGGCGGCGCCCAGGATCAGCAGGCCGAACAGGAACGAGTCGTCGACGTTCGCCCAGACCAGGAAGAGCGGCACGAGCGCGTAAAGCGCGCCGGCCTTCTTCTGGACGAAGGCCCGGAACAACCAGAGCGTCTCGAAGGCGAGGAAAAGGACGCCCCAGGTCGAAGGGCCGACGACGGCCGGCTGTGCGACTCCCCCGAGCATCAGGCCGGCGGGGCCGATGATCGCGCCCAACGCCAGGGCCGTGCAGACCGCCGTCCACCAGAGGCCGGGCCCTCGATGCCTCACGCGCAGCAACAAATAGGCCGTCAGCAGCCTCGCGAGCGCCGTGAGGGCCACCAGGGCACCGGTCGCGATCTGCTCGGCCGAGGCGCGGTTGGCGGTGGGATCGTCCGGGGCCTCGGGCACCAGGCCGTACGCGACGTTGTAGAGCCCGGCGCCGGCCGCCTGGAAGAGCCAGGGGATGTTGACCCAGCTGCGGCCCTGTTCGGTGTAGGAAAAGGCGTCGGCCATCACCGGCGTCCCCCTGGCGAGGATCTCCCGGCCCATCTTGAGATTAGCCCAGAGCGGCGAGTGATTGGTCCGGATGCAGGACGCCGCGAACGCCAGCAGGAGCACGGCCCCCAGGACGTACAGGTCGTAATACGCGTTCCACTCCGAGACGCGCTCGGGCGTCCACGGCTCCGGCTCCGGCTCCGCGTCGGGCGGCTCGGCCGCATCCACAGCCTCGGGGCGGGGATCGGCGTCGTCGTGGTGGCGTTTCTTGTCGGGGACGGGCGAGGAGGCGTCGGGTCGTGTCATGAGATTCAGCCGGCAAGAGAATCCGAATGATCGCGAAATCGGGCCAGGGTCGACGGACGGCGTCGCGCACCTCGATCGACGGAAGGAGGATTCATGCTAGGAGCCGTTGCGGAGGGCGGTCAAGGGGGGTGGCCGCCGGGGTCGTTGACTTCGACCGACCCTAACCTAGAATGCGTAGGTTCCGAGAACGGCGGCCGGACCGAAATCGCTCGCTCTCGCTCTCTCCCGGCCCCCCGAACCCCTTGCGAAACTTCGCCGATGAAACTCCTCACCGCGATCCCCGTCCACAACGAGGAGAAGTACCTGGAAGAGGTGCTTCGCCAGGTCCTTCAATACGCCGGCGACGTGCTGGTGGTGGACGACGGCTCGACCGACCGGACCCCGGAGTTGCTCGGCCGCTTCCCGTCCGTCCAGGTCGTCCGCCATCCGACCAACCTCGGCTACGGCGCGGGGCTCAAGACGGCCTTCGCCCGGGCGCTTGAAGGGGACTACGACGGCCTTGTGACGCTCGACTGCGACGGCCAGCACGAGCCCGCGATGATCCCCGCGATCGGCGCCCGGCTGGCCGAGGCCGACATGGTCTCCGGCAGCCGCTATCTCCAGGTTTTCGATCCCGACCAGCGCCCCCCGGAGGAGCGGCGGCGGATCAACGTCGAGGTCACCCGCTGGCTCAACGAGTGCCTGGGCCTCCACCTGACCGACGCCTTCTGCGGCTTCAAGGCCTACAACCGCCGCGCCCTGGAGAGCTTCGAGGTCACCGACCTGGGCTACGCCATGCCGCTCCAGATCTGGGTCCAGGCGGTCCAGCACGGGCTGAAGATCGTCGAGGCCGCGGTCCCCCTGATCTACCTCGACGAATCGCGGGCGTTCGGCGGCTCGCTCGACGACTCGACCTATCGGCTGAACCACTATCGCCAGGTCTTCGCCGACGCCCTGAAGCGCGCGGGCCTGGAAGTGGGCGGAGGCTGTGGAGGATGAAAGGCACGCGCCTGCGGGCTCCCTCGAATGACGGCGGCCTGCTGGCGACGCCTCCCCTCGACCAGGCCCCTTCACTCGTCGACGCCAACATCCAACGGGCCTCCACCTGGGAGTACGATTTCCAGGGCCGACCCGCCGGGCCGCTGCGCGACCTGGTGCGCCGACAGGCCGCGGACGAGGCCCGCTCGTATCTGGCCGAGATCGGCGTCGAGCCCCCCCCGGCCATCGAGGGCCGGAGCGGCCTGATCGTGACCGGCCATCAGCCCGAGCTGTTCCATCCGGGCGTCTGGGTGAAGAATTTCGCCGCCGCCGGGATCGCCGCCCGCCGTGACGCCTCGGCGCTCAACCTCATCATCGACGACGACATCCCCAAGTCGGCCTCCATCCGGGTCCCCCACGTCAAGGACGGCCGGCTCGCGGTGCGCCGCGTCGACTTCGACCGCTGGGAAGGGGAGGCCCCTTATGAGGATCTCCCCGTCCACGACGAAGCGTTCTTCGCCTCGTTCGGCGGCCGCGTCCTGGATGAGCTTGATGGGCTGACCGTCGATCCGCTCATCGAACGATTCTGGCCCGAGGTCGCTCGCTATCGCGACGGCGGCCTCCCCCTGGGCCTTCGCCTGGCCGCGGCCCGGAGGCGGATCGAGGAGTCGTGGGGCGTCCGCAATCTGGAAGTGCCGTTCAGCCGCATCTGCCAGACCGAAGGCTTCTTGTGGTTCGCCTGCCACCTGCTCGCGCAACTGCCCAGGTTCCAGGCGATCCACAACCAGTCGCTCCAGGAGTACCGCGAGTTCTACAAGATCCGGAGCAAGAACCATCCGGTGTCGGCCCTCAAGCGCGAGGGCGACTGGCTCGAAGCCCCATTCTGGACCTGGCGTGCCGGGCGCCCGCGGCGACGCCCCCTGATGGTGCGTCAGGACGCCCGCACGATGTCATTACGGATCTCCGACGAGGCCGAGCCGTTCCTGGAACTTCCCCTGGCGCCGGATCGTGAAGCCTGTTGCGCGGTCGAGCGGCTCCAGGACCTGCCGAGCACCGGCGTGAGGCTCCGCACTCGTGCCCTGACGACGACGATGTTCAGTCGCTTTCTCCTGAGCGATCTGTTCATTCACGGCATCGGCGGCGCGAAGTACGATGAGTTGGGAGACGTGGTGGCCCGTAAATTCTTCGCCGACGCCGCTCCTCCGGGATTTCTCACTCTCTCGATGACCGTCCAGCTCGGTTTGCCACAGTCCGCCGCATCGTCGCAGTCTCTGGCCGAACTGGATCGCGACCTTCGAAGCCTGGAGTACAATCCCGACCGCCACCTGGCCAAGCCCCTGACGCCGGAGCAGCAGGCGGTCGTCGAGGAGAAGCGCACGCTCCAGGTCGCCGATCCGACGCGGCCCGAGGAACGCCGGGCGCGATTCCGAAGAATTCGCAGTTTGAACGAAGCCCTGCACCCCCTGGTCGCCGATCGCATTGAGGCCCAGAAAAGACGGCGCGTCGAAACCGTCGCCGATCTCGATCAGAACCGGCTGGCGCGGAGTCGTGAGTACGCAATCATCCTGTATCCTCACGATCGCCTGCGCGGCCTGATGACGAACCTCGCAAAACCGTCCGCAGACCCCATTCCAGGGGTCGCCGAGTCGTAACAACCGTTGAGTTCGTTACGGCTTGCGGAAAAAGCAGGGTAAGGCCCCACTTTTTCGGGCGAGCCCCTTTACCAGGCCGTAGAATGGATGAAGCCCGGTGCCGCGTCGTGAATAGCGACGCAAGCGCCGATTCCACGGTTGACAGCCCTCGCCCTGGCGGCGCGTCCGAAAGATGGTCGACCCGATGAAAGCCTCCACACCGGAGACTCGGCTCCCGTTTCGTCGAGGATCGGTGGAGTATTGCCTGGGGACCGAAGCCGATCATGAGGCGGTCTACCAGACTCTGCTCCACGTCTTCCACGGACCGGATCGCGAGGCCTTCCTCGGGGCCTTGAGCGACCCCGCGTACCGGCCCGAGCAGCGCCTGCTCGTCAAGGTCGACGGCCGGATCGCCTGCCACGCCCACCTCACCGAACGCCAGATCCGCTATGGCGAGGTGACGCTGCCGATGAACGGCGTCGTCTGGGTCGGCACCCTGCCCGAATACCGGGGCCTCGGATTCGCCCAGAATCTGATGCGCCTCGCCGACGAACGGACCCGGGCGACCGGGGCGGTGGTCCAGGCCCTGACGACCCGGATGCCTCGGTTCTACAAGCCGCTGGGTTGGGGGGTCTGCGGCCGAAGCACCTTCGGCCAGACGCTGAGTCGAAATCTCCCCCAGGCGACCGACGGCGTCGTCGAGGCGAAGGGGGGAGGCTGGCACGTCCGTCCCTGGCGGCAAGTCGAACTGGGCGACCTCATGGTCCTCTACGACATGCAATACCGGACGGCCACCGGGACGACGATCCGCTCCGAGGAATACTGGCGATGGCTCATCGGCCGTCGCTACGCCCACGTCATCTGGGTGGCGTGCCAGGGCGATGCCGTGCGCGGCTACGCGTTCGTGAAGGACCATCGCATCCTCGAGATCGCGTCCGACCCGGCGTATCCCCAGGCCCTCCGCGCGCTCCTCGGACGGGTCCGGGCCGAGGCCCTCGAACGGGCCTATCCCGAAGTCATGATCAATGCGCCCGTCGATCACCCCGCGCTCGACGCCTGTCGAGCGGCCTCGGGGAAGGTCTTCGATCAGGACGCGATTGACGGCTCCGTCTCCATGTACCACGTCCCGGACGTCGGACGGTTCCTACGCGCCATCCTGCCTGAATTGAGCCGTCGCGCCCACGACGCCGGTGTCGCCTCGCCGGTCGAGCTCGGCCTGACGGTCGACGACCATCGCTGGCTGATCCACGCCAACGGCAAGGACTCGCGGGTCGAGCCCGACAAACTCAGCCGCCGCCATCTCTCGCTCACCTCGGCGACGTTCACGCGGCTCGCCATGGGCCACGTCGGAGTCGACGAGGCGGCCGAGGAAGACGGCTTCATCGCCTCCACGGCGACCGCCCTGGACGCCGCCCGGATCCTTTTCCCGGTCCAGCCGATCTGGCGCAGCCCGCTCGACTCGGCCACCGCCTGACGGCCCCGACGGCCCGGCTCGCCGGTCGCTTTGAATCGGGGCGGCGAGACTCGGCCCCAGGAGAGAAGGATGAGCGACGCCCCAGCCTTCTTGCGTCACGGCCGCAAGCGTCGGACTCGCGCTACGGGAAGAATTGCCTGCGAGTGAAGTAGCGACGCACCGGCGGCGAGTTCAAGTAGACCGCGAACAGGGCGTAGATGATGATGAAGGTCACCCCGAGGGTGATCCGGTCCTGATCCAGCCGATCGACGAGGGGCTTGTACTCGGAGTCCGCCAACTCCCGCGCGGACACGTCCTCGACGGGCGTCGTCGATCGCGTCACCAGATCGCTCTGCTCCGCAAAGTTGGCCTCGAAGATGGGCAGTCCGATCATCGCGATGACGTCGACGATGGCGCCCAGCGTCAGCGCGAGCAGGAGCACCTTCAGGGATTTCCCCCGAAGGAACTGGGCCGCGCCGTAGACCCCGTAACCCGCCACGACCGCCAACATCAGCCAGCCGTACTGGTAGACCCCGGCCTCGACGCGCACCGATTGGACCAGCGAGAGGATCGTCAGGAGGACCCCCGCGAGTCCGCAAAACATCCCCGGAATCGCGATGAGCAGCGGGATGCCCGAGGGGGGCGGGGGGGGCGGCGGGAAGAGGTCGTCGTCGAGTCCGACGTGCATCCCGGAATCCTGGTCGGTCCCGCACGTCGGGCAGATCGACATGCCCTGGGGCACCGAGCCGTGGCATCGGATGCAACGCCGGGCCTGCGACCGGGCCTCGGCCCCGACCGGCTTCTTTTTCCGCCGAGGCTCCTCCTTGAACAGGGCGGCGGCGTCGCCGATCGCCGCCGAGCCCCCGCCGATGCTCTTCTCGGCCTCGCCGGCCAGGAGCGGCAGGTCGAAGGTCTCACGAAGGTCCCCCTCCGCCCGAGGCGAGGGGAGGTCGTCGAGCGAGGGGAGGCCGTTGGGCATCTCGTAAGTGGAGGTGTTCGCCGCGTCGGCCTCGCCGGGACGGGTCGAGGCCGAATTGGCGTCCTTCTGGGTCACCGTGAATCGGTGCTGGCACTTGGGGCATTTGAGGCGCTTGCCCGTCGGCACCTGCTCAGGCAGGTTGAGAACGGCTTTGCATTGCTCGCATGTGATGGTGCGCGGCATGATCCCGTCGCCTATCATATCGATTGGCCTGCCCCGTGGGTCTCCGACGCCGCACCGTGGCGCGATGGACGGCAAACTGTCCCGATGCTGCGATCGAGCCGTCCCCCCGAATTCTACCCTATCTACGTTCGAGGCAAGTAAAACATTAGCGAAGCGGCCGGGAAAGTCCGAGATCACAGCCTTTCGGCCTCGATCCACCCCGAGGAGATTCGAGATTCAGGCCGGTTCGGCGGCGTCCCCCTCGGTCTGCTCGAAGGCCTTTTTCACCACCTCGTGGCGATACTCGAAAAGGCGTCGGAGCTTGGATTCGATGATCGGCCCTGCCACGAGCCCGCCCAGCAATCCGAGAGGGGGCTGATACGCCACCACGTCCCGGAGCAGAGTCCCTCCCTCGCCGTCGTCGAGGAACTCATGGCGATGAACCCAGGCCGCGAACGGGCCCTTCACCTGGCGGTCGACGAAGAGTCGGCCGGGAATGTATTCGATGTGCTCGGCCACCCATTCGACCGGAAACGGCCCGACCCGCATCCGGATCACGGCGCGGGCGCCGACTTCCAGCGAGCGCGGGGCCTCGACGACCTCGACAGGCTCGTCGGGAGGGACCAGCAGTTGGAAGGCGTCGGGCCGCTCGAAGAACGCGAAGACGGCGTCCGGAGGAGCCGCGATCCGGGATTCCATGATGAAACGCTGCATGGACCTCGACTCTCCCTTCCCTACGATTCACCGCCGCTCATAACAAGCTAGGGAAACCTCGACGTTCTGTAAATCTCCAAGGATTCCCCCCGATCTCCAGGCCGGCCCGACGCTTCGACCTCTCGGGCCGCCCCATCGCCGGGTCGCGGGATGATCTTTCCGGCGCGGCCGACCCAGGCCGTCCGGCGTCTTCCGGCGGAAGCCGGCGAGTCCTTGACTGACCGGCCGGGTCAGGGTTAGCCTTGAGATCGAACCGTCGGTCGAGAACCCGCGGTCCACCGATCAAGCGCGAGTCCTCGCCACGCGTCGCCTCGCCCAGCCGGGTCGACCGCTCGCGGCCGTCCCCTCCGATCTTTTTCCCATGGTCCGGAGACCTTCAGAATGCAGAACAAACCGCTGGTGAACCGTCGGACCTTCCTGGAGACGGCCGGCGCGGCGACCGGTGCGGCGGTGGCCGCCGGGACCTTCGCCCACCCCGCCATCGGTGCCGTCAAGGGCGCCAACGAGCGGATCAACGTCGCGATCCTCGGCCCCGGCGGCCGCGCCCAGGAGCACATCCGCATCCTGGGGAATCTGAAGGAAGAGACCAAGCTGGTCGACATCATCGGCCTCTGCGACGTCTGGGACGGCAACGACGACGCCAAGCGCGGCCTCTACTACTCGGCCAAGCGGTGCGGGCTCGACGCCGAGGGCAAGGACAAGGACCGGATCACCAAGGATTACCGGAAGCTCCTTGAAAACAAGGACATCGACGTCGTCCTCATCGCCACGCCGGACCACTGGCACGCGAAGATGAGCCAGGACGCGATGGAGGCGGGCAAGGACGTCTTCTGCGAAAAGCCGATGACCCACACCATCGAGGAGGCCCGCAAGCTCGTCGAGACGGTCAATCGGACGAAGCAGGTCTTCACCGTCGGCGTCCAGTCGACCGCCGACCCCCGCTGGCGCGAGGCCAACAAGCTCATCACCGAGGGCAAGATCGGCCACGTGATGCAGGGCCAGACCTCGTACTACCGCAACAGCAACGTCGGCCAGTGGCGGTACTACAAGCTCACCAAGGACATGACCCCCAAGACGGTCGACTGGAAGATGTTCCTGGGGACCGACTTCGGTCTCGCCCCGGACCAGCCCTTCGATCGCGCCCGGTACGCCCAGTGGCGTTGCTACTGGGACTTCGGCGGCGGCATGTACACCGACCTGTTCGTCCACCAGCTCACCCACCTGATCCTGGCGATGGGCGTCCGCCTGCCGCGTCGGGTCGTCGGCGCCGGCGGCCTCTACCTCGAGTACGACGGCCGCGACGTGCCGGACGTCGCCACTGTGGTCGCCGACTATGACGAGGGCTGCCAGGTCCTCATCTCGGCCACCATGTGCAACGACGTGCAGCTCCCCGAGCTGATCCGCGGCCACACCGCGACCGTCCGGTTCGACCCCTCGCCGAAGGGCGGCTACTCGGTCGTCCAGCAGAAGCTGGAAGGCCGCCCGGC
The DNA here is from genome assembly GCF_001610895.1 of Planctomyces sp. SH-PL62. Taxonomy (NCBI): domain Bacteria; kingdom Pseudomonadati; phylum Planctomycetota; class Planctomycetia; order Planctomycetales; family Planctomycetaceae; genus Planctomyces; species Planctomyces sp. SH-PL62. Next base: position 4,383,267 of record NZ_CP011273.1, on the reverse strand, counting down.
CCCTCCGGGCACCAACCAGGGCGAGGGCGGCGACAAGTTCACCCCCGAGCAGCCCCGCGAAGACACCCGCGCCCTTTGGGAGCACTTCCTCGAGTGCACCCGGTCGCGCAACCCCGAGACCCTCTGCCCGGTCGAACTCGGCTACGCCGCGATCGCCACGGTCAACCTCGGCGTCCGCTCGCACCGCGAGGGCAAGGCCTACTACATCGACAAGGAGACCGGCAACGTCGTCGACGCCGACTCCGCCTGGGCCGTCCGCTGGGAAGAGCGCAGCAAGCTCCGCGGCAAGCCCAACCAGATCCAGGGCTGGAAGGCCGGCGACACCGGCTCGCTCCTCGAATCCCCCGAGTACCAGAAGCTCGGCGGCGCGTGGATCGACGGGCAGGACCCGGCCGAGAACGCCTGATCCGAGATTCGCGAACGGCCGCGCCGGGGACTCCGGCGCGGCCGTCAACTTCACCCACGCCCCGCGATCACGGCCGTCGAGCCGGGATCGCGGGGTGTGGGTTTTTCGAAGTCGATCAGCGGGCGGATTTCAGACCGACCGCTCGAACCACTCGCCGCCGACGCACGTCTTTTCCAGCATCAGTCGGCCCGGAGCCGGTCTTCGAAGCAGCGTCAGGTCGGCCGGCTCGCCGACGGCGAGACGCGGCGCGGGCTGATTCAACAAACGTGCGGGATTGACGGTGACGGTGTCGAGCAGCGGCCGGGGGAAGCTCGGCTCGACCTCGTCGAGGATGCGAAGGCCGGTCTCCAGGCCCTGGGTCGAGCCGGCGAGGTAGGGGGTCCCGGCGAGCACGATCTTGCCCGAGGGATCGACGTCCCAGGCCCCGTAATTCCCGGCGGGGAGCCCGGCGAGCCAGCCGGCGTCGCTGACGAGGATCAGCCGATGCCAACCCTTCGCCCGCGCCAGCACCCGGAGGACTTCCCGATCCAGATGATGGCCGTCGGCGATCAATGACGCGTAGAGCCGATCCTCGGCCGCCTGCAACCAGATCGGGTTGGGATGGCGGGGAAGCTCGGCGGCGATGCCGTTCCCCAGGTGAGTGCTCAGCGTGGCCCCCGCCTCGACCGCCTCGCTGAGCGAATCGCGGTCGACGGCCGTGTGGCCCACCGAAACGGTCACACCGGAGGCGACCGCCTTGCGGATGAACTCGGCCGACCCCGGACGCTCGGGAGCGAGCGTCATCAGGATGACGCGCCCGCCGGAAGCCTCCTGGAACCTCTCGAAGAGGCTCCAGTCCGGGTCGCGCATGGCGTCGGCCGGATGCGTCCCCTTGTATCCGTTCTGGTCGGAGAGGAACGGCCCCTCCAGGTGGACGCCGACGACCATGCGGTCCACGTCGGGATGGGAGTCGCAGGCCTCGGCCACCGTGCGCAGGCCGTGCAGCGTGTCGTCGACGGGAGCCGTGATGAGCGTCGGGCAGATCCGGGCCGCCCCCAGGCCGCGCTGGGCGCGGATGATGGAGACGACCTGATCGACTGTGACGTCTGGGCTGGAGAACGAATGTCCCCAGCGCCCGTTGGTCTGGATGTCCCAGAACGCCGGGGCGACGAAAACCTCGTCCTCCCCGCCGTCCCGAGGTCGGTCGCATTCGTCGATCCGTTCGAGCATGCCGTCGCGGATCTCGATCTCGATCCAGCGCGACGCGTCCCAGTCTCGGGCCCTGACGATCATGACGTCGCCGGCCTGGCCGACGCCCCGTCGACCCCCGCGCCTCGCCCCGCTTCGCGTCGCTGGAGCGCGGCGCCGATGAAGTCGCGGAACAACGGATGGGGATGCGTCGGCTTCGACTTGAACTCGGGATGGAACTGCACGGCGACGAACCAGGGATGATCGGCCAGCTCGACGATCTCGACGAGTTGACCGTCGGGGCTCGTGCCCGAGGCGACCAGCCCGGCCTTCTCCATCGCTTCGCGATACGTGTTGTTGAACTCGTAGCGGTGGCGATGGCGCTCCGAGATCTGATCCACGCCGTAGGCCGACCTCGCCAGCTTTCCGGGCTGGAGCGTGCAGGGCCAGGCGCCCAGTCGCATCGTCCCGCCGCGCTTCGTGACCCCGAGCTGATCTTCCATCAGGGCGATGACCGGGTGCTCGCAGTCCTTCTCGAACTCGGTGCTGTTGGCGTCTTCGAGCCCCAGGACGCTGCGGGCGAACTCGATCACCGCGCACTGCATCCCCAGGCAGATGCCGAAGAACGGGATGCCGCGGGTGCGAGCGTAGCGGATGGCCTCGATCTTGCCCTCGATGCCCCGCATGCCGAACCCGCCGGGGACGAGGATCCCGTCGACCCCGCCCAGCAGGGCGTCGGCGCCACGCGTCCCGACCTCCTCGGCCTCGATCCGCACGACCGAGACGCGGGAGCGGTGGGCGATGCCCGCGTGGTCGAGCGACTCGTACACCGACTTGTAGGCGTCGCGGTGCTTCATGTACTTGCCGACGACCGCGATCCGGACCTCATGCTTCGGGTGCACGATCCGGTCGACCATCTCGGTCCATTCGGTCAGGTCGAGCGGGCTGGCCTTCAGCCCGAGCCGCTTGACCAGCAGGTTGTCGAGCCCGTTCTGGACGAGGCTGAGCGGCACCTCGTAGATGCTGTACTGCCGGTCGCGCTCCTCGATGACGGCCTTCTTCTCGACGTTGCAGAAGAGCGCGATCTTGTCCTTGTCGTCGGTCGGGATCGGCTGCTCGGTGCGGCAGATGAGAATGTCGGGCTGGATGCCGATCTGCCGGAGCGCGCCGACGGAGTGCTGCGTCGGCTTGGTCTTCAGCTCGGCCGCCGCCTTCAGGTAGGGGACGAGCGTCAGGTGGATGTACGCGCAGTTCTCGCGGCCCACGTCGAGCGCGAACTGGCGGATCGCCTCCAGGAACGGCAGGCTCTCGATGTCGCCGACGGTGCCGCCGATCTCGGTGATGACCACGTCCACGTCGTCGGTCGCAAGCTGGTGGACCGCCGCCTTGATCTCGTCGGTGACGTGGGGGATGACCTGGACCGTCTTCCCTTCATAGTACCGCCCCTCGCGCTCCTTCTGGATCACGGAGAGGTAGATCTTGCCGGTCGTGTAGTTGCAGTCTTTCGTGAGCGTCGCGTGGGTGAACCGCTCGTAGTGCCCCAGGTCGAGGTCCGTCTCCGAACCGTCGTCCAGGACGTAGACCTCGCCGTGCTGGTACGGGCTCATCGTGCCCGGGTCGACGTTGATGTAGGGATCGAACTTCTGGAGCCGCACCCGAAGCCCGCGCTGTTCCAGGATCATGCCGATCGACGCGCAGGTGAGCCCCTTGCCGAGCGAGCTGACCACGCCGCCCGTCACGAAGATGTGCTTGGCCATCGCCTAACCTTGTGGTTGTTCTCGCAGCCGGTGGTAAAAGCCCAGTATACCGGAGGCGCCCCGACGATGCGACGGCCGCCGCGCGGGATTCCCCGTCGCGGCGGGACGATCCGAGGAATCATCCAAGTCGCTTCGAGCCGCGATTTCGTCACTTCGCGGGTGACGCCGGGGGCTTCACGCAGCGGAATCCCAGGTGAGACATCCCCGAGTCGGTCGCGGTGCCGCGACGGGCGCTGGGCCGGTAGTTCGAGCAGTAATTGGAGCTGCACAGGAACGACCCGCCGCGCGTGACGCGTTTGGGCTGGAACGGCTCGTCGGGATCGTAGCTTTCGTCGGGTCCCCTGGGGTCGACCGTCACGTCGACCTCGCCGTGGAGCCGGTAGGTGTCGGGGCGATACCAGTCGGAGCACCATTCCCAGACGTTGCCGATGGTGTCGTACAGGCCGTAGGGGTTGGGAGGGAACGACTTCACGGGGGCGATCCGGGGGTGGCCGTCCTGGTCCTCGACCACCTCTGGGAAGCGGCCCTGCCAGGTGTTGGCCATCCGCTTGCCGCCGGGGGTGAAGACGTCTCCCCAGCCGTACTTCGCGCCGTCGAGACCGCCGCGCGAGGCGCGTTCCCACTCGGCCTCGGTCGGGAGCCGCTTCCCGGCCCATTCCGCGTAGGCGACCGCGTCGTCATATGACACGTGGACGACGGGGAAGTCGTCCTGGCCCTCGATCGAGTCGTCTGGGCCGTCGGGATGCTTCCAGTCGGCGCCGAGCACCCACCGCCACCAGTTGGTCAGGTCGTCGAGCCCGCCGGGGGGGAGGGCCCCGGCGGGAGGCGTGAAGACCAGGGACCCCGCGCCGAGCTGCTCGTCGGGAGGCTTGGGCGTCCCCGGCGGGAGCTGGGCCTTGATGACCTCCCAGTCGACGGGGCGTTCGGCCGTCGTCTTGTATCCGGTCGCATCCACGAACTTGCGAAACTCGGCGTTGGTGACCTCGGTCGCGTCGACCCAGAAGCCGTCGACCTTCACGCGATGCGCAGGACGCTCGGAGACGTGGGCCTCGGGATCGTTCGTCCCCATCGTGAAGACGCCCCCCGGAATCCAGACCATGCCTTCGGGCGCGGGCTCGGCGGGGGGAGCGTCGGGATCGACGGGGACCGCCGGGGCCGCGACGGCGGTCTGTTCCGGCGCTGTCGCGGCCGTCGTCTCGGGGGACGGCGCCGGCGACTCCCCGCAGCCGAGGACCGCCGAGGACAGGATCAGGGCGAGCAATCGGAGCCCGGCGGGGCGCGGAATCCAGACGAGTCGGTTCATGGTTTTCCGGGGTCCTGGGGCCAGCCGGACGCCCGGCCCTTGTTCTCGACTTCCAGCCATTCCCTCAGCGGTTCAAAGTACGCGACGAGGGGCCGGGCGGTCAAACCTTCCCCCGTCGCCTCGCGGAGCACGGCGTTCCAGTCGCGGGTGGCGCCAAGCCGGAGGATCGACCGGAGGAAGTCGCCGACCTTGGCGTTGCCGAAGTAGTTGCACTCGCGGGGGTCCTGCTTGAGGATCTCCCGCGCGATGTGGTCGTGAAGCTGGAATTTCAGCACGGTGCCGATCGCGTAGTCATAGTACTGCGCGGGGTCGTCGTTGATGTGGGTCTTGGTCGCGGCGTCGCAGAGGGTTTCCGGACGCTCGCCCGGCGGGGCGATCCCCTGGTACTTGCCGACCCGCTCCCACCAGCCGGCGTTGAGGGAGTCGTCGGCGATCGTCCCGGCGTAGAAGTCGCGTTCGAAGCGGGTCATGACGCCGGCCGACCAGGGGAGGAAGACGATCGACGAGCCTTCGAGGGCGGAGCTGAGCAGGAAGGTGGTCGCCGGCGCGGCCTCGGCCTCGGGGGTCAGCAGGCCGACCTGCTTGAGATACGGGCGCTGCCCCGCCGCCAGGCCGATGAGGTCGCCGACCCCTTCGTGGAACGCCCGGTTCGCGCCCTGACGGAGCAGGGGGGGGACCTCGGGCCTCGCGTAGCTCAGGAAGTAGTAGATGTGCCCGAGCTCATGGTGGGCGGTGTCGAACCACTGGTTGTCGGGCTCGATCGACATCAGGCTGCGGACGTCCTGGTCCAGGTCGATGTGCCAGGCGCTGGCGTGGCTGTTCTTCTTGCGGCCGGAGGCGGGATCGGCCGGGTAGAGGTCGGACCGGCTCCAGAAGCTCGGCGGGAGCTTGGGGAAGCCCATCGAGGTGTAGAACCGCTCGGCCTGCTCGGTGATGAATTCGCGCGGCTTGCCCCGGAACGGGGCGTCCATGTCGACCCCCTCGACGAACCCCGGCCAGTTCTGCCCCCAACGATTTGAGAGCCAGTGCGCGGGGATCGCTCCGTCCGGGGCCTCGACGCCGTAACGACGGGCGAGCTGATGCTTGGCCCAGGTGTGGAGCTGGGCGTAGAGCGGGCGGACGTCGGCGACGATCCGGTCGCAGAGGGCGAGCATCTCGTCGACGCTCATCCCGTAATCGGCCACCTGGAGCGCGAAGAAGTCCGCGAACCCGAGTTCCCGGGCGACCTTGTTGCGGAGGTCGCGAAGCTTCAAGATCCCCTCGCGAAGCGGGGCGCCGATTTCCTTGGACGCCTCCCAGTAGGCCTTCCGCTCGTCGAGGTCCTTCGACGTGAGGAGCACCTGGTCGATCCGGTTGGCCGAGGGATTCTCCACCGAGCCGTCGGCCTTCTTGACGGTGTAGGCGAAGGCGTCCTGGGTCGCCGACTGCTTGGCCTCGGCCTCCACCCTCGCCTTGACCACTTCGGGGAGCGTCCCGGGGGCCTCGGCGGATCGGAGGCGGACCTTTTCCAACTGGCGGACCTGCAACTCGGTGAGTCGATCCTTCTCTCGCAGGAACCGGGCCGTCTTGTCGATGACCTCGGGCGAGCCGACGACCTGATTCACCGCCTGATTCGCCGCGACCTGCGCCGCGGTGTGGGCCTCGGAGACGTCCGTCGAGGCTGCCCAGGCGGCCTCTCCGGCCTTCGTCTCCAGGGGGAGCCAGCGCGTCGTGTAATCCTTCAGGAACGCGTCGACCTCATCGCGGATCTCCGCGGCCCCGGCCCGGCCCGGCATCGCCCCGGCCGCCGCGAGCGCCGCGGCGGCCTTCAGGAAGTCACGACGATCCCCGCGAACCACGTCCCCATCTCGCCCCGCCGCTCGCGCTTCGTGTCGATCCACGGTCGCCGCTCCTTTCCGGTCCAGCCCCGATCGTCCCCCCGGAACTCCAGAGCCGAGGATACCGCATCCCCGGGCCCGCACCTACCCCCCGGCCGAACGGCGACGACGGCGAAACCTCGGACAGCCCCTTGCTTCGCTCGCCGTCGACGACCATCTTTGTAGGGACGAATCCCGGCAGGGCGAGATGTCGCGGAATCGGGTCGATTCGCGCCCCCAGGAAGTTCCCACCACGAGGCGAGGCCGTCCATGTCCGCTCCCAGTCACCCGTCCGTTCGCCTGGCCCTCGTGCTCGGCGTGCTCGCGATCGCACCCGCCCGGGGCGTGGCCGAGGAGGGCCACCGCCCGACCGACGCCGCCGGGCGCGTCCTCAACCTGGACTTCGAGACGGGCGACCTGCGCGACTGGACCGCCCAGGGCGAGGCCTTCCAGGGCCAGCCGATCGAAGGCGACGCGGTGGCGGCCCGCCGTACCGACATGAAGAGCGGACACGCCGGCCGATTCTGGGTCGGCAGCTTCGAGCGCGGCGGCGATCGCCCCCGCGGCACGCTCACCTCGGCGACGTTCAAGCTCGACAAACCTTTCGCCCGATTCCTCATCGGCGCGGGGCCTCGCGAGACGACCCGGCTGGAGATCGTCAAGGCCGACGACCAGGCCGTGATCCACCGTGCGGCGGGCGACGGCGTGGAGGACCTGAAGCCGGTGGTCGTCGACCTCTCGGCGCACGTCGGCGAGGACGTCTTCCTTCGGCTCGTCGACGACGATTCCGAGGGCTGGGGCCACATCAACTTCGACGACTTCACGCTCTGGGAGTCGAAGCCGCAGGGCGAAACCCGGCAGACCTTGCCCTCGGCCGACGCCTTCCTGCACGCAGGGCTCTCGCCCGAGGACGCCGCCAGGGCCATGACCGGCCCGCCGGGCTTCAAGGTCGACCTGCTCGCCGGCGAGCCCGACGTCGTCCAGCCCATCGCCTTCACGCTCGACCATCGCGGGCGGCTCTGGGTCGTCGAGTCCTACACCTACCCGATCCGGCTCCCCGAAGGGCAGGGGAAGGACCGCATCCTCATCTTCGAGGACGTCGACGGCGACGGCCGATTCGAATCTCGCAAGGTCTTCTACGACAAGCTCAACCTCGCCAGCGGCATCGAGGTCGGCTTCGGCGGCGTCTGGGTCGGAGCGGCGCCCCAGTTCCTGTTCATCCCCGACAAGGACGGCGACGACGCGCCCGACTCCGAGCCGGTCGTCCTGCTCGACGGCTGGGGTTACCAGGACACCCACGAGACCCTGAACTCCTTCAACTGGGGCCCCGACGGCTGGCTCTACGGCTGCCACGGCGTCTTCACCCACTCGCGGGTCGGCAAGCCCGGGACCGCCGACGCCGACCGCGTCCCGATCAACGCGGGCATCTGGCGCTACCACCCCACGAAGCACGCCTTCGAGGTCTTCGCCAACGGCACCAGCAACCCCTGGGGCGTCGATTTCGACGCCGAAGGCCGGGCGTTCCTCACCTCGTGCGTCATCCCCCACCTCTACCAGGTGATCCAGGGCGGGCGCTACGAACGTCAGGCCGGGGCGGACTTCAACCCGTACTCCTACGACCTCATCACGACCATCGCCGACCATCGCCACTACCTCGGCAACAACCCCCACGGCGCCAACGGCCGGTCGGACCTCGCCGGCGGCGGCCACGCCCACGCCGGGGCGCTCATCTATCAGGGAGACGCCTGGCCTCGCGAATACGTCGGCTCGATCCTGATGAACAACATCCACGGCGCGAGGCTGAACCGCGACCTCCTCCTCCCCGCCGGTTCGGCCTTCGTCGGCCGACACGCCCCCGACTTCCTCATGGCCAACGACCGCTGGTCGCAGATCGTCAGCCTGAAGACCGGGCCGGACGGCCAGATGTACATGATCGACTGGTATGACGAGAACCAGTGCCACCTGACCGACCCGGTCGCCCACGACCGCACCAACGGCCGGATCTTCCGCGTGCGATACGGCGACCAACCGGCCTCCTCCCGCGCGATCGACCCGCGGACGGTCTCGAACGACGACCTCCTGAATCTGCTCGGCCACCCCAACGACTGGCAGGTCCGGCACGCCCGGCGGCTGCTCCAGGAGCGGGCCGTCGCGATGGACGAGGCGGCTCGCCGGGAACTCGCCGCCGCCCTCGCGGCGAAGGCGTTCGACGGCCCCGACGCCAAGCTCCGACTTAACGCCTTCTGGGCGCTCCACACCGTCGCCGGCCCCGACGAGGCGACCACGCTCAAGGCGCTGGCCGCCCCCGACGCGGCCTTCCGGGCCTGGGCCGTCCAGCTCGCGACCGAGGCCGGCGCTCCGTCGGGCAAGGTGCTCGACGACTTCGCCAGGATGGCCCGCAAGGACGGCTCGCCCGTCGTTCGCCTGTATCTGGCGTCCGCGCTCCAGCGTCTGCCGATCGCGGCGCGTCGCCCGATCCTGGAAGGGCTGGTCTCGCACGCCGAGGACGCCGAGGACCACAACCTGCCGCTCATGACCTGGTACGCCATGGAGCCCACGGCCGGAGAAGGCCCGGAGTGGGCCCTCAAGCTCGGGTTGGAGTCGAAGCTGCCCGGCATCCTGTCGAAGTCCGTCCGTCGCGTCGCGGCGATCGGCACGCCCCAGGCCTTCGACCTGATCGTCGCGACGCTCGACCAGGCCGATTCCGACCCCACGCGCCTCACCATCCTCCAGGCCGTGAACCAGTCCCTCCAGGGACGCCGCACGGTGGACATGCCGGCCGCCTGGCCCGCGACCTTCAAGAAGTTGGGCGCGAGCGGCGACCCGGACATCCGATCCCAGGCCACGGCGCTGGCCGTCACGTTCGGCGACCCGGCCGCGCTGGCCTCCTTCCGAGCGATCCTGGCCGACCCCGTCAAGCCGCTCCCCGCCCGTCGAGACGCCCTCACCGCGCTGCTGAAGGCCCGCGACCCCGGCCTCGCGCCGGTGCTCCAGGGCCTGCTTCCCGAGGCGAGCCTCCGAGCCGAGGCGCTCCGGGGCCTGGCCGCGTACGACGATCCCGGGACCGCGACGGTCATCCTGGCCCTCTATCCGTCCTTCACCCCCGAGGAGCGCCGGGACGCGCTCAACACGCTGGCGGCGCGGGTGACATCGGCGAAGGCCCTGCTGGCGGCCGTCGGCGACGGATTGGTCGCTTCGAAGGAACTCTCGGCCGACCTCGTCCGGCAGATGCGGAACCACAAGGACGCCGAGGTCGACGCCCTGATCGCCAAGTCGTGGGGAACAGCGCGAGAGACCACGGCCGACAAGAGCAGGCTGATCGAGAAGTACCGCAAGATCCTGACCGCCGGCTACGCGCGGAAGCCCGACCTAGAGCTGGGACGCGCCGTGTTCGCCCGGACCTGCCAGCAGTGCCACACCCTCTTCGGCGTCGGCGCGGCCATCGGCCCGGACCTGAGCGGCTCCAACCGCGCGGATCGCGAATACCTGCTCTCGAACGTGCTCGACCCCTCGTCCCTGATCGGCAACGACTACCTCGCGCACGTCGTGGCGACCACGGACGGCCGGGTCCTGACCGGCCTGATCAAGTCGGAGGATCAGGATGCGTTGACCTTGCAGACGGCCAATGAGCTGCTCGTCATCCCGATCGGGGACGTCGAGGAGCGACGCCCGAGCGATCTGTCGATGATGCCGGGCGACCTCTGGACGCCCCTTTCCGACTTCGAGGTCCGCTCGCTGGCCGCCTACCTCGCCAGCCCGACCCAGACGCCAATGCTGGCGACCCCCGAGAACCTCTCGGGTTTCTTCAACGGCAAGGACCTGACCGGCTGGGTCGGCGACCCCGCCCTCTGGTCGGTAGAGGATGGGCAGATCGTCGGCAAGACCCCCGGATTGGATCACAATGAGTTCCTCAGGAGCGAGATGAGCGCCCGCGACTTCCGCCTGACCTTCCAGGTCAAGCTCGTCCGCAACGAGGGGAACAGCGGCGTCCAGTTCCGCAGTGAGGCGCTCCCGGACGGCGAGATGAAGGGCCCCCAGGCCGACGTCGGCGCCGACTGGTGGGGCAAGCTCTACGAGGAGAACGGCCGGGGCCTGCTCTGGCCGAAGTCGGCCGAGGCCGTCGTCAAGCCCGGCGAGTGGAACAACTACGAGATCGTCGCGCGAGAAGGCTCGATCCGAACCTGGATCAACGGCGAGCCGGCCGTCGTGCTCGACGACCCCGAGATCTCCCGGCGCGGGATCTTCGGCCTCCAGCTCCACTCCGGCGGGGCGACCGAGGTCCGCTTCAAGCACCTGAAGCTTGAGCTCGACCCTACCCTCGAACCCGCGACGAAGGCCGAATGAGCCACACCGAATACACCCCCGGCGTCTGCAACATCGGCGGGGCCGAGGTCCGCTTGCGGAAGCTCCTAGGCTGGGCCGGGCTGGTCGGGGCCGTCGCGCTCTGGGGGTGCTTCCTCTGGGCCGGGGTCTCGCCGGCCACCCGGCTCTGGGTCGGCGGGCCGGCTTTGATGTCGGCCCTCGGCTTCCTCCAGGCGCGTCGGCGATTCTGCGTAAACTACGGGTTCGGCGGCGTCTCCAGCTTCGGCCCGCAAGCCGGAGCGACCGAGACCGTGGAGGACGCGGAATCCCGCGCCGTGGACCGTCGGACTTCGTGGCGGATCGTCGGAACCTCGGTCGCGATCGCCCTCATCGTCGCGGTCGCGGCCTATCTGACCCCGACCTGATTGATGAGCCGATTCAGGGATCTGTTCGACCCGGCCTCCCCCGTGATCCTCGACGCCGGCTGGGCCACCGAGCTGCAAAAGCGGGGCCTCGCGCCGGGCGAGTCTCCCGACGCCTGGAACCTCGCGCGACCGGACGACGTCGAGGCCGTCGCCCGTTCGTTCGTCGAGGCCGGGGCCCAGGCGATCCTGACCAACACCTTCCAGGGAAGCCCCCTCGCGCTCGCCCGCGTCGGGCTCGACGGCGAGGCCCGCCGGATCAACGAGGAGGGGGCGAGGCTCTCCCGGCGGGCGACCGGCGGCGCGAACGTGCGCGTCCTGGGCTCGATCGGGCCGACGGGCCGCCGGCGCGATCTCGCGGCCGAGGCCTTCACCCTCCAGGCCGAGGCGCTGGCCGCCGGCGGCGTCGACGCCCTCGTCCTGGAGACGTTCGGCGATCTGGCCGAGGCCGGGACGGCCCTGGTCGCCGCCAGGGCGACCGGCCTCCCGGTCGTCGCAGCGTTCTATTTTGATGAAGCGTCCGGCGAGCCGAGGACGGCGGACGGTTCGAGCCCCGAAGCGATCGCGCAAGCCATGGCCCAGGCCGGAGCCGACGCCGTGGGTGCCAACTGCGGCGCGGGCATCGCCGGGTTCGCCGAAGTCTGTCGGCGACTCGCCTCGGCCTGCGACCTACCAATCTGGATCAAGCCGAACGCGGGCCTGCCGACGATCGTGGACGGCAAGGCGGTCTACGAGACGACCGCCGACGCGTTCGCCGCGGCGTTGCCCGAACTCGTCGCGGCCGGTGCGGCCTTCGTCGGGGGCTGCTGCGGGACGTCGCCCGAATTCATCAGGGCGCTTCGCATCGCCGCAAGAGGGCGGGGTCCCGCCAGATAGGCGACGCCCGGCCCTGATCCGCGCCCGCCTTCGTCAAGGTTGCGACCTGGCCTCGCCGAGGGAATCGGCCCGGCTCCAGGGGCGGGCGTCCCAGATCCTCACCGCGCCGTCCCGGCCGGCCGACGCCAGGATCAGGCCGTCGTCCCGGAACGCCAGCACGTCGACCGCGTCGTCGTGCCCGTGGCGGGAGAAGACCTTCTCGCACGAGGCGACGTCCCAGAACGTGACCGTCCCCTCCGAGTCCGCGGAGAGGAGTCGCTTCTCATCCGGGCTGAACACCACGGAAGAAATCGGGTCGAACCCCCCTTTCAGGCGGCGGGGGGCGTCCGGCGCTCGGACGTCCCACAAGGTCAGGACCCCGTCGTCGCCGCCGACCGCCGTATAGCGTCCGCTGCGCGAGACCGCGACCGCGAGCGAGATTTGCTCCAATCGGTCCGATTTGGGGAGGGGGACGGCCCGTCCCGAACTCAGCGACCAGGAACGCGGCGGCTGTTCCTCGCCGACGCTGACCAGTCGGTCGGCCACGGGACCGAACGCCAGCGCCAGGATCGCCGGGCCCGCCTCCACGAGCGTGAGAAGGGGCCGGTCCGACCCGCCGGTCGCGTCCCAGACCAGCAGGCGACCGTCGTCGCCCCCGGTCGCCACGCGAAGTCCGTCGCGAGAGACGGCCAGGGCGTCGACGCCTCCCCGGTGCCCGCGCAACTCGCGGGGCGTCCCCCAGGCGTCCCCCTTGCGGGTCCAGATCCTCAGGCACCCGTCGTTGCAACTGGCCGCGATCCGCTCGACGCCGTCGGCCGACCGGGACCAGGCGAGATCGTACACGGTCGCCCCGGCCGGGAGGCCCGCCAGAACACCGACCTTTCGCCCCTTCGACGCGTCCCAGATCCAGGGCGCGCCGTGACGACCGCCGGCGACGAGCCTCACGCCCCCGGGGCGGAACGCCAGGCCGTAGATCGTCCCCGGGTAGCCGCCCAGGAGGGGGGTCCGATAATGTCGCAGTCGGTCGAGGAACTGCCATTCCCAGTCGCGATAGATCGGCGGACATTCCAGAAGCTGATCCCGGGCGTCGAGGGCCCGCCCGGCGTCGAGCGCCGCCGAGGCGAGGGCGAGATGGTTCAGATAGGCCTGATATTCGAGCTTCCCCAGGGCGTCTCGCGCTCTCCGAAGCTGGACCGTCGTCGAGACCAGGCCGATCAACACCGAGGCGACGATCGCGAGCATCAGGGCCGAGATCAAGGGCCGCGCGCGCACCCACTGGACGGCCGTCTCCAGGAACGTCGGCGGCTGGGTCTCGATGGGGACGCCCTGGAGGAAGCGGGCCAACTCCGCGGCCAGCTCGCCCGCCGTCCTGAAGCGTCGCGACGGATCTTTCTCCAGACATCGGACGCAGATCCGATCCAGTTCGTCGGGGACGAACGGATTCAGCCGCTGGGGGGGCGTCGCGGGCTCGTTCAGGACCCGAATGACCACGCCCATCGGGTCGGCCCCCTGGAACGGGGGGATTCCGGTGAGCATCTCGTAGAGGGTCGCGCCCAGGCTGTAGACATCGCTCCGCGCGTCGGCCCGCGAGGCGTCCCGCACCTGTTCCGGGGGGATGTACTGGGGCGTCCCCATCAAGACGTCCTTGGACGTCAGCGCCATCGACTGTTTGTGCTCGAACAGCTTCGCCAGCCCGAAGTCGGTCAGATACGGCTTCCCAGCCTCGTCGATGAGGATGTTGCTCGGCTTGATGTCGCGATGGATCACGCCTTTCGAGTGTGCATGCTCCACGGCGCGAACGATCGGCCCGATCAGTCCGACCGCCTGGACCGGGGGCATCGGCCCCGATTGCAGCTGTTGCGCCAGGCTGTCGCCGTCGACGAACATCATCACGTAATAAGGGAATCCTTCGTGCAGGCCCGCGTTCAGGACCGGGACGACGTGCTCGTCGTGGATCATGGACGCGGCCCTTAGCTCGACGTAGAACCGCGCGACCTGGCGCATCGCATCGCAAGTCCGGGCTTCCGCGTCCCAGATCGAGCGGCGGAGGAGCTTGAGGGCGACGACCTGGCCCATGGCCGTCATGCGATGTCGAGCCCGATAAACCTCGCCCATGCCGCCGCGGCCCACCATCGCGAGAACTTCGTAGCCGTCAATGACCGTCCCGGGGGCGACGCACCCCCGGTACTGGAACGTGGGCCCCCCGTCCTCGCCCAATCCCAGCCCCGGCCGGGGCTCCTGGAGGAAGGTGGCGAACCCGAGCGATTCCGCGCCGGAGAGGGAGAACCCCCCGGGCTCGAGGAGGATCGTCGGTGGGAGTTCGACGGCCGGCCTCGGATCGGGGGAGGCCACGTCACCGTCCCGGTCGACTCCGGGCTCGGGTGGGGCGAGCGACGGCGTCGCCTCGGTCGAAATCCCGTCCCCGGACGGTTCGCACGATGCTCCCTGCGCCGCCCCGCCCGGCGGTTCCAGGTTTGGCGCAGGCTCCTCCCCCCGGGCGGCGATTCCTTCGATCCCCGTCGTGCATGGCCTGTCGGGGTCGTCCGGATCGGGGAGCGAGGCTGCCATGGAACTCCTCCTGACGGCGTCCCTTCACGGCCGGCGGTGTCAAGCGCGACGAGGCCGGCCCGTTCCTGGACACATTTTTCCGACCCTCGGTGGAGACGATCCGAGGGCTCCCCGTCGTCCCGCCTCCCGCCCTCAGCCGGGCCGGAGACGACTAGAAGTGCGACTACACGAATAATACGAAACGAAACATCTTGGAATATAAAAAATCTCTCGCTTGTGAGAAGTTCTCACGTATATCAACTTAATTAAAGACCATTAAGCCTGGGTGTCGCCTACGCCCGACGACTTCACGGAGAATCCGCGGCGTCCGAAAGATCCACGGCTCTCGGTCGTCGTGGAGACTCAGGGGCCGGGATCCCGCACCCAGTGGATGAAATCGGTCTCGGCGGGAGTCCCGCCAGCGGCTCGGACGAGTTGCGCGATCTGGCCGCGATGGTAGGACGAATGCCCGAACAGCTGGACGAGGAGGTCTTCCACCTGGTTGCTGGAGGTGGTCCCGTCGACCATCTGGTAGGTGACGACGCGAGCCAGGGCCTCGTCGTCGAGTTTCTCCAGGGTCTCAGTCCAGCGTCGCTCGATCTGGCTACAATCCCGCCTCACGTCGTCGAGTCGGACGTCGCGGGGGAAGAGCGGACGATTGGAGGGCGGTGCGGCCTCGATCCGGTCCAGCCACCGTTCGCGGGCGCCGACGAGGTGGCTCATCAGGTCCACGGCCTTGCGAAATTCGGCGGACTCTCGACGTTCCGTCGGGACGCTCTCGAACGACGCGAGGACCCGGGCGTGGACGTTGCATTCATACTGGAACCATCGTCGGAAGCGGTCGGCGAGCGGGTTCGACATGGCTCGGCTCCTGGATTTCAGCGAAGGTTTCGTGACGGGGTGTTCGCCCTGCCTGGACACGATTTCGGGGAAAGGAGTTCGGGACCGGCGGCGCGGGGGAAAACCGGACGCTCGGCTGGTATCATGGGCCCTCACCGTATTCGGGCGATCGAGGAAGGAACATGCAGGACCGCCGTCTCGACATCAATCATCCGGACGAATCCCAGGGGGCGGGGGACGACCTCGAAGCCTTGCGGCGTCGGCGAGACCGTCTCTGGATCGCCGCGCTCGCAGTGTTCCTCGGGGCGATCGCGGCGCTCGTGCCCACGGCGGGGGACTTCGGGGTGACCTGGGACGAGCCGGCGTACCGCTACAGCCAGGTGATCTCGGCCCAGTGGTGGGAGCAATGGGCCGAGATCCGGTCGTGGGACGACGTCCAGGCCCAGCTCGATCCCGACGCCCTCCTCTATTACTGGCCTTACGCTCGATTCGGGATCAACTTTCATCCCCCGTACGCGGGGCAGGTGAGCCTCGCCGCGCGGGCGGCTTTCGGGGGCGGGATGAAGGATATCCCATCCCGACGGCTGGGGTCGATCCTCCAGTTCGCCCTGACGATCACGCTGGGGTTTCACTTTCTGAGCCGTCGCTATGGAGCGGCCGTGGGCCTGGTGATGGCGGGCTGTCTGCTGCTCATGCCCCGGCTCTACGGCCAGGCCCACCTGCTCGACACCGACATCCCTGGCCTCTTCCTCTGGGTCGCAACGGCCTTCGCGTTCTGGAAGGGGCTGAACGAGCCTGGGGCGCGGCGCTGGCGGGTCCTCGTGGGGGTGCTGCTCGGTCTGGCCTTTTTGGAGAAGATGGCGGCGGTGGGTGTGCTGCTCCCGCTCCTGATCTGGCTGACGATCGCCCGACTCCCCTCCGCGTTCACCCGCAAGGTCGGCCGAGGCGGCTGGATCGACTCCGTGGTCACGCTGGGCCTGATGCTGCTGCCGCTCGGGATCGCGTTCGTCGAGATCCAGATGCTCCAGCGCCGGCTGCCGCCCCCCGCGCAGGCGGATTTGTTCTTCCAGACGAGTCCCCGCCCCCAGACCGCCTTGCCGGGCGCGATCCTGGCCTTGCCTTTGATCATCTGGGTGCTCCGACGCCTCCTCGGCCGGCTCCGTCCCAAAAGCCCGATCTGGGGCGTCGAACGGCCCGGGCTGGAGACGCTGACCGCGATTTTGGCGTTCGCTCCGGTCGTGGGGTGGCTCGGCAACCCCGCGTGGTGGCGCGAGACCATCGTGCGCATGACGCATTATTATACGCTGAGCAATGACCGCCAGGGGGCCTTGCCGGACATCCTGATCCTCTATTTCGGGCAGACCTACAAGTACAGCCTCCCCTGGCACAACGCCTGGGTCCTGACGGCGATCACCGTCCCGCCGACGATACTGGCCGTGGCTTTGGTCGGCGTCGTCTGGGGGCTTCGTCGGATCCGAGCGGACCGCGTGCCGCTCTATTTCCTGCTCCACATGACGACGCTTCCGGTCCTTCGGATGCTCCCCACCCCGGCCCACGACGGCGTCCGGCTGTTCCTGCCCACCTTCTTCTTCCTGGCGGCCTTCGCGGGATGGGGGACGGCCTGGATCGGCTCGGCCGTCTCGCGTCGCGTCCGATGGGGGACGATCGCGACGGCGACGCTCGTCCTGGCACCCGCGCTGCTCGCCCTGGTACGCATCCATCCTTATGAGCTTTCGTATTACAACATCCTGGTCGGCGGCCCCTCGGGGGCCTGGCGTCGCGGCT
The DNA here is from genome assembly GCF_001610895.1 of Planctomyces sp. SH-PL62. NCBI lineage: Bacteria > Pseudomonadati > Planctomycetota > Planctomycetia > Planctomycetales > Planctomycetaceae > Planctomyces > Planctomyces sp. SH-PL62. Next base: position 4,366,027 of record NZ_CP011273.1, on the reverse strand, counting down.
TCGAGCTGACATACTGGTACGACGCCTTCACCCCTCGCGTGATGGAAGACCTGAATCGGAAACTGCCGCCCGACGCCGAGGTCGACCATCTCAACGACAAGACGAACACGGCGATGCAGGTCTTCAACGATCAGCAGGCGCTCGGCCACATCAGGCACGATATCAAGCTGGTCCGCCGCAGCGGCGATCGCTTCCCCTACGTCTTCCTGCTCACGCAGGATTCCAAGGCGTCGGCCTTCACGCGGCTCCTGTTCGCGATGCAGCCCTGGTACGCTTCCACGCCGTCGCAGCTCGACGGCCTTCGGGCCGTGACCGTGGCCGACCCGACGGCCGTCTCGCGGGCCTGGGGCCTCAGCCTCCTGGTCGACGCGCCCGACCGCAGCCCGCCCGACCCGCCGGCCGCCCCCGCCTGGATTCGCTCGTCCTTCCCCGTCCTCCAGCGGTTCTGGGGCGACGGACTCCAGAAGGACAACCGGCTGGGCGTGAACGAGGCGATGGTCGAATGGGCCCGTACCTCGCCCGACCGCCTCAAGGCCGCCGCCCGCCTGATCGCCGACCGTCGTCCGCTCCAGGAAGACGCCGACGCAAGCCGCCTGCATGCGCTCCTCGTCCCCGAAGTCGACGGCCGCCCCAATCCGACCCGCAAAAACCTTCTGGACCAGCTCCTGCGCGCCCGCCCCGAGGGGCTGGTGGAGGCCGTCGCGATCCTGACCGACCATCCCGACGCGGTCGTCCGGATCCTCACGCGATACGGCTACACCGATCCCCAGTCGGTCGGCGGTTTCCTCGATCGGGATCTCGCCGGCCCTCCGCCCTCCCAGCCCTGACTACGACTTCCACCTCGGACCGATTTCTCGCAGACCGAACGATCGGTGGTATTGTCCAGTCGGCGGCGCTGCGCGCCGAACCGGATCTGACGAGGCGGTGCGTCGTCCGACCGGATTGGCCTCGATCAACCCCGCCCCAGCGACCGAATCTCCCGCGCGACCAACGAAAACCGCCGAACGAAGCCAATCAAGGAACCCGAATTTTCCGCAATAAAACCAACAGTGAAATGGATTTGCGTCCGATGGCTTCGTTCGTCGCGCCCCGCGAGCGAAGCCAATTTCGAGGATAGAGCCCGTTGACGCGGATCCTCAGGGGACCAGGAGGCTCCGTGAAGTCGTTTTCGGCCGATCGAAGCCAATCGCCAATCCATGCCAAATGTTAATGGCAAAGGGTTTACACCGATTTCGGCCTTCACGGCCACGACGAACGAACCCAATTTTCCGGGAATCCCTTGGGTTCGATCGCTCGACTCCGGCGGGGCGTGGGGAAGAATTGGGAGTTCTCGTCGCGTCCGGCACTTTCTGTACGTCAGTCCAGTAGATAGAATGAAGTGAGCGGGCGGAGCCAAGCGTCCGGGGAGGGTCGGAATGGGCGTCATCCAGATTCTGCCGCCGTCGGTGGTGAACCAGATCGCCGCGGGCGAGGTCGTGGAGCGGCCCTCGTCGGTGGTGAAGGAGATGATGGAGAACGCGATCGACGCCGGGGCCAAGCGGCTCGAGGTCAGCGTCGAGCGCGGGGGGAAGGACCTGATCCGGATCGCCGACGACGGCCAGGGGATCGCCGCCGAGGATTTGCTGCTGGCCTTCCAGCCCCACGCCACGAGCAAGCTCCAGACCGCCGACGACCTGCACCGGGTCCGCACGCTGGGCTTCCGGGGCGAGGCGCTGGCGGCCATCGCCGAGATTTCCAAGGTCCGCTGCCAGACCCGTCGAGCCGACGCCGACGAAGGGTCCGAGCTTCAGATCGAAGGTGGGATCGCCGCGCCGATCAAGGGATGCGGCGGCCCGGTCGGGACCGTCATGGAGGTCCGCAACCTCTTCTTCAACACCCCCGTCCGGCGCACCTTCCTGAAGTCGGACTCGACCGAGGCGGGCCACGTCGCCGAGACCTTCGCGCGGATCGCCCTGGCGCATCCCCAGGTCCAGATGACGTTCCGATCAGGAGGGAAGGTCGTCCACGACCTCCCCGCCGTCGCCGGGATACGCGAGCGCGTCGCCACCTTCTTCGGCCGCGAGCTGGCCGAGTCGCTGCTCTGGGTCGAGGGCAAGCTGGATCAGATCAGCCTCTGGGGCTACGTCGGCCATCCCTCGCAAAGCCGGTCGAGCACCAAGAGCCAGTACCTGTTCCTCGGCGGTCGCTACGTCCGCGACCGCAGCCTCAGCCACGCGCTCAACGAGGCGTATCGCGGCCTGCTCATGGTCGGACGCAACCCGGTGGCCTTCCTCAACCTGGAGATCCCGGCCGAAGAGGTCGACGTCAACGTCCACCCGACCAAGATCGAGGTCCGGTTCCGCGACCCCCAGCGCATCTACAGCCACCTCCTCTCCACGCTGCGCCAGACCTTCCTGTCCAGCGACCTCCACAGCCGTCTCCAGGCGGTCCCCGCCGCGAGGCCGTCGTCGGAAGCTCCGCATGCGGCCTCGCCTTCCGTCGCCCCTTCGTCGGGATGGTCGACCGCAGCGCCGTCGGCCCAACCGGCCCCATCGATCCGCCCCGAGTCGCCGTACGGCCTGGAATCCGAGTTCGCCGACCGTCAGGCCGTGGCGTCCTGGTTCCAGCCGTCCCATCCCCCGGACGAACGACCGCAGATCCCGGACTCGGTCGGCCAGGTGCAGCCTCCAGAATGGTCCCGGACGCTCCCCGGTCGCTTCGACTTCGCGGACGCGGGCTCGTTCGACGAGTTCTCAAGGCCGCCCGTCGAGGCCGGGTCGGGGCTGTCATCTCCTTCGGAACCATCGCCGATCCCCGATCCGCCCCGGGCTGAACGCCGCGTCGAGCCCCAGGCCATGTCGACCGGTCATGCCAAGGCGATCCAGGTCCATGACAGCTACCTGATCGCCGAGACGAACGAAGGCATGATGGTCATCGACCAGCACGCGCTCCACGAGCGGATCCTGTACGAGGAGCTTCGCAAGCGGGTGGCCGAGGGGAGGGTGGAGTCGCAGGGCTTGCTGGTCCCCGAGCCCGTCCACATGGCGGCCGACGAGGCCGCGATCCTGCTGGAACACGCCGGGCTGCTCGCCGAGCTGGGCCTTGAAGTCGAGGGTTTCGGGGGCGACACGGTGCTGGTCCGGAGCACCCCCGTGATGCTGTCGCAGATCCAGCCCGACCAGCTGGTCCGCGACCTGGCCGAGCACCTCTCGACCCAGCCCCTGCCGCCGACCCGCGACGGACTGGTCGCTGAGCTGCTCCACATGGTCTCGTGCAAGGCGGCCGTCAAGGCGGGCCAGAAGCTGAACGCGGACGAGATCGAGGCGCTCCTCGCGCGACGGGAGCTGGCCGCCGACGCGCACCACTGCCCCCACGGCCGCCCCACGGCCCTGATCTTCACCAAGAGCGAGCTGGAGAAGCAGTTCGGACGAATCTGACGGCCGGTCCGATTCGACTCGCGGACGGGCGGCGGCTTCCTCTATCCTCGCCCCGCCCGGCTCGCGTAGAATCGAGCCGCGGGGCGAGCCGTAAGGGTCGAATAGGTAACGGAAACGGTCCTCCCGAAGCGGGGAGTCATCCGAAGATGGCGATGATCTGTGCGACGATCGGACGAGGCCGCCATTCCTCGGTGATCGAGGAGTGGCAGGCGGCGGCGAAGGCGGGCGCCGGGCTGGTGGAGCTGCGCGTCGACTGCCTTCGGCGCGAGCCCGACCTCAAGCGGCTGCTCAAGGATCGCTTCACGCCCCTGGTCTTCACCGTCCGCCGCGGCGTCGACGGCGGCATGTGGCGCGGCGACGAGGAGAAGCGGCTCCAGATCCTCCGCGAAGCCATCGCGCTGGGCGTCGATTACGTCGACCTGGAAAACGACGTCGCCGCCAAGATCCGCCGCTTCGGACCGACGAAGCGGATCGTCAGCTATCACAACCTCAAGAAGACCCCCGAAGACCTGGGCGAGATCGTCGCCGCTTGCAACGAATGCGACCCGGACGTCGTCAAGGTCGCGGCGACGGCCACCAACCTGGCCGACGTCTCCCGCATCCTCCAACTGGGAGTGGACGCCCAGCGGCCGACGATCACGATCGCGATGGGGGAGATGGGCCGGTTCACGAGGGTCCTGAACGCCAAGTTCGGGGCCCCGTTCACCTACGCCGGCTTCAACCGCGAGCGCGTCTTCGCGCCGGGCATGCCTTATGTGTCGGAGTTGAAGAAGGACTATTTCTACGACCAGATCGACGCCGACACCGAGGTCTACGGCGTGATCGGCGACCCGATCGGCCACAGCCTGAGCCCGGCCGTCCACAACGCCGCGTTCCGCCAACTCGGGCTGAACAAGGTCCTGGTGCCGTTCCAGGTCCCCAAGGGGCAGCTCGAAACCTTCTTTCGCGAGCTGGAGTGGCTGGGGATCAAGGGGTGCAGCGTCACCATCCCCCACAAGGAGGACGTCATCCCCTTGCTCAAGGTCAAGGAGGGGTCGGTCGAGCGGACGGGCTCGTGCAACACGGTCTCGATCGACGCCGACGGCGTGAAGACCGGCTTCAACACCGACTACCGCGCCGCGATGGACTCGCTGGAAGACGCCATGGGGAAGACCGACGCCCCGGACGCTCCCAGCCCCCTCCTGGACAAGCAGGTGCTCCTGCTGGGCGCCGGCGGCGTGGCGCGGTCGATCGCGTTCGGCCTGACGCGTCGGGGGGCGAGCGTCACCATCACCAACCGCCACGACGAGCGCGCGGCGAAGCTGGCGGAGGAGGTCGGCTGCCGATCCGCCAACTGGGGGCTGCGCGCGACGCTCCTGGCGGACGTGATCGTGAACTGCACCCCCGTCGGGATGCACCCGGACGTCGACGACACGCCGCTGCCGCCGTCGGCCTTCCAGCGGTCCGGCACGGTCGTCTTCGACACGATCTACCACCCCGAAAACACGATGATGCTGAAGCTGGCCCGCGAGCGCAGGTGCACGACCCTGACGGGCGTGGACATGTTCGTGCGCCAGGCCGCCCTCCAGTTCAAGGTCTACACCGACCGGGACGCGCCGCTCGACGTGATGCGGGCCGCCCTGAAACGCAAGCTGGGGCCCCTGAAAGACGAATGAGCCGCCAACCGATGAGCGAGACGAACGGACGAGGTCTGGTCCTGGTGGGCTATCGAGGCACGGGGAAGTCGACGGTCGGCCGGCTGCTGGCCGAGCGGACCGGGCGTCCCTTCGTGGACGTCGACGACGAGATCGTCGCCCGAGCGGGCCGGACGATCCGGGCCATCTTCGAGGAATCGGGCGAGCCCGCCTTCCGCGTGATCGAGGAAGCGGTCGTGCGCGACCTGATCGCCGCCTATCCCGGCGGCATCCTCGGGACGGGGGGAGGGACGATCGTCCGCGAGGCCAACCGCCGGGCGATCCGCGGCCACGGCTTCGTCGCCTGGCTCCGGGCCGACGTCGACGAACTGGCCCGACGCCTGGAAGCGGACACCGCCACCCGCGAGACCCGCCCCTCGCTGACCTCCAAGGGGGCTGTGGCCGAGATCGCCGAGGTGCTGGATTTTCGGACCCCGTTCTACGAGGAAGTCGCCCATCTCGTGGTCGACACCGTGAGCCGGGGACCGAAGGAGGTTGCGGACCTCATCCTGGAGCACTGGTCCCGCGCCGAGGGGTCGCAGGACTCGGGGGAGCCGCGCTCGTGTTCGTGAGCTGGCCGCTCCTGGCGTTTTTGGGGTTCGGCGTCTTCTGCGTGGGCACGGTCGTCGGCAGCTTCCTGAACGTCTGCATCTACCGCATCCCCTGGCAGAAGAGCGTGATCTGGCCGGCCTCGCACTGCCCCCGCTGCTTCGGCGCGATCTCGGCCTCCGACAACATTCCGATCATCGGCTGGCTGGCCCTCCGGGGCGAGTGCCGGATGTGCGGCCTGCCGATCTCGGCGCGCTACCCGCTGATCGAGGCCCTGGTCGGCTTGCTGTTTCTGGGCCTCTTCGGCGTGGACGTCCTCCTCGCCCCCCGCGACGCCTTCGGCCAGATCCCCGTCTCCTCGCTGGCGACGCTCGGCTATCACGCGCTCCTCGTCGCCCTGCTGGTCGCGGCGACCTTCATCGATTACGACCTGCTCATCATCCCGGACGAGGTAACGGTCACCGGGATGGTGCTCGGCCTGGGCCTGGGGGCGGCCATGCCCTGGGTCCGACCCGACCCCTCGACCGCCTCGACCTTCCTGGGAGGGCTGGGAGTGGGGGTGGTCGGCCTGCTCGTCGGCTCGGGCCTGACCGCCGGGGTCCGGTCGAGCTTCTCCTTCTTGCTGCGCCGGGAGGCGATGGGGTTCGGCGACGTCACGCTGATGGCGATGATCGGCGCGTTCCTGGGCTGGCAGGCGGCCGTGCTGACCTTCTTCCTCTTCCCGTTCTTCGGCCTGGCCCACGCCCTCTGGAAGTTGACGAAATATCTCGGGAAACGGCTGGCCGGCCTCGAATCCTCGAGCGCGGATCGCGAAATACCGGCGGGGCCCTACCTGAGCATGGCCGCCGTCTTCCTCCTGTTCTCCTGGCCCTGGCTCTGGCCGAACTGGGCGGAGGGGCTGTTCGACATGCTCCACGCGATCTTCTGGTGGATGCTCGGCGTCAACGTCGGCCCGCTTCGGTAGGAGGCGAAGATCCCGGGACGTCCCGCCTCGGGAATTCCGGGGGGACGGGGAAAGCGATTCCAGCTAGAATCCGGCACGGCGGGTGCGAGGCTGTGAATCGGGAGGCTTTGATGATGGCATACCAGTACAAGCGGCGGCGGCCGTCGATCATCCGCAATTTCTGGGTCTATCGTTGGCTGATCGGGACGGCCGTCCTGCTAGGCCTGATGCTCTGGTTCATCTGGGTCAACCACGCGGAGGTGACCGTCTCCTTCCCGTTCGGCCTTGGCGCCTACGAGAGCAGCCTGGGGGTGGTCATCCTCCTGAGTGCACTCTGCGGGTCACTCCTGACCTTCCTGGGCATGACCGTTTTCTTCGCCTTGCGGAAGATGCGCGGCCATCACGGCCCTGCGGATCCCGCCGAGAGGCGCGAAATTGACGACGATCGGCCCCCGCCGGACTACGCCTCGAAAACCGACGACGGGTTTCCCAATTCCGGATGGTGAAATGGCCGAAGATTAGACTATCTCCAATCTCGTCCCCCATTCGGAAGGCCGTCGTGGCTCGCGGAAACCTTGCGATTCACCCCTGGTTCGAGACGACGGGCGATCCCGCCCGGCGCAACCGCCGCGCGCCGGGGTCGGCTCGCGTCCTGGTCCTCCTCGCGGCCGTCCTTTTGACCGGCTGCTCAGGGCGGGGCACCTACATCACCGGCGGCCCTTCCACCGGCCAGCTCAAATCGAGCCTCAGCCATCTTGAGTTCGAGAACGACCAGCTCAAGACGCAGGTCGCCAGGCTCAAGGAGGAGAGCCGGGCGTTCGAGGACCGCCTGGTCCAGGAGCGGCTGCACAGCGACACCCTGGTCACCAAGCTCGACAACGCGCGGAACCTCCTGCGGGATCGCGGGTACGACGCCGGGGCCGACTCGGACCTCGACGCGCCGCTCTCGCGCCCCCGCACGCTTCCGGCGGGCCGCACCACGCCCCCCCGTCGCAAGTCGCCCGCAGCGCAGATCTCCAAGGCCAGCGAGCTGGACGAGATCCCCCCCATCCGCATCGACGACGGCTCGCGAGGACGCCCCGCCGCCGGTTCCGGCCGCTCCCGACCGGCCTCGACCCGCAACGCCGATCCCGACTCCCTCGGCATGAATGCGGAGGACCTGCGCTGGGTCCCGATCGCCCGCGGCGACGACCAGCCCGAAACCCCGAAGCGCTGACCCGGAATCGACCCGCCCCGCACCGAACCAGCCGAGCTCCGCTGTCGTCCATCACGGCGGGCTGGTACGATCGTTGTCCAGCAAGGACCGATCCGTAAACCGAGGCGCGGCATGATCGTCATCATCGACTATGGGATGGGCAATCTGAGGAGCGTGCAGAAGGCGTTCGAAGCGGTCGGCAGCGCCGCCGAGATCGCGACCGACCCGGAGCGGATCCGCCAGGCGTCGCACGTCGTCCTGCCCGGCGTCGGGGCCTTCGCCGACGCGATGAGCGAACTGCGCCGGACGGGCATGGACCAGGCGTTCACCGAGGCCGTCCGCGCCGGAAAGCCCTGCCTGGGCGTCTGCCTGGGCCTCCAGCTCCTGTTCACCACGAGTGAGGAAGACGGCGAATACGCCGGGCTGGACCTGATCCCCGGGCGCGTCGTCCGGTTCGCCCCGCGTCCGGGCCTCAAGATCCCCCACATGGGCTGGAACACCCTCGAAATCCGCAGGCCGATCCCGCTCCTGGAAGGGGTCGGTCCCGAGCCTTCGGTCTACTTCGTCCACTCCTACCACGCCGTCGCCGAGGACCCGCGCGACGTTGCCGCGGTCTCCGACTACCCGGACCCGTTCCCGGCCGTCGTCAACCGCGACAACCTCACCGCCTGCCAGTTCCACCCCGAAAAGAGCCAGCACGTCGGCCTGGCGATGTACGCCAACTTCGCAGAAGCCTGAGCGTGCAAGACCCCGCCGACCGAGCGATCGGGCGGAGAACCCGACCGATCCCCACGTTCGTCAAGTCCGTCCCGCGACGGTCTTCGGATTCCCCCGCGTCCGCGATTCCGCCGGATAAGCTCTCCTTGATGGACCGCGCCACGCGCGGACGAGGTCGATGGAACGACCCGGCAAGGACTGCGAATTCGTCGGAGGGACGGACTCATGGGGAACCACGTGCGTCGGCGGCGGCTGCGCCCGGCGATCGAGAGCCTCGATCCCCGCAGCCTGCCGTCGGGCTTCACCCCGGCGGAGATCGGGGCCGTCTATGGGCTGTCGTCCATCACCCTGACCTCGCCGACGGGTGAGACGGTTCGGGGGGACGGGACCGGGCAGACGATCGCCATCGTCGGGGCCTATCACAATCCCAACCTGCTCTCCGACTTGAAGGTCTTCAACGAAGCGTTCGGCCTGCCCGACGCCCAGGTGACGGTCGTGAATCTCGGCGGCGACGCCACCAACGCGACCTGGGCGTCGGAGTCGGCGATGGACGTCCAGTGGGCGCACGCCCTCGCCCCCGGGGCGTCGATCCTCATGGTCGAGGCCGCGTCCGATTCGGCCGACGACGTCCTGGCTGCGGTCGACGTTGCGCGGACGGCGCCCGGCGTCGTCGCCGTCTCGATGAGCTTCGGCTTCACCGAGACGGCCGGCCAGCACGCCTACGACGACCAGTTCACGACCCCCCCGGGCCATGCCGGGATCACCTTCATCTCGGCCAGCGGCGACCACGGGGCCGAGGGGGGGGCGATGTACCCCGCCAGTTCGCCCAACGTGCTGGGCGTCGGCGGGACGTCCCTGATCCTCGACGCGACGGGAACGGTGCAGTCGGAGACGGTCTGGGCCCGGAGCGGCTCCGGTCCTGGCCGGTTCTCCTCTCAGCCGGGCTATCAGCGGTCGTTCACGCCTTCACCTCGACGGAGCACTCCCGACGTCGCCTTCCTGGGCGACCCCTCGACGGGCGTGCGCGTCTTCCACACGCCTCCTGGTGAATCCCAGGGCTCCTGGCGGGTCCTCGCCGGGACGAGCCTGGGGGCTCCGGCCTGGGGGGCGATCCTGGCGATCGTCGCGCAGGGGAGGGCCCTGAACGGCCAGGGGAGCCTCGACGGGCCGTCCCAGACGCTGCCGATGCTCTACGCACTCGCCGACACGGGCTTCCGCCACGTGACGACTCCGGGGGCCTCCGGGGCCGCCGCCGGGCTCGGCGTCCCCGACGCGCGGGCCCTCATCCCGGCGATGATCGGCAAGAGGACGACTGGCGACGCGCCCCAGGAAGCGGAAGCGCCGCGGACGCCCGTCGAGACGATGCCGGCGACCGTGGCGGATCGGCCGGCTATCCGCCGGACTCCCCCGTTCCGACGCCGACCGGCCGTCGCGCCAAGGCCGGTTCGCACGCCGATTCGCCATCCCCGGATCATCCGCCAGTCCCTCCCGGCGCGTCGAGTCGGGATCGGCTCCTGACCCGTCGCGGCGGGCGACCTCACCGCCGCGCGGCATGACCGATTTTCCCGTCTCGGGAGGGATCGCTCGGTCCTTGCGACGCCACCGGGAGACGGCTAGAGTTGAGGTTGTAGATTCAGACGGTTTTTTGATTTGGTGAAGATCCATGCAAGTGATTCCGGCCATCGACCTGCGGGGCGGCCTTTGCGTCCGCCTCCAGCAGGGGGATTACGACCGCGAAACCGTTTTCGGGGACGATCCCGCGGCGATGGCCGGTCGATGGGTTGCGGAGGGTGCGACGCGGATCCACCTCGTCGACCTCGACGGCGCGAAGTCCGGCAAGCCGGTCAACGTGGAAGCCGTCAAGGCGGTGCTGGGTTCCGTGAAGGTCCCCTGTCAACTGGGGGGAGGCGTGCGGGATGAGCACACCATCGCGACCTGGCTCGACGCCGGTCTCGAACGGGTGATCGTCGGCACGCAGGCGCTCCGCGACCCGTCCTGGTTCCGGTCGATGGCCGAGAAGTATCCGGGCCGGCTGGTCCTGGGTCTCGACGCGCGTGACGGGATGGTCGCGACGGACGGCTGGCTGGAGACGTCGAACATCGCCGCGGCCGTGATGGCCGAGCAGTTCGACGACCTGCCGCTGGCGGCGATCGTCTACACCGACATCGCGCGGGACGGCACCCTGGAAGGCCCCAATCTCGACGCGACGGCGGCGATCTGCCGCCACGTCAAGACCCCGGTGATCGCTTCCGGTGGTGTCGGAGCACTGGCCGACGTCGAGCGTCTGGCGACCCTCCCGGTCGTCGGCTGCATCGTCGGGCGGGCTCTGTACGAGGGCAAGTTCTCCCTGGCTGACGCCGTGGAACGCGCGGAGCGGGCTTCGTCCCGCTCCTGAGCGAAGGCTCCCTGTTCGCGCCTCGATCCAAGGCGTCGCATAGAAGACCGATCGGTCCCGTCGATTCCCGTCGCCCCGGCGGCGGTCGGATCGTTCCACGCCCGTTGCTTGCGCGGACCTTCGTGCGTTCCCACGAACCCTCACTCCAGGACTCCCGCCATGACCACGGCCTATCACGTCGCCGACATCCGCAACATCGCCCTGGCTGGACATGGGGCGTCCGGCAAGACGAGTCTCGCCGACGCCCTTCTCTTCACCGCGGGCGCCATCACGCGCAAGGGATCGGTCGACGAGGGGACCAGCACGCTGGACTACGACGAGGAGGAGAAGCGTCGGCATTTCACGATCGACTGCAACCTCGGCCACCTGGTCTGGAACGACAAGCAGGTCCACCTGCTGGACTCTCCCGGCTATCCCGACTTCATCGGCAACGCCCTGAGCGCCCTGGCCGCCGCCGAGAACGTGGTCCTGGCCGTCTCGGGCCCGGCCGGGATCGAGGTCAACACCCGTCGGTTGTTCCATGAGGCCCGGAAGATGGGGCTCGGCCGGTTCATCGCCGTCACCAAGATGGACGCCGACAACGTCGACTACCGCTCCGACCTGGAGGCGATCCGCGAGACGTTCGGCCCCGCCTGCGTCCCGTTCAACGTGCCGATCGGCCAGGGGCCGTCGTTCGCCGGCCTCGTCGACGTCCTCCAGTCGCACGACGAGGACCCGGCCGAGTGCCCGGTCCCCCCCACGGAAGCCTACCAGATGGTGGTGGAGCAGATCGTCGAGAGCGACGAGGCTCTCATGAACCGCTACCTGGAAGGGGAGGAGATCGGCGTCGAGGAGCTGCGCAAGGCGGCGCACGACGCGATCGCGGCGGGCAAGCTCGTCCCGGTCCTCTGCGTCTGCACCAAGAAGGATCTCGGCCTCAAGGAGCTGCTCGACCTGCTGACGACCTGCGGCCTGAGCCCCGAGGACGTCCACCGCTTCGGGACCCGGGGCGACGAGGCCGACGCGACCGAGGAGGAGATCCTCCCCGTCGAGGACGGGACGCTCGTGGCCCAGGTCTTCAAGACGTCCAACGACCAGTTCATGGGCAAGCTCAGCTTCCTCCGCATCCTCGCGGGGAAGATCACGCCCGACACGACGCTGGTGAACCTGCGGAGCGGCAAGACCGCCAAGGCCGGGCACGTCTACGTCGTCCAGGGCAAGGCGCAGGAAGAGGTCCCCGAGGCCATCGCCGGCGATCTCGTGGCGATCGCCAAGTTCGAGGACCTTCACGTGTCGGACACCGTGAGCAACATCGGCGGCAACACCTCCGTCGCCAGGCTCCAGGCGTCCCCGATCCACTTCCCCGCCCCCATGGTCCCTCGCGCGGTGGTGCCCAAGGCCCGCGAGGACGAGGCCAAGATTTCGGCCGGCCTGACCAAGATCGCCGACGAGGACCCGACTTTCACGGTCCGTCGCGACGCCCAGACCCACGAACTGGTCATCTCGGGGATGAGCGACCTGCACCTCGACGTCATCCAGCAGCGGCTCAAGAATCGCTACAAGCTGGAGATGTCGACGCACATTCCGCACGTCCCCTACCTGGAGACCATCTCCGCCCCGGCCGAGGCCGACCATCGCCACAAGAAGCAGACCGGCGGGCGAGGCCAGTTCGCCGAGGTCCACCTGCGGGTGCGCCCCGTCGAACGCGGCCAGGGCTTCGTCTTCACCGACGCGGTCAAGGGGGGCGTGATCCCCAACCAGTACATCCCGGCCGTCGAGAAGGGCGTCCGGGAGCGGCTCGACAAGGGCGTGATCTCGGGCAATCAGGTCGTCGACGTGGAGGTGGAGGTCTACTTCGGCAAGGACCACCCGGTCGACAGCTCGGAGCAGGCGTTCAAGACGGCCGCCGCCTATGCTTTCCGCAAGGCGTTCGAGAAGGCCTACCCCGTACTCCTGGAGCCCATCGTCGCGGTCGAGGTCACCTCGCCCTCGACCTTCTTCGGCGACCTCTCCGCGGACATGTCGACCCGTCGCGGGCACATCCTCGGGATGGAGGCCCAGGCGGGCGGCCTGCAATCGATCCAGGCCGTGGTGCCGCTGGCGGAGATGCTCTCCTATGCTTCCACGCTCAAGAGCATGACGTCGGGCCAGGGCTCGTTCACGATGGAGATGCGCGGCTACGAGCCGGTCCCGCCCAACGTCCAGCAACAGATCGTTGATCGCTATCAGAAGTCCCGGACGGGCGTCGAGGAGGAGTGAGCCCGAGCCCCGAGCGATCCAGGGGCGGCGCCGTCGGATGGCGCCGCCCCTCCACCGGCTCTCACCAGAAGCCGCCGAAGCCGCCGACGCCGAAACCGCCGCCCCAGTAGGGCCGGGCGTAGCTGTCGATGCTGCGCTGGATCGCGTTGTACCGCTGGGTCCCCGCGTTATAGGCGGCGATCTGCTCGGCGCGATCCGGGGCCCCACCCCCCTGGTCGAACTTCGCCCGGCGGACGGGGTCCTGCGCGGTCTGGTCGTGGAAGTCGTCGCCCGCGGGGAAGTACTCGGCGTAGCGTCCGCGACCGCCGGGGTTTCGAAAGCCTCCAGAGGCGTCCCCGTGGTAGTAGGACGGATACGGGTACGAATAATGCTGGACCACGCTCCGGCGCTGCTGGGGATAGTGCGCCTGCGGCCGAATGTGGGACGGATAGGGCGCCTGCGGCCCCGGCGACGCGGCGGCGGGCGGGGCGTCGGGGACGGCGTCCTGAGAAACGGCGAGGCTGGAGAACGCCGCGCACACCGTGAAAGATGCGGCCGATAGCCCGGCGAGCCGAAGACGAGTGAGCGACATCGGTGGCAGATCCCTGGAGAATACGAGTTCGGGAGGATCCCTCGGACCCGCGAGTCCCCTGAATTCTAGGAGACGGATGCGGAATTGCACCCAGAATTCCGACGAATCGGGGCGAGGTGACGAGGGGGGACGGCCGCCCGCCCCCCCTCGCTGCGTCAGCTGGGGTCGTAGGAGAGATTCGGCGCCAGCCAGCGCTCGATGACCGAAAGGGGCTCTCCCTTGCGCTGGGCGTACTCCTCGACCTGGTCGCGCTGGAGGAAGTCGACGGCGAAGTAGCGAGCCTGGGGGTGGGCGAAGTAGAGGCCGCTGACGGACGCGCCGGGGTGCATCGCGTAGGACTCGGTGAGGCGGATCCCCGTGGCCTGCTCCGCGTCCAGCAGCTTCCAGAGCGTGGCCTTCTCGGTGTGGTCCGGGCAGGCGGGGTAGCCGGCGGCGGGCCGGATGCCCCGGTACTTCTCCGCGATCAGGTCTTCGTGGGAGAGCTGCTCATCCCCGCCGTATCCCCAATCGCGACGCGCCTGCTGGTGCAGGGCCTCGGCGAACGCCTCGGCGAGACGGTCGGCCATGGCCTCGGCCATGATCGCGTTGTAGTCGTCCAGGTCGTTCTTGAACTTCATCACCAGGGCTTCCGAGCCGATCCCCGCCGTGACCGCGAAGGCCCCGAGGTAGTCGGCCTTGCCCGATTCCAGGGGGGCGACGAAGTCGGCGAGGCAGCGGAATTCGGCCTGCCCCTGACGCTCCCATTGCTGGCGCAGGAAGTGGAACCGGGTCAGCTCCCTGGTCCGCGACTCGTCGGCGAAGACCACCACGTCGTCGCCCACCGAGTTCGCCGGGAAGAAGCCGTAAACCCCGCTCGCCTTCAGCGAACCGTCGGTGACGATCTGGTCGAGCAGGGCGAGGGCCTTCACATGCAACTCGCGGGCGACCTCGCCCACGGTCGGGTCGTCGAGGATCGCCGGGTACTTCCCCTTCAGCTCCCAGGTCGAGAAGAACGGCGACCAGTCGATGAACGGGATGATCTTCTCCAACGGGTAGTCGACCAGCCGGCGGGCTCCGGTGAAAGACGGGGTGGCGACCGGCGAGGCGTCCCAGTCGATCCGGGATCGACGGGCGCGGGCGTCGGCCAGGGGGATGAGGTTGCGCTCGCGACGGCCCGCGAAGGCCTTCCGTTCGCGCTCCTGCATCGCGCGGTTCTGCTGGTCCATCTCCGCGCGGGAGTCGTCCCGGTTGAGGCGGTCGACCACGCCGACGCTTCGAGAAGCGTCCTTGACGTGCATGACCATGCCGCTGTACTGGGGGGCGATCTTGACGGCCGTGTGCTTGACGCTGGTGGTGGCGCCGCCGATCAGCAACGGCTTCACAAACCCCTCGCGCTCCATCTCCCGCGCGACATGGACCATCTCGTCCAGCGACGGGGTGATGAGGCCGGAAAGGCCGATGACGTCGACCTCGTGCTCTCGCGCCTTCTTGAGGATGTCCTCGCAGGGGATCATGACGCCGAGGTCGATGACCTCGTAGTCGTTGCAGGCCAGGACGACGCCGACGATGTTCTTGCCGATGTCGTGGACGTCCCCCTTGACCGTCGCCATCAGGATCTTGCCCCGCGACTTGTGGGAGGCGGCGACCTCGCCCGCTGCCAGGGCGCGGGCCTTCTCCGCCTCCATCAGCGGCGTCAGGCGCGCGACCGCCTTCTTCATCACCCGGGCGCTCTTCACGACCTGCGGCAGGAACATCTTGCCGGCCCCGAAGAGATCGCCGACGACGTTCATGCCGTCCATCAGCGGCCCTTCGATGATCGAGAGCGGCCTGGGATACACCTTCAGCGCGTCGTCCACGTCCTCGTCGACGAAGTCGACCGTGCCGGTGATCAGCGCGTGCTGGAGACGCTCGGCGACCGGCTGTTCGCGCCAGGCGAGGTCCTTCCCCTTGTCTTTCTTGCCGCCGGCCTTGACGGTCTCGGCGAACTCCGTGAGCCGGTCGGCCGCGTCGGGGCGGCGATTCAGGAGGACGTCCTCGACCCGCTCCAGCAGATCCTTGGGGATCTCCTCATAGACCTCGAGCTGGCCGGCGTTGACGATGCCCATGTCGAGCCCGGCCTTGATGGCGTGGTACAGGAACGCGGCGTTCATCGCCTCGCGGACGAAGTCGTTGCCCCGGTACGAGAACGAGACGTTGCTCACCCCGCCGGAGGTCTTCGACTTCGGGAACAGCCGCTTCAGCTCGCGGACGGCCTCGATGAACTCGACGGCGTAGTTGTTGTGCTCCTCGATGCCGGTGCCGACCGTCAGGATGTTGACGTCGAAGATGATGTCCTCGGGGGCGAACCCGGCCTGCTCGGTCAGGAGCTTGTAGGCTCGCCGGCAGATCGCGACCTTGGCGTCTCGCTCCACCGCCTGTCCGGTCTCGTCGAAGGCCATGACCACCACGGCGGCACCGTAGCGGTGGACGAGCTTCGCCTGTTCGAGGAACTTCTCCTCCCCCTCCTTCAGGCTGATCGAGTTGACGATCGACTTACCCTGGACGCACTTGAGCCCCGCCTCGATGACGCTCCACTTGGAGCTGTCGATCATGATCGGGACCTTGGCGATGGCAGGGTCGGCCGAGATCAGGTTGAGGAAGCGGGTCATCGCCTTCTCGCCGTCGATCAGGCCCTCGTCCATGTTGACGTCGACGATGTTCGCGCCGGCCTCGACCTGATCGCGGGCGACGACCAGGGCCGCCTCGTAGTCGTTGCTCCGGATCAGTCGGGCGAACTTCTTGGAGCCGGTGATGTTGGTCCGCTCGCCGACCATGATGAAGTTGGTCTCGGGGCGGACGACCAGCGGCTCCATGCCGCTGTAGGTCGAATAGCCCGGAACGTCCGGCGTCCGGCGCGGGGCGACCCCCTCGACCTGGCTCGCGATCGCCGCGATCCACTCCGGGGTCGTCCCGCAGCAGCCGCCGACGAGGTTCAGCCAGCCGTTGCGGGCGAACTCGCCCAGAACCTTCGCCGTGCGATCCTTGTCCCCGTTGAAACCGCCGAAGCCGTCGGGCATCCCGGCGTTGGGGTAGCAGCTCACGCGCGTCTTGCAGATCGCCGAGAGGGCCTCGATCGACGCCCTCATCTGGTCGACGCCCACCGCGCAATTCAGCCCCACGCTAAGCGCGGGGTAGTGCGAGACCGAATAGTAGAAGGCGTCGACCGGCTGGGCCGAGAGGGTCCGATGATTGTCGAAGATCGTCCCCGAGATCATCACCGGCAGGCGTCGGCCGATCTCCTCGAAGTAGGAGTCGATGGCGAACAGGCAGGACTTCATGACGAGCGTGTCGAACGAGGTCTCGGGGAGCAAGAGGTCGACGCCGGCCTCGACCAGCGCGGCGATCTGGACCTTGTAGTTCGCGACCATCTCGTCGAACGTCACGTCGCGACGGCCCGGGTCCTCGACGTGGATGCCCATCGAGAGCTGCTTCTTGGTGGGCCCGATGCTGCCGGCGACGAACCGGGGCTTGCCCGGATTCCGCCTGGTGTAATCGTCGGCCGCCTTCCGGGCGATCTCCACCGCGCGGACGTTCAACTCCCGGACGTGCTCCTCGAGGCCGAATTCCTCGAGGGAGAGGGGGTTGTTGTTAAAGGTGTCGGTCTCAATAATATCAGCACCGGCCTCCAGATACGCCCGATGGATGTCCTCAATCATCTTGGGTTGCGACAGAACCAGGATCTCGGTGCAATTCTTCAGCGGGATGGGATGCTTGGCGAACCGGCTTCCGCGGTAGTCTTCCTCGGTCGGTTGGTAGGAGTAGATCACCGAGCCCATGGCGCCGTCGAGGACGAGGATGCGTTCCGCGAGGAGTTCCTCAAGACGTGACGGCGCGACGGGAATGTCTTTGTTCACGATGATGTTTCCAGTCGAAGAGGGGCGGCCGGGCCGCGTGGGTTCGGACGGGCGAGCCCGAGGGCGGGTACGAACGACGAGCCTTGGGAATCGGGAACGAATTATCCGGCCGATTTCAGGCGAGTGTCAAGCGGTTTTGGGCGGGCCGGGCGTCGGCTGACGGCCCGACCGGGAACCAGAAACGGCCGTGGCCCGCACGCCCGCGCCGGCGGAATGACGCCGAAGGTGCAACATGACCGCGTTTGATCCCGACATGGACACGGCGACCTATCCGACCTCGGCCCGGCCCGAGGACGCGGCGGATTATCAACGGCTCGTCGCCAATCCGCTTCTCGCCGCGGTGGCGCTGCTGGGGGTCTGGGTCCTGTTCCGCTACTCGCTCGAGGTGAGGAACCTCGGCCTGTTCCTGGCGACTCTCTTCGCGGCGAGCGTCTGCCCGTTCCTGATCCAGTATCACTGCCTGGACTGCGGCCGGACCGATCTCGCGGTGAGGTCGCGGGTGCACGTCTGCCCCGCGGTCATTCATCGACGACGCAACGGGGAAGAGCCCCCCGTGCTGCCCCCGACCGTGCGGGCGCAGGTCAAGACCTGGGCGATCGTCCTGATCATGACGGGGCTGCTCTACGCCATCTTCCACCACCATAGCTAGAGTCTCCCTGTTACACGAGTTTCAACGAGGCTCGGCCAGAGAGCCTGACTGCGACGCCGCGTAGCACCGCCCCTTCCACCGATTCGGCTGGCCCAACGCCTTGCGGACGAGGGCGTACCACTGGATCGCGACCAGCAGCGAGACCCCGACGGGGTGGAGCAGGGCACCGACCAACGACTGCCGGAATCGGCCGACGGAGACGAGCCGAGGGGCCCACGCGACGCCGACCGCAGCGACGACCATCACCTTTTCGAAGGCTGTCCAGGGTCGCGGCCAGCCTCCGGCCGCCGCCGCCGCCAGCGCGAACGGCGCGACCTGCCCGCCCAGGAGGATGATCGACATCGGGACGATCAGCCCCGGCGACGCCAACGCCTCCCCCGCGTTCTTCGAGAGGCCCATCCAGACCTCGCCGGCCGTCCGGTACATCCGACATTCGGCGGCGTCGGTCGCGTCGAACAGGTCGTTCCGAAGCCCCGCTGCGCGAAACAGGCGAGGGAGCTTGATCCCGTCGTGCAGCGACTCGCGGATCGCCGCATGCCCGCCGGCCTGGAAATAGCCTTCGCGGCGGGCGATGAAGAGCTGGCCGCAACCGGCTGAGAGGGACGGCAGTCGGGTCCTCCTCATGCTCGCGATCGGCATGAACCCGAGCATGACGAAATGGATCAGCGGGATCAGCAGTCGTTCCATCAATCCCACCGTCTCCTGGCGAGGGATGCCGCTCGCCAGATCGACGCCCGACTCCGTCATGAAGCGGACCATCCGCGCGAGGGCGTCGGGCGCGAGACGGACGTCGGCGTCGAGGAACAAGAACAGATCGTTCCGCGCCTCGTTGGCCAGTTGCCAGCACGCGCGCTGCTTGCCGCACCAGCCGGGCGGCGGCCCTTCGCCCTCGATCAGCCGCACGCGGTCGTCCCTTCGCTCCAGGGCCCTCACCACGTCCGCCGTCGCATCCTCCGATCGATCGTCCAGGACGAGCACCTCGAACGAGCAGCCGACGTTCGCCAGGACGGACTCGACCGCCCGACCGATCGACGACTCCTCGTTCCGGGCGGGGATCAGGACGGAGACGGCCTGCGCCGCGGGCTGGGGTTGGGGTAGGAGTCGATACGCCTTGAGGTTGGTCGCGAACAGGATCGTCGGAGGGATTGCGAGGGCCAGGCAGGCTAGTAGCAGCGGGGTCATGGGAGCGGCCCCTCGGTAGGCTTGTGGATCTGATGTTCGCTGGTGAATCGGTCGCCCTGGAAGGCGGAACGGAGCCGTCGCCCGAGATCGTAAACCCCTCCGACGCCCGACGAGCCCTGGATCAGGGTCTCGAACCGAAGGGGGTCGCGCAGGCGGGAGGCCTCGGCCAGTCCATCCTGCACCTCCCCGAGCGCAGCTTCCAGACTTCGGGTCCAGGAAGCCGCCGATTCCGGGCCTCGTTCCTCGATCGACGTCCAGGGACCGAACCGCGCCAGGATCTCGGGCCTGCGGTCGTTCCAGAAGGTATACTCGATCGCCAGCGGGACGACCGTCGCGCGAGAGGTTCGGTGCAACAGCCTGCCGAGACCTTCCTTGAACCGGACGGGGCGATCACGGACGTCGACGAAGCGGCCCTGCGGCGTGATCCACAGGACCGACTCCGGTCGGGACAGGATCGCCGAACAGCGGCGCAGGAATGCGATCCCGCCCCGAGCGGACTCCAGTTCGATCCCGAAGAGGCCGATCCGCTCCAGGATGGGGTACTGCCTCACGCCCCCTTCGTCCATCGGGGCGTAATGGGCTCGCGAGGCCCCGAACGACTCGCTCAGGACGAGGGCGGTCATCGGGTCCCACCAGGAGGAGTGATTCATCACCACGACCACCGGCCCGGGCGGCGGTTCGGAGAACGGACCTTCGCGATCGACGCGGAGCGCATGGAAATTCCGGGCGATGAAGCGTCGGGCGTACTTGCGGAAGCCGCGGAAGAACCAGGGCGAGCGCCGGGGAAGGGCGTCCGGCGCCCCACCCCTCGCGTTCGCGGCGCGAGCGGGCCGCGTCATCTGGTCACGCCCACCGGCGATTCCGGGGCCCGCTTCGCGATCGGCTCGCGACGAGGTGCGACCAGGCCGTCAGCGTCGAGCGCGTCGGCCGCGATCCAGCCGGACATGAGGACCATCGGCATCCCCGGGCCCGGGTGCGCCGCGCCCCCCGCAAGGTAGAGGCCGGGGACGTCCGGGCTGCGGTTGGAAGGCTTGAATCCGCCGCTCAGCCGACCGTGGCTCGCCAGGCCGTAGATCGCACCGTTCAGCACGCGGTAACGATCGTGGATGTCCTGGGGGGTCAGCCAGCGTTCCAGCTTGATGTGCTTCTCCAGGTCGGTCAGCCCGGCCGTCCGTTCGAGCTTGTCGAGGATCGTGCGACGGTAGGTCGGATAGAGGCTCGCCCAGTCGTGATGGGGACGGAGGTAGGGCGTATGGACCAGGACGTAGAGCGCCTCGCCCCCCGGCGGGGCCGTCTCGGGCTCGGTGCAGGCCGTCGCGCAGACGTAGCAGGTGGGGTCGGGCGCGGGCTCGCCCTTGTTATAGATGTAGTCGAACTCCTCGTGCGGATCGCGGGAGAAGACGAAGTCGTGGTGCCGAAGCTGGTCGTAGCGGCGATCCAGGCCCAGGTACATGACCACGCCCGAACAGGCCGGCTCGTACTTCCGACGGCCCTCGAACTTCTTCGCGGCGGGACGACCTTCGAGCAGTTCGCGATGGGTGCGGACGGCGTCGGAATTCGAGACCACAGCCGCCAGCGGAACGCGCGTGCCGTCCTCCAGCAAGACGCCCTCGACCCGGCCTTTCGCGTCGGTCAGGATCGATCGGACGGCGGCGCCGGGGACGAGTTGGACGCCCAGTTCGCCGGCCAGCTTGATCAGGGCCTGCGCGACCGCCCGCGTGCCGCCGCGCGGATACCAGACTCCTTCGCCGGTCTGCATCTGGGCGATGCCGCAGAGGATCGCCGGCGAGAGGTCGGGCGACGACCCGACGTACTGCGTGAAGTGGTCGAGCATCTGCGCGACCCGACGGTCCTTGACGAAGCTTCGGACCGTCTTGCCCACCGTGCTCCAGGGCCGCATCCGCATCACGTCGGCGAGCATCGAGACGCTGAACGCGGCGGACGGGTCGAACATGTCCCGGACGGAACCGATCGACTTCCAGAAGTAGAACCGCTGCGATATCTCTTCGAGCCGCTTCGAAAAGTCGAGGAAGCGGCCGTAGTCTCCGGACGCGTCGCCGCCGGGGGCGAAGGCGTCGAGGGCCTCCCCCATCCTCGCGCGGTCGGCGTGCAGGTCCAGAACCGTTCCGTCCTCGAAGAACGAGCGCCACTGGGGGTCCAGATTGATGAGGTCGAGTTCGTCCTTCACGTCGCGTCCGGCCTCGGCGAAAATCTTCGCGAGGACCGAAGGCATCAGGAGGATCGTCGGGCCCATGTCGAACCGGAATCCGGACTCGGCCAGGACCGCGGCCTTGCCGCCGAGCCAGGGATTCTTGTCGAAGAGGGTGACGTCGTAGCCGCGCGCGGCCAGCACGCAGGCCGAGGCCAGGCCGGCCAGCCCGCCGCCGACGACGCCGATGCGTTCCGTGTTGCTCATAGAATCGAGATTCCTTGATGATTCAGGCGACGCCGGCGAGGGGAGGGCGGAACGCGTCGTCGGGGGGAGTGAAGGGCCGGTCGTCGGAATCGACGGGGACCGGAACTCCCAAATCCTGCCCCACCAGCCGCGACGTGATCCGAGCGGATTCGAAGATCACCGGCAGCCCACTCCCCGGGTGCGTCCCGCCGCCGACCAGATAAACCGATTCGAGACCCTCGAAGCGGTTCCGGGGTCGGAAATAGAGCATCTGCTTGAGGTTGTGCGCCAGGTTGAACGTAGCCCCAAGATGAATCTCGTACTCCTGATCCCAGTCGGCGGGAGTGATCTGGCGTTCGTACACGATGCGCGAGGCCACGTCCTTGAGCCCGAGCCGCTCCAGCTGACGGAGAGCCAGCTCCCGGAAAGCTGGAGCCTCGCGAGACCAGTCCACGTTCGCGTGCTGATGCGTGACCGGCACCAACACATAGAGGGTGCTCTTGCCGTCGGGCGCCAGCGAGGGGTCGGTGACGCAGGCGTTCTGGACGTAGAACGAAGGGTCGCGGGAAAGGACGTGCCGGGACTCGATGTCGTCCAGGTTCGAGAGGTAGTCTTCGGCCAGATAGATCGTGTGATGGGCCAGGTCGTCGCAGCGCCCTTCCAGTCCCAGATAGAGCATGTAAGTCGAGCACGAGAATCGTTTGCGGGCGATCTTCCGATCGGTCCATCGGGGACGGAGCCTGTCGGGCACGAGCCTCGTCATGGCCCGCGCGAAGTCAGCGTTGATGACGAGGGCGTCGCACTCGTGGACGCCGGACCGAGACCGCACGCCGACGGCCTTTCGGCCCTCGAAAAAGATCTCCTCGACCTCGTCGTCGAGCGAGATGGTCGCCCCCAGGTCCTGGGCGACCTTCGCCATGGAATCGGACACTGCGCCGCAGCCGCCGATGGGATGGAAGACGCCGTACTCGTACTCGAGGAACGAGAGGATCGAGAACAGGCTCGGGCAATTGAATGGGGACATTCCCAGGTATTTCGACTGGAATGTCATCGCCAGCCGAACGCGGGGGTCGCGGAAGTACCGCTTCATCTCGCCGTCGAGCGAGAGCCAGGGGCGGAGCAGGGGGAGCATCCTCGCGAGCTTGGGCGAAAGAAGGTCGCGGAATCGCAAGAACGGCGACTCCAATACGGCCCGGAACTGGTCCATCTTGACGCGGTTGTCGTCGAGGAACCGGCGGAGCCGCCCGGCGTCGTCCGGCGAGAAGCGGGCGATCTCCCGCTCCATCCGCTCCACGTCGGGCGTCGCCTTCATCTCCCCGCCTGCGCCGAAAACGAGGTGGTACTGAGGATCGAGCCGCTCCATCCGAACCTCCGCGTGGAGGTCGCGACCGACCGCCGCGAAGATCGATTCCAGGACCCTCGGATACAGAAAGAACGTCGGTCCCAGGTCGAACCGGAAGCCGTCGGCCTCAAAGGTCGAGGTCCGCCCTCCGACCTGCCCACGCCGTTCCAGGACCGTCACCGAGCAGCCGGCCGAAGAGAGCAGCATCGAGGCCGCCAACCCTCCAGGCCCAGCCCCAATGACCACGACTCGCTTCTTTCGACTCATAGGCCGTCCGTCGCTCCATCATTCGGCGCATCGGCGCCGCTCGTCGTCCCACCCCACCTTCCTCCAGGAGAGGCGACATTCCATCGGCGATGATCTTGGCGAAACCTCCGACTTCGGCGGGACTATCTGAATTTACGACAAATTCTGTTCAGAGATCAAGCGGGCGATCGGACGAGTCGCGGGAGTATGCTCCAGGATGATCTTGAAGATGACGGTCAGCGGCACCGCCAGGACGAGGCCGACGAAGCCCCAGAGAAGGCTCCAGAAGGCCAGGCCGACGAGGACCACGAGCGGATTGAGCCCTAGCGCCTTGCCCGTCATCGCCGGTTCGATGAGGTTCGCGGTGACGCCGTGTATGGTCAGCAGGATCACGGCGAAGGCCAGGGGGGCCCAGATCGTCGGAAACTCCAGGAGGGCGATCGCCAGCGGGGGGATGACCGACGCCAGGGGGCCGATGTACGGGAGGAAGTTGCCGAAGAAGGTTAACACGGCCCAGGTCGCAGCCCCGGTCACGCCGAACCCCAAGCAGAGCGCCCCCACCGGAAGCGCCACGAGCAGGCTCGCCTTGACCTTCACCAGCAGGTATTCCGAGATCGCACGATTGATCGACTCGACGATCGAGAGAATCCTCTCGGCGCGATCCGAGGAGAAGCTGGAGCTGATCCGGCTGGGGAGCGTCGATGCCGACTGGAGCAGGAAAATCATGTAGAAGGCGATCACGAGCGATTCCAGCCCGATCGAGAGGAACGCCGAGGCCGCCCCTCGGACGATCCGCTCCGCCATCTCGTTGGTCAGCGAGTCGGTCGCCGCGACGTCCTCCGGTCCCGCCGGCCTGATCGCGAAAGCCGGGGTGAACGCCGCCATGGCCTTTCGGGCGGCCTTCTCCAGTTCCGCCTCGCGCTCCTGGTAACGCAGCCGGCCCTGGTCGATGCTCACGATATCGTGATAGATCATCCGGCCCAGGCCCAGGGTCCCGATCGTGAATCCGATCGTGATGATCAGGAACGCGACCACCGGCCGAACCCGCCGCCGCAGGCGGTTGTAGAAAGGCAGAAACAGATAGCAGAGGAGGATCGCGATGAGCAGCGGCCGGAGGACGGGTTCCAGTCGCTCAAGCAGATAAAGGCTCGTCGCCACGATGATCAGGACGAAGGCGAGGGTGCGAGAGCCGCCAAGTTCCGAGGCCCGCCCCAGAATGCTCCCCGCGGCTTCCAGGTCGGGGGGCAGGCCCTCGTCAACGGGGGGTGGCGTTCCGGGAGGCTCGATCGTCGGAGGCGTGGATTCCCGAAATTCCCCGGGGCGTACGTCCATCGGAAACTCGCTCCTCAGCGACGAAAGGCGAGACGCCCATGCGGCGTCATGAAGGGGGAATCGCCGGTTCCACCCAGGAATTCAACTCGGGCGCGACGAGCTTCACCCGGAAATCGGCCAGGGCCGCGATCAGGGGGCGCATCAGGCCTGGCAGGCAGGACTCCAGCCGGTCGATCTTGAGCCCGGAATTCAAGGGCCGAGGCGCCCCCTGGCCCAGCTCGGCGGTCGGCCTGGCGACGATCAGGCTTTCGTCCAGACCGAAAGCCCTGGCGATCGCGCGAGCGAAGGCCGGACGGTCGAGAACCTCGGGTCCGACGACGTTGATGAGGCCGGACGCCCCGGCCTCCACGAGCCGAAGCACGGCGTCAGCGACGTCCGGCCCGTAGCTCGGGCTGGAGACCTGATCGCTCGGGCAGGTCACGGCCTTGCCCTGGCTCAGCGTCCGGATGAGCTGGTACGCGAAGTTCTTGCCCTGGCGCTCCGGCCCGAAGACCCAGCAGGTGCGGACGGTCAGGAGCCGGTCGCCCAGCGAGCGCTCCAGCGCGGCTTCGGCGTCGTACTTGGCCCGACCGTAGACCGAGAGGGGATTGGTCGGGACATCTTCCGCGTAGGGTCCGTGGAGCCCGTCGAAGACATAGTCCGTCGAGAAGTAGACGAACCGCGCGCCGGCCTGCGCGGCCGCCTCGGCGACGCGAAGCGGCTGTTCGAGATTCGCCCCATAGGCCTTGTCGCGGTCGCGCTCGCAGCCGTCGACCCAGGTGAACCCGGCGGGGTAGAAGACCACGTCGGGCTTCTGCTCCCGAATCAACGCCGTCGCGGCCTCGCCGTCGGCGGCGTCGAGGGGCAGCAGGCCGGGGAAGGGCCTGGTCGAGAAGGTCCCCACGGCGTGATGGCCGCGTTCGCCGAGGTATCGCAGCAGCCATCCGCCGATCTGTCCCGAGCCACCGACGACGATCGCCCTCAGGGGATCCGCCGCGACGGCGTCTCGAGTTGCCAGAACGTCGGGCCTCGCGACGGAAAACCGTGATGACATCCGAACCCTCTCCTCGCCTGATGCTCCCAGGGCACGGACGCGACGTGGGCCGAGCCGGCTGGAGCGACATCATAGCACGGCGAGGGCGGGAGGGAAGCGTCGGCAGGGCCCTTCAAGTCGGGCCGTCACGTCGTCGACGAGGCCCCGGCTCGCAGCGGGGCCTCGATCGACCGCGCGTGGATCAGGTTTTGCGGGTGCCGAAGTCGCGTTCGCCCGAAGGTCCGAACGCGGCGACGTAAGAGGGCAGGATGCCGATCGATCCATTCGCCCCGTGGGCCAGGACCTGCGCTCGAACGGCGTGGAGGTTGCTCACCAGCTCGTCTTTCGTCGTCGCGGAAAGGATGGCCTCTTCCATCAGTCCGGCGACCGAGAGCCCGTTGAGGGCGGGATTCTCGCTCGTGAGGGCCGTGCGGTTCGAGAGTCCGACTCCGCCCGTCGGGTTTCCGGCCCCCATCCCGCGGCCGAACGGGAGCTTGACTTCCAGCGCGGCCATGCGGGAGTCGAGGGTCGCAAGTCCAGTCCCACGCTGGTACAGGTAGGACTGCGCCCCCTGCCCGTAGGTCCCCACGCCGATCTTCGCGTCGAAACGCTCGGAGAATCCGCCCTCGCGGTCGTAGAGCGTCAAAACATTGCGAGTGAAACTGTTGATCGCCGAGTCCACGGAACGCTGCACGTTCTCGTAGGTCCGACTCGTGAGCACGAACGCTCCCTTGAACCCGAGCGTGTTGGCTCCGCCCATGAAAGCGCCGAATCGAAAGCCGCTCAGCAGCGCGCGCTCTTCCATGGGAGCCAGGTGGTCGGGAACGAACTGATGCTTCTTCATCGGAGGACCTCCATTCGTCGGATGCGGATTGTGGCGAACAACATCGATGATGTTCTTTCGAAGCCGAGCCTCGTCGCATTCTCCGGAGGGAGGGGCGAGCCTCTCACACCCGACGGACGGCTAGATCCTTCTGAAATCGCCCGTATCGCGGGCGGATCGTTTCGCGACTCTCCCTGTCGCCTCGTCGATGTGCATCGAATCTTTCACGAAGGCCGCCGGATGCAGGCGAGGTTCGACTTCCATCATTACGCCCGAACGGCTCGATTCTTACTCGCTCATTTCAAAACGAAAGATATTAATTCGTTCGTGATCCCGACCTGGGGGTCGACTCGGGGATCACGGCCGCTCCGGGGCGTCCGCCGCCTGGGCTTTTTCGAGGAGTTCGGCCTCGGCCTTCCGCATGTTGAGCTCGCGGACCGCCACACCGGCTGCGCCGGTCGGGCTCCCCTGGGCTTTCCAGAACTGGTAGGCCCTCTGTTCGACCTCTTCGCGCACTTGCCGCTCGGCCTCCAGCCAGTTCGTCATGCTGAGGGCCTCGCCTTCCGAGCCGGTGGGCGACCCCTGCGACACCCAGATCTCGTGCGCGCGAATCTCGGTCAGGCGACGGAATTCAGGGCTCGGCTCCGGCGACCTGGTCGAAGGGCCCGGTGTATCGACGCCCGGTTGCGCAGGGACGCGTGCGGGGGGCTCGGGCGTGGGGGCCTGGCCGCTCCCTGCTCCTCCAAACTGCCACATCATCGCGAGGACGACGAGGGCGCCCAGGACGACGAGGCCGGCCGCCAGGCGCGGCCTTGCGAGGAGCGACGATTCGGCGGCCAGGCTTTCGTCCAGATCCTTGAGGAAGTCGTCGAGGACGTTGTAGCGTCCTTCGGGCTCGCGCGAGAGGGCCTTCATGAGAACGCCGTCCAGCCGCTTGTCGAGCGTCGGGTCGACCGCCGAAGGGGGCTTGAAGTTCCCCACCGGTCGCTTGCCGGTCAGCATCTCGTACGCCATCGCGGCGAACGAGTACTGGTCGGATCGCGCGTCGATCAGGCCGCCGTTCTGCTGCTCCGGCGATGCGTAGATCAACGAGCCGATTCCGCGATTGGTCTGGGTGAGTTGCCCGCGCTCGGACTGCAACACCGCCAGCCCGAAGTCGGCGACCTTCACGAGCGAATCCGTCGGCGCCAGGATGTTCTCCGGCTTGAGATCGCGATGTAGGATCCCTTTGGAATGAAGATGGAGCAGGGCCTGGCCGATCTGCGACAGGATCGCCCTCTGTTTCGAGATGGAGAGGGGCTTGCCGCCGCGAAGCATCCTGCGGAGGTCGCCGTTTTCGATGTACTCGGTCACGAGGTACGGGGTGTCGGAATTGGGGAGCGTGCCGAAATCGAGGATCGTCAAGACGTGAGGGTGCGCCACCATCGCCAGGAGCTTGGCCTCGCGACGAAACCGCTCGATTCCCTCCGCCGCGTCCGCCCCGGTGGGACCTGCCAGCAGCTTCACGCAGACGTCGCGACCGAGTGCCGTCTGGCGGGCGAGATACACACGCCCCATCCCCCCCTGTCCGATCTGCCGGAGGACTTCGTAGCCGGGGACTTCGGGAAGCGGCTCGGCGTTCGCGTCGCTCCGAGGCATGGGCGTTCCTCCCGAGACCTGCAACTGGAGGGGAAGCGCCTGGCCTGAGCCGGTAGGCGCGGGGACTTCGGATTGATCGGGATCGTCGCCCGCTCTCGCGACCGGGCAGTGGACTCGATCTGTTTGAACAGATGTTCTCTCACCTTTCAAGACCAGGGTCTGTCGGCGGAAGGCCCTTGACGAAGCGGCGCAGCGACCCTTACGTGAACCTTCGATGGCATCTGGCATGCTCCTCCGCGGCCGATTACACTCGTCAAAGGTTTTTGCGGAGCGGTCGAGGGAGGGGCGTCGCACGCCCCGCTTCCGGCTCCGTGGCGGCGGCGAGGCGGAAGTTCGATGGACTCACTCGGCCTCCCTTGGCTCTGGGCGCAGGCGACGGGGATCGGGGCGGCCGCGAGCCCCGGCGCGACGGCCTTCCTGGCGCTTCGCCGCTGGTGCGGGAGTCTCACTCTGACGCCCTCGCGTCCCGTTCCCGAGTGGGACGTCGTGTGGATCCTGGCTGCGGCCCCGGCTCTGCTGGTCCTGCTTGCCGCCGTTTTTCAGGGGCCTGGGGCGACCTTGAGGCAACTCCTCGATGTCCCGGGCCATGCGCGACTCATTCGCGAAGGTGTGACGCGAGTCTGGCGGGCCGGCAGGATGGTGACGATCCTCCTGGCCTTCACCGTCCTGTCGTGGACGGGTGGTCTGAGCCTGGAGTTCGTCACCGGCGACGCCGAGCGGAACCGCTCGGATCTCCTCCTCCTGACACGGAGCCGGGGTCCGGTCGAGCTTGTTCTGGAACACGGCGCGCTCGCGGCGACCTCTCCGCTCCGCGACGTGGCGGGCATGGCCGACAATCTTCCGCTTCTCGCGGCGGCCGTCGCGATCGCCTTCTCAGCCTCGGCCGTACGTCCGTCCTCCTGGAAGTCCTCCCGTCGACCTGGTCTGAGACTCGACCACGACGTCCCCTTTGAAGAGGCTTCGATCTGGCGAAGCGCCGTGGCGACCTGCGGGATCCTTTACATCCTCTATCGGCTGTTCGCGAAGGTCGCCGGCACCGGCGAACTTCCGGTCGGGAATTGCTTGATCCTGGAAGTGTGGATCATTCCCTCGCTGATGCTCGTCTGCGACGGTTTCATCCTCGGCTGGGTCCTGACCGAACTCCGCGACGGCGGCCCGGCGGATGATCAGGCTGGTCGGATCGACGTCTGGCCGGTTCTCCAACTGATGCCGGCGACCTGTCTCGGATGTCTCGCCGCTCTCCCCGCACGCTACGCCGCAACCACGCTTCTCCTGGCGACCCAACACCTGCCCACCTCCTGGATGGCGTCGGATCTCGGACGTTTCGTCCGATGGGCACTGGGCCCCGGACTGGTCCTCCTCCAGGGTCTCTCCCTGACGATGATGGCTGTCGCGGGCATCGCGGCGTGGGGGCGCGGTTCGATCCGCGAGGTGTTCCATGGCTTCGGGAGGCTTCTCGCACGCGAAGGCGGCCGGCTAGCGGCCGTGGCGATCCTGTCCGGGCTCGGCTGCGGCGCACTTTCGGCCCTGGCCTACGGCGTGTTGTTCCTGCTCCCCCCCGCCGGTTGGGTCCTGTCGGCGGCCGACTCCTACGCTCATTACGCGAGCCTGCCGATCGGGCTGTGGACGCTGGCGGCCCTCATGCTGCTCGCGGAACGGAGCCTCCCGACGGCCCACCTGGCGGACTCGCCCGCTCCTCTCGAAGCCGAGGCCGCACCGATCGGCGACGCTGATGTCGACCCTCTTTAGGCCCCCTCGAGTTCGTAACGCTCGACACCGGCGAACTTCCGACAGCCTGTCCGACTCTACATATCAGACGGCGCGCCGATAGGGGAGTGGTGACATGGTCATCCATCCGGCGCGGGGTTTGCACTGCTGGTCCGTCGCCGCCGTGGGAGCGTCCCCGCGACTTCGGGAAAATCACCGAAATCCTTCCCCCGACGCGCGGCTGCGCTCGTACCTGACTGTGGGGGGAGCGGGTCGGATCCAGGGCGTCCGGCCGAACGACGATGACGCCGCTTCGCTTGACAGAGTCGCAGAAGGGGGGTTGTAATGACGTTCGACGATCCCGCGCCGCTGATCGTCGCGTCGGTCGGCCCGATCGGCTTCGCATTGGCGGGCCTTCCTCCGCATCCCAAACTCCCCCTCGCTCGGCGACCTTCGCGGGGGACTTCGGCCGGCCAAGTCCTCCCCCATCGCCTCGCAGCTGTTGGCAATATGGTCTCGTCTTGATTCGGAGCGGGGCGATGCGCGCCTTCAGGGCTCCGTGACGTTTGAGCAGGCCCCGCTCGCGAGCGACGGCCCGTATCGACTTCCTCTCGGTAGGAACAGAGCCTGAAACATCGACCTTCAGGAGGATCCTCGTCATGTCCGCAGGATCGGATCTCATCTCACTGGTCGCACGGCGTCAGAACCCCGAGGAATACAAGCAACAGCACTGGAGCGGCTCCTTCGCGGAGTACCTCGACCTCGTCCGCCAGGACCCCGCCGTCACGCGAACGGCGTACCAACGGCTCTATGACATGATCATGAGCAAGGGGACCTCGGAGATCGTCGTCAATAAAGAGACGCTCACCCGCTATAAGTTCTTCGACGATCCCGACGAAGGGGGCCAGGATGCGATCTTCGGCCTTGAACGGACGATGATCAGCCTGGTCAACGTCCTCAAGAGCGCCGCGCACGGCTACGGCACGGAGCGTCGCGTACTGCTGCTGCACGGCCCCGTGGGCAGCTCCAAGAGCACGCTGGCGCGACTCCTCAAGAAGGGCATCGAACGCTACTCGCACACCGAGGAGGGCCGCCTCTTCAGCTTCGGGTGGAAGGACGTCGGCCCGGAAGGGGAGCCGACGGTCCAGGATTGCCCGATGCACGAGGAGCCGCTTCACCTCGTCCCGCGCGACGTCCGGGTCGAAGTCCTGGCCCGTCTCCTGGAAGGGAAGACCCACGCCTACGACCTCAATATCGTCGGCGACCTCTGCCCGTTCTGCCGCCAGATGTTCAACGACCGGATGGAACGCTATTCCGGGGACTGGGCCCGCGTCGTCGAAGACGTTCAGGTCCGCCGCCTGATCCTCTCCGAGCAGGACCGCATCGGCATCGGCACGTTCCAGCCGAAAGACGAGAAGAACCAGGACGCTACCGAACTGACCGGCGACATCAACTACCGGAAGATCGCCGAGTACGGCACCGAGAGCGACCCCCGCGCGTTCAATTTCGACGGCGAGTTCAACATCTCCAATCGCGGCATCATCGAGTTCATCGAGGTCCTGAAGCTCGACGTCGCTTTCCTCTACGACCTCCTGGGGGCCAGCCAGGAGCACAAGATCAAGCCCAAGAAGTTCGCGCAGACCGACATCGACGAGGTCATCATCGGGCATACCAACGAGCCCGAGTACAAGAAGCTCCAGTCGAACGAGTTCATGGAAGCCCTTCGCGACCGGACGGTCAAGATCGACGTCCCCTACGTCACCCGGCTCAGCGACGAGATCCAGATCTACGAGAAGGACTACAACGAGCGGAAAGTCCGAGGCAAGCGGTTGGCGCCCCACACCCTCGAGGTCGCCGCCATGTGGGCCGTCCTGACTCGTCTCGAAGAGCCCAAGAACGCCGGCTTGACGCTGATGCAGAAGCTCAAGCTTTACAACGGAAAGACCCTCCCCGGCTTCACCGAGGACAACATCAAGGAACTTCGCGAGGAGTCCGAACGCGAAGGGATGCAGGGGATCAGCCCGCGATACGTGCAGGACAAGATCTCCAACGCGCTCGTCGCCCATCCCACGGAACGGTCGATCAACCCGTTCATGGTCCTCAACGAGCTGGAATCCGGCCTCAAACACCACTCCCTGATCAACAGCGAGGAGACCCGGAAGCATTACCGGCACCTCCTCTCCCTGGTCAAGGAGGAGTACGAGGACATGGTCAAGAACGAGGTCCAGCGCGCCATCGCCGCCGACGAGGACGCCCTGACCCGCCTCTGCGGCAATTACATCGACAACGTGAAGGCGTACACCCAGCGCGAGAAGGTCCGGAACAAGTATACGGGTCAATCCGAGGAGCCCGACGAGCGGCTGATGCGGTCGATCGAGGAGAAGATCGACATCCCGGAGAGCCGCAAGGACGACTTCCGGCGCGAGATCATGAACTACATCGGGGCCCTGTCCCTCGACGGCCGGAAGTTTGACTACCGGACCAACGAGCGGCTTCAGAAGGCCCTGGAACTGAAGCTGTTCCAGGACCAGAAGGACACGATCAAGCTCACGAGCCTGGTCTCCAGCGTGGTCGACAAGGACACTCAGGAAAAGATCGACATCGTGAAGGCCCGCCTGATCCGGAACTACGGATACGACGAGGATTCGGCGACCGACGTGTTGAATTACGTCGCCAGCATCTTCGCCCGCGGCGACGTCAAACGCGGCAGCCATTGATCGAGGCCCCCGACGTCCCAGCCGAGCCGCACCGCCCCACTGGGGCGGTCGGATCGGCGGCCGTCGTGGCCGTCGCTCCTCAGGTCGCGGTTGCCTCGAATCCGCGCGAGGAGCGAGCAGGAAGAGCTTGAAATCCGGGCATGAGGATGTCCTGGGGCCACGCTTGCGGCCTCGGAACTCGGCGAACCGACGGAGCGGCTTGATGATCCAGGTCCCACCGGCCTACAATTTGCCGTCGAGATGCGAGCCTTCCTGATTCGGGAGCCGGATTCGCCGATCGTCGCGATCACAATCCCATCCCGCCTTCGTCGATCTCCGGCCGCGGCATCCCGTCCTCCCCATCCCAGCTTCTCCCGCGAACGTCTAACCTGCTCTTTGCCAAGTGGATTCCGGCGGGCGTTCGACCCCTCCGGAATGTTCGTCGTTTCGCCCGCGCGGGACCGTCGCGGCGGGACGATCGCGTCGCCGAGCGCGGCTCGGGATGCGAATCTACCAACCAGCGAGCGGCGGGGGGACTTTCAGCCGTGGTGCGAAAAATCGATCGCGACGCCAGTCGTTTCAAGCAGATCGTCCGGGGCAAGATCAAGTCCGACCTGCGGAAGTACATCACGCACGGCGAATTGATCGGCAAATCCGGCGGCGAGTTCGTGTCGATCCCGCTCCCCCAGATCGAGATCCCCGAGTTCCGCTACGGCGACAAGAATCGTGGGGGCGTGGGGCAGGGGCCCGGCGACGTCGGCACGCCGATCGGCCGCTCCGACGACGGCGAGTCCGGCCAGGGAGCCGGCGAGGCCCCCGGCCGCCACATTCTGGAAGTCGAGCTGACCCTGGACGACCTGGCGGCGATCCTGGGTGAGGAACTCGCCCTGCCGCGCATCGAGCCCAAGGGGCGTGCGAACATCATCGAGGAGAAGGACAAGTACACCGGAATCCGCCAGGCGGGCCCGGAGAGCCTCCGGCACTTCAAGCGGACGTACAAGAAGGCGTTGAAGCGTCAGATCGCGTCCCGCCAGTACGACCCTCGCGATCCCCTGGTCATCCCGATCCGCGAGGACAAGCTCTACCGCTCGTGGAATCCGATCACCTCTCCCCAGTTCAACGCCGTGGTGCTCTATCTGATGGACGTCTCGGGGTCGATGACCGACGATCAGAAGGAGATCGTGAGGACCGAGGCCTTCTGGATCGACACCTGGCTCAAGAGCCAGTACGACGGCGTGACGACGCGGTACATCATCCACGACGCGGTCGCCCGCGAGGTCGACGAGCACACCTTCTACCACACCCGCGAGAGCGGCGGGACGCGGATCAGCTCGGCCTACAGCCTCGCGAACAAGATCATCGACGAATTCCATTCGCCGATGGACTGGAACATCTACGTGCTGCACTTCTCCGACGGCGACAACTGGGGCGAGGACAACCGCCAGTGCATCGGGCTGCTGCGCGACCAGCTCCTCCCCAAGTGCAACCTGTTCGGCTACGGCCAGGTCGAGAGCCCATACGGCTCCGGCGAGTTCTTTCGCGAGCTGGAGGAGGCCTTCGAGGAGGTCCCGAATCTGGCCCTGTCGGAGATCCGCAACAAGGAAGGCATCTACGACTCGATCAAGGAATTCCTGGGACGCGGACGCTGACCGAAGCCGAATCGCCGCGGCGTGAGGCGGCCGGAATTTTCACCGGCCGGACGAATCGAGGGGGGAACGGAACCATGTCGATCGCCAGCAGCCACGACCTGCCCGCCGACCTGCGGGCCATCCAGCTCGAGACCGAGGGGCACGCCCGCGACTACGGCCTCGACTTTTACGAGACCATTTTCGAAGTCCTCGACTACGACGAGATCTCGGAGATCGCCGCGTTCGGCGGCTTCCCGACCCGCTACCCCCACTGGCGGTTCGGGATGGAGTACCAGCAGCTCTCCAAGGGCTACCGCTACGGGCTCCAGAAGATCTACGAGATGGTCATCAACAACGACCCCTGCTACGCCTACCTCCTGCGATGCAACCAGCTCGTCGATCAGAAGCTCGTCATGGCCCACGTCTACGGCCACAACGACTTCTTCAAGAACAACATCTGGTTCGGCCAAACGAACCGGAAAATGATGGACGAGACGGCGAACCACGGGACGCGCATCCGGTCCTACATGGAACGTTTCGGCGAGGACGAGGTCGAGAGCTTCATCGATTCCTGCCTCTCGCTGGAGAACCTGATCGACGTCTATTCGCCCCACATCAAGCGCCGGGACGCCGTCGATCGGTATGATTTCCAGGGGGCGGGGGACGGCCCCGGAGAGGCGCCGTCGAAATTCCAGAGCAAGTCGTACATGGACGGGTTCATCAACCCCCCTGAAGTCCTGAAGGAGGCCCAGCGCCAGCAAGATGCGGAGCGGCGGAACGCCAAGCCGCTCTCGTTCCCGGAGCAGCCCGAGCGCGACGTTCTGCTGTTCCTGCTGGAACACGCTCCCCTCCAGACGTGGCAGCGCGACGTCCTAGCCATTATCCGGGAGGAGGCGTACTACTTCGCCCCGCAGGGACAGACCAAGATCATGAACGAAGGATGGGCCTCGTTCTGGCACTCCACGATCATGACCCAGAAGATCCTCCACCCTTCCGAACTGCTCGACTACGCCGACCATCACTCGGGGACGATGGCGACCCAACCCGGCCGCCTCAATCCCTACAAGCTGGGGATCGAGCTGCTCAGGGACATCGAGGATCGCTGGAACAAGGGTCAGTTCGGCCCCGAATGGGAGGAGTGCGACGACTACGAGGCCAAACGCCGATGGAACAAGGAGGTGGGACTGGGGCGTGAAAAGATCTTCGAGGTCCGTCGGGTCCACAACGACGTGACGTTCATCGACACCTTCCTGACGCATGACTTCTGCAAGCGCTACCAGCTCTTCAGTTTCAAGCACAACGATCAGAACGATCTCTACGAGATCGAGAGCCGCGAGTTCAAGAAGATCAAGGAGCGGCTCCTCTTCAATCTCACCAACTTCGGCCAGCCGATCATCCGCGTCAGAGACGGCAACTTCCGCAACCGGGGCGAGCTTTACCTCGGCCAGGAGCACTTCGGCGTCGACCTTCGGCTGGACTACGCCCAGGACACCATCCGCCATCTCCACCGCCTCTGGACGCGTCCGGTCCATCTGGAGACGACCGTCGACGGGCGGCCGACCCTTTTGTCGTTCGACGGAACCGATCACTCGATCCGCCCTTTGGGAGGTGTTCCCTATGACGCTGAGCCGAAAGATCGCCGCCGCGCTTGACGAGAACACGAGGGCCTACACCCCGCCGTGCGTCGTTTCAATCCATGACGGGCCGGACCGCATCAATCTTGAGATCACGTCGCTGGACTCGGTGGGAGTCGCCTTCGACGTCCTGGAGTTCGTGGCGTCGGATCGCAAGGAGTGGACTCCCCAGGCCCTCAGCGACTGGGGTGAGACCCTCTCGAAGCGACTCACCTATCTCATGGAGCCGCTGAAAGTGCTCGAAATCGACGGCGGCGGCGGCATCGTGCAGCTCCGCAGTGAGACGCCGACCGCTCGCGGCGATGTCCGCAGCTACTACGAAATCCGTCTCGACCGTGGCGGAACTTGCCGCGTCGAGCGTTACACCATCGATCCCTCCCAGGGCCGTCGGCGGCGAACTCCGTGCCACCTCACCCGCGAGGTCGTCGAACGCCTCGCCGACGACCTCGCCGTGGGCTCGCGTTGACCCAGGGCGTCTCCCGCTCCTCCCTACCATCCCCGTGCGGCCGGCGGCCCCTTAGCGGGCCGGCGGGCCGCCAGAATGAGCGGCGAGATAATCCTCGGGGCGGTCCACGACCGGGCCCTGTTTGAACCCGAGAGCCGGCTGGACGACCTTCGCCGCCACGTGGTAGCCCCCGCAGCGGGTGCAACGATAGACGGTCAAACGACGCGCGCCGAGATCGCGTCCCGTGGCGCGGTTCCAGATTTCCAAGGCCACGAGCTGCCCCTGCGCGCCTAGCTTGTCGAGATGAAAGACGCGGCGACAGGCCGGATCGAAGACGGGGAGGATCATCTGAGGAGACATGACCGCGAAGCTCCTGTGTCGAAGGGTTCCTTCAGCCTCCCTGCGCCAGCGAGCCGAACGAGTGTTCTCGCCATGAAGGGCGAACACGCACCGAAGGCCGCACCCATCAATGCCTCATCGCTTGCGTCAAAGTAACGCTCCGTGGGACAAATGGTGACACGCGACCGGATCGTTGTTCCGGGCGGATCGAGGCGAGGCTTCGTGAGTTGATCTGAGGAGACGGTCGATTCGGAAATGACCGGGCCGAGAGGCTTTCTTGAGGGGGGAGCGACGACGGGTTACATTAGGAGTTGGGCTGAAGGAACGTGCGTCGATTTTTTGCAAACCGTCCCAGCGGCGGTTCAGGATCAGGCATGCTCGATCCGAAGACATCGCAATTCTGGAAGGCGGCGCTCCAGAGCGGCCTCCTCGACGAAGAGGCTCTCGAAAAATGCGGGGAGGCGATTCCCGTCGAGAAACGTGATGCGGTCGAACACCTCGATCGCCGTCTCGGTCGACAGGCCGTCCAGCTGGGATATCTGACGCTGTGGCAGGCCCAGCAGCTTCTGGCCGGTCGGGTCACGGGCTTTCGGGTCGATCGCTACATCCTTCAAAATTTGATCGGCCAGGGGGGGATGGGGCGGGTCTATCTCGCGAAGGATACGCGATTGGCCCGCCAGGTGGCGCTGAAGATCCTCTCACCAGAGCGGATGAACAATCCTCGGGCCATCGCCCGTTTCCAGCGTGAAGCCAAGGTCGGCGCCCAACTCCAGCACGAGAACC
Organism: Planctomyces sp. SH-PL62; assembly: GCF_001610895.1. Taxonomy (NCBI): domain Bacteria; kingdom Pseudomonadati; phylum Planctomycetota; class Planctomycetia; order Planctomycetales; family Planctomycetaceae; genus Planctomyces; species Planctomyces sp. SH-PL62. Next base: position 4,328,607 of record NZ_CP011273.1, on the reverse strand, counting down.
TCGTCCGGCTTTATGACTTCGGGGAATCGCAGGGCCGCCATTTCCTCGTGATGGAATATATCGAGGGCCGAAGCCTCGGTTTCTTCATCGCCACAGAGGGCAGGATACCCCCCGCACTCGCCGCCAGGTTCGGTCGACAGGTGGCGCTCGGATTGGATCACGCGCACCGGAAAGGGCTGATCCATCGCGACGTGAACCCCTACAACATCATCGTGACGCAGGAAGGCGTCGCGAAGCTCGCCGACATGGGCCTCGCCATCGACCTGGCCGACGAAGGGCAGGTGACTCGCGACGGCGCCACGGTCGGCACGTTCGATTACGTCGCCCCGGAACAAGCGCGCCACTCACACGCCGCCGGCATCCGGAGCGACATCTACTCGCTGGGTTGCAGCCTCTACCATATGATCTCTGGCCAGGTGCCATTCCCGTATCCGAGCCTCACCGAGAAACTCTTCGCCCACCAGTCCCAGGAAGCCGAGTCCCTGGCCTCCATCGCCCCGGACACCCCTCCCGGTCTTGTCGAGATCGTCCGCAAGATGATGCGGAAACTCCCCGATGAGCGATTCCAGGAGCCTCTCGAAGTGGCCATGGCGCTCCGTCAGTTCGCCGAGAAGACCTCGGGAGAGCGGGAGCCGGTCCTGGCCGGGGGGCTGATGACGGAGGCCGAGACTGCGGAGCGACCGGACGCCGCGCAGCCCGACATGGCGATGAGCTCGACTAGCGGCGGGGAACGGGGCCTGGAGCCGTCCGGGGAGTTCTCTCTGCGAGTCGACATCGGCCCGGAACCGTCCCTCACCGAGTCGACTCGCAGTCCGAGGGCGTGGTTCGGAGGATCTGGGACGCCACCGGCCTCCTCGGGTGGTAGTTCCACCAAGGTCCAGTCGGATTCGGCTTCGAATTCCTCGGGCTGGAGCTTCGCGGAGGCCGCCAGCAGCAATCGCCGTCGATGGCTCAAGGCGGGGGGGCTTCTGATTGCGATCGGCCTGATCGTTGGGGGCGTGGAGTATCTAAGGCGACGCCCCGTGTCTCAGATCGACGCCGATTCGGCGCGGGAGGGCTCAGCATCGACCGGCGGTAAAGCCTCGCCGACTGGACGGGGACGGACCGGGATCGAGTGGGGGAAGTCGTCGATCGCCGTGCTAGGGATTGATGGTAAGGCTCAGACTGCACCGGAGCTCCTGCGCGCGATGGAATCGGCGCTCGGAGGGAAAGGGATCGTGGTCTTCAAGGGCGGAGAGCCGATCGAGTTCAAGGTGGACGGCGGCTTTTCGCTCACGGGTCGAGGCACCTTGCAACTCCAGGGAGAGGAGGGAGCGCAGACCGTTTTGAAGATCGATCTGAACGGGAAGAAGCCTTTCCTCTCACTCGGCTCCAGCGTGAACCTGGTGCTGAAGGATCTGACTATTGAAGTCCGCAGAACCTCAGAGGCGGGCAAGCAAGACGCTCCTCCCCCCTTGATTCTGGCCGCTGGAAAGGCCGAGATCGAGCGTTGTTCGTTCCGGACCGCTCCCGCGGTCGGATACTCAGGCTCGTGCGCCGTCCAGGCCGTGGGAGGCGCGTTGACGATCAGCCATTGTTGGTTCGAAGGTTTCCAGACCGGCGTCGAGGTTCGAGCGCTGGCCGGGGCCTCGCACGTCATCCGGCAATCGATGTTCGTCCCAGGCGGTACGCCTACCGAGGCCATCAAGGCGGGAAGACCCGTCCGGACGGGCTGGGCCGGAAAGGTTCAATTCGAGGGGGGCGGGGCCCGAGGGGGAGCGAGGTCGATCCGCCTCGAACATTGCACGGTCGTCGGCGAAGGATTTCTGAGGCTGGTCGGCTTTTCGGATCTATCGAAGCTCGTCACGGAGGTCGTCTCGTGCGCCTTCAAGGGGGACCGCCTCCTCGACTGGCAGCCCACTCCCGCCGAGGCCCCCCCCTCGCGAGACGCCCTGATCTGGAAGGGGATCGAGAATCAGTACGACGTGGCCGGCGACTCCTGGATCTCGGGGCCGGAGAGCGCACCGTCCGTGACCGGTCTCGACGACTGGTCCGCTCGTTTCGCGGAGACGCAACCGATCCGCTCCGCGGTCCAATTCACGATGGAATCCGTGACGCCCGATGGGCGACTCACGCCGCGCGCCTACTCGCTTGTACGTCCGGCGTCGACCGCTCCCGGGGCGAATCCCGCCGAGGTGGGACCTCGCCTCAGAAATTGAAGCGGACCCTCAGGCTTCGTCTCCGAGCAGGTGTTCGCTCGACTTCAGGATTCGCTGATGGCGCGTCCTCGACCCATCGGAGCCGGAGTTCGAGCGGCTCTGGGCCTCCAGGTCGGAGAGGTTGGCCTGGCAGATTGGACACTCGACGACTTCGAGATGGAACTGGAAATACGCCCCAAGCTCGGGATCCAGTGCGTCGAGAACATAACTGCCAAGTTGCTGGCGGGTCGGGCAGGTCAGCCGGGATCGCCTCCAGATCGCTCCCAGGGAGTGGAGCTGGAAATCCTCGCGGTCGGCGCGCACGTCCTCCAGCCGGGCCCGGAGCGTGGCTGATTCGCGGAGAGCCTTCTCAACGCGCGCCATCTGATCGGGGGGGAGTTCATCTGACAGATAGGCCCGCAGGGCCGACTCGTCGATGGGCGCGGGGCCTGGAATTGAAGCTTCGGGGGTCATCACGCCGTCACCCTTCATTCAGGTCGTCGAGGCTCATCCCCGCGCGACGGGCCATATCCTTGAGCCGGGCGATCGTCTGGAATTTGTAGCTGGCCACGGCCTGTTCGGTCAGACCGAGCTTGCGGGCGACGTCCTTGTTCGGCCAACCCTTCACGATCAGCAATTCCATGCAGCGGATCCGGTCGAAGTCGCCGCGCCCGAGCCATTCGCGGACGAGCCTCCCCATCGATTCGCTGAGGAGGAGTTCCTCCTCACGACGGCGCTCGCCGCTGCGGGCGATGCTTGACGCGGCGCGGCCTCCCCCGGGGACTTCATCGAGAGGCCGACCGTGGTCGTCGGAGCCGAACTGGTCGATCGGTCGTCGTCCCTGCTTCCGCAGATGGTCGGTCAGCTTGTGGGCGGCGATCGAGAAGAGGTAGGCCTCGATGTCGCGCTTCTCGTCGTAGTGGGGAAGGCTGGTGAGGAAACCGATGAAGGTCTCCTGAACCACGTCCTCGCTCGCGGCGCGATCGCGGAGCCGACTGTCCACGAAGGCCAGCAGCCGGCCTTCGAACCGCTCGATGAGTTGCCGCCAGGCCAAGGAGTTGCCCGATCGGACCTGTCGAACCAGCAAAGCGTCGGAATCGGACGTCGCCATCGGTGGAGGTGTCTCGCCTGGAGGTCGCTCGGTTGCCGCCGATCCGCGCAGGGCCTCTGCGGATTTTAACTCCGCCGACTGGGCCTTGGCTATCGAAACCCATCCGGATGAACGGGGAAGCTCGCCACCCGCAGGAATTCCGGTCAGGTCAGCATCTGATAGATCAGGACGCCGGACGCCCCCACGGCGGCGGCGGCGGCCAGGCGGAGCCGATTCGTGTAGTAGCCCTTCGTCGCTTCGTCTGCCCGGATATACCCGGACGTGGCGGCGAGGCAGACCAGCAGGAATCCGAAGACCCCTCCTAGCTTCACGATCCGCTGCTGGACGACGTGGCTTCGATAAGCCTCGACGAGGCGCTCACGACGGGGAGCCGAGAAGTCCGTCTCCAGGTTCGCGGTATAGACCGTCCCGTACGGCTTCTCCTCGGGCGTCACGCGCGTCTCGACGACCAGCTCGTTGAGCAGGTGCCCCGGGGGCCGCCACGACATCGGGACCTGCGGATCGAGCCAGGACCGCACCTCGTCCTCAAGCTGGCGGTGGGCGTCGGCCTTAGCCCGTTCCTCGGTCGCCGACACCTGGCCGACGACCTGGCGCACGGTCTCGCCGACGTTCGAGCCGGCCGGGGCGATAGTCCTCGTTTCGGCCGTCCGGTTCCCGATCCAGGCGTTCACCTCGCGCCGAGCCCGATCGACGGAGCGGCCGTCGTGCAGCCGCTCCACGCGGACAGTGAAGACGAACGTCGCCAGCAACATGGCGGCCAGACCGAGGAGGAACAAGAGCTTCATTAGACGTATCATGGCGATGCATCCCTATCCGACTTCGGGGCTGGACGATGGACCGATGCGGCCGGGACTCACGCCGCCCGGGTCCGGTCCCCGGATTTCTCGAGGGCTCGTACGTACTCGGCGTAACGCGCGGCCCGTTCGCTCCACGGGCTGACGAGTTGCACGGCGGCGACGACGATCGCCGCAATCGCGGGGCCTTCCGCGGGGTGATGATCCCAGAGCGGGACGAGGGCGGCGGCGAGCACGAGAGTCCAGGCGAACGGGGTGAGGCGGAAACGCTTCTTGCGATCGCGGGCGGACGGTCCAGGCCATCCCGAGGTCCCGGCGTAGAGAGCCCCGAAATAAACCGGCGCGAGCGCCGCCATCCGGGGTTCCAGCATGAGGCCTCGTGCCAGCAGGTACGCGGCGCCGCCCACTCCCACGCCGACGAACGCCGCCGTCATGCGGCGGCTGACGGCGTCGACCTTGCGGGCCTCCAGAACCTTGTTCAGGAGCAGGGCCGCCCACGTCGCCAGCAGCGCCGTGCCGTAGAGGAAAACGATCCGCGTGGTCTCTCGAGCGGGGTCGACGCCGAGGGCGGCGGCCGCGGGCAGGACCAACATGGCGACCAGGAGAGCGGCCCAGATCATCGAGGCGGTCACCTCGGCGATGCACGCTCGGCCGGTCGGAGTTTGTGGAGGCTCGGGAGGCTGGTGGGCCGGTCGGGCTCCGCGAGCCGCTCCCAGGCCCGGATCGTCGACGGCCCGCCTGACGAAGCCGGCGGCTCGGGAGGGAGCGCGGGGCGCCCGTCGGGCTTTCGCGTCCCGCATCCGTCGCCAATCGGCTGCGATCCGGCTCGGGATCGAGGCCGTCCGCCCCGGCGGGACGGTGTCCGGACCGATGTAGAAGACAGGCTCCTCGTCCTCGATACGATGGATCTCCTCGGCCGACGGTGCGGAGGGACGAACCGTCGCCCCGGCTCCCCTGGTCCCGATGATGCGGATCTCGGGAGTCTTTGGGGCGTCGGCGGGGAGCAGCAGGTCATAGATCCGCGAGGGTCGCTGGTTCGGATCCTTGGCCAGCGCCCGCGAGACGATCTTGCGATACTCCTCGGGAAGCACGGAAACGTCGGGGCGGGCGGTGAGATGCTTCATGAGGATCTCGTTGACGGTCTCGCCGTCGAACGGTACGCGGCCCACCAGCATCTCGTAGAGGATGACGCCGACGGCATAGACGTCGATCGGTTTGTTGTACTTGCCGGAGCCGATCTCCGGGGCCATGTAGTGACAGGTGCCGATGCTCTCGGAGTGTTCGCTGCCGTGGCTGGCGGTGATCAGCTTGGCCAGGCCGTAATCGCCGATCTTGACCACGCCCTCTTCCATGAAGAGGTTCGCCGGCTTGAGGTCGCGGTGGACGACGCCGTGGTCGTGGAGGTAGGCGACGCCTTCGACCAGCCCTCTGAGCCAGTGACGCACCTCGTCGGCGGGGAGGCCATCCGGATTTTCGCGAAGCACCTGAGCCAGGCTCGGTCCCGCGACGTATTCCATGACGACGAACGCGTCGCCCGCCTCGTTGGACTTCAGGTCGAAGATCGTCAGGAGGTTCGGATGCTTGAGGTTCATGCACTGCACGACGCCCCGACGCTCCACGTCGAGATTGCGCAGGATGAGCTTCAAGGCGACTTCTCGACCCGAGTCCGAGGTCGCGTAATAGACCTCGCCGAATCCTCCCCGGCCGACGGCTCGCTTGATGGTGTAGCCTTCGAGCGGGCGGTCGCCGGAGCCGAAGGCGTAACGGCCTCCAGGCTGTCGCATGGTCGTGGATTCAGACATGAGGACGTTTCCCGTCGGCTTTCCGGAGAAGAAGCCCGACGCCTCTTCTTCGTGATAAATGACCGTCTCGTCGAGCTGTTCGTCGACCCGGTTTGCGGCCGTCACGCCCATCGGTTGCTCCGCTCCAGGTTCCGGTAGCTGTTCGCGTCGAGCCACGGGGAATTCCTTCCGGCCCATCGTCAGTTCGCCGGGGGTGAGGGAATGTTGGGCCGCGGCCTGGGATTTCCCCGCCTTCTCGGGGTCCACCCGGGTCGTTGCGGCGCGGACCGATCGGGACACGCTCTTGGATCAGACCGAACTCGGACTCAAGGGCTCGAGGCTGAACGAGAAGCCCTCGCCCAGCACGCTGGACGTCATCGCGAGCTGAGCCCGCGACATGCAGGGGCGGCCGTCGACCTCGAAGCCTCCCTTGGCCCGGCACCAGAGCGAGTCCCCCTGGCGATAGAGGACCACGGGGTCCCGGAGCGTCGATGCTGAGATGTGCGCCTGGCTTTCGGGGCCGACGATGCAGGTCTCGGCCATGAGCAGTACGCCGTCGACCGCGATCGGGAGGCGATGCCGGCTGACGATCGCGAGCCGGGCCGTGGCGCTGAACGGACTTGGTTGGCGGAACTCCAGCTCGACCGTCGAGCCCAGGCGGATCACGTCGCCGCTCCGGAGGACGGTCGGCTCGATCACGCGTCGGCCGTTGACGTACGACTCCTGATGTGGTTCCAGCAGGTAGCTCTCGCTCCCCCGGACGAGCGTGGCGTGGTTTCGCGACACGTCTCCCATCAAGGGGACGTCCGCTGGGCTGTCCGCGCCGGCACGGCCCAGAACGACGCGGTCATCCAGGCAGACGAGGAAGCCGCCGACGGCGTCCGCCCAGAGCAGAAAACGGCCCTTCGGCCCCACCGCCGAGGCGCGGGCCAGCGGGCGATCGGGTTCGGCGTCGTGGCGGCGGCCGGGAGCCGCGGGCTTCAGCATCGGGAAGACGCGGCCCTCGCCGTGTCTTCGCGTCGGCGGCTCCTCGGCAGAACGACCCTGGCCCTCCGACGCCGAGGCGTCGCGGACGATCCGCGCGGGCTCGGCGGTGCGGCGCGCCCATTGCGAGCCGCTTGAGGGGCCGATGGCGGCGATCCGCTGCCAGGCGTTCGCACGCGCCTGGCGGGCCGCTGGGTGATCGGGAATGGTGACCACCACGGCCTCGGCGGCGGCCAGGATCCTGGGCCAGTCGCCCCCGGACAGGGCAGTGTAAAGTTCCTCGACCAAAGGCGACGCCGATTTCTGGCGGACCTCGAGGTCGCGTCGAGCCGTGGCGACCGCATTCTGGACGGCGATCGCTCCCGCCCCCGCCGCGAGTCGCTCGGCGCGGTCGAAGTGTTCGTGGGCGTGGCCGAATTCGCCGCGGCGGGCTTCGGTCGTCGCCTGTCGCCAGGCGTCGGCGATCTCCCGAAAGCGTCGCAAGGAAGGCCCGCCGATTTTGTCTCGGGCCAGGGTCTCGATACGGTCGAGCGCCCGTATCGGCTCGCCCACTTCCAGGTCGCCGCGGATCTCGTCGGCGACGAGGTCGGCCAGGCCGAGCCGGGCGGCGGCCAGTGAGTCGGGGGGCTCCGAGTCGTTCGGCCAGACGAAGGTCGTCGACCGCGCCGGAGAGGTCGTCGGACGAGGCTCGGCGGGTCGCCCGGGCGATCAGCTCCAGGCCTAACCGACCTCGAAACTGCACAGCCTGGTTATGGTCGGCGACTTCGGGTCGGCCGGCCAGGGCGAAAGCTTCCTCGTACCGTCCGCCCCGCGCGGCCTCCTCGGCCTGTCGCAGCACGATTCGCCAATGCCCCATCATGGTTGATTCGCCGCCCGGAGTGACCATGGGGTTCTCGCTCTCCGCACATCTTACGCTGGATATCTGACGCCGCTCAACCCGTCGAGCGAGGCGTCGTGAGGGCCGAGGTCCGTCCTTCGCCTGACGCGCGGGCGGCAATGCGGGGGGCGGGGCGGGGAGGCCGTAATCGCCGGCCGGCCCATCGTCGCGATCCGACAACTGGAAGAAGCCGTCCGACCGCCGCGTTTCCGGGCGGCCGGACGGCCCTTGGGGGTCTACCGTTCGCGGTGGTCCTTAGAGGCTCTTCCCGCCGGTCTTGACCTCGGGACTGGGGCTGGACGCGGGGGTGAACTCAGCGTCGATCTCCTGGACGACGTCGCGGGAGGGGTTGACCTCGACGGGCACCCCGGATTCGGCGTAGCGGCCTTCCATCTCGGCCTTGCGAGCCATCACCTCGAGCTTCTTCTCCAGGTCGGCGACCGTCTCCCGAGCGTGGGACAGGGCCCCGCCGTCGAGCTGGAATTCGTTCGACGTCTGGGTCGCTTCGATCTGACGGAGGCGGGCCTCGATCTCGTCGAGCTTGGTGGTCAGGGTCTTCTTCTGGGCCATCATCGTGACCAGTTGCTTGCGGAAGGCCACGATCTCGCTCTGCTTGGCCTTGATCGTCGATTCCTTGGCTTCCAGGATCTTCTTCACGTTGTTGTACGAGTCGTAGCGACGGGCCAGGTCGTTCTTGACCTCGTCCTCGGTGTAGGCGACCCGGCTGTGGCCGGCGAGGCGGTAGTCGCCCGTCTTGAGGCTCTCGCGAAGGGTGAGCATCGCCGTCTTCTCGGTGTCCATGTTCGCCCGGATGGCGACGACTTCCTTATCCAGGTGCTCGACGTCGACCTCGGCGCGGGCGAGCTTTTCGATGTTCTCGCGGATCGCCGGCTCAAGGCTGGAGATCTCCTCGCGGGCCCGATCGATGTCGAAGGGGAGGGGCACCATGCTCTTGGCGTCTCGCCTCACCTTGTGGAACGCGGTCTTCACGTAGCTGGGGGCGTGCGTGCCGAACACCAGGAACAGCGTCCCGGCTCCAAGGGCCGCACCAAGCACCGACTTCTTGACCAATGAGCAGGCCATGCTGAATCTCCTGAATCCCGGGAACCTGGGTGTTCGTCCGCGTCCGATTCTGCGTCCACGAACCTGATCGGCGGGGCCTCCGAGTCGAGTCGGCCCGCCATACACAGGTAATTCGACGCGCCCGGGGGATTATTGGGCCTCGGTCTTTTCCGGAAGGAGAACCAGACGATTCTGCCGGTGGACGACTCCGAGTCGCGACGATTCGAACGCTCCGGCAGTCTGGACGAAGGTTGTTCGCTGGAGAGTAAAGCTTTCAAGCGATCCTTCATCGGCATTGTAACTTTTCACCCGCCGGGCATCCCGAGACGCTTCGGATTCGCCCTACGACCGCCACGATCGATTCGATCGCAACCCGAATCACCGCAATCACCTACAGCGAGGATTCGGCACGGCAGTTGCCATAAGAGAGGCCGTACTCGGAAGCGGCCGGCGTCGCACCTGCGGCGGATTCAAACGGCCCAGCCATACCGCCTCGCTCGCATCGAATTCCTCCGGCTCATCCGACGCTCGGCGACTTCGCTCTCCCTCAGCGGTCACGGCTTTCGCATCCCTTGGGACGCGGGGCTGGGAGCCGAAGCGCCTCCGGTGCGCCTTATCGAGACTACATCCAGAGAAAAGGCAAAATAGATGACGAAGCTCCAGACCCCCTGGATCCTGATGCTCGCCCTCGTCGCCGCCCCCGCCTCGGCCTCGGCTCAGGAAGAGTCGGAGGGGCCGATCTCCCGTCTGGTGGCACGGTTCCGCCAGCCTTCGCACCAGCACCAACATCAGCACGTCCACGCACAGCCGGCCGTTCCGGCTTACGGCCACACCTACGCTCAGGCTGAACCTGCGGCCGTCCAGGAAGTCCAGTACGCCGCGCCCGATGCGGCTCCGGTCGCCGCGCAGGTCGCCCAGCAGGAGACCCTGGCTTACGACTACGCGGGGGGATGCGATCCTTACGGCTTCATGCACGTCCTCAACCGCATCCGCGCCTCCGCGGGCCTCCATCCTCTGGCCTACGACGCGGACCTTTCGTCCTGGGCGCAGCAGAACAACGCAGAGCAGTGCCGGCGAGGTCTGGGCCACCATGTGAACCCTGCCGGCATCCAGAACTGCGCCTACAATTACAGCGACGCGGATTCGACCGCCGCCGGATGGATGAACTCCCCGGGCCATCGAGACAACATGCTCTCGCCTGCGGCCACCCGCTTCGGGATCGCGTTCGGTCCCGGGCCCTACTGGACGCTCAACGCTCGTTGACTGGCTCGACCTGGGACCAAACACCAACAGGCTCTCCTCCGTCGATGGGAGGGAGCCTGTTTTGAATTGAGTCGACCCTGGGACGGGTCGACCCGACCTTAGGGGGCGGGCGACGCGACCGGGGCGGGCAGGATCAGTCGTTGGCCGACCCGAGCACGTCCCTCGGGAGTCAACACATTCTGATTCAAGGCGATGATGTCGAGAGCCTTCCGTTCATCGCCGCATTTCTCACGGGCGATGATTCGGAGCGTATCCTCGGGCCGGACGACATGAACGGCGAACCCGCCAGCCGGCGAAGCTTCAGGAGCAGTCGACGACTGCTTCTCAACATACGAAGCGTGATCGACTTCGGGATCGCGAGGTGGCTCGGTTCGCTCCAGGCGAGGCAAAACGACCGCGTTCGGCGACTGGGCCATGACCATCTTGGGATCGAGGTCTCCAAGGCCGGGAACGAGAATCAGCTTTCCGGGAGTGAGAGCGTCCGGCCAGGCTACTCGGTCGCGATTCGCCCACCAGAGGGCCCAGGCGTAACGCGAATCGCCATAGTAACGCCCTGCGAGGGCCTCGAAGGTTTCCCCGTCGGCCGCGACGTGGCGTTGGGGAGCCGACTTCACAGCATCTTGCGAGATATGTACGGCGCGCGAGACCTGCGAGTCGCGGTCGGGTCGAAAGGCGTGCGACTCCGGGCCTGGGGCGGGCCAGGGCGAATGAAACGCACCGAGGATCGGCGTCGCACCGCTGGCCAGCTCGTTGATCCGGGAGCCGGCGGACAGGGAGAGATCATCTCCCATGCTCTGCGCGGACGAGTCCGGCGTCTGTTGCAGGCTGGACTTTCCTTCGCGCCTCACCAGAGCCGACGCGGACGTGACTCTCTGAGCGTTCGGTGAATTCGCACTGACTCGCAGGGGATCCGGGTCCTCGTGCGGTCCACCAACGCCCAGGAGTCGGCCGATCGCGGCCAGTCGTGGAAACTCCATCTTCGCGCGGCGGGACATGGGAGGAGCATCCGCGACTCGGCTGGCGGGATGTCGTGTCGTGGCGTTGGCGGAGGCGATGACGAGATTGGGGGCGTTCGGCGTTTGAGGTCGGGACAGGGCCAACCCGCCTTGCGAGCCGGTGACGACGATCGAGGACTGTCCGTCCTGATCTTTCGAGGAGACGATGTGGATCACACCATCGACTTTCTCGACCACGCTCACGAGTTTGAGTAATTCCGCGATCGTGACCTGCTCGAAATCGACGGTGATCGTGCCGTGCACCTTCGAATCCGCGACGTCCAGAGGCTGCACCGGCTTTCGGTCTGCTTCGACGTCGGTCGATGTCGAGCGAGCGCTTTCGACCGGCTCTCCCGCGAAGGTCGAGAGACCGACGCCCATCCCGAGCCAAAGCCCCAGGAAGAGGGAGAGCGATCCCCAGCGCGGTGGTCGTCCATGAGTCCGGTTCAAGGTTTCGTCCTCGCCGATTTGGGCCTAACCCCAGCCCACCCCCCGGCCGATCCGGTCGGAGCGTCGAGCCCTCGATGATGCCGGTCGTCCACCGTCGCAAGGACGACGATCCGACAGCCGCACGGCCTTGTGCGATCTCGGCTGTTAACTCACTTTTCGGCATCGTCGAGGGCGAACTTAAGGATTGCGACCGTCGCGAGGGTTCGGTGACCTGAACCGATAGGCCGATTGGGAAGGTTCCGTTGGTCGGCCCGGTTCGATTTTTGATTAACTTGACCGATCGCCGCGTGCGATCTATGGTTTGAGTAGAAAGGTCGGGATGCGATTACGAGACGCATCTCGCCCCGCAGCTCTGGCTTCTCCCGCATTCTCTTTCAGACGCATGCGATGCAGCCGCCTCGAAGACGACACGAATCGCCGAACAAGCATGATCACCGAGTCAGGACCCGGCTGGCTTTGATCACTCTATCGAAAAGGCCTGCTATTCCGAACCGATAGGGATCTGAAGTCATGCGAGGGTAAGCGGGTGGAGGAGTTTCGACTCCTCCACCCGTTTTTTTACGCGCCGGTCGGGCTGGAGAAGGCCGTGAAGCCGGCCTGATGCCCCTGATCGGGTGCGTGCGGCGTTCCCCCTCCGAGAAGGGGGGGAAGGTGGTCGAGCGATTCGGGAGATCCAAGGGGCGGTTTTTCAGACGATGCAGAGTTCGACGGCCTCGGCCAGACTGGTCAGAGGGTCGCGTACGGGGATGAACTCGTGCGCGAAAAACACCTCGTCCTTGGTGTCGGCGATGGCGCGGGCGATCGCCTTGTAGTTGAGCTCCTGAGAGTCGTCGATCTCATGGCGACCCGGATTTCCGCCGGTGTGGTAGTGGCCAAACGCGGCGTGGTCCTTCTCGATGGTGCGGATGACGTCACCTTCCATGATCTGCATGTGGTAGATGTCGTACAGCAGCTTGAAGTTGTCCGAGCCGACCCGCTTGACCAGTTCGACGCCCCACTTGGTGTTGTCGCACATGTAGTCGGCGTGGTCGACCTTGCTGTTGAGCAGCTCCATGTTCAGGACGATGCCGGCCTTCTCGGCTACCGGGACGATCTCCTTCAGCGCCTGGACGCAGTTGTCCATCCCGACCTTGTCGTCGATTCCTCGCCGGTTCCCCGAGAAGCAGATGACGTTGCGCCAGCCCTCCTTCGAGGTCGCCTCGATCGCCGCGTTCATCATTTCAAGCGACTTCTTGTGGAATTTGGGCTCGCAGAGGCCGTCCGTCAGAGGATGCGAGCCGACCATCGTGCAGATGAGTCCATGCTTTTTGATGGTCTCGAAGTCGGGGGGAGTGAGCAAGTCGATCCCGACGAGCCCCATCCGCTTGGCGGCGGAGCAGAGTTCGTCGAGCGAGATCTTGCCGTAGCACCAGCGGCAGACAGACTGCTTTAAACGACCTTCGGCGGCCGACCTGGGCGCGGCCGCGGCGAACGCTGAGGTGGGGGATGCACCAAGGGTCGCGCCGGCCGCGACGGCGGCCGTGGCCGCCCGGAACAAGTCGCGACGCGTGTTTTCCGGCCCTGAGGAGAGAGGCATTTTCGGGTCCTCGAATGGGGGAGATCGTGGGAAGTCGGCTCGCCGAGGTCCGGGTCAGACCGAGGCGGCCGAGGGGTGGGTCCAGGGATCGCGATAGGGTCGCTGGAGGAACTTGTTAGCCTCATCGTCGCCGACGATCCGATGGTTCTCGGCGTCCCAGGCCAGCGATCGGCCCAGTTTCTGGGACATGTTGGCAAGAATGCAAGCGGTCGTCGAATGGTATCCCTGCTCGATATCCGCGACCGGCTTGCTCCGATTGGCGATCGCCGAGAGGAAGTCGAGCATGTGGTAGCGGACCGCCGGCGCCACCTGGCGTTCCAGATCCTTCTCGGTCTTGTCGACGGGGTACTGCTCCAACTCCATGGTCACGTCGCGATGGATGGACGGACCCTGGTTGGGGATGAAGTCGTATCCGTTGATGCTGAACTTGAGAGTCCCCTTGTCGCCGTAGAGTGTGCCGCCCCATGGATATTGCGGGTCGGGCGAGGATCCCCAGGTCCGATGCTGCCAGACGACGTCGAGGCCGTCGAACTCGAACGTGGCGACCTGCGTGTCGGTCGTGTTGCTGGACCCGCCCTTGCCCATCACGATCCCTCCCGCGGAGGAAACCGTGCGCGGCGCGCCCAGGTCGAGCATCCAGCGTACGGTGTCGAGCATGTGGATGCACATGTCGCCGATGATCCCGTTGCTGAACTCCATGTACCCTCGCCATCCGCGCGGGTGGATGCTGGGGTTGTAGCCCCTCATGGGCGCGGGGCCCACGAACATCTCCCAGTCGAGGTAGTCCGGGGGAGGGCCCTCCGGAGGCGATCCATTTCCTCTCATGTGATAATAACAATAGATCTCGGCGAAGCCGATTTTCCCAAGCTTCCCGGACTTGACGATCTCGTCTCGAGCTTCGATCAGGTGCGGCGTGCTTCGCCTCTGGGTTCCGACCTGCACGACGCGCCCGTGCTTCCTGGCCGCGCGAAGCATCGCGGTCCCCTCGGCGATGTCGACGCTGATCGGCTTCTGGACGTAGACGTCGGCCCCGGCCTCGACGGCCGCGATCATCGGCAGGGCGTGCCAGTGGTCGGGCGTGGCGACCAGGACGATGTCCAGGTCCTTCTCCTTGAGCATCTCGCGATAGTCGCCGTAGGTGCGGGGCTTCTTCCCCGACGCCTGCCGCCCCGCGACGATGTCGGCCGCCTCGGCCAGCATCCGCTTGTCGACGTCGGCCATCGAGACGACCTCGACCGGGGCTACCTGGATCAGCCGCAGGAGATCGACCTTGCCGTACCAGCCCGGCCCCACGATCCCCACCCGCTTGACCGCCTGATCGGCGGCTTCTTCGGCCTTCGCTCGGAAGGCGGAAGGAAGCGCAAGGCCCATCGCACCCGATCTCAGAAACCCACGACGATCCATGATACGACCTCTCTCGACGTTTCCACGGAAGGCTTGTCGTCGCTCACTCCCCCACTGTATTCCGTCGCCCCGCACTTCGCGAGAGGCTAGGCGGGAGCCGACGCGGCGGGATGCCACCCGGCTCCGACCTTGCCAGCGGGCATGTCATCCCGATCCCGCGACGGGATTTCCAACGGGTCGAAGGACGTGGTCTCGCTCCATTCGCCTCGAAGCCGGGTCTCTCCGCGTGGCGCGAATTAAGGCGGGTTGACGAGGCCGTGGGATGATCGGGAGTCTGGAATTTGATCAACGCTTGTTTTACGATCGGGTCGTCTGAACGAGTCCTGTGACTGAACAAGGAGCAAATCATGTCGTCACGCCGATCATTCCTGGAGTCGCTCGGAGCCGGCTCGCTCGGGCTCGCCGCCATGGGCGGGCTGCAGGGCTCCGCTCGCGGCCAGCAGGCGCCGGGGGCGGACATCCTCGGGGCTGAAGGAGTGAAGACGTCCGCCAGGTCGACGAAGGTCTGGCAGCCGGTCTCGGATCGCAAGATCCGCGTCGGCGTGATCGGCTACGGCGTCTGCCAGTTCGGGGCGGCGTTCGGGTTTCAGGACCATCCCAACGTGACCGTGGCGGCCGTCAGCGACCTGTTCCCGGACCGTTGCGCCGGCCTGGCGAAGGCCTGTCGGTGTGAGAAGACGTATCCCTCCCTGGAGGAACTCGTCAAGGATGATACGATCGAGGCCGTCTTCATCGCGACGGACGCCCCGAGCCATGCTCGGCACGCCATCGAGGCGCTGAAGCACGGCAAGCACGTCGCCTCGGCGGTCCCCGCCGTGTTCGGCTCGATCGAGGAGGCCCACGCCCTTTTCGACGCAGTCAAGTCGAGCGGCCTAACCTACATGATGTTCGAGACCTCGGCGTTTCACGAGGATCTCCATGCGATGCGACAGGTCTACAGGGCTGGAGCCCTTGGCAAGCTGGTCTACACCGAGGGGGAATACTACCACCACAGCGTCGAGCAGATCCCCTCGTACCGCGAGTGGCGAGTCGGCCTGCCGCCTCAATGGTATCCCACCCACGCGTCGGCCTACTATGTCGCCGTCACGGGCGGGAGCTTCACCGAGGTGACGTGCAAGGCGATGCCGAGCGTCATGGAGAAGTTCCGGCCCGGCGGCAACAAGTATGACAACCCGTTCGGCACCGAGATCGGCCTCTTCCGCACCAGCGAAGGGGGCATGGCGCGGATCGGCGTGAGTTGGGACACGTTCGTCCCGGGGAGCGAGACCGGTCGCGTCTACGGCCAGCGTGGGTTCATGACCGGGATGAGCTACCAGGGCGAAGAGAAGCAACTCCCCGACCTGTCTCGGCCGGCACTACCGCCCCAGGTCGCGTCGGGCGGTCACGGCGGATCGCATGGATACCTGACCGACGAGTTCGTCACGGCCATCCTCGAGAAGCGCAAGCCACTGGTCGACGTGGTCTCGGCTCTCAACATGACTGTGGCGGGCGTGGTCGCCCACCAGTCTGCACTGAAAGATGGCGAATCCCTCAAGGTGCCCCAGTTCGCCTGAAACGCGGACCGAGGCGAATTCCACGGACTCCAGGTCGCCCATGAAACTCCGCGCGATTCTATTCGACCTCGACGGGACCCTCCTGGATACGCTGGAAGACATCGGTCGGTCGGCGAATCTGGCGCTCCAGGAGGGGGGCTTTCCGCCGCATCCGATCGACTCGTATCGACGATTCATCGGCGACGGGGTCGCTACGCTCTTTCGGAGGGCGCTTCCACCCGCCGACGCTTCGAAGCCGGAGGTCGTCGCACGAAGCGTCGCGGGATTCGCTCGGTTCTACGACCACGGGTGGGACGTCGCGACGCAACTCTATCCGGGAATCGCCGAACTCCTGGACGCCCTTGCCACCCGTTCGATCCCGAGGGCCATACTTTCCAATAAGCCCGATGTTTTCACGCAAAAATGCGTGAATCGCTACCTCGCCCCCTGGCGTTTCGCCGTCGCTCTGGGTCAGCGAGACGGCGTGCCGCGCAAGCCCGACCCCGCAGGCGCGCTGGAGGTCGCCGACAGATTGGCCCTGCGGCCCGAGGAGATCCTCTACCTCGGCGATTCCTCCGTAGATATGCTGACGGCGAACCGGGCGGGCATGTTCGCCATCGGCGTCGCCTGGGGATTCCGCGAGATCGAAGAACTGAAGGCCCACGGGGCGGAGGAGGTCGTCGCCGCTCCGGTCGAAGTGCTTTCCTTCCTGACGAGCGACACATAACCAGGCATGTCAGTTGCATCATCAGCGAGGCGGAAGATTCACGCTCCGCCGCCTCGGGAGTCAATGCCATGCCGCGTTTCGAAGCCGTCCTCCTCGATGTCGACGGAACCCTGGTCGACAGTAACGACGCCCACGCTGAAGCCTGGGTGCGTGCCTTTCGCGACCACGGACACGATGTCTCGTTCGAGCGGGTCCGAGAACGGATCGGCAAAGGCGGCGATAAAATGCTTCCGGAGTTGATCGGACAAAGCAAGGAGGACCCCGAGGCCAAGGCCCTCCAGCAGGATCGCTCCAAGATCTTTCTTGAGCAACTCGCCCCAGGAATCCGGGCCTTCCCCGACGTACGCGACCTCATCCTCCGCATGAAGCGAGACGGCTTGAAAATCGTCGTGGCCAGCTCGGCCCAGGCGAACGAGCTGGAGACGTTGCTGAAGCTCGCGGGCGTCGACGATCTCATCGAGGCGCAGACATCATCGGATGACGCCGAGAGGTCGAAGCCAGACCCGGACATCGTCGTCGCGGCCGTCGATCAAGCCGATCGTCCCGCCTCCCAGGTCCTCATGCTGGGCGACACGCCGTACGACGTCCAGGCCGCGACGAAAGCGGGGGTCGCCGTGATCGCACTTCGATCGGGAGGATGGGACGACGACGATTTGAAGGGGGCGATCGCGATCTACGACGACGCGGCCGACTTACTTGCGCACTACGACGACTCGCCGCTCTCCTCCCCCCATTAATCGACGCACACGAATTCACGAGCATGGCCAGGAGCGAGACAACCTATGATCCACCCGATTTGCTCGACCTGCGGCGTCCAGTATGGAGCCGCATCGGCCGGTCCTCAAATCTGCATGATTTGCGAGGATGAACGGCAGTACGTCGGGCTGGAAGGTCAGAAATGGACGACGCTCGAAGCCCTTCGATCAGGCCATGAGAACGTGATCAAAGAAGAGGAGTCGAGGCTTAGCAGCTTCGTGACGGCCCCAAAGTTTGGGATCGGCCAGAGGGCGCTCCTGCTCCAGTCTCCCGGCGGCAACATCCTTTGGGATTGCATCTCCCTGATCGATGAGAAGACCATCTCAGCGGTCGAAGATCTCGGCGGGATCGCAGCCGTGGCCATCTCGCACCCTCACTACTACAGCTCGATGATCGAGTGGAGCCGCGCGTTCGGAGGAGTCCCCGTCCATGTTCATGATTCGGATCGACGATGGGTGGCCAGACCGGCCCCCGCCGTCTGCTACTGGACGGGGGAAAGTCTCCCGCTGCACGATTCGATCACGCTGATCCGCTGCGGCGGCCATTTCGATGGCGCAACGGTGCTCCACTGGCCGGACGGGGCGGAAGGTCGTGGCGTCATCCTTGCCGGGGACGTGCTGCAGGTCTGCCCGGATCGCCGTCACGTCAGCTTCATGTACTCCTACCCCAACTACATCCCGCTCCCCGCGCACGCCGTCCGGCGGGCCGTGGCCGCCGTCGAGCCGTTCGCTTTCGACCGGATCTACGGCTTCACGACCGGACTACAGATCGACCACGACGCGAAGGAGGCCGTGAACCGATCGGCCGATCGCTATCTGAAAGCCATCGGGGCGATCCTGGACGAGTGCCCCCCGCCCCTTTGACGGGGGGCACGGGCCTCCGCGTCAGTCTCGCAGCAGGGACTTGATCGAATCCATCAGGACGGTTTCGACGCTCGGCGCGACGAGTGAGACGTGGTGGGAGGTCTCGTATCCACCCTGGGGATAGGCCTCCTCGACGCCGATGTAGCCCGGGCCGTAGTCGCCGTAGGCGGCCATCGCGACGAATAGGTCGGGACGTAGTTTCTGAGCGGCGAGTTGGTATTCGATGAACAACTCGCCTGGCATCAGGAGGACGCGGGCCTTGCCGAGCTTCAGGCACGCGACATCGATCGTATCGCCCGAGTTACAACGCCGAACCCAGGCCAACTCACAGGCGGCCTTCCAACGCTTACGACCGGGTTGAGCCTTGTCTGCGACGGTCTTGGCCAGATCGGCCTCTTCGAGCTCGGGATCGACCGGTAGGGCGACCTTCAGCGACTTCCACCCCAGGTCGGCGGCGGACGCCGGTGTTTTGACGGTGGCCTCCCAGGCCTGGTTCATGCCCGCGGCGACGCGGTCGGCGAGGACCTGACGGTTCTCGGGCGAGCCGTCGTTGTACTTTCCGGCGGTGATGTTGCCGCCCGCTCCGTCGAAATGGACATGAAAGATCCCGGTGGCTTCCTGCCGCTGATCGCGGGCGATCCCGGGGAAGTCAGGGTTGGCCAGGCCTGTGCGATAGTAGCTCTGCGGGTGGGTTGCATAAAAGGTCATGATCGCCACCGGCGTCTCGCCGTCCCAAAGGCTGAGCATCTTGAGAGACGGGTCGATAAGTCCCTCGGGCTTGTCTCGAACTTTCGGATCCTTGGTGGCGGAAAAGCGCACATGTTCGACCTTCGTGCCCGAATCGTCGAGGACCCGTCGGTTCGAGGCCACCTTTTCGATGATGCCTTCGCCAAGACCCACGTGCGAGATGGGGCGAGCGTCGGCGACCGCCTTCTTCACCGCCTCGGCGGTGCGGGCGATCACGTCCCGGGCGAGGGGGGAGTCGAAGAATTCGGCGTTGATTCCCTGCTCGGCGAGGATCGCATCCGATGAGAAGTCGCAGATTGGGGCGTCATGCTGATGAAGGGTGTGAACCTGGACGCGCTCGACCGACGTCCCCGCGGCCCTGGCGAGAGCCTCGCGGAATTCGCGCTGGCCGTCGTTGGCGACGCCGATCCAGTCCAGGGCGCAAAGAACGATCGGCTCCCCTTCTCCGATCAGGACCACGCCTTTGGAGCTCAAGGGATGCGCGACTCCCGTCGTCGGATCATAGGTCAGGGGGCTCCCGACCGGCGGGGTCGCATCGACCGAAAACAGGCCAGCCTTCAGTGGTTTCGGGGCCTCAAAGGCTTCGGCCCGCGTCGCGAGGCAAGCGACCGTCGCCGTCGAGACGAGTAGGAATCGGCGGAATCGTCGAGTCATGAGCGCACGTTTCCTTGAAGATGTCAGGCCATATTGAGGATTTCGCGGACGACGCGCGCCTCGCGACCGTCGATCAGATGCTGGGCGCGACCGTTCGACTGGTAGGTCAAGCGGGCGTGGTCGAGGCCGAAGAGGTGGAGCACCGTGGCCTGGAAGTCGTTCGGAGTGACGATGTTCTCGACCGCCCGGTGGCCGACCTCGTCGGTCGCACCGAACGTCATCCCCGGCTTGACGCCGCCGCCGGCCATCCAGATCGTAAAGCCCTGGCCGTTGTGGTCTCGACCAGCGTTGGAGTCGAGGGCGCCCTCGACGACCGGCAAGCGACCGATCTCGCCTCCCCAATGCACGAGGGTCGTGTCGAGCAGGCCACGTTGCTTGAGATCCTTGACGAGTGCGGCCGAGGGTTTGTCGGTGCGCCGACAGATCGCGGGCAGCCCCGACTGGATTCCGCCATGGTTGTCCCAGGGTTGCCCCCCCAGGAAAATCTGGACGAACCGCACACCGCGCTCGACGAGCCGGCGTGCGATCAGGCAACGGGTGCCGTAGTCTCGTGTCGCCTCGTCGTCCAGCCCGTAGAGTTCCTGGATCGACCTCGGCTCCTGGGAAACGTCGAGCGCTTCCTTGGCGGCCGTCTGCATCTTCGCGGCCAGTTCGAAGCTCTGGATACGGGACTCCAGGTCTGCCTCTCCCGGATGACGGGCCAGGTGGCCGCGATTCAGCCGCTCCAGGAAAGCGAGGTTTCGCTCCTGGATCCCTCCCTTGAGCTTCGGCGGCGGGTCGAGGTTGAGGATGCGAGGCTCCTCGGGCCGGAGCACCGTCCCCTGATAGAGCGCAGGCATGAAGCCGCTCGACCAGTTCAAGGGGCCGTCGACGGGATGTCCGCCCGGATCGGACAGGACCATGTAGGCCGGCAGTTCGCGGGACTCGCTCCCCAGGCCGTAGACCAGCCAACTCCCCAGCGTCGGTCGACCGGTCTGCGCCGGGATCCCGCCGTGGAAAAACCGGATGGAGACCTCGTGTCCGTTGTGCCCGGTATGCATCGAGCGGATCACGCAAAGGTCGTCGACGCACTCGGCGATGTGAGGAAGGAGCGAGGAGACCTCAGTCCCGGATTCCCCGTGCCGGGTGAATTTCCAGGGACTCCCGAACAACTTCTTGCTGGCCCGATTCACGAAGCTGAAGCCGACCTCCCCCTCGTAATCCATCCCGTGGCGTTGGGACAGTTCCTCCTTGGGGTCGAACAGGTCCACGTGCGAGGGGCCTCCGTGCATGAACAGCGAGATCATCGCGTTCGCGCGAGGCGCGAAATGGGGCGGGCGCGGATTCAGGGTGAGCGGGTTGTTTTCTGGGATGAGGTTGCCTGGATCGGCCAGGAGCCCTTCGTCCCGGAGCAGGTGCGCCAGGGCCACGGCCCCCACCCCGAAAGCCGAGTTCGCCAGGAACGACCGGCGGGTCGGGAAGCGTTGGTCAGTCGACATACAAAAACTCGTTCGAATTGAGGAGCTGCTGGCACAGGTTCACGAACGCCGCACGTCGAGGATCCTTCTCGGCCGGATCCAGGGCGATCGCGGCCTGCTGTTCGACGAGGAACTTCCCGGCCCACGCCGCCTCCTCGTCCGAGGCCGATCGGAGGTAGGTCGCGTTCCAGACACTGACGAGACGTTGGTCGTTGGCGGCGGGATCGTCTCCGGGAATCTCGGTGAGGATCCTCCCGGCGAGCGTTTCGGCATGCTTGAGCACGAAATCCCCGTTCATGAGCATCAGAGCTTGCGGTGCCGAGGTCGCCTCGACCCGACGCTCACAGTTGACGCTCATCACGGGTGCGTCGAACGTCGTCAGGAACGACACGGGCTGCGTGCGGCGGGCCTGAAGATAGACGCTTCGTCGCGCGGAGTCTCCGACGGCGTTCACCAGTCCCACGGAATCCTCGACGATCGCGATGGGCTGTCCGTAAAGCCCTCGATCCAGCCGGCCGGCTGTTTGAAGAATCGCATCACGGATCGACTCGGCGTCGAGCCTGCGGACCGGGAAGCGGCTGAGTAACGCGCCGTCGCCGTCCAGTTGGTCCCGATGCGAATCTCGGAGCGAGGACTGGCGATAGACGCTGGAAGTCATGATCAGGCGATGGAGCTTCTTGAGGCTCCATCCCGAATCCACCAGTTCGGCAGCGAGCCAGTCCAGCAACTCGGGATGCGTCGGCTTGGCGCCAAGAGCGCCGAAGTCTCCCGGCGTCTCCACGATCCCCCTTCCGAAATGATGCATCCAGAACCGATTCACGAGGGCCCGGCCGGTCAGTGGATGACGACCGTCGGTCAAATGGCGCGCGAAGGCCAGGCGCCGCCCGCTGCTCGGGGCCTTCGGGTCGGCGTCGGTGATCTCGAATCGCGAGCCTTCGGGAGCTGTGATCGTCAGGTCGCCGGCGGTCACGGGCTTCGTCGGCTGGCGGTGGTCGCCACGGTGGAAAATCCGGGTTTCGGGCCGCACGCCGGGCGATTCGTCCAGCACGCCGACGAAATCCTCGACGGGCTTTTCGGCACGCTTCGCTGCGACGACCTCGTTGTCTTTCTTGAGCTCATCCGCAGCCTTGGCGTTGTACTGATAGAGGACGCCGGCGGTGATGTTCAGACTTGGATTGTTCGCGAGCAGGGATTTCTGCTCGTCGCTCCGCTTGTCACCGGGGGCTGCGAGGGCGTCGCGAAGCTGGCTTTGCGTCGGCTCGGGAAATTTCTTCAACTCGATCTCGAGCGCCTCGGAGATGTACTTCGCCGTCTTTTCCTGGACGGCCTTCTGCAGGACGGCCGCCTCCGCTTCGACAGCCGCAGCCTTCTCGCGGTCGGCGGCCGTGTAGAGCGAGACGAGCCGCTGGCCTGGCCGTCGCCAGTGGGCCGGGTCGAACGCCGGCTCGAACACGGCCCGGAGCCGATAATAGTCCTCGTGCAGGATCGGGTCGTATCGGTGATCGTGGCATTGGGCGCAGCCGACGGTCAGTCCGAGAAAGGTGGAACCGACGATCTTGAGCGCGTCGGCGACCACCTGATTCGACGTTAGCGGGATGTCGCCGCCGCCATTCGAGGTCCCATCCGGAACCATACGCAGGAAGCCGGTGGCGGCCAGCGTCTCGACCTCGTCGGCCGTCAGGCCGTCGGCGCGGTCGACAAGTTCGTCGCCGGCGAGTTGTTCCACGATGAAGCGGTCGAGCGGCTTGTCGGCGTTGAGGGCGCGGATGACGTAATCACGGTACTTGTATGCGTAGGGACGGATGGTGTCGGTGTTCACGTCGCCGTCGGAGTCGGAGTAACCGACGACGTCCAACCAGTGCCGGCCCCAACGCTCGCCGTAATGCGGGCTGGCGAGCAGCCGATCGACGAGCCTCTCATAAGCGTCTGCTCGCGAGTCGTCCAGGAACGCCTGCACTTCCTCGGATGTCGGCGGAAGCCCCGTGAGGTCGAAGGTCGCTCGCCGGATCAGGGCGCGACGGTCGGCGTCGGGCGAAAGATCGAGACCCTTCTCGCGAAGCTTCGCCAGGATGAACGCGTCGATCGGCGTCCGCGCGTGGGAACCCTCCACCGCCGGCGGCGACGTTTTATTGATGGGCTGGTACGCCCACCCCGCGCGGTCTTCGGGCGTGATCGGGAGGCCCGGCGGGAGCTGTTCCGGCTCCTCTCGCAGGGTTTGCGCGCCAGCGGCGATCCAACGCTCGACGACGGCGATCTGATCTGCCGGGACCTTCTTCTCGCCTGGGGGCATTTCGCCCTCTTGCATCCGAACGAGGAGGTAGCTTTCCTCGCCGTCCCCCGGGACCAAGGCCGGGCCGCTCGTCCCCCCCTTCTCGGCGAAGCGCTTCAGGCGGAGGTCCAGCTTGCCATTGGTCGACTCGCCCCCGTGGCAATCCAGGCAGTACGCCCTGAGGATGGGACGGACGTCCTTTTCGAATGTCAGAGGCTCCTCGCACCGTCCCGGCGTCGCCGCCGAGACGATGGCCACGGCCGTGGCCACCGCGACCGCAAGTCGAACATGCGCCATGTCTTTCCCTCTTCCTGGCCGGACCGCCTGACTGCCGAGATGAGACCCGACACACCCGCGGCCTCGTTGAATTATTGTTCAACGAGGCCGCAGACGCAAGGCCTGGACTCAAGCGTGGTTCAAGGCGTCTCGCCACGCGAATGGATAAGAACGCCCAGCGGCGAAACGAGGTCAGCTTCTGAAGTGCGGTAGGGCTGGTCGCCGAAATTCACGACGACGACTTGCCCGTCGGCGAACCGCGTTCGCTGGACGGAGTGATCGGGTGTCAGCCATTCATGCGAGAGCATCTCGCTGTAGCCCGATTCCCGGGCCACGCGGGTCGCGGTGCGATAGCTTTCCACGAAGCGATCGCGGTCTCGCCGCCAGGAATCGGCCGTGAACATGAACATGGGTGGTGTGCCGTACAGTGCGTTGAAGAGATCGCGACGAGCCCAGACCGCAGGGAGCTTGTTGTTGTAGTCGCCCCAGTACCAATGCGCGACGACGCAGTCGTGGAAGACCAACTCCCAGAGCGGCAATCGGTAGTATGCTCCGGTCTGGAACTTTTCGATCTGGGGCGGGACTTCCTTCACGATTCTCGCCATGTCCCGGCCGGCGTCCGCGACGCGATAGGGGCCCAGGCTGAGCATGCCTTCAAAGTAGTCGGCGAACGGGACGGCGGCGTCGTGGCCCGTCTCGGAGCCGGTGATCAGCTTGTACCGGTCGTGGACCACGCCGAGCAGGTCCATCTTGAAACGACGGCTCTCGGACCGTGTGACGGGATGCGTGGGGGAGTAGCATTCCCGCCACGGCGATGCAGTAGTCGTGTCAATGAACCGCGACTGATAGGGGTGCGTCCTCAACTCTTCGCCGATCCGCTTCACTGCGTAACTTACGGCCTGTCGATCGCAGGTGACGCCGCAGGCGTACATCCGGCCGTCCTTACCCTCGACTTCCCAGCCTCGGATCCAGTTTCCCCGAGCATCGAGCATCAGGTCTTCAGGCCAGGCCTTGGTCGTCCAATCGGGGTGGACGTCCGGGAGCCTGGGGAATGTCGCCGGGTCCATCACGTCCTGATCGATGTCGTAACGGCTCGTGAGAACCCCTAACTGGTTGAGCTTCCGGAGTTGCTCGGGAGTAGCGGCGTTCGACCAGAGAATTCGGTCGATCCCCGCCTCCTTGAGTTCTCTTACGATCGCCACGGGGTCGCGGTCCCAGCACCAAATGTTAGCGGCGCCGACCAGTTTGTCGATGTTCGGATTCTCGGCCCGCTTCTGGACGAGTGTCTTCAGGAGCCCTGTGGACCTGGCATACTCGCGATAGCGCTTGGCCATCGCGACGTATCCGCCGTCCTCGAAGAAGATGTATCGGATCCTACGCGTCGGCCCGAACCGGCCCTTCTGCGGTTCCCAGAGTGGGGCGAGGCAGAGCTTCCCTTCGGACCGAGGCACGCGGACCGAAGCGTCGTCGGGGGTCTCGACGATCGCCATCAATCCGGCCTGTCCATCGACGACCCCCCACCAGGCCATGCAGAGCCCATGGCCGCCGTAGAGGATGAACTCCATCGGGGGAAGGCTCGGGTCGTCGACCGGGTAGCTCATCCCTTCGTTCACGGGTAGGATCAGCGTTGTGCCGTCGCCAGTGACGAACGGGTACGGAAACGCGATCGGGGAGGCGAGCGGTCCCTGGCCCGTCAATTCGACGACGATCTCCGATGGATCAGGATCGATTCGCACACTCGCCCGGAATTTCATGATCGAGCGAGGGTCGACGAAATCGATCAGGATCTGGTTGGATTCTCGCTTCGCACCGAGTATGACGAGGCCAGAGCCGTTAGAGGGCTGCGACCACTCACGACCCGATCGAGCGTCTCGAACGCGGAACGCGCCGTTGGTCGGGTCGACGACGACCCGAAGCCGCGCGTCGGCCAGTTCAAGGGATTCCGTGCTAGGCTTCGCACCGATGACGAGCGAATCCGGATCAAGCGTCAGGGAGAGATCGTCGATCCAGAATCTCGCCGGCCCGTCGCCGATGACGCGCGGTTGCATGGTCTTCGCACCAGGCGGGATCATGAACCGAGCCTCGACCCGATCCCATTCCGGCGCAACCGCGATTCTCTCGCCATAGGACCACTCCAGAACGCGGTCCCCCTCGTCGCGAAGCACCACGGAGAGAACAGCACGCGAGCCCTCGGCCACCTTGAACCAAGCTGAGAGGCGATGGATCTGCCCAGGCTTCACCTCGATCGTTTGCTCCCGGCTGAGACTCCAATCTCGGGGCCCCTTCTGCTCCACTCGTATGGTGTCACGACCCTCGCGTCGCACCGCCGGGTCGACGACGGCGGTTCCCGCTCCCTCGGATCGCGCCCAGAAAGGACTCCAGCCAACTAGCGGGTTTGCTGCGTCCCTTGATTCGGCGCGAGACGGCCCCGAGGGCTCTACCTGGGCCCGGGTCGACGACGGCGAGAGATAGGTAATCAGAATGATGGACAGGAGAAGGCGCAAGGCCGCTCGCATGGCTGTCCTCCGGGCAGAGTCATCGGGAGGGGGGAGGGCGGGTCGGGCGAGGGAGAGGCGAGGATGCGATAGAAAGGAAAGGCCCCCCGGCGGGAGGGCCGGAGGGGCTGCGGTCGGTCGTGGATCAGCCTGCGCCGCCGGGCGCGGAGGCCCCGCGGGGCCGCTTGAGGCTGGCCTTAAGGTAATCGCGGTTGAGCCTCGCGATGAAGCCCAAGCTGATCTCCTTGGGGCAGACGGCTTCGCATTCGCCGTGGTTGCTGCAATTGCCGAAGCCTTCGCCGTCGGCCTGATCGATCATCGCCACGACGCGAAGATCTTTCTCGGGCACCCCTTGAGGCAGGAGGTTGAGGTGCTCCGCCTTGGCCGCGACGAAGAGCATCGCCGAGGCGTTCGGGCAGGCGGCCACGCACGCGCCGCAGCCGATGCAAGCGGCGGCGTCCATCGAGAGGTCGGCGGCGTCCTTCGGGATGGGGGTGCTGTTGGCCTCGGGAGCGTTGCCGGTCCGGACCGAGACGAATCCGCCGGCGGCGACGATCCGGTCGAACGCGCCGCGATCGACCATCAGGTCCTTGATCACCGGGAAGGCCGACGCCCGCCACGGCTCGATCGTCAGATCATCACCGTCCTGGAAGCTCCGCATGTGGAGCTGACAGGCCGTGGTGGCCTTACGCGGGCCATGCGGACTGCCGTTGACCACGACGCCGCACTGACCGCAGATGCCCTCGCGGCAGTCGTGATCGAAGACGATCGGGTCGCGGCCCGATTTGATGAGTCGTTCGTTGACGACGTCGAGCATCTCCAGGAACGACATATCCGTGCTGATGCCGCGCGCCTCGTCTCGATACGTCTCGAATTTCCCCTCGGCGCTTCGATTCTTCTGCCTCCAGACGTTCAAGGTCAGGTTCAGAAGCTTCTCTTCACCTTGTCCGGCCATCGCGGTTCCCCTCGGATGTATCGATGGTGGGTATGGAGTTCGCCACGATCCGGCTCTCCCTTACTTGTAGCTGCGGGTCTGGAGGTGCACGCTCTCGAAAGTCAGCGGCTCGACGTGACGAACCGGAGTCGAGTCCTCGCCGGTGTACTCCCACGCGGCGACGTGGCAGAAGTTCTCGTCGTCGCGTCTGGCCTCGTGATCCGGCGTCTGATATTCCTCGCGGAAGTGGGCGCCACAGGATTCGCGGCGTTCCAGGGCGTCGAGACAAAGGAGCTGGCCCAGTTCGATCAGGTCGGCCACGCGGCCCGCCTTCTCGAGCGACTGATTCACCTCCCCGTTCGTACCCGGCACGCGCACGTCCTTCCAGAATTCCTCTTTGAGGACGGGCAGCTCCGCGAGAGCTTTCTGGAGGCCTTCTTCGGTGCGGCCCATGCCGCTGTAGTTCCACATGATCTTGCCGAGTTCACGGTGGAAGTCGTCGGCCGTCCTGCCGCCGTTGATGCCGAGGAGCCGCTTGGACCGGTCGGCGACCTGGGCACGCGCCTGCTGGAAGGCGGGATGATCGATGCCGACCTTGTCGAAGGTACGGACCGTGCCGAAGTAATTTCCGAGGGTGTAGGGGATCACGAAATACCCGTCGGCAAGGCCCTGCATCAGTGCGCTGGCGCCGAGACGATTGGCGCCGTGGTCGGAGAAGTTCGCCTCGCCGAGAACGAACAGCCCTTCGATGGTGCTCATCAGGTGGTAGTCCACCCAGAGGCCCCCCATCGTGTAGTGCGAGGCGGGATAGATCCGCATCGGCACCTTGTAGGGATCCTCGTCGGTGATCCGCTCGTACATGTCGAACAGGTTGCCGTAGCGCTCGCGGATCGTGTCGACGCCCAGACGATTGATCGCGTCGGCGAAGTCCAGGTAAACGCCGAAGCCGGTCTTGCCGACGCCCCGGCCTTCATCGCAGACTTCCTTGGCGGCCCGGGATGAAATGTCGCGCGGGGAGAGGTTGCCGAAAGCGGGATACTTCCGCTCCAGATAGTAGTCCCGCTCGGCCTCGGGGATCTGGCCGGCGGGCCGCTTGTCCCCCTTGGCCTTGGGAACCCAAATCCGGCCGTCGTTGCGGAGCGACTCCGACATCAACGTCAGCTTGCTCTGATGTTCGCCCGTGACTGGGATGCAGGTCGGGTGGATCTGGGTGTAGCAAGGATTGGCGAAGGCCGCCCCCTTCTTGTAAGCCCGCCAGATCGCGGTGCAGTTGGCGCCCTTGGCGTAGGTCGCCAGATTGAAGACCGTGCCGTAGCCCCCCGTCGCCATGATCACGGCATCGGCGGCGTAGGACTCGATCTGGCCGGTCTCCAGGTCGCGGGCCACGATGCCGCGGGCCTTGCCCTCGATGACGACGAGCTCCTGGAGTTCGTGCCGCGTGTGCATTTGCACGGCGCCCAGGCCGATCTGGCGTTCGAGGGCCTGATACGCCCCGAGCAAGAGCTGCTGACCGGTCTGGCCCCGCGCGTAGAACGTGCGCGAAACCTGCGCGCCGCCGAACGAGCGGTTGGCCAGGAGGCCGCTGTATTCTCGAGCGAAGGGGACGCCTTGGGCGACGCACTGGTCGATGATGTTGACCGAGACTTCGGCGAGCCGGTGGACGTTCGCCTCGCGGGCCCGGAAATCGCCCCCCTTGATGGTGTCGTAGAAGAGCCGGTGAACGCTGTCGCCGTCATTCTGGTAGTTCTTGGCGGCGTTGATGCCCCCCTGGGCGGCGATCGAGTGCGCGCGGCGGGGGCTGTCCTGGTAGCAGAAGCAGGACACTTGATATCCCAACTCCGCGAGCGAGGCCGCGGCCGAGGCGCCGGCCAGGCCCGACCCCACGACGATCACGGAATACTTCCGCTTGTTCGCGGGATTGACGAGCTTCATATCGAACTTGTGCTGCGTCCACTTGGTCTCGAGCGGACCGGGAGGGACGTTGGATTTCAGTTCCACGAGGAGTCTCCGATCACTGATGGAGGACGCCGGTCAGCACGGCCAGGGGAACGCTCGCGACCCCCACCGTGACCAGGATGGTGAAGATCGTGGCGACCGTGCGGCCCAGCGATCCGTAACGCCCCTCCGGGAGGCCCAGGGTCAGCATCATGCTCCAGACGCCGTGCCAGAGGTGGTACGCGAGCATGACCATCGCGGCGAGGTAGATCAGGCCGTTCACGCCCCCGAGGCCGGTCACGAGATTGTGATAGACGGCTCCTTCCTCGAAGTGGGGGTGGACCGTCCCGGTCGTCAGATGCAGCAGATGGTAGATGATGAAGGCCAGGATCAGCGGGCCGGTAAGCTTCATGGAACGGGACGCGAAGCTCGATTCGCGCCATTTCCTCTGGCGATATCCCTTGGGCCGCGCCGAGTTGTTCCGCCGGGTCAGGGCGAGGTACGCGTAGATATGGAGGCCGACGAGGACCAGCAGACCCGCGCGGACCGTCCACAGGAGCGCCGGCTCCTTGCGAAGCAGCTTGCCGTAGGCATCCAGGGCCTCGGCTCCCTGATAAGCCTGGAGGTTGCCGAGCATATGGCCCAGCACGAAGAGGGAAAGAAAGACGCCGGAGAAAGCCATGATCAGTTTCAGCCCGATCGATGAGGTCAGGAACCTCTGGAGGCGAGATCGGGGAGCCGGCCTCCGTCCGGCGGCGGGACTCGAGGCAACCACGCTCATATCGATTTCCTGTTCAACGGGGAAGGGGCCGGGAGACGCCGAGGCGACGACGCCTCCGGCTCGACGAATCGAAGAAGGCGCGAGGGAGGGCGTGCCGCCCCGCGCCTTTGCGTCCATTCTACGCGACGATGCCCGGATGAGGGAGGAGGACGCGAGGCCCATGCACCGGAAGTTCCGAGAATCGCGACGATCGCGTCTGTCCGGACGATCGCGTCAGTGCGATTCCTGCGTAACCTCGCAGATCTCGGTGAGGACGCCGAAAGTGCTCTTGGGGTGGACGAAGGCGATCTGGAGGTGGTGCGAGCCGGCGCGAGGCTTTTCGTCGATCATGCGCAGGCCCTTTGCCTTCAGGTCGGCGATCCGGGCCTCGATGTCGTCGACTTCCAGCGCGACGTGGTGGAGGCCCTCCCCCTTCTTCTCGATGAAAGCGGCCACCGTGCTGGTCGGATCAGTCGGCTCGAGCAATTCCATGCGAACGTCGCCGACGCGGAAGAAACCGACTTTGACCTTCTGGTCGGCGACGATTTCCTCGCCCTCGAAGACGGCACCGAGCACATTCGTATAGTATTCCTTCTGCGCCTCGATCGACCGGACGGCGATGCCGATGTGATTGACGGCCTTGACGGGCGTCATGTGTCTCTCCTTGGGAATCCCCAGATCGGGATCCGGCGGGCCCAGCGACCCAGACCCGCCGGCCGCCCGGGCCGGAATCACTCGAACTCGATGAGGATCTGCCCCTGCTTCACGGCGTCGCCGGCGGCGACGTTGATCTTGGCGATCTTGCCGGCCGCGGGGGCCGTGATCGAGGTCTCCATCTTCATCGCCTCGATGACGACGAGTACCTCGTTGAGCTTGATCTTGGCGCCGACCTGGGCCTCGACGCGCGAGACGGTGCCGGCGAACGGACTGCGGCAGACCTTCGACTCGTCGCCGACGGTCTCGACCGCGGAGGATGCGGCGACCGGGGCGGTCGGAGCGGCGGGAACGCGGATCTGGCCGATGGGGGGGACGAAGCCGGGCTTGGCCCGCTCGGGCTCCGAGACCTCGACGTCCACCTCGTACAACTTCCCGTCTACGGTGATCTTGAGTTTCAAGGCTGGCTCCTCGCCGTGTTCAGGGCGTGCGACGCCTGGATGGTGACCCGGCCTTGCTGGGCCCAGGCAACGGAGCCGAGCAACTGAATCTGCCGGATATGGGCTTTCTTGCCGAGATACGCCGCGATCGCCGCGCCAATGGCGAGGATCGTCTCCTGGGTCAGAGGGTCGGCGGGCTTGGCCGCCGGGGCGGCCGACTCGGCCGGGACCGGCATAGGTCGGGATTGGACGGCTTCGACGGCGGCGAGTCGCTCTCCCATACGGGCGAGATCGGCCTGGATCGCGGCCAACGCCTTCAGGACGTCCGCCAGGCTGGGCGTTTCCGTCTTCATGGGTTTCGCTCCAGCTCAGAGGGGGATCAGGCCGTGCTTCTTGGCCGGACGCTGCTCGCGCTTGGTGCTCAGATACTCGAGCGCCTGCGCGAGGTGCTTGCGGGTTTCGGCCGGTTCGATGATGTCGTCGACGAGCCGACGTCCGGCCGAAGCGGTCGGCGTCGAGAAGGTCGACTTGTACTTCTGGATCAACTCGGCCCGCTTGGCTGCCTTGTCCTCGGCCTGCTCCATCTCCTTGCGGAAGACGATCTCGACGGCCCCCT
Source organism: Planctomyces sp. SH-PL62 (assembly GCF_001610895.1). Classification (NCBI taxonomy): domain Bacteria; kingdom Pseudomonadati; phylum Planctomycetota; class Planctomycetia; order Planctomycetales; family Planctomycetaceae; genus Planctomyces; species Planctomyces sp. SH-PL62. The sequence goes on along the minus strand of NZ_CP011273.1, from coordinate 4,297,018 downwards.
CGGCCCCCATCACGGCGACCTCGGCGGTCGGCCAGGCGAAGACGCGGTCGGCCCCCAGGTCCTTTGATCCCATCGCCAGGTGGGCGCCGCCGTACGATTTTCGCAGGATCACCTGAATCTTCGGCACCGTCGTGGCAGAGTAGGCGAAGAGCAATTTCGCGCCGTGGCGGATGATCCCGCCATACTCTTGCTGAACTCCCGGCAGGAAACCGGGGACGTCCACGAACGTGACAAGTGGGATGTTGAAGGCGTTGCAGAACCGGATGAACCGGCTGCCCTTCGTCGCCGCGTTGATGTCGATGGCACCCGACAAGACCTGGGGTTGATTGGCGACGATCCCGACCGATCGGCCCAGGATGCGTGCGAATCCGACGACCATGTTCATCGCATAGCCGGCCTGCACCTCCAAGAAGTCCCCCTGATCGACGATCGCGCCGACCACTTGGCGCACGTCGTAACCCTGCTTGGGCTCGACGGGGACGATCTCGTTAAGCTCGGGGTTGGGATCGACGTTGTTGGGGGCTTCGAGCCGGGGCGGGTCCTCCAGGTTGTTCGACGGGAGGAAGCTGAGGAGCCTGCGGCAGAGGTACAGGGCTTCCTGGTCGTCCTCGGCGACGAAATGGACGACGCCCGAGTGGCCCATGTGCGAGTCGGCCCCACCGAGCGCGTCCGCGGTGATCTGCTCGCCGGTGACCTGCTTGATCACCTGGGGCCCCGTGATGAACATCTGGGCCTTGCGAGTCATGATGATGAAGTCGGTCAGGGCGGGCGAATAGGCCGCCCCGCCGGCGCAGGGGCCGCAAATCAGCGAGATCTGCGGCACGGCGCCGGACAACGAGACGTTCGTGAAGAAGACCTTGCCGTATCCCGAGAGCGAGTCGATCCCTTCCTGGACCCGTGCGCCGCCCGAGTCGTTGATGAAGACGAACGGGCTGCCGGTGTGGAGGGACATCTTCATGACGTCGGCGACCTTGAGCGAGTGGACCTCGCCGGCCGATCCGCCGAGGACGCTGAAGTCCTGACTCGCCAGGTGGATGAGACGGCCGTCGATCGAGGCCGCCCCGGTCACCACGCCGTCGGCCGGGACCTCCTTGCCGAGCATCCCGAACTCGACCTGTCGGTGTTTTGCAAACAGGCCGATTTCCTCGAAGCTCCCCGGGTCCACCAGTCCGGCGACGCGTTCGCGGGCCGTGAGCTTCCCTTCCGACTTCTGTTTCTCTAGCCGCGCCGGACCTCCCCCCTCCTGGATATGGGCCTTGGCGGTGCGAAGCTCTTCGACGAGCTTCTCCATCGATTTGGGTTTCGTGCTCATGATCGAATCTCTTTCTCGGGTCAGGCCGGTTGGACGGTCACCTTGTGCTTCTTGTCGCCGATCTGCACGTCGTAGGTGACCGGGCCGGTGATCGACCCGGAGCCGTCGACGCCCTTGGCGCCGGCGCTCGCCGACTGGGACGCCGCGGAGGCAGGACTCTTGCAAGGGTCCTTGGGCCCTTCGGATCGATGGGCGAAGAACTTGGGGGCGACCTGGGGGAACATGGCGTAAGTGAGCGTGTCTTCGGGGGTCCCGTCGTTGCCGGGAAGGGCCTTGGCAGCCTTGTCCAGGGCCTCCCATTCCGGCTTGAGCTGGTCGGCGGGACGGTTTGTGATCGACTGCTTCTTGGCATGCTTCTCGGCGGCCGCGATCACCTCGGGGTTTCGCTCGGCGATGGTCTCGCCGTAGTAGCCCAGCATCAGGTCCGCGAACTCACCGGTGAGCGCCTTGTACTCGCCCATGAGGACGTTGAACACGGCCTGGGTGCCCACGATCTGGCTCGATGGGGTCACCAGCGGGGGGTAGCCGGCGTCCTTGCGGACTCTGGGGACCTCGGCGAGCACTTCTTTAAGGCGGTCCCCCGCGCCCTGCTGCCTGAGTTGGCTCTCCATGTTGGAGATCATGCCGCCGGGGATCTGGCTGTCGAAGATTTCGGTCTCGACCCCGTAGATCTTGGACTCGAATTCGGCGTACCGGGGGCGCACCTTAGCGAAATGCTCCTTGATCTTGAGCATCCGAGCCTTGTCGAGCCTGGTCTCGTAGCCGGTTCCTTCAAGCATCTCGACGAGCGCCTCGGTCGGGTTGTGGCCGGGGCCCAGGCTGAGTGAGGAGATGGCGGTGTCGACGATGTCCGCCCCGGCTTCGATAGCCTTCATCAGGCTGACCATGGTCACGCCCGTCGTGGAGTGGACGTGGACGTGGACGAGGGTGTCCTCGCCGCACTTCTCCTTGATGCCGCGGACGATGTCGAACGCGGGCTGGGGCCGGAGCAGGGCGGCCATATCCTTGATGCAGATCGACGCCGCGCCCATCTCCTTCAGTCGCTGGGCCAGGTCGACGAATCTTTCCACCGTGTGCAGGGGGGAGGTGGTGTAGCAGATCGTCCCCTCGGCCCACTTGCCGGTCCGCTTGACGGCGTCCATCGCCCGCTTCAGGTTCCGTGGGTCGTTTAGCGCGTCGAACACCCGGAAGACGTCCATGCCGTTCTCGGCCGACTTGTCGACGAATCGATCGACGACGCCGTCTTCATAATGCCGATACCCCAGCAGGTTCTGGCCCCGCAGCAGCATCTGGAGTCGGGAGTTGGGCATCAGCTTGCGGAACGTCCGCAGCCGCTCCCAGGGATCCTCGTTCAGGAATCGAATGCACGAGTCGTACGTGGCTCCGCCCCAGCACTCGACGCTCCAGAAGCCGGCCTTGTCGATCTCCTCACACGCCGGAATCATATCTTCCAGCGTCATACGAGTCGCCAGCAGGCTCTGGTGGGCGTCGCGGAGGACCAGCTCCGTGACCTCGACCATGCGTGACATCTTGACTAACTCCTCTGCAAAGTTCCGGCCGTCTCGCCGTGCGTGTACGGGCCCGGCTGAGCGCCGAAGTTCTAACAAGATCGGGGCGAGCGGGGGGTCCGGTATGATCCGGAGCCGCACGCGACGGCTTGTCGATCGATCGGGAAGGGGAGGCCGTCCGAGGGACTTGAGAGCCCGGACGCCAGGACTCCATCATAGACGACACCTGTCCGCAGTGCTACATCGGAGAGCTGATTTCGCTCTTGTTTTCCGATATTTCGATCTCGACCGAATCAATCATCGAGCCTGAAGGCCGCAGGCGAGCCCATGAGGCGTCGGCGGCGTGCAGGGGTCACTAAGGCAGGGTCAGGCTCATGAATGAAATCGGCCTGGACGTCATCGTCCGTTCGACCGAGATCGACGTCAATGCTCACGTAAACAATGCCAAATTCGTCGAGTATCTCGAATGGGGACGCGAGGAGTGGTACGACCGCAACGCCCTGCCATACGACCGGCTCGAGTCGATGGGGATGGCGACCGTGACGGTCAACGTCAACGTCAACTACCGAAGTGAGTGTCGGCAGGGCGAGGTGCTGACGATCGTCACACGTCCCGAGAGGATGGGGAGGACGAGCTTTGCGTTCCGTCAGGAAATCCGAAAGGCCGACGGCTCCGTCGCCGTCGACGCCGTGGTCACGCTCGTGACCATCGACACGACGACCCGAAAACCCAGACCCGTGCCGGCCGAACTAGCCGCGGCCCTGACGACGTGACGCGGAGGGCGAGTGGCCCGAGGATCAGGTATCCGAGGAGGTGTCGGACGCCCCGGAATCCTTCCGGAGAATCGGCGGCAGGCGATGGGCGGGGCGGTCGGTCTGGCCTCCATAAACGCGTTCGCCCCCGGAGCCGGGTTCCAGCGTCTCCCAGCGGTGTTCGGCCTTGATTGTCCGGATGGTCCCAGATCGGGAACGCATCACGATCGATTCGGTCGTGGCGCCGTCGGAGCTATAGCGAACGCCCCGTAGGAGGGAGCCGTCGGTTATGCCGGTCGCAGCGAAAAAGACGTCCTCGCCGCGGACCAATTCGTTCGTGGTGAGCACCTTACCCAGGTCGTAGCCGGCGGCGAGGACCGCCTGACGCTCGGCGTCGCTGCGAGGGCAGAGCCGGCCCTGGATGGCACCACCCAGGCACTTGAGAGCCGCGGCGGTGATGACCGCCTCCGGCGTGCCGCCGATACCGTAGAGCAGGTCGATCCCTGTGTCGGGGGTGGCCGCGGCGATCGCTGCGGCCACGTCGCCGTCGGTGATAAGGTAGACGCGGGCGCCGACGGCCCGGACGCGGGCCATGGCCTCGTGGTGACGCTCGCGATCGAGGATGACGACGGTCAGATCGCCGACCTCCATCCCTCGGGCAGCGGCGACCTTGCGGACGTTGTCCTCGATCGGGGCCGCGACGTCGATGACCGCCGCTCCCTCACGACCCACGGCGATCTTCTCCATGTAGAAGCAAGGGCCGGGGTCGAACATCGTCCCCCGCTCGGAGACGGCCACCACGGCGACGGCGTTCGCCTGCCCGCCGGCGACGAGCTTCGTGCCGTCGATCGGGTCGACCGCGATATCAACCTCGGGGCCGTCGCCGGTCCCCAGCCGCTCGCCGTTGAAGAGCATGGGGGCCTCGTCCTTCTCCCCCTCTCCGATAACGACGACCCCGTCGAACTGCATCGAATTGAAGAGCAGCCGCATCGCGTCGACGGCCGCGCCGTCGGCGGCGTTTTTGTCGCCGCGGCCGACCCAGCGGGCCGCGGCGAGCGCCGCGGCCTCGGTCGTGCGGACCAGGTCGAGGGCCAGGTTGTGATCGGGAGTGATCTGCAGTCGAGGCCGGGTCATCGATCGGCTCCTTGGCGGCGGGCGTCGCGACGGGGGGCGGCCGCCCCGCTGGGCAGGACGGTGCATGGCGGGGCGGGCCCGTGGTCAGGACTGGGGGTGCCAGCCGGCGTCGGCCCAGAGCTGGCCGCTGACGGCCGAGTTGCAAATCAGGAAGTAGATCGCATCGGCGATCTCGGACGGGGCGATGAGACGTCGGAGCTGGGTGTACGGCAGAATATTCTTCTGGATGTACTCCTCGCCCAGGGCCCGGGTCATCGGCGTGTCCGTATAGCCAGGGTGGATGACCGCGCAGCGGACGCCGAAGTTGATGGCTTCCTTGGCGAGCGTCGAGGCCACGCCTTCGAGGCCTGACTTGGCGGCGGTATAGGCGAGTTGCCCGGTATTCCCGTGGGACGACACCGCCCCCAGGAAAATGATGGTCCCCTGGATCCCTTCATCGGGATTCCAGCCCTTGAGGCCCCGACCATGGCGATCCTCGGCGATCCGGGCGATGGTCTCCAGGGCCCAGGCGGCGGGGGCGATCAGGTTGATCTCGGCGACCTCGCGGAACTTGTCCAGCGGATAGATCACAGCCCGGCCGGTCTGTTCGTCCATCTGGACGGCCGGCTGGTCCAGACTGACGCCGGCGGCGGGAATGCAGATGCTCGGCACGCCGTACTTGCTGCAGATGAGGTCGAAAGCTCGGGAGCGGAATGCAGAGTCGGTCACGTCGCCGATGATCGCCTCGGCCACCGGCCGCTCCATACGATCATTGATCGCGCGCGCCACGTTGATGACGCTCTCGCTGCTGTCGACAAGGCCGACGGCGCCGACGCCGCGGTCGGCCAGCTCCATGGCCACGGCCTGTCCGATGCCGCTGCCGGCACCGGTGATGACGGCCGATTTACCCTTGATGATCATGGCGGAACTCCGGAAGGTCACGCGGACTTTGTACAATTTCGCTCGACTCGTCCCGCCCCGGGCCGGCGGGGGGGGGGGAGGGGCGGGCTGCCTCGCCCGACGGGCGACGGCGCCCGCCTTCATCGTGGCAGATTCCCTTGCTCTGTCAAGGCCGACGCGGCGTCAACGTTCAAGAATCTGTTCACTCGACCTGGCGCCTTTCGGCTGCTCCGACGAGTCCGAAGGGGTCGCTCTTTTCGAACTTCGTGAAATGCCGGTAATCGATCTTAGGACCCTTTCCCCGATGGCCCAGGTCACAGGTTCCGGGTATCCTGGGGTGAAATCAGAGCGTCCGGGACGCTCGCGGACCGCGAGCTCCGGGCCCCGTCTCACATCGCGAGGTGGATCCACGCCACCCGCGGCCGATGGGCGAATCGCACACTTCCAGGGACCAAGCGTCGTCGCCGAACCGGTCGGGCGAGGGCTGAATACGCCCCCGCCGACCCGTCATGAGCCTATGCGGCGCGGTGATCCCCACGTCAACTTGAGGGATAAGAGGTCCGAATACGATGAGCGAGTCACTTCCGAACTCCTCGAATCTTGGCGGCTGGGCGAAGGCCGCCGCGAAATTCGCGCCTGAGAACAAGGTTGAGAATCTCGACTGGAAGACCCCGGAGGGCCTCGACGTCAAGCCCCTGTACACCCGAGGCGACGTAGAGGACCTTCCCTACACCGACACCCTCCCCGGGTTCGAGCCGTTCGTCCGCGGACCCCAGGCGACGATGTACGCCGTCCGCCCCTGGACGATCCGACAGTACGCCGGATTCTCCACCGCCGAGGAGTCGAACGCGTTCTACAAGCGGGCGCTCGCCGCAGGAGGCCAGGGGGTCTCCGTGGCCTTCGACCTGGCCACCCACCGGGGTTACGACTCCGACCACCCGCGTGTCCAGGGAGACGTCGGCAAGGCCGGGGTGGCGATCGACTCGGTGGAGGACATGAAGCTCCTCTTCGACGGCATCCCGCTCGACAAGGTCTCGGTATCCATGACGATGAACGGCGCCGTTCTGCCGATCCTGGCCGGCTACATCGTGGCGGCCGAGGAGCAGGGCGTCCCGCTCGACAAGCTCTCCGGGACCATCCAGAACGACATCCTCAAGGAGTTCATGGTCCGGAACACATACATCTATCCTCCCGAGCCCTCGATGCGCATCGTCGGCGACATCATCGAGTATACGGCTCACAAGATGCCGAAGTTCAACTCGATCTCGATCTCGGGCTATCATATGCAGGAGGCCGGCGCTACGCAGGCGCTCGAGCTCGCGCTGACGCTCGCCGACGGCAAAGAGTACGTCCAGACGGCCTTGGCGAAGGGCCTGGACGTCGACGAATTCGCCGGCCGACTGAGCTTCTTCTTCGCGGTGGGGATGAACTTCTACCTGGAGGTCGCCAAGCTCCGCGCCGCTCGGCTTCTCTGGTGGAAGATCATGAAGGGCTTCGGCCCCAAGAAGCCCAAATCGATGATGCTCCGCACGCACTGCCAGACTTCGGGCTGGTCGCTCACCGAGCAGGACCCGTACAACAATATTGTTCGGACCACGATCGAAGCCATGGCGGCCGTCTTTGGCGGCACCCAGTCGCTGCACACGAACTCGTTCGACGAGGCGATCGCGCTGCCCACCGACTTCTCGGCGCGGATCGCGCGTAACACGCAAATCATCATCCAGGAAGAGTCGCACATCTGTAACGTCGTCGATCCCTGGGCCGGCTCTTACATGATGGAGAAGCTCACTCAAGAGCTTGCCGACAAGGCCTGGACGATCATCGAGGAGGTCGAGAAGCTGGGCGGCATGACTCGGGCCGTGGAGTCCGGCTGGGCCAAGCTTAAAATCGAGGAATGCGCCGCCGAGAAGCAGGCTCGGATCGACTCGGGCCGCGACGTCATCGTGGGCGTCAACAAGTACCGGCTCGAGAAGGAGGATCCTGTCGAAATCCGGGAGATCGACAACTCGGCCGTCCGGGATTCGCAGATCGCGCGCTTGAAGTCCGTCCGCGACTCTCGCGATTCGGCGGCGGTCCAGAAGGCGCTGGATGCGCTGGCGGAGGTGGCCGAGAAGCGTCAAGGGAACCTCCTCGAAGCGGCCGTCGATGCGATCCGCCTACGAGCGACCGTCGGCGAGGTCTCGGACGCCCTGGAGAAAGTCTGGGGTCGCTTCCGGGCGAACAATCAGGTGATCTCGGGCGTCTACGGCTCGGCCTTCGGCAAGGATCTGGACTGGGACGACCTGAAGGCCGATGTCGACAAGTTCGCCGTCGAGGAGGGCCGTCGGCCGCGGGTCATGATCGCCAAGCTCGGGCAAGACGGGCACGACCGCGGCGCCAAGGTCGTCGCCACGGCTCTAGCCGATCTAGGCTTCGACATCGACATCGGCCCGCTCTTCCAGACGCCCGAGGAAGCCGCCCGGCAGGCCGTCGAGAACGACTGCCACGCGCTCGGCGTCTCGACGCTCGCCGCCGGACACAAGACGCTCGTCCCCGAGCTGGTCAAGGCCCTCAAGGGGCTTGGAGCCGATGACGTCTGCGTCTTCGTCGGCGGCGTCATCCCCGTGCAGGACTACGAGTTCCTGAATCAGGCTGGCGCGGTGGGGATTTTCGGGCCGGGGACGCCGATCCCGGCCTGCGCCCGTCAGATCCTCGCTGCGATCCGTCGGACCCACGCCTCCGCGTGATCCTTCACCTCCTCGATCCCGGCGGCCGTCGATGAGGGCCGGGGGGCGGCCCCCCGGCCCTCATGACCTGATCCACCGAAACCCTTTACGCCCGAGAATCCATGCCGAGCGATCCCGAGACCGCCCCCCACGCGGCCCCCGCTTCCCTCCCCACGACCGGGCCCACGGCCGAGGAGCGATCGACGAGCAAGGTAACCCTCAACGCCGTCGATCAAGCGCTGGTGGAGGGGGTCCTCCGGCGTCACCCGAGATCGCTGGCCAAGGCGATCACGCTGGTGGAGTCCACCCGCCCCGACCATCGACGTCGTGCGGCGGGTGTCCTGGATGCAATCCTGCCGCATACCGGCCGATCGATTCGACTGGGGATCAGCGGTTCGCCGGGTGCGGGGAAATCGACGTTCATCGAGGCCCTCGGCCTGGAACTGATCCGCCGGGGCCATCGACTGGCCGTCCTCGCCGTGGACCCGTCCAGCACGATCTCAGGTGGTTCGATTCTGGGTGATAAAACACGAATGGAACACCTCTCGGTCAACCCCGACGCCTACATCAGGCCATCGCCCTCCGGAGGTTCGCTCGGCGGCGTCGCGGCCAAGACTCGCGAGGCCATGTTGATCTGCGAGGCGGCCGGCTTCGACGTGGTCGTGATCGAGACCGTCGGGGTCGGCCAATCGGAAACGACGGTCGCCGGCATGGTCGACACGTTCGTCCTGGTCCAGCTCCCAAACGCCGGGGACGACCTCCAGGCCATCAAGAAGGGGATCGTCGAGATCGCCGACGTCATCATCGTCAACAAGGCCGACATCGACCCCGATGCCGCCGAGCTCGCGCGCAGGCAGCTCGCCGGAGCGCTTTCTCTGCTTCGGACGCCTTCTCCCAACTGGAAACCCGTCGTGGTTTCCGTCAGCGCCGCAAAGCACCAGGGCATCGACAAATTCTGGGTAGAGATTGAACGACGGCATGCGGCCCTCTCCGAGTCAGGCGAACTGGAAGAGAAACGGCGAGGACAGGCTGTCGATTGGATGTGGAGCCTGATCGATTCGGGCCTCCGTTCACGGTTCCGTGAAAATGCGAGGGTCCAGCGCGACCTCGACGCCGTGAGCCGAGCGGTCGCTGAGGGGGGTATGACGGCCTCCGCGGCCGCCTATCGCCTGCTCGATTACGTGGAAGCCGCCGGGGCGTAACGTCCGTTCGGAGACAGCGAGACCCCATGCACGAGATCGTCCGCCAGCTCGACGAGAAGCGCGCCGCGGCCCGGATGGGTGGGGGTGAGCGACGGATCGCGGCCCAGCACGCCAAGGGCAAGCTCACGGCCCGAGAGCGACTGGAACTGCTGCTCGATCCCGACTCGTTCGAAGAGTGGGATATGTTCAAGGGTCACCGCTGCACCGATTTCGGCATGGACGCGAGCGTTATCCCCGGCGACGGCGTAGTGACCGGCTACGGGACGATCAATGGTCGGCTCGTCTTCGTCTTCAGCCAGGATTTCACGGTCTTCGGCGGCTCGCTCTCCGAAACCCACGCCGAGAAGATCTGCAAGATCATGGACCAGGCGGTGAACGTGGGCGCCCCCGTCATCGGCCTCAACGATTCGGGCGGGGCGCGAATCCAGGAGGGGGTGGCCTCGCTGGGAGGCTATGCGGACGTTTTTCTGCGGAACGCCACCGCCTCGGGGGTCGTTCCCCAGATCTCGCTCGTGATGGGCCCCTGCGCGGGGGGAGCCGTGTACTCGCCCGCGATGACGGATTTCATCTTCATGGTGGAGGACTCGTCCTACATGTTCGTGACCGGGCCGGACGTCGTGAAGACGGTCACCCACGAGACGGTCACGGCCGAGGAGCTAGGGGGAGCGGTCACACACACGACCAAATCCGGCGTCGCGGACCTGGCGTTCGAGAACGACGTCGAAGCCCTCATGATGACCCGTCGGCTGTTCACGTTCATCCCCTCGAACAACCGCGAGAGCCCGCCCGTCGTCCCCACCGAAGACCCGTTGGATCGCGTCGAAGCGTCGCTCGACTCGCTCGTCCCCGAGGATCCGAACCGCCCGTACGACGTTCGTGAGTTGATCCACAAGGTCGTCGATGAATGGGATTTCTTCGAACTGATGCCCGATCATGCGAAGAACATCGTCATCGGCTTCGGGCGGATCGGCGGTCGCAGCGTCGGTTTCGTGGCGAACCAACCCCTGGTCCTGGCGGGTTGCCTGGACATCAAGAGTTCGATCAAGGCGGCGCGTTTCGTCCGTTTCTGCGACGCCTTCACGATCCCGGTGGTGACCTTCGTCGACGTCCCGGGTTTCATGCCGGGCACGGCGCAGGAGTACGGCGGAATCATCAAGCACGGGGCGAAGCTGCTCTACGCCTATGCCGAGTGTACGTCCCCCAAGGTCACCGTCATCACTCGCAAGGCGTACGGCGGCGCGTACGACGTCATGTCGTCGAAGCATCTGCGGGGCGACGTCAACTTCGCCTGGCCTTCGGCCGAGATCGCCGTCATGGGGCCGAAAGGCGCCGTCGAGATCATCTTTCGCGACGAGAAGGGGGACCCCGAACGGATCGACGCTCGCGAGCGCGAGTATCGAGAGAAATTCGCCAACCCGTTCATCGCCGGGCATCGCGGCTTCATCGACGACGTCATCATGCCTCGCGAGACCCGTCGGCGCGTCGCCCGCTCGCTGGAGATGCTCCGGAACAAGCGGGTCGAACGGCCCTGGCGCAAACACGGCAACATCCCCCTCTGAGCGTCGAGATCCGCATGTTCCAGAAGATCCTGATCGCCAACCGGGGTGAGATCGCTTGTCGGATTCTGCGTACGGCGCGCGCCATGGGGATCCTTACAGTCGCGGTCTACTCCGAGGCTGACAAGAACGCCCTGCACGTGGAACTGGCGGACGAGTCAGTCCTGATCGGACCACCGCCACCTCGGCAATCCTACCTCGATATCGACCGGATCGTCGCCGCCTGCCGATCGACGGGTGCCGAGGCGGTCCACCCGGGCTATGGCTTCCTCTCTGAAAATGAGGCGTTCGTCCGTCGACTGGAAGGCGAAGGGATCGTCTTCATCGGCCCGGGCTCCGACGCCATCGCCGCGATGGGCGACAAGATCGCCTCCAAGCGTATCGCCCGTCAGGCCGGCGTGAACGTCATCCCCGGCTCCGACGAAGAGGTCGCCACGGGGCGACGAGCCGTCGAGATCGCTCGGGAGATCGGCTACCCGGTCATGCTCAAGGCGTCGGCCGGCGGCGGCGGAAAAGGCCTCCGTATCGCTCGAGACGAGGCGTCGGTCGTCGCGGGGTTCGAAGCCTGCCGCGCCGAGGCTGCCGGAGCGTTCGGCGATGACCGGATTTTCATCGAAAAGTATATCGAACACCCCCGACACATCGAGATCCAGATCCTGGCCGACTCGTTCGGCGACACGATTCACCTCGGGGAGCGCGAATGTTCGCTCCAACGGCGACACCAGAAAGTCGTCGAGGAGGCTCCGTCGCCTTTTCTCGATGAGGCCACGCGGCGTGTAATGGGTGAACAGGCCGTCGCCCTGGCGAAAGCGGTCGGCTATCGATCGGCCGGTACGGTCGAGTTCGTCGTCGGCAAGGATCGCGGCTTCTATTTCCTGGAGATGAACACGAGGCTCCAGGTCGAACATCCCGTCACCGAGATGACCACCGGGCTCGATCTCGTCGAACAAATGATCCGGATCGCCGCCGGCGAGAGGCTTGGTCAGAGTCAGGATCAAGTTCGACGCGACGGTTGGGCGATCGAATGCCGCATCAACGCCGAGGACCCGTTCCGCAACTTCCTACCTTCGATCGGCCGCCTCGTCCGCTGCCAGCCGCCTGATGTCGAGGCCGGGGTCATCCGCGTCGACACGGGAGTCGTCGAAGGAGACGAGATCTCGATCCATTACGACTCGATGATCGCCAAGGTGGTCACCCACGGCTGGTCACGGCGGGAAGCCCTGGGTCGCATGCATCACGCCCTCGACGCGTTCGTGATCCGGGGAGTGGCATCGAATCTGGCCTTCCAGTCGGCGTTGACCCGGCGCCCTGAATTTCTCTCCGGCGATTTCGACACCGGGCTGATCGCCGACGCCTATCCGGAGGGATTCCATCCTTCAAGTCTGGCCCACGAGGATCCGCTTCTCCTCGCCGCCGTGGCGGCCTACGCCCGCCGTCGCTACATCAAACGGGCGACGAGCACCAGCGGTCAGCTTCCAGGTCACTCCCGGCGAGTCGACATCGACTGGGTCGTCATCATGACAGACGGCCCTTGCAAGCTGGCGGTCTCCCTGGAAGACCAGGGCTGCGAGATCCTCTACGAGGGCAAGGTCCACCATCTCCGGACGAACTGGAAGCTCGGAGATCTGCTTCTGAAGGGCACCTGGGATGGGAACCCGGTCTGCGTCCAGATCGAGCGGGTGGGGCTGAGTTATCGAATCACGCATCAAGGCACGCAGGTGGACGCCATGGTCATGACGGCGAGGGCCGCCGAACTCCTTTCCGTCATGCCCCAGAAGACTCCGCCAGACCTCTCCAGGCTGCTCCTCTCGCCGATGCCCGGGCTGCTGGTCGAGGTCGCCGCAACCCCCGGCCGAGCCGTGCGCGCGGGAGAGACCCTGGCGGTCGTCGAGGCGATGAAAATGCAGAACGTCCTGAAGGCCGACCACGACGCCGTCGTCGCCGAGGTCTTCGCCAGCCCCGGCGACAACCTCGCCGTCGATCAGCCGATCCTCCGTTTCGAGTGAGTCGGACCTCCAGTTTGGATTCCGACTCAGAGCCGATTCGGCGTTGGATCGGTGAGGCTGGAGCGGATGAATCCGGAATCGGCCGGGGCCTGGTAATCGACCTCCGCGAGGTCTGGCGTCTCGATCCGTCGAGAGCCCTGGATCCGGCTCTCCAGGGCCACATCGAGGATCCCTCCAGATAGCAGCGTCCTCCGCACGGGGCAGGGGGGGGCCGACGACTTGAAGAAGTCCTCGATCCTCAGGACAAGCGGATTGAAGAAGCTCGCTCCAGGTGGGGCCGGGAGATAGGTCAGGGTTGATGCGATCGTCTCGCGTCCCGAGCCGTCGACCGTGCGGACGGCGACCGTGGTATCGTCGACGTGACCGTTGAGGATCAAGACCGTCCCACGAAGACCGTCGACGTATTCGACGAGGAAGGCGACGGGACGGTCCGGGATCGTCGCGGCGTCGCGCACGCCGGGCCGCTTGAAGTCCCTCGTATTTTGCCGGACGTCGCCGGGGTTGACCGTATGACTCCTCCCGAGTGCGTGGCCAAGCAGTTCCCAGGACCAGACCCCCCGATCGCCGGCCTCCCAAACGGCGTCCCCTTCGAGGCAGGTCACGGCCGCAACCCCCTGCCGCTTCCCGCGTCGGTCGCGCCTCTCGACCATGCACTGGAGAACTTCGAGGGCGTGAAAGCCGAAGATCTCGAGATTCCCGCGCGATGCGACAAGGGCTTCGCGGAACGGACGCCCGAGCGGGATCTCCAGTTCGGGAAGCCGCCAGGTGACCGGTAGACTGGATCCAGCCATCAGAGGAACCTTCAGCATTTCAGCCTGCTCGACCATCTCGCTCGCTTCAGACCGGCTGTAGGACAAATGCTTGTCCACGAATATAGGAACTGCTCTGCCCGACGCCCGAAAGACCTCAAGGGCCTCGCGGAAATAACGTCCACGAGGATAGAGCTTCTGGAGCTTCTCATTGATCGGATAGTCGCCGTGTTCCGCGATCAGGAGGACGGCGTCGACGGCCAGTTCGCCCGTCCCGAGCGTCAACGCGTCGGCGATGGACGGACTGAAACGAACGTCGTGCCTGGCGGCCTTGGCCCGGCCCAGGTCGGTCTCCTCGGTCACCTGTTCAATGTAGAGGCTGGCGATCTCGAATAGGGGCCTGTGGAGGTTCTGCTCAGCCGTGCGCCCCGGACCGCCCTCATAGACGGGGAAGCCGTCGAGGAATCGGCCGACGATGTGGTAGGCGTGCGAGAGATAGAAATAGGTCGAGGAGAGGACGGCGATCCTTGGTCGCCGGGCGGGCTCCTCCGATCCCACGACGGGCCGCACGCCTGCAGCCCCCAGCCCGGCCGCGAGACCGACGCCTTCAAGAAAAACGCGACGCGACGAGCTTGATCTCACGGTGAATTCTCCTCGATCGGAGCGAGACTCAATTCAGGGAAGAGGATACGCCCTCGGTTTTCTCGTCGGCCCTCGGTGAAGGTGCGGACCTAGTCTGCGTAGCCGGCAACTCATCGGGTGAAGCAGCCGCCGAGCCGGACGGCGACTGCCAATCGACGCTCATCAACTCGGCCCAGCGGTTCAACTCTGGGACGGTCTGGCAGACGATCTTGAGGGTGGCTGTGATGGGCATGGCGAGGATCAAGCCCGAGAGCCCCCAGATGTATCCCCAGAAAAGACACGCGATCAGGACCGTCGTCCCGTTCAGATCCAGCGACTTGCCCATCACCAGGGGGGTCACGACATAGCCTTCGACCCCCAGCACCGCCAGATACATGGCCGCCACGATCAGTGAGTCCCCGAGGGATCCGGTCTGTCCAAGTGCGATCAACGCAGGCAACGCGCCGCCGGCGAGCTGACCGATATAGGGGATGTAATTCGTCACCGCCGCGAAGAGACCGAGCGGCAGGGCGAAATTTACGCCGAGGACCCAGAGACCGAACGCGACGACCAGCCCCACCCCCAGATTGATGAGCGTCCGGGCGATGAGATAGGCTCGGACCTTTCGCGTCACTTGCTCCAGGATGGACCGCGCGCTACGCGACGACTCGGGCGTCCTGGCGAAGAACCGGAGCACCTTCGACGTGAGCATCTCGCTCTCAATCAGAAGGAAAATGACCAGGACCAGGATGATGAACCCCTGGACGACCCAGGTGGTGAAGTCCGTCAGGCCGAGACTCAATTTCTCGATCAGAAGGGCCCGGTTCGTGTCCCCCAGCCTGTCGATCGTGCCCGGTTCGGGCAGAATGACTCGGAGGGACGGTTGGTCCCGGATCAGGTCGGTGATCCGACCGCTGACCTGTCCGGCAAGCCGCTCGATGTCGGTGGGCAGGGTGTTCGCCGCATGAATCAAACTCTCGGCCGTCAAGCTGGCGAGATACAATGCGCCCAGAACCAGCAGCAGGAAGAGCGCCAGCACTCCGAACGGCCCATAGGAAAGGCGCCGTCGAAAAAAGGAGGCGAGCGGCGAGAACATGCAGGCCAAAACCAGCGCGAAAGCGATCGGCGCCAGGATCGTCTTGAGCAGGTAGAGCGCGCCGATGACGCCGAGGACGGCCAGAATCACCTGGGATGAGGTCGCATACTTCGCCGCTCGATCCAAGAGGAGCCTCCCACGCCGGGACCCGGGGACGCCCGCATCCGTTTGCGAGCCATAGTCGAATCCATCATCAGGCCGCGAGCCTCATGCCGCAAGGCCCCTCGACGGGGAACTTTCTGGTTGCGTCGGGCCTCCGGCGCGGGCCGTCGGCGGGCCGATGTCGAGCCACCTGAGCAGCCTTGTTTCAGCATCTTTGATGCACTCCGGCGACCCGGTCGCCAGAACTCGCCCTCCTTTGCGCGACAGGCACCGATTTGAGCGAGAGGGGGGTTGCTCGACACCATTCTTGACCGCCAAGCACACGCAGGTGCCGGTATCGTATCGAGCCACCTCGTACTTGCAAAACCAGAGCAGTCGTCGGACGGGCGCCGAGTCTCGGCATCCCTCGTGCAGCGCTCGGCCATCGGCATTCAGCAGCGATCAAAGGAATCTTTGCCGCAGCATCCGCAGGCTTTCGGGTCGTCGTCGCGGGATATGTCTTGATGAACGTGTTCCACAGGCATGGCCTGATGTCGGACGCGACCCGAGAACGACTCAATGGTGCATGACATCCGATCGCTCGAAACGGTAGAATCGAGAGGGAGCGGTCCCGCTTTCTACGGGCCGCTCCCGGCGAGGTCACGTCTTATCCTTCGGGCAAGACTCCGGCCGCCCCCCGCTGACACCGTGGGGCGGTCGTGCCCGAATTACTTGCCAGCCTTCTCGTCCGCGCAGCAGGTGGCCTGGCAGCAGCAGTCGCAAGGCTCACCAGCCTTGACGTTCGCGTCGCAGGCGCAAACCGGGCAGAGGCAGGCTGGCTTGCAGCAGGCGCATTCGGCCTTCGAATCCGACGCATGGGCAGAGAAACCGGCGAAAGCAGCCACGCTCAGCGCGAGGAACGCGCCCATCAGTCCACGACGATTCATTTTCACATCTCCATTACTTAACGCTGTTGGTAGCGGTCCACCCTGTGCGGACCGCCCCCGCTCCCCGTTTCCAGGGAGGGGGAAGACGACCCGCAAGGCGCGGACCGTCATCCTCATCCCTGGTGCGGAACTCACAATCCCGGTGAAAGTACGGCTTCGACGGCTCGACCCGGCCGAGTCGGAGGCGCGAACACCAGGCGCTCAACGGAGCTGAGAGGCTGCGAGAGGGGGAGGCGTTAAAACAGGAGGCGTTCGTTGCGGAGATAGACCGGCGTCTTCGGCGGTCCGGCATTCGCGAGTGACGCAAAGGCGGACGTGGTGCGGGGGGCGTGAGCATCGCTCGGCAGAGCGAAAGCCGAACACCGAGTCAACTCGGGGCGGCTTTCCACGGCACTCCTGGCCGGTGTCGGCTCAGGGACGACCGGTTCCTGCGACCGGCAGGCGCAATCGCCGCCTAGGACCGCATCGCAGGATGTCGCTGCCAGCGGTAAGATCGCGGGCTGATGGGATACGCCCGACGACGATCGAGACTCCTCAGCCCCGGTCGAACGACAGCAGCAGACCGCTTCGAATACCCCCCCAGGCTGCTTCATCGCCGTGCAGGCCGAGACCTCGCCCACCGACGACGCGGCGAGGATCGCCACGAGGGCAACCAGAGGGCGATGAAGGAAGTGGAGGATGGTGCGCATACCGGGTCTCAGTTCGGGAACAATTCGAGACACCCAAGCTTAAGGATCCGGTGCTCGTGAAAGCAAGGCGAGTTCTTCATTTCAGATGCCATCCCGGGGGAGCGGGAGCATTCCTGATTCCATTCACATTCCAAAGAACTATCATCTTGACTTGTGGATTGCGTAAATGACGATAACGAAGCTGATCGAGCACCCTCCTCTCCAGGCGGAATCCATCGAAGCGCGGCGTTTCAGATGGAGATCACGGAGTTGAGGAAACGGCCCATCGATCCAGATCGTTAAAGACCTCGCAATCGCTCCGAATCGTCGAGCATCGGAACTTCGACCGATCAGAGATCCACCTCGGACGCTCACGGTTTCGTTCCAACGGACCCCGCCGGAGTGTTGGTCGGAGCCTGGCGGGAGGCCTGGCTCGATATACCTGAAACCGGGGACGTGACGGTCAGCCCGCTTCTACTCACCGGGTCTCGACGTGGAACGGTCAGCCCCTTTGACCGGGGTCGACGGGGGGAGTACGATCGACTGAAGATGACAAGAGATCGCGGCGGGAGCGACGCGAGCCCGCCATGGATCCTTCCTCAATTTCTCGTGCGAAGGGGATTCGAGTCATGCCTCTCTTCGAGGTCGAGACGACGTCGCATATCATGATCGCATTCGCCGAGAGCGAAGCCTCAGCCCGGACGTTCGCCCAGACGAACTACCCGACGGAGGAGATCCTTCGCGTCTCGCAACGCCCGCGCGACGCCTGGGTGATTTCCAAGAATCTCCTGGGCCTCCAGGCCGATGTGGACCCGTGCTCGACGGCCCGCGAGTGCCTGGCGAATGCGGCGGGCGACAAGCTTCACGCCGTGCGCCTCTACATGCACAAGACCGGGTCGGACCTGGAACAGGCCCGGAAGGTGGTTGAATCGAACATGTCGCGCGGATGGTGATCGCGCGGAGGTCCGGCCGGGCCATGGACTGAAGCCGCGGATGCGTCGAATGAGCCAAGGGAATCGATCCGACCGGCATCCTTTCGTCACGGACGTGGGGACGGGCAGATCGGGCCGTACGCCACCACCCTCCTTTGGCACGAGACTTGTGTCTGCCGAGGGTCCGGACGAAGAGTCGAAGCCGTCAACAAGCCACAATCCGCATCCGCGGCCGTCGCCCCGAGCGACGACCCGCCTCGCCCTTGAAGGAGGGTATCATGCCTCGGGTCATCTCGTTGATCTTGGGAGGGGGGAGGGGCACTCGCCTCTACCCGCTGACCAAGTCGCGGAGCAAGCCCGCGGTGCCGATCGCCGGGAAGTACCGTCTTATCGACATCCCCGTGTCGAACTGCATTCACTCCGGGCTGCACCGCATTTTCGTCGTCACCCAGTTCAACTCCGTGAGCCTCCACCGGCACATCTACAACACCTACAAGTTCGACCCGTTCGAGGGAGGCTTCGTCGAAATCCTGGCCGCCCAGCAGACGATGCAGAACGAGTCGTGGTATCAGGGTACCGCCGACGCTGTGCGTCGGAACATCCCTTACTTCACCGACAAGGACTATGACCTGGTCCTGATTCTCTCGGGCGATCAGCTCTACCGGATGAATTTCCAGGAGATGATCAAGACCCACATCGACAACAAGGCCGTCGTGACGATCGCCGCGTTGCCGGTGCCCGAGTCGGAAGCTCGCTCCTGCGGAATCATGCGGATCCAGGCCGACGGCCGGGTCATCGACTTCGAAGAGAAGCCGAAGACGCAGGAGAAGCTCAATCGGGTCCGCACCGACCCCAACTGGCTTGAGAAGCTGGGCCTCAAGGCCCATGGTCGTCCTTATCTCGCCAGCATGGGGATCTACGTCTTCAACACCAAGACGCTCGTGGACCTGCTCGCCACCAGCACCGCGACCGACTTCGGCCACGAACTGCTCCCCCAGACGATCAGCCAGCAGCGCGTGCAGGCGCACCTGTTCGACGGATACTGGGAAGACATCGGCACCGTCGGCGCCTTCCACCAGGCTAACGTCGACCTTACCCTGGACCATCCCCCGTTCGATTTCACGCTCGGCGAGCAGCCGATCTTCACGAGGCCCCGATACCTTCCGAGTTCGCGGATTCTCGGTTCCACGATCAGGAACAGCTTGATCTGCGACGGCTGCGTGATCGGTCGAGGCTCGGTGATCGAGAATTCCGTGATCGGCGTCCGATCGATCATCGGCGACAACGTGACCATTCGCGACTCTTACCTGATGGGGGCTGACTGGTATGAACAGCCCGCCGACGTCCGTCGGAATCAAGGCGAGGGGCTGGTCAACCTCGGCGTCGGCGCCGGTGCCGTCGTTGAGCGAGCGATCGTCGACAAGAATTCGCGAATCGGCCGCAACGTCAAGGTGCTCAACGAAACAGGAATCGTCGACTCGGAGGAATGCGACACGCACGTCATTCGTGACGGTGTCGTCGTGGTTCCGCGAAATACGATGCTACAGGACGGCTTCGGGATCTGACGCGCACCGGGTTTCGCCGATGCGAGTAGGAATCGTGCCGCGTCTCTGGAGGACGACTGCGTGACGACGGTGCCGGCAATTCGCGTCAAGGACTTGCGCAAGCAGTATCCAGGCCGCGACGGCCCCGTCGACGCCGTCGCCGGCATCGACCTGGAGATCGGTCAGGGCGAGTGCTTCGGCCTCCTCGGGCCTAACGGAGCCGGCAAGACCACGACCGTCGAGATTCTCGAGGGTCTGAATCGGCCGACCTCCGGCGACGTGGAGATTCTCGGCCGGCGCTGGGATCATGATCCCTCTGACATACGTGAACGGATCGGAGTCACGCTACAGGAGACGCGATTCCCCGAGAAGGAGACCGTCCGGGAACTTTTGACCGTCTTTCGCAGCTTCTATCGCCAGGGACTGACGGTCGACGAGGCCATCGCGAGAGTGTCGCTCGAAACCAAGGCCAACTCACTGGTGGAACAGCTCTCGGGCGGGCAGCAGCAGCGCCTTGCGGTCGCGGTCGGGCTGATCGGAGACCCCGAAATCCTCTTCCTGGACGAACCGACGACGGGCCTGGATCCGCAGTCTCGTCGACAACTCTGGGACGTGATCCTCGACCTTCGAGGTCGTGGCCGCACCGTCCTGCTTACCACCCATTACATGGATGAGGCCGAACGTCTCTGCGATCGAGTGGCCGTGATCGACCAGGGGCGGATCATCGCGATCGGCTCGCCTGCCGAGTTGATCGCCAGGCTCGGCGGCGAGCACGTCGTGGAGTTCGCCGTCGATGAGGGAGATTCGCTCGATCTCGACCCTTTCTCCGCTCTCGACTCCGTGCGCGCGGCGCGCGCCGAGGCGGACGGCTATTCTCTGACGGTCGGCGAGCCGCACCGAGCCATCCCGGCCCTTCTCGGGGCACTGGCGACGAACGGCCGACGACTCGCCCGCCTCACGACCCGCCATGTCAGTCTTGAAGACGTCTTCGTCGCCCTGACCGGGCGCCACCTCCGCGACGACGAGGTGGCGGAACCGGGCGCAGAATCTCGAAGCGGACGACGCGGCAGGCGTCGCTCTCGCACCTCCCGGTGAACCCGCCGATCAATCGGACCCGGAGCTTCGTCGAGTCGCATTAAGGATCGTGCATGCTTCGCAACTCGCCCTTCTTCCAGCTCTATCTCGCCCGCCTTCGCGAGTTCATCCGACAGCCTGCGCGGATCTTCTGGGTCTACGGCTTCCCGATGCTTCTGGCAATCGTGTTGGGCTTTGCTTTTCAGAGCCGACCGCCTGCTCCCGTGGAGGTGGACGTCGTCGCGGGGCGGGGGCTCGCAAAAGTCGAGGCCGCCGTCGCCGCGCACAATTCGGCCGGGAATTGGACCGATTTCGTCTCAGCACCCAGGGTGGTCCTCAAGGTCTATCCCGAGCCCGAGGCTCTAGCCCGACTGAGGACGGGGCGGACGCCGATCGTGGTCTCGCCGGGGGAAGAGGGAAGTGTCTCCTATCGCTTCGATCCGACTCGACCGGAGGCCGCCGCCGCGCGACAAACCGTCGACGATGTGATTCAGAAAGCCGCCGGTCGGGTCGATCCGATCGCGACGAGGGACGAGTTGGTGACGGAGCCCGGCTCCCGCTACATCGACTTTCTCATCCCCGGCCTGATCGGGCTGAATGCGATGGGAGGCGGGCTGTGGGGTGTCGGCTTTTTCCTGGTCAACCTTCGAATTGCGAAGCTGCTGAAGTGCTACGTCGCCACCCCCATGCCACGTCGCGACTTCCTCGGAGCCATCCTCGCATCGCGACTCACCTTCCTACTGCCGGACCTCGGAGTTCTCCTCTTACTGGGCGTCGTCGTGTTCCAGATGCCTATCCGGGGTAGCCTTGCGCTGATTGTTCTGCTGGACGTCGTCGGAGCGCTGGCGTTCGCCGGACTCGGACTCTTGATCGCCAGCCGGGCCGCCACGACGGAGACCGTCAGTGGGCTCATGAACCTCGTCATGATGCCGATGTGGCTCCTTTCCGGGGTCTTCTTCTCCTCGGATCGGTTCCCCGCCGTCGTCCAGCCGCTCATCCAGACTCTACCGCTCACCCAATTGGTCGGCGGCCTTCGTCTGGTCATCCTGGAGGGGGCCGGCCTGGGGCGATTCGAGGTCGCACGCGCCCTGGCGATCCTCGCCGCCTGGGCCGTCGGGACTTTCTGGCTGGCGTTGCGAATGTTCAAGTGGTCGTGAATCGACGGAATATTCGTGAGGGCGGCGGAATGCGGGTCGCTTGAAGACGGTGCCCAGGTCTCGAAGCCAGCCTCGCCGCCAGGTCGTCCCCCGCATCGGGAGGATGCACGGTTCTTCCAGGATATGTCCCAGGAACGTTGCCTTGGCCAGGATCTCGACATCGATGAACGACGAGCCCGACTGCATCGGGATTTCTCGAAGCTTCTCCGCCCTGTGCAGGCTCAAGGGCGAATAAACATCGGTCAGGGGGACGCCCAGGACGACGCGGCGGACGACGCGAGCCAGACGACGACCGATGGCGGCTGACATCGCCGCCGGCCGGTTGCCGAGGACATGGTCGGCCAGGTCGAGGGCCTTCAACAATGGCTCCCATTGCTCACGGCTCGGCGGCTCGGCCGCCTTGCAGATCGCGATGGTGGGCTGCGATGCGTCGTCCAGGAAGCTCGTGATCAACTCGCAGAGGCGGGGATCAGAACCATCGACGAGTTTTACGACGATCTCTAGGGACCGCTCCTGAGACCGCAACCATTCGACGCTGGCGTTCCATACCGCAGGATCGAGATCCGCCTCGGCATCGCTTCGAAGCACGAGCAGACTCACACCGGAGTCGAGTATCGGCTCGCGGTGGAAATGCAACTCGAAGGGATCGTTTGCGTCGAACGGCTCGGCGGTCGTCATGAGAGCTTCGCCGAGGCTTTCTTCGTCTCGAAGGAAGCCGCCTCGTCGAGCCAGGACTCGAGCTCTTCTTTGTAAGCCGCCTGGAGCTTCGCCGTGATCGGACCCGGCTTTCCGGATCCGATGGGCTTGCCGTCGATCGTGGCGATGGGCATGATCTCGGTCGAGGTCCCTACGAGAATCGCCTCGTCGGCCGCCTGGAGTTCAGCGAGCGTCACGCGAGATTCGACGAAAGGGATGCCGATCTTGGCGGCCAGACGCTCCGTCAGGTGACGGGTCATGCCGATGAGGATCTCATGACCTTCCGGCGTCGCCTCGATGCGTCCTTCCCGGCACCAAAGGAGCGAGGTGTGGGTGGCCTCGGTGACATGGCCTTCATGGTCGACCAACACGGCTTCATACGCCCCTTCGCGATGCGCCGAATTGTTGGCGAGGACGTTCCCAAGCAGATTTGTCGTCTTGATATCGCAGCGCTTCCAGCGGAGATCGGGACGGCTGACGACCGGGACCCCCGTCTTTCGGAGAGCGGCGGAGGGACCGTCGTCGAAGGGCATGACGATGATGACCTCGGTCGGCGGGACGGGCGGGTTCGGGAATGCGTGGGTCCGGCGTGCGACGCCGCGAGTGACCTGGACGTAGACCAGGCCCTCCTTGACGAAGCTCGCCCGGATCGTGCGATAGATGCGCGCCACGAGTTGGTCGAGGTCGTAGGGGGGGAAATCCAGTTCCTTCAGGCTCCGCTTGAGTCTCAGCAGGTGGTCGGCTTCCAGCCAACAACGGCCCCGGTAGATTCGGCAGACCTCGTACACCGAATCTCCGAACAGAAAGCCGCGATCATAGATCGGGACGGTCGCCTGTTCGGGCGCCATCAATTCCCCATTGACGCAAGCCAGGTCACCCATCCGACCGATCCTTTCGCAAGTCGTGTCCAGCCGCACTTTCACGCGTCAGAATACCGCCGAAACGTCGTCGGCGGCAATCCTGACGAGAGCTGCGAAGCTCAGCTTTCGACGATCTCGCTGCGAGGATACGAGCCGAGGACATCGAGTCGCTCGCAACGACGACGGATGGTGTCGATCGCCTTCTGCACCAGGACGTCCTCGGAGTGTCCCTCGATGTCGAGAAAGAAAAGATAGGACGGGTTCTTGTCGCCGGCGGCGGCGGCGATGGGGAACGATTCGATCCAGGTCATATTGACGCCCAGCTTCTCCAGCGGGGCGATGGTTTTGACGAGCGAGCCGGGATCGTTCGGAATCCGGGCCATCAAGGTCGTCTTATCTCGGCCGGTACGAGCCTCGGCGGTCTCCGCGATCACTGCGAATCGCGTCACGTTGTTCGCCTGGTCTTCAATATTCTCGGCGAGCACGTTGAGCCGATAAGCCTGGCCGGCGGGCTTGCTCGCCACAGCCCCCGCGAATTCCTCACGCTGGGCGAGTTCCGCAGCGGCGGCCGTGGAAACGACCTCGATCTTGGCGGCCTGCGGCAGGTTCTTCCCAAGCCAGTTCCGGCACTGCGAGAGCGCCTGGGATTTCGAATACACTCGCCTCATCTGGCTCCACTCGCACCGACCGAGCAGGCAGTGGTGGATTCGCAAACGCACCTCGGCCCGGATCTTAAGATTGGGCAGCTTGGTGAACATATCCAGGGTGTCGGCGATCCGGCCGTCCGTCGAGTTCTCGAGCGGCACGATGCCGAACTGGACATGCCGTCGGTTGACCTCCTCGAAAACGGCGGCGATCGAGCCCACGGGAACATGTTCGACGGCCTCGCCGAACTTGGCGACGGAGGCGAGATGGCTGTAGCTGTATTTCGGCCCCAGGCAGGCGACCCGCAGCGTCCGCTGCAAGGCGCGCGTCCCACTCATCAGCTCGCGGAAAATCAAACGGAGAGTGTCCTGGGGAAGGGGCCCCTGGCTGGCCCCCAGAACCTTGGCCAGAACTTCTTCCTCCCGAGCGGCCGAGAAAACCTCAAGGCCATTCGAGCTCTTGACCTTACCGATCTGGACGGCGATCTCCGCTCGGCGATTCAGGATCGTGACCAAATCCTTGTCGAGGCGGTCGATCTCGCTTCGCAGCGAGGACAGAGACGGGGCTTTCTTCACGTCCGCGGGCTCGGCCGCCGTGCCGGTCGACGAGGCGGTGGAACGGACGGGCGATGAGGACTTGCGGGCCATCGGTAGACTCTGAGGGAGACGATCGATCCGGGGACTTAGGACTCATGTGTCCGTCGCCAGGCATCCTTCTGCGTCGCGTCGAGGTTGCTACTGGATCTTGGGCAAAGCATGGCGTTAGACGCAAGGTTCTTCGTCACAAGGTATTAAAAGAAAAGCGAAGACGTGTCAAGCTATTTCCCAGGGCCTCGGCTGTGGATTCTCGCCCGCATTCCGAAGGGCTAAGATCAAGCGTGTCCAGAAGCCCGCTGTAACGATCTAGGAGACGCACGTCCCAAGTGCTCCGCCAAAACGGCAGCCAAAATCCAATTCCTTCCAGGCCATGCCAATTCGGCAGCCAGTCATCCAGATTCGGATTCCAACCTGCATCCTGAATCTCATTTTAAATCAATGCCCCACAACAACTTACTAAAAACCCATCGAGTTGAATCCGGTCTGGCACAATGGTTGCGGATACTTTAAGGCATGATTTGAGAGTCGGTGTACCCCCGGACGAACGGCCAAAGGCCGGCGAATCCGATTCGGAACGCCAGCGTCGTTCCCGGTCTGATCGCTTCGCGGGTCGATGTGACTCGCGGGTTTCCTCGTCACCGCTCAGCGTGAGATAAAGGAGATGGGACGTGGCGGAAGGTGAGAAGATCATCGGCATCGACCTGGGGACGACCAACAGCGTGGTTGCGGTCATGGAAGGGGGCGACGTCACCGTCATTCCCAACCAGGAAGGAAGCCGGCTGACTCCCTCGGTCGTGGCCTTCTCGTCGAAGGGGGAGATCCTCGTCGGCGACCCGGCCAAGCGGCAAGCCATCACCAACCCGGGCGGGACGATCTACTCGATCAAGCGGTTCATGGGCCGCCGCCACGAGGAGGTCGGATCCGAGGAGACGATGATCCCCTACAAGATCGTCGGGGCTTCGTCCGATTACGTGAAGGTCCACGTCAACAACAAGGACTACACGCCTCCCGAGATCTCGGCCCTGATCCTCCGCAAGCTGAAGGAGGCCGCCGAGAGCTACCTTGGCCACAAGGTGCGTAAGGCGGTCATCACGGTCCCGGCGTACTTCAACGACAGCCAGCGTCAAGCGACCAAGGACGCCGGCCAGATCGCCGGCCTGGAAGTCGCGCGGATCATCAACGAGCCGACGGCCGGGGCCCTCGCGTACGGGCTCGACAAGAAGAAGAACGAGAAGATCGCGGTCTTCGACCTCGGCGGCGGCACCTTCGACATCTCGATCCTCGACGTGGCCGACGGCGTCTTCGAGGTCCTCTCCACCAACGGCGACACCCACCTGGGCGGGGACGACTGGGACCAGGCGCTCATCAACCACATCGCCGACGAGTTCAAGAAGGAGCAATCCATCGACCTCCGTAAGGATGCGATGGCGCTCCAGCGCCTCAAGGAAGCCGCCGAGAAGGCCAAGAAAGACCTCTCGTTCCAGGCGCAGGCCGACATCAACCTGCCGTTCATCACGGCCGACGCATCGGGCCCCAAGCACCTGACGATGACAATCACCCGCGCCCAATTCGAGAAGCTGACCGACAGCCTCTTCGAACGCTGCCGCGGACCCGTCCTCAAGGCGCTCGACGACGCCAAGCTCAAGCCGGGGCAGATCGACGAGGTCGTGATGGTGGGCGGCTCGACCCGCATGCCGCGCGTCCAGCAGATCGTCAAGGACATCTTCGGCAAGGACCCGCACAAGGGGGTCAACCCGGACGAGGTCGTCGCCGTCGGCGCGGCCATCCAGGGCGCGGTGCTTACCGGCGAAGTCAAGGAAGTGCTCCTCCTCGACGTCACCCCGCTGTCGCTCGGCCTGGAGACCAAGGGGGGCGTCATGACCGTCCTGGTCCCGCGAAACACGACGATCCCGACCGAGAAGAAGGAGACCTTCACGACCGCCGAGGACAACCAGTCGGCCGTGACCATCAAGGTGTTCCAGGGCGAACGGCCGATGGCCCAGGACAATCGGGCGCTCGGCGAGTTCAACCTGGAAGGGATTCCGCCCGCCAGGATGGGCGTACCTCAGATCGAGGTGACCTTCAACATCGACGCTAACGGCTTGCTCAACGTCACCGCCCGCGACAAGGCGACCGGCAAGGAGCATACGATCCGGATCGAATCCTCCGGCGGCCTGAGCAAGGACGAGATCGAGCGGATGAACCGCGACGCCGAGTCGCACGCGGCCGAGGACAAGAAGCGCCGCGAGTTGGTCGAGGCCAAGAACGCTGCCGAGCAACGGGTCTACCAGATCGAGAAGTTGCTCGAAGAGAACAAGGATAAGCTCGGCGAGGCCGACCAGTCGGCCCTCCGCGCGGCCATCGACAAGGTCAACGAGGCCACTAAGGGCGAGGACGCCGCCGCCGTCAACCGAGCGGTGGACGAACTCTCCCGTGCCGCTCAGGCCATGTCCGAACATCTCTACGCTGCCGCGGGAGCAGGAGCGGGAGGTCCGGGAGCGGGTGCCGGGGCCTCGCCCGACGGTGCGACCGCCGAGGCCGCCGGCGGGTCCGGTTCCAAGCCGGACGACGTGATCGACGTCGAATTCGAAGAGAAGAAGTAACTCGCACGGCCCCGATATCCGAGCGACCCGATCGCGGGACGAGGCCCCGAAGACTTCGTGGACCTCGTCCCGTTTTCACGCGCGGAACGCGACGAACCGCCCTTCAAACTCCCACGAACCAGGTGTCGAATTCGCACGTAAATTCTTGCAGAAGAGATAAGTGTCGCAACGCGACCGCCCGCGACGGCCCCGGGCCCCTGGAGGGCTCCGGGCCGAGGCGAATTCCGAAAGGCGGACACGACCCATGGCCTTCCGATTCGACAAGCTCACTCTCAAGAGCCAGGAGGCGCTCCAGGGCGCCCAGACACTCGCCGGCGAGCGCAGCCATCAGCGGCTGGAGCCCATGCACCTCCTCGCCGCTCTGCTCGGCCCCGATCAGCAGGTTGTACGGGCCCTATTCACTCAGCTCGGCGTCAGCCCAGCCCAGGTGCTCAAGGCCGCCCAGCAGGGCCTCGAAGTCCTGCCCCGCGTCACCGGCGGTGAGGTTTCCATCGGTCCCGACCTCGCGGCGGTGCTCGACTCCGCCCAGGCCGAGGCCGACCGAATGAAAGATCAGTACGTTTCGGTCGAGCACCTCTTACTCGGCCTCACCAAGGTCAAGAGCAAGACCCAGGCCTTGCTGGACTCGCTGGGCGTCACCGCTCCTGAGATCCTCAAGGCCCTGCAGAAAGTCCGGGGCGGGCAGACGGTGACCGACCAGAACCCCGACGACAAGTACCAGGCCCTGGAGCGTTACGGCCGCGATCTCGTGGAGGCCGCCCGCAAAGGGAAGATGGACCCGGTCATCGGCCGTGACGCTGAGATCCGTCGCGTCGTCCAGGTGCTCAGCCGACGCACCAAGAACAACCCCGTCCTCATCGGCGAGCCCGGCGTCGGCAAGACCGCAATCGCCGAGGGACTGGCCCAGCGAATCGTCTCGGGAGATGTCCCCGACAGCCTGCAAAACCGGAAGCTGATCGCGCTCGACATGGGCGCCCTCGTCGCCGGGGCCAAGTATCGGGGCGAGTTCGAGGAGCGGCTCAAGGCCGTCCTCAAAGAGGTCACCGAGTCCGAAGGCCGAATCATCCTTTTCATCGACGAGTTGCACCTCGTCGTCGGAGCGGGCAAGGGGGATGGCGCGATGGACGCTGCCAACCTGTTGAAGCCGGCCCTGGCCCGAGGCGAGCTTCGCTGTATCGGCGCGACGACGCTCGACGAGTTCCGCGAGCACATCGAGAAGGACCCGGCCCTGGAGCGGCGGTTCCAGCCGGTCTTCGTCGGCGAACCCTCGATCGACGATACGATCGCCATCCTCCGTGGCATCAAGGAACGCTACGAAGTCCATCACAAGGTCAAGATTAAGGACTCCGCGCTGGTCTCGGCGGCCAAATTGGCCTCGCGATACATCACCGACCGGTTCCTGCCCGACAAGGCGATCGACCTCGTGGACGAGGCCGCCAGCCGCCTCTCGATGGAGCTGCAGTCGGTCCCCACCGAGATCGACGTCCTCCAGCGTCGGCTCCTTCAGCTCCAGCTCGCCCAGCGTATGCTCCAAAAGGAGGAGGAGGAGCATGCAGTCGAGAGGCTGGAAGAGGTCGAGGCGGATATCGAGCAGGTTGAAAAGCAGCTCCAGGATCTTCGTCGTCAATGGGAGATGGAGAAATCCGGCCTGGGCGACGTCCAGAAGGTCCGCGAACACCTGGAATCGGTCAAGAACGACTACAGTCGGCTCTGGGACGAGATCCGCCACAAGCAACAGCACGGCGAACGACCCGACGAATCCCAGTTCCAGAAGCTCGCCGCGCTCGACTCGGAGCGGAAGGCTCTGGAGAAACGGATCGCCGAGTCCGAAACGGCCGGCGACGATCAACCGAAGGAGAAGGGCCAGCGTCTGCTCAAGCGCGAGGTCGACTCCGAGGAGATCGCCGAGGTGGTCAGTCAGTGGACGGGAGTGCCGGTCTCCCGGATGCTCGCCACCGAGCGCGAGAAGCTGTTGAAGCTGGAAGACCAGATCCATCTAAGGATGGTCGACCAGGAGGACGCCGTCCGCGCCGTGGCCGACGCCGTCCGCCGCAGCCGCGCAGGGCTTCAGGATCCCAACCGTCCCATCGGTTCGTTCCTGTTCCTCGGCCCCACCGGCGTCGGAAAGACCGAGTTGGCAAAGGCCCTCGCCGAGTTTCTGTTCGACAGCGAAACCGCGATGGTCCGTCTAGACATGAGCGAGTACGGCGAGCGTCACAACGTCGCCCGCCTGATTGGGGCCCCTCCAGGCTATGTCGGCTACGAGGAAGGGGGACGACTTACCGAAGCGGTCCGTCGACGCCCCTACTCGGTGGTGCTTCTGGACGAGGTCGAGAAGGCCCACCGCGACGTCTTCAACGTCCTTCTTCAGGTCCTCGATGACGGCCGCCTGACCGACGGCCAGGGTCGCACGGTGGATTTCCGCAACACGGTCATCATCATGACCTCCAACCTCGGCAGCCACATCATCGCCGACCTCACCGCGAAGGGGACCGATGAATCCACCATTCGGAACCAGGTCCAGGAGGTGCTCCGACGCGAATTCCTTCCCGAGTTCCTCAATCGCATCGACGAGACCATCATCTTCCACCCGCTCGGGCGGAAGGAGTTGGGGCAGATCGTCGGGATCCAGCTTAAACGGCTGGAACGGCAACTCGCCGAGGCCAACCTCTCCGTCCGGATCACGGAGAAGGCGCGAGAACAGCTCGTCGAGGAAGGCTTCGACCCGACCTACGGCGCCCGACCGCTGAAGCGCGTGATCCAGCAAAGATTGGCCAACCCTCTCGCAAAAGCTCTGCTCGACCAGCGCGTCAATCCTGCCGACGTCGTCCAGATCGACTGGGACGGCAAGGCGTTCAGCTTCACGCCCAACCGTGCATGAGGCTCTCGAACCCCTCAGGTCGCACGGCTCTCCGCGCGGCCTGGGGGAGCCGCCCATCGTCCCCGCCTGTGTTCGGGGGCTGGCTCGCCGTGCAGTGTCAGGTATGATGGGCATGATACGTTTTAAGGTGGACGCCCTCGATTCCCCATCGAGGAATCCCATCTCGGCGAGGACGATCGATCGGGAGGACTCGGCCGTGCATCATCGTGTCTTGGTCGGAATCCCGGCGCTCTTCCTGTTCCTTACGCCTGGGCTCCGCGATGCGGCCTTCGCGCGCGACCCCACGGGCAGGATCGAATTCAATCGAGACGTCCGACCGATCCTGTCGGAGAATTGCTATAGCTGCCACGGGCCGGACAAGAGCCAGCGGAAGGCCAAGCTTCGACTCGACGAGCGCGCCACGGCCACCAAGCACGGAGCGATCGTACCTGGTAGTCCGGACGACAGCGATCTCGTGCTTCGCATCCTCAGCGAAGACGACGACGTCATGCCGCCCCGGTCGTCGCATAAGTCGCTTTCCGACGATCAAAAGAAGACCCTCCAAGCGTGGATCTCGCAGGGGGCCGAATATCAGGATCATTGGGCTTACGTCATCCCGACGCGGCCGTCGATTCCCGAAGTCCGGCGCGAAGCCTGGGTTCGCAACCCCGTCGACGCCTTCTTGCTCTCTTCGCTCGAATCCAGAGGGATCGAACCGTCGCCGGAGGCGGCCAAGGATCGACTCATTCGAAGGCTCTCGCTCGATCTGATCGGCCTTCCGCCCACCTCCGAAGAGGTGAGCGCCTTCCAGATCGATACGGATCCACGGGCCTACGAACGGCTCGTCGACCGCCTACTCGACTCTCCCCACTACGGCGAGCGCATGGCCGTCGGCTGGCTGGACCTCGCTCGGTTCACGGATACCGTCGGATATCACGGAGACCAGGGCCAGCGCGTCTTCCCTTATCGCGACTACGTCATCGATTCCTTCAACCGCAACAAGCCGTTCGACGTCTTCGCGACCGAGCAACTCGCGGGCGATCTCCTACCCGATCCCACGCCCGAACAGCTCGTCGCGACCGGATTCAACCGCCTGAACATGATGACTCGGGAAGGCGGAGCCCAGCCCGAGGAGTACCTGGCGAAGTACGCCGCCGACAGAGTGCGGACCGTCGGCCTCACGTTCCTCGGATCGACCCTCGGATGCGCCGAGTGTCATGATCATAAGTTCGACCCTTTCACCCAGCGCGACTTCTACGCGCTTTCGGCCTTCTTCGCCGACGTGAAGCAGTGGGGCGTCTACAACGACTATGACTACACCCCCAACCCTGAGTTGAAGGGGTGGAGCAACGATCATCCGTTCCCTCCCGAAATCGAAGTCGAGAGCCGTTACCTCAAGGATCGGCGAGACCGGCTCATGGATGAACTCCGACAGGTCGCGTCCGCACACGCCGATCCCGTCGCGCTCGACGCCTGGTTCGATCAAGCTCGGTCGACTCTCGAAGCCGAAACATCCGGCTGGGTTCCGCTCGATTCTGAAAGCACTTCCCCTGAAGCGGGGACTCTCCTCCCCGACGGGAGCCTACTCGTCAGGACCGTCGCCAAGTCGGATCCCACGTCGAGGGCGAACAAGGCAGCGGATCATCGCTTCAAGATCGATCGTGCGGTCGGCTGGATATCGCGAATCCGCGTGGAGTTACTCCCACATGAGGATCATCGCGGCCGGATCACCCGCGACGGCTCCGAGGTCGCGACCGTCTCCTTGTCCGCTTCTGTGAAGTCCCAAAACGGCAAGGAACGGAGTCCGCTCAAGTTCTACCTGGCCGACGCCGACCTCAAGTCGCCCAGATACTTCAACGGCGACGAGGTGCCGGGCGTACTCGCCGGCTGGCGAACCTCGAGTGCTCACTCCACGGAAACGCATACGGCGGTCTGGTGTCTCGATCCGCCAGTCCTGCTCCAGCAAGGCGAGTCCCTTGAGGTCGCGATCAAAAGTCCGCAGGCCGGCTGCGTGCGCGTTTCAATGACTCCCTTCGGACTACCGGACGATGGGCATCTGCTCCGCGGCCCAGACGCCGAAGAACGTGCGGCCTTCGCATCATCCGACGTCGTTCGAGAGCCCGGTCAGGATGATCGACTCCGTCGCCTTTTCCATCTGAGCACGGCAGCCGACCTAGGCGTGTGGCAACAGCTGCGCGAACTCGGCAGAGGGATATTCGCCTGTCGCGACGGCCGCGCATTCAGCATGGTGACACAGGCGACCACTCCAAGCGAGACCCGGGTCCTGCCTCGGGGCGACTGGCAGAACCGCACGGGGGAGATCGTCGCGCCCGAGGTTCCGAGGTTTCTTCCGCACGAGTCCGTCGCGGCGGATCGCCGACTGACCAGGCTCGATCTCGCCCACTGGATCGCTTCGCCTGAGAATCCGCTGACCGCGCGGGTATTCATGAACCGGCTCTGGAAGCAGGTCTTCGGAGTTGGGATCAGTCAGGTCATGGAGGACGTCGGCGGCCAGGGCGAGTGGCCGGTCCATCCCGAACTGCTCGATTGGCTGGCTGTCGAATTTCGCGAATCGGGCTGGGATGTCAAACGGATGGTGAAACTGCTCGTGACCTCCTCGGCGTATCGTCAGGACTCTAGGGGCCGCCCCGACCTGAAGGAACTGGACCCCGGAAATCGCTGGGTGAGCTTCCTGTCGCCTCGCCGTCTTGAAGCCGAGTTCGTGCGTGACAACGCGCTGGCCGTTGCAGGCCTCTTGAGTCTAGACGTCGGCGGCCCGAGTTCTTTCCCGTACCAGCCGGCCGGCTATTACGCCAATCTTCAGTTTCCGGATCGAACCTACGTCGCCAGCGATGGAGAGCTTCAGTATCGCCGCGGCGTCTATTCGCACTGGCAACGGACGTTTCTGCATCCGATGCTGGCGAACTTCGACGCGCCCGCCCGCGAGGAATGCACGCCGGCGCGGAACGTCGCCAACACCCCCCAGCAGGCGCTCACTCTCCTCAACGATCCCACCTTCGTCGAGGCCGCCCGCTCACTCGCCGCCGGCCTCCTGGAGAATCAGACGTCGATGACGGACGAGGACCGCCTTGGTAGGCTGTTCCTCAAGGTGCTGGCTCGTCCGATCGAGGAGGCCGAGCGGCTTTCGCTCGTCGCCTTTCTGGCCGAGCGCCGCGAGTTCTATCGGCAGAACCCCGAAGCAGCCGATGCGATCCTCAAGATCGGCCAGGCGCCGGTGCCGAAGGACGTCGATCCGGCCGAAGTCGCGGCCTGGGCGACGACCTGCCGCGTCGTGCTGAACCTTCATGAAACCATCACCAGGTATTGAATCATGAATCAACCGAGTGATCTCGACGCCTGGCGCACCAATCTGCAACGGCGGGTCTTCCTCCGAAATTCGGCTTACGGCCTCGGGTCGCTGGCCCTTGCAGGACTCCTCGACCCGAAGCTCTTCAGAAGCACCGCGCGAGCCGCCGGAGGCGATGCTTCTCGGTCCGAGGCTAGCTGGCGCGGCGTCGTTCGTCCCGCGCACCTGCCCATCAAGGCGAAACGGGTGATCCACCTCTGCATGGCCGGCGGGCCGTCGCAATTCGAGAGCTTGGACTACAAGCCTCGCCTCAAAGAACTCGACGGTCGACCGTTCCCCGAGTCCTTTACCAGGGGGCAGCAACTCGCGCAGCTCCAGAACAAGACCTTGATCGCACGTGGGCCATTCTGTGGTTTTCAGAAGCACGGGGAGTCCGGTCAGGAGATCTCCGACCTCTTCCCCAACATCGCGTCGATCGCGGATAAGATCGCCATCGTCCGCTCGATGACCACCGAGCAGATCAACCACGATCCGGCTCACGCCTTCATGAACAGCGGTTCCATCATCAAGGGCCGCCCCAGCATGGGATCCTGGTTACTCTACGGCTTGGGCTCCGAGACTGACGAACTACCCGGTTTCGTCGTGCTCACGTCGGCCGGGGCCACGGGTCTCCAGCCGGTCTCGGCGCGTCAGTGGTCGGCCGGATTCCTGCCCAGCAAGTTTCAGGGCATCCAGTTCCAGTCCAAAGGGGACGCGGTCCATTACATAAGCAATCCGCCCGGCGTGGATCTGGAAACACAGCGTGGTACGATCGCCGAGATCAACCGCCTCAATGGGATCCTCGCCGGCGATCGTCTCGATCCTGAGATCCAGACGCGAATCGCCCAGTATGAACTTGCCTCTCGAATGCAGGCGAGCGTCCCCGAGCTGACCGACTTCGCCAGCGAACCGCGCTCCGTGCTCGATTCGTACGGTGTGACCAATCCGGGTGACGGAAGCTTCGCTTCGAACTGCCTGATGGCACGCCGACTCGCCGAGCGCGGGGTGCGGATGATCCAACTCTACCATCGCGCCTGGGACCACCACGGCGACATTCAGCGAGGGATGACCCTCGCGGCCAGGGACGTCGATCAACCCTGCGCCGCGCTGGTTAAAGACCTCGAGCAACGTGGACTTCTCGACGACACCCTGGTGATTTGGGGCGGCGAGTTCGGTCGAACTCCCATGGGGCAGGGGACCGGTCGCGACCACCACATCCTCGGTTTTTCCCTCTGGATGGCCGGAGGCGGAGTCAAGGGTGGGATAACTTACGGTGCGACCGACGAACTCGGTTACAAGGCCGTCGAGAACGTGGTCCATGTCCGCGACCTGCACGCAACGATCCTGGCGCTCTTCGGGATCGACCACGCGCGCCTCTCATACAAGTTCCAGGGACTCGACGTCCGTCTGACGGGGGTCGAACCGGCGCGCGTGGTCAGGGAAATCCTCATTTGAATCAAGCTGAAGGCTGCTCAGGAGACGAGGCGGCTGCCGGCTGAGGCTGCAGCTCGCGAAGGAGAGCCCGGATCGGGATGGCGACCCAATCGGGTCGGCGAGCGAGATCGCGTCCGATGTCGTCCACCGTGCGTTCGAGCAGCAAAATGTTCAGCAAGAGGTCGATGTCGTTGCGGCTCTCGGGAAGCAGGCCGGGCTCGTCGATGGCCTCCAGATAAGCTTCAAGGAAATGCCTCGCCGCCCGAGCGACCCAGCGCCTCGCCCACGGTTCCAGGGCTGATCGATCCTCCTCCCGGACCATGCCCGGGGGCCGGGCCTGCTTCCTGCCGAGATCGAATAGAACGCTGGACGCGGCGTAATCGAACGAACGGATCATCGACGCCACGTCGCGGAGCGGCGACCGTTTCACCCGTCGTTCGCCCGATGAGTCGTCGGCGTCGCCCTCGAAATCGTAGACGACCAGTTCGGCCCCGGTATAGAGAATCTGATCCAGTTCGTAATCGCTGTGGATTCGGATCCGCGAGCCGCCGAAGCTGCGATCCGAGACCTGTCGGAACCGAGCCAGTAGTTGCTCGCGTAGGTCCAGCACCTCGGCCGCCTCGGTCCTCGTCGGCTCGGGCAACTTGGCGAGCACGCTTGTAAGGCGCGTGAAGACCTGGTGGGTTAGATTCCGCGTCGATTGGTAGAGAGACCTTTGATACAGCCGACCGAACGACTCGGGACGAAATTCCGGCGTCGTCTTGTCCGATGCCAACGTCCGATGAAGCAGCGCAGTCTTGACGCCGAGGTGCTGGGCGTGGACCTCGAAGCCCGCCATCAACCCTTCGAGAATCGACTCCTCGTTGGTCGTCGGCTCGGGCGACTCGACGTGGGATTCCGACTCGACGCTCCGTCGGTGGAGGTGCGCGGCGACCCGTTCGTAAAACTGACTGAGATGGTTCAACGTCAGCGCCCACGCCGTTCCCTGGTTGGGAACGAACTGGTTCAAAACGGCCATCGTAACCGGCGCGCCGTGAACGCGCCGATACTCGAGGTAGCCCAGCACGGGCGCCACGATGAGCGACGTCTGGCGGGTCGAGAGGAACGAACGCATCTCGAAGTCCGGGTTGATCTCAGAGTCGATGCACCGGAACGTCTTGAGGGTGAGTCGCTCGTCGAAGATCAAGGTCGTGTTGAACCGCTCGCTGCGGATAAGCTGCGTCGGCACCAGAGGTGCCCCACCGAGTTCCAGGTCGGTCAGTCCCATCAGGGGGACCGCAGCGAGTTCTCCGTCGGCGAGCGGCACCGTCATCCCATTTCGAATCGCTCGGACGATCTCCTCGCCGCATGAAGGGACCGTCAGCGCGTCGCAAAGAACTCCGCCATGAGGCTTGAGGGTTTGCGCCAGGAAGGTTCCCGGCCCGGGGTCGAGCAGGTTCGGGACCTGCTCCTCCGAAATCAACATCAAAGGTAGGATGTTCGTCTCCACGTCACCCGATTCCAACGCGGCCCCGACGACGAGCCACTGGACGTCCCCGGTGCCCATTGGATCCGGCACGGAACGGGTCACGTTGACTTCAGTGATCCTCGACATGCCGACCGGCCTACGGCGCTCCAAAAAATTCGGAAGCAGCCGCCCGATCCTCATCGAGTCCATTCGGGCCAGCTCCGTCCGCCAATCCTGCTTGATGGCCAGGACGGGCAGGTCGGAAATCCGCAGCGGCTCCTTATCGGCCGTATTGACCCCCACCTCCGATGGCTTGAGCAGGAACCAGAAGAAACCATACGCGGAGAGCGTCAGACGATAGGGCCGGTCGTCGACCGGCGGCATGAGGGTGTGGCCTGAAAGCTCTTCCAGGGCGAAACCGTGAAACTCACGTAGGTCGAGGTCGACGTACTGCATGAAGCGGGACAGGTTCGCGACGACCAGAATCGACTCATCTTTATATCGTCGTATGAACGCTAAAATTCGTGAGTTCTCCGGCCTGAGGAACTCGATCGTTCCGCGGCCGAACGTCTGGTGTTGCTTGCGAAGCGCGATCAGTCGCTTGACCCACCACAGGAGCGAACTCGGATTCTCCTGCTGGCTCTCGACGTTCACGGCCTCGTAGTGATACTCCGGATCGATGATGACGGGAAAGTAGAGCTTCTGCGGATTGCAGGTCGAGAACCCGGCGTTTCGATCCGGCGACCACTGCATCGGCGTG
Organism: Planctomyces sp. SH-PL62; assembly: GCF_001610895.1. Classification (NCBI taxonomy): domain Bacteria; kingdom Pseudomonadati; phylum Planctomycetota; class Planctomycetia; order Planctomycetales; family Planctomycetaceae; genus Planctomyces; species Planctomyces sp. SH-PL62. Next base: position 4,259,848 of record NZ_CP011273.1, on the reverse strand, counting down.
CGCACGCCGTTCCGGTCTCCGAGATAGATGTTGTCCCCCATGCCGATCTCGTCGCCGTAGTAGAGAACCGGCGTCCCCGGCAGCGAGAACAAGAGCCCGGTCATCAGTTCGATCCGCCTGCGGTCGTTATGAAGCAAGGGGGCGAGGCGATGGCGAATCCCGAGGTTGATGCGGGCCTCGGGATCGTGCGCGTAGGCGCGGTACATCGAGTCGCGTTCCTCGTCGGTCACCATCTCGAGCGTCAGCTCGTCATGGTTCCGAAGGAACATGCACCACTGGGAATTGTCGGGGATCGTGGGCGTCTGCGCCAGGATGTCGAGGATCGGGTATCGATCTTCTTGATGGAGAGCCATGAACAGCCGGGGCATGACGGGAAAGTGGAACGCCATGTGGCATTCGTCGCCGTCGCCGAAATACGCCACGGCGTCCTCGGGCCACTGATTGGCCTCGGCGAGGAACATTCGGGGCGGCGAGGGGAACTTCTCGTCGAGACGGCGACGCAACGCCTTGAGGAAGAGGTGCGTCTCGGGGAGATTCTCGCAGTTGGTGCCTGGACGCTCGTAGAGATAAGGGATGGCGTCGAGACGGAGGCCGTCGATGCCCATGTTGAACCAGAAATCCAGGAGCGGGAACACAGCCTCCCAGACCGCTGGGTTGTCGTAATTGAGATCAGGCTGGTGGGAGTAGAACCTGTGCCAGTAATAAGCGTTGGCGACCGGATCCCAGCTCCAGTTCGATAGCTCGAAATCCTTGAAGATGATCCGGGCTTCAGAGTAAAGCTCGGGCGTATCGCTCCAAACGTAGAAATCGCGTTCAGGACTCCCAGGAGGAGCATTGCGGGCCCTCTGGAACCAGGGGTGCTGGTCCGACGTATGGTTCAAAACCAGTTCGGTTATGACCTTGAGTCCGAGATCGTGGGCCGTTTCCAGGAACTCGCGAAAGTCCGACAGACGCCCGTACTGCTTGTTCACCGATGTGTAGTCGGCGATATCGTAGCCGTCGTCTCGCAAGGGCGACGGATAAAACGGAAGCAGCCATATCGCAGTGATGCCCAGATCGCGAAGATAAGGCAGCTTGAGGGTGAGCCCTCGGAAGTCACCGATGCCATCACCGTTGCTGTCGTAAAAGGCCCGGACGTGGGCCTCGTAGATGATCGCGTCCTTGTACCAGAGACCGTCGTCTGACACCGCCGTGACTCCCATCTCAAGGGGACGCATCGACGCGCCCGCCGAACTTCCTTGGAACAATCCCGATGCAGGCAAGCAGATTCGATGCCAGCCTTATCCCTGACCTTGCAAACCTGAGAGAGATCTAGCCGATCGTCCCTGAGCCGACTGGCATACGGAACGCCGGATGCGGCCGACTACAAAGTTGCAGCTGGCACGCGGCGATCGAGTCGCTTTAAGCCCAGCCCGCCAGTATCCAATGAAGGCCATGGGCATGAGGCGCGCGAAGGCGTCGGCGAGCGAGATGGTTCCCCATCAGGACCGTGGCCTGAGCCGACCGCTTCAAGCCTGGATCACATCCTTGACGACGTTTCCGGCGACGTCCGTCAGTCGGAAGTAGCGTCCCTGGAATTTATAAGTCAGTCGCTCGTGGTCGATGCCGAGAAGCGCCAAGATCGTGGCCTGGAAGTCGTGGATATGAACGGGGTCGGCGACGACGTTGTAGCCGAAATCATCGGTCTCGCCGAACGTGAGGCCGGGCTTCACCCCCCCCCCGGCGGCCCAGGCGGTGAAGCACCGAGGGTGATGGTCTCGCCCGTAATCGGTTGGCGTCAGTTTACCCTGGCTGTAGTTTGTACGACCGAATTCCCCTCCCCAGAGCACGAGGGTGTCCTCGAGCATCCCACGCTGCTTCAGGTCGTGAATGAGCGCGGCGCAGCCCTGGTCGGTTTCCTTCGTCAGCTGCCGGATGCCGGCGGGCAGGCCGCCGTGGTGATCCCAGCCGGGATGGTAGAGTTGGATGAACCGCACCCCGCGCTCGGCGAGTCGGCGAGCCAGGAGACAGTTGGCGGCGAAGGTCCCCGGCTTGCGGGCGTCGGGTCCGTAAAGATCATAGATATGATCGGGTTCATTTGCCACGCCGGCGGCCTCCGGGACGGAGGTCTGCATCCGGTAGGCCATCTCGTACTGGGTGATCCTCGCGGCGACCGCCGGGTCGAGGCTCGATTCGTACTCCTTCTGGTGCAGTTCGCGGAGGCGATCGAGCATCTTGCGACGACCCGCGGCGCTTGTCCCTGGTGGATTCTCCAGATAGAGGACCGGCTCGGCCCCGGATCGGAACTGGACGCCCTGATGGATCGACGGCAGGAAGCCGTTGCCCCAGAGCCGCGAGTAGAGCGGCTGATCGACGGGCCTCTGGCTGATCAGGACGCAGAACGTCGGCAGATTTTCATTCATCGATCCCAGGCCGTAACTCAGCCAGGCGCCCATCGAGGGCCGGCCGGCGATCTGCGAACCGGTCTGGAAGAAGGTGATCGCCGGGTCGTGGTTGATGGCCTCGGTATGGAGCGACCGGATGAAACAGAGGTCGTCGGCGACCTTCGCGGTGTGCGGCAGCAACTCGCTGATCCACGCGCCCGAGTCGCCGTGACGCGAAAACCCGAACAACGAACCGGCGAGCGGCAAGGCCGCCTGGTTCGAGGACATCCCAGTCAGACGTTGACCTTGCCGAACCGATTCGGGGAGATCGCGCCCGTTCATCTGATTCAAAAGCGGCTTGTAGTCGAACAGGTCGAGTTGCGACGGACCTCCGCTCATGAACAAGTAAATGACCCGTTTCGCCTTGGGAGCGAAATGCGGTCCGTCCAGAGCGCCCCGGGCGGCGTCCGGCGAACCGGAGGACGACGGATCGGCCGCGCCCCCCAGAAGGGTCGCGAGCGCCGCCCCACCCAGTCCAAGGCTCGTCCGCGAGAAGAAATGGCGGCGAGTGCTGATCAAGAGGGGGTCGTCTCGATGTTCACGAATCTCGGCCATGACGCCTCCGCTCCCTTCAACGCTTCGTGACGGTCTCGTCGTAATTGAACAGGGCCTGCGCCACGACGGTCAACGACGCGTATTCGACCGGGTCCAGGGCCGGATCGCGAGGGGCGTCGCCGACGGCCAGCAACTTGTGGGCGTCCGCCCGACCCGAGGAGAATTCTTCGTACTGCTCACGATAGAGGGTTTGCAGAAGCGTCGATTCGTCGGCGTCGGGGCGACGACCGGTTAGCACGCGGAACAGGAAGACAACGCGGTCGTGAGGGGTCGGCCCCGCCTCGTGGAACGCGCGCTCCGCCAGGGCGCGAGCGGCCTCGACGAATTGGGGGTCGTTGAGGAGAACGAGCGCCTGGAGGGGAGTGGCCGTAGGCAGCCGCCTGACGGAGCACACCTCGCGATTGGCTGCGTCCAGGGTCAGCATCGCGGGGGGGGGCGACGTCCGCTTCCAGTACGTGTAGAGACTTCGACGGTGGCTCCCCGGGCCGACGTCTCGCACGTAGACCTGGCTCGACTTCTCTTCCCAGAGCCCGTCAGGCTGGAATGGCTTGACCGGCGGTCCTCCTATGGTCCCGACGAGAAGCCCCCCGACTGCCAGGGCGTTATCTCTCATCATCTCGGCGGAGAGTCGCTCGCGAGGACCGCGAGCCAGCAGGAGGTTCTCCGGATCCCGAGCATAAAGTTCGGCGTTCGCGTCCGAGGATTGCCGGTAAGTGGCCGAGGTGACGATCGACCGCCAGGTCCGTTTGACGTTCCATCCCGAATCGACGAGTTCACACGCCAGCCAATCGAGCAATTCCGGATGGGATGGCAGTTGGCCCTGAGAACCGAAATCCTCGGGCGTCGAGACCAGCCCCCGACCAAAGAGAGACTGCCACCAACGGTTGACCGTGACGCGAGCCATGAGCGGATTCCGCGGGTCGGTCGTCCATCGGGCCAGGCCGAGGCGATTACGAGGCTGGCCGGGGGGGAAGGCGAGGAGGCTCTCGGGGGTTGCGGGCGAGACCTGATCACCGGGGGCGTCATAAGCGCCACGTTTCAACACGAACGTCGGCCTCGGCTCGGCCATCTCCTTCATCACCATGATCTCGTCGATCGGATCGACGACGCGGCTGAGCTCCTTCCGAGCCTCCTCGACGGCGGCCAAGGCCGACTTGTATTGATCGTCGACGTTCGCGAGGTAGTAGGCCAGGAGACTGGACCGGTCCTCATTCGCGAGTGAGGCGAGCTCGGCTTTCAGGAGGTCGTCGAGGGATTTCCCGTCATGGAGCTGCGTGGCCTCGACGGGGGTCAGGGCGCGTCCGAAGACTTGGAGTTCGTCGATTTCACCATCCTTGAAACCTCGGTCGCGGAACCTCTGGCCGAGGACGAGGTCGTCGGCGCCGCCGCCGGTGATCGTCTTGGTGAGGTTGTCGCGAACGACGATCAGGGGGGCGGGCCGGCCGTCGACATGGAGCTTGAGTCCGGACGCGCGGCTCGAACCATCATAGGTTAGCACGACGTGGACCCATTGGTTGATGGGTAAGGGATCGCGCGAGGCGACGCCGATGGCGTTGCCGGGCCAGAAGTGGATGAGCGCCGCCGTGAGCCGGCCTTCCTCGATGAGTAGCTGATAGCCGCGGCTGCCGGCGTCGGTCCAGGCCATCGAACGCCGGAGGACGACAGCCCGATCCTTCAGGTCGGGCGTCTTGATCCAAAGTGCGAGCGAGAACGGCTGGAAGCGGTCGAAGTTCCCCATCGGCAACGTCAGGCTGTTCTCGCCGTCGAATCGGATCGCCCGGCCTACGCGGCCCTCGACGACGCTGGGGTTCTCTGCCGCCGAGCCGGATTTGCTCGGGTCGAATCGATTCACTGTCTTGCCCTCCTCGATCGCGTCGAGGGGGAAATCGCCGAGTAGACCGGCTAGAGGGGCCGAAACGACTTCCGATCGTGCAGGATCCCGAAGCCAGGAATCGAACCCGTCCCGGCGCACCTCGGCCAGACGTTCCAACTCGGACTCCGCTGCTCGAATACGCTTCGAAGCCTCGCTGAGGGCCTTCTCGTGGGCCTCGTCGGTCAACCAGAGCGTCGGAGTGGGGACGGCGGGGGTGAAGTGGGAGTAGAGGCCCGATTCGTCGATGTTGTTGAAGAAGCTGAAGAGCGAATAGAAATCCTTCTGCGTGATCGGGTCATACTTATGCGTATGGCACCGGGCGCATTCCAGGGTCAGTCCCAGGAAAGCCGCCCCGTAGGTGATCGTGCGGTCTGCGACGTACTCGGTCCGCCATTCGGCCTCGATCGAGCCCCCCTCGTTCGTTTGGCGATGGTGGCGATTGAAAGCGGTCGCGAGGATCATATCGCGCGAGGGTTCGGGGAGCAGATCTCCGGCAAGCTGCCAGGTGACGAATTGATCGTAGGGCAAATTCGCGTTGAACGCTCGAACGACCCAGTCTCGCCAGGGCCACATGGCGCGATAGACGTCGGCCTGATAACCGAACGTGTCGGCGTAACGGGCCACGTCCAGCCAATCGACGGCCATTCGCTCGCCGAAACGGGGCGAGGCGAGAAGGCGGTCCACGACTCGGCCGTAGGCGTCGGGCTCCTTGTCATTCAGGTAGACGTCGATCTCGTCGAGCGTCGGCGGCAGGCCCGTCAGGTCGAAACTCAGACGTCGGATCAGCCGTTCGCGCGAGGCTTCGGGGGACGGAGTCAGCCCCTCGGATTCGAGACGGGCCAGCACGAACCGATCGATCGGATTCCGCTCCCACTCCTTGAGTACGATGTCGGGCACAGGAGGGCGTACGGGAGGTACGAACGCCCAATGGTCCTTCCACTCCGCGCCTTGTTCGATCCAGCGGGTGAGGATCTCGACCTCGTGCGGGGAGAGATCACGTCCCAGGGCTCGCGGGGGCATCCTTTCCCCCTCATCCTCGCTGGTGATCCTAGCGACGAGTTCGCTCTCGTCCGGGTCCCCGGGGACGATCGCGAAAAGCCCGGTCTTGCTCTCGCCGAAGGCTCCATCCTTGGAGTCGAGACGCAGTCCGGCCTTGCGATTCTTCGGATCCGGGCCGTGACAGTGGAAGCATTTGTCCGACAGGATCGCCCGAACCTGACGCTCGAAGTCGACCTTCTCGCTCGTGGGCGCGGGGGGGGCGGCGACCAGAGAGGCCCGGTCGGTGAGGCCCAGCAAGAAGCTCATCGCGAGTCCGAGTCCCACCCACGTACGTCGTCGCATCGTGCATGCCTCGAATGCGGTGTCCGTCTCTGACGGGGTCCGGCAGGGACGGGTCCTGAAAAGAGCTCCTGTTCAATGTAGCAGCCGCTTCGACGCCACGTAAGGCTGCACAGCCCTCATGAATGACAACGGCCCGCCTCCGCCGAAGGGCGGAAGCGGGCCGGGGGGTTGTTCACGAGTTAGAATCAGCGCAGGCCGTGTCAGTACGAATCGGAGCTAACCGTCTCGCCCTGAGCGCGGGACCCGATCGCCCAGAGGACAGGCCAGCTGACGCTGTTCTTGAGGAAGCGGACCGAGCCGTCGCCGAAGCAGACGTTGGCACCGCCGGGGTGGAAGCTGGAGAGGCCGTTGATGCCGGCCGAGTCGAAGTCGCCGTTGGAGTCGTAGAACTGGCAGTACGGATACTGCGAGTTGGGCGGCACGAGGAGGTTTCCGAGGGCGTGGCCGTAGTTGCCGACATGCCACATACGCCCGTTCCAGCTCCGCTGGCCATTGGTGCCGTAACCACCGGCGGAGCGAGAGATCCAGGCCTGCGAGCACGCTTGGAGGGCGTTCGTCAGGTAGCCGCCGCCGGCCGGCATGTTGGCGGTCGGGGCGTCCATGTTACGATTCGGGACGCCCGGCCAGCCGACGGAGTTCCACTGGACGCCGACGATGTCCTGGATCGAATTCTGCTGGTCGTTGAAGTCGCCGATGCGAAACTCGCCGAAAGCAACCGTGTTCGACGTGCCGTCGGTGATGTCGCGGATGCCAAAGGCCTGGCCACCGACGTTGAACACGCCGTTGGGGCTGTTGATCGGCCACCCGATCCACATGATCGTGGAGCCGGCGCTCGCGAAATAGCTGTTGCCGGGGAAGAAGCCCATGACCACGCCGTTGGCATCCCAGCGATTCTGGGTGATGCGGGGCGGGGGGGTGGACGAAGGGCAGAGGAACGAGGCGATGTTGGTCATCATCCCCGTCGAGTTGGCGACCTCGCGATTGCCGTCTCCGCGAGCGGTGGTCATGAAGTTCAGGGCGTTGTAGACCGACCGCTGCTCGATGTAAGGGAGCAGCATCGAGTGGGCGCTCCACGCCCCCCAGTCATAGCAGCCGTCGTGGGTGACGGGGTCGCAACGGCCGCCGGCGCTGATGGGCGCCGAGTTGCCGCCCAGCGGAAACGAGCCGGAGGTCGACTCGTAGTTGTGCAGCGCCAGGCCGAGCTGCTTCAGGTTGTTGACGCACTGCGAACGGCGGGCCGCCTCGCGGGCCGACTGGACGGCCGGCAAGAGCAGTGCGATGAGAACGGCGATGATGGCGATGACGACCAGCAACTCGATCAGCGTAAAGCCGACGCGCGACGAGCGACGGCCTGAAGACACATGATGCATCAAGCACCCCTCACACGAATGAGATTACGAATGAACAACCGAACGAACACTGCAAGGCGGATTGGTAGCTCGCAAGCAGTCTGTCAGGCGAACTAAACTAAGCTCTTGAGCCGGGACGCTCTCAAGAGGAGCGTCTAGACGAGACGAATCGTCCTGATCCCCCCGCAAGCAGAGGGAACAGGACGACGCGTGGATCGAAATTCAATTCTTCTGGGTCGTGTCCTTGGCGCTGCTGGAGCCCATATCATTCTTGATCGTCGAGGAGCCACGGGCCGGCGCCGTGTCTTTCGCCGGCTCGGCCGCGGCCGGTGCGGGCGGCGGCGGCGGGGCGACCGGCTCCTCTTTCTGGCATCCAACGAAGCAGGCAAACGCCAGACCCATCGCGCACAATAGCGAAGCACGAAGAGAAGTCATGACTCGGGTTCATCCTTTGACTGAAGCGGACTGGTGCAAAACACCGACGTCCTGATCGGCCCACCTGATCGTCTTCCAGATGGGGCGATTCGAGACGCACGGATCCCGGATCGGCACGAAAGTCAGGGTTGATTCCCGGATTTTCAAACAAGAAGGCGCCAAACCTTGCGTCGCCCCAGCCTCATACGTCGCAGATCTGCATGTTTAGGAGAGAGGGGAGACGTCGCGAATTCTCCGAGATCGAACATTATGAAATACCCTTCGCACATCTCCTCGTCAAGGAGATAAGGCGCATTATCTAGACAAGCTGACTCTTCCGAAGAACACCACTCTCACTTCCTCACGCGAGCATCTGTTTCATACAACCAGCCCTCGGCGACCTTAAGTTCTTTTAATTCATCCAATTGTAAACTCGAATGAGGCATTCGCCCGTTATGTCGTCATCGCGATTCGAGCGGTCCCTGCTCCTGGCTTGGCCCTAATCGAGGTAATGTGAGAATCTTTAACTTCGACCACATGCTCCATACGAGAACGCAGCTCCGGCGGTCAGCAGCCCATGTCAGAGCTTTCAGGAATCACTCGATCAGCCCGAATGTGGAAAGGCCAAACGCCTAACCCTGTCGGCAGTCGATTCTCCACCGCCAGACGGAGGAAGATGTTAGCAAACTCGGGAAGACCCACGCAATCACGCATGCGGCACCGTACGCCTATCAGGCTTTCTACCCATGACACCTGAGCCCACCTTGAACGTCGTCACGATCGTCTTCCATGAGCGCACCGGCGACTGGGCCAGGAAGCTCCGGACGAGACTACGTGGACGGGGGGCACGGTTGGTGGAATCGAGGTCCACGACTCAGACTCTCGGTGCCATTTCAGGATCCGCCTGCGCCATCGTGCTCATCGTGGTCGGTCCGGACCCTCTTCCAGCTCTCCGCGACCTGGCCCTGATTACCGAGGGGGGATCATCGACATTGGCGATGCTCGTCGACTCCCAGAACAGGCCCGAGGTGAGACGGCTGGCCCTGGAGTTGGGGGCCGATCAGATGAGCTCCGGGTTCGTCCCCCCGCCGGATGTCGCGGACTGGCTTTCACGGTGGATTGAGCTGGCTGCGGGGAGGATCGCGCGTGAGGGCTGGACTTGGGCACCTGCCGCAGACCCGGCGCGGGCTCCCTCGATCTGGATCGAGGAGTTGGTCTCCGCGTCGTCGCGGGTCGCCCCAGAGGGCACCGCGGGAGAGACGTCGCCCCGCGTCTTCTAGTCGTCGGGCCGTGGTTCGCCTACAATACATGTTCGTCGAATCGCACGCAGGACGCGGAGCGATCGAATATCTGGGGATTCAGCATCGGGGTCGTCGTAATCCGGGGATGACGCGGAATGTTGGGCAAGTCGGAAACCGTGCTGACCGAGAAGGACGTGCTGCTGGCCCTCAAGGGGGTCAAGGATCCCGACCTGGGCCGTGACCTGGTGGACCTGGGGATGATCCGTGACATCCGGATCGGCGACGGGAAAGTCTCGCTGACTGTCAACCTGACGACTCCGGCCTGTCCCCTCAAGGCGAAGATCGAGGCCGACGTCCGCCAGGCGCTCACGAGCCGGCTGCCGGCGGGGCTCGGAATCGAAATCAACATGACCGCCGAGGTTCGCGGGAAGGGGACCACGGAAGCCGGAGACATCCCCGGCGTCAAGAATGTGATCGCGGTCGGATCGGGGAAGGGGGGGGTCGGCAAGTCGACGATGGCGGCGTCGATCGCCCTCGGACTCAAAGCTCATGGAGCTTCGGTCGGGCTGATGGACGCCGACGTCTACGGTCCCTCGATTCCGCATCTCCTCGGGGCCACGGGGAGGCCGATGGCCCGGGGCGAGCAGATCGTCCCGATCGAGGCCGGCGGGCTCAAGCTGATGTCGATGGGCTTCCTCCTCGAACCGGAGCAGGCGGTCGTCATGCGCGGACCGATGCTGCACGGGATCATGCAGCAGTTCCTCCGCAAGGTCGAATGGGGGAAGTTAGACTATCTGGTGATCGATCTTCCTCCCGGTACCGGCGATGTGCCGCTGACACTCTCCCAGACTTTGCCGCTGACCGGCGCGGTCGTCGTCTGCACCCCGCAAGAAGTCGCCCTCCTCGACGCCGTGCGTGCCATCTCCATGTTCCGTCAACTCCGCGTGCCGGTGCTCGGAATGATCGAAAACATGGCGTTCTTCGACGTACTCGCCTACCTTCAGGAACGCGGCGGACCAGAGGCGCGGAAACTCGTCGCCGGGAAGACCTGCTTCGATGAGGCCGGCGACGAACGAGCCTACCTCTTCGGCCAGGGCGGAGCCCGGCGTAAGGCCGAGGCGATGGATGTTCCATTCCTCGGCGAAGTGCCGCTCAACCTCTTCCTCCGCGAAAGCGGTGACGTGGGCCGCATCGAGAACGTGCTACAGGACGGCTCTCCCTCGAAGCCTTACCTGATGGCCCTGGTCGAGCAACTCGCCGCCCAGATCAGCATTCAGAATCTGAAGAATCCCAAGATGCCCAAGCTTGAGATCCTCAACTGAGCCGGTCGCCAAGGACCTGGGATGCTTTGAAACTCGGCAAGCGATTTGCGACCTGGAAAGTATCGCGAAATATCCCGCGGGAAACCGTTAAGGCTTTCCCACTCCTCGAGATCAATGACGGAGCGCCTCCGATGCGAATCAAGACGATGCTGCTGACCGCGACCCTGGCGAGCCTATCGGCCGTTTCGGCGCAGGCCCAGTTTGTGGGGGGAACGGTCGTCACGGGCGGGCCGGGGTACGTGACGTATGGCTCCTCGCCGGTCTTCGCGCCGGGGATCGGCCCAGTCGTCGGCAGTCCTTATACCGTGGTCGCGCCGACTTCGCGGGTGATCGTCGATGGACCGAGGGTCATCTATTCGGCTCCCACGCCCATGATCGTCCCTCGGGCTTACCCGGTCGTCCGGCCGGGTTGGGGACCGAGGTTTTATGGTCCGGTGGGCCCGCGAGGTTGGGGACGAGGCTGGCGAGGGTGGTGACGACGCGCCATCTCCGTCATGAGCGCGATCGAGCCGAGCAATATCGCCCCCAGATCGACCTCCTCGGAATCCATAGTCCATGACTCTCATGCGATTTCCCGTCGTCCTGTCCCTCGTCGCGATCTTCTGGATTCCGAGCGTCGAGGCACAGGACGTCGACCTCGGCGTCATCGATGATCCCTCGCGAGTGGGGATTTCGGCTGATCGATTACCGAGGATTTCCGAGGTCGTCCAGCGGCGCATCGACTACGGCGAGATCGCCGGTGCGGTGACGCTCGTAGCGCGACACGGGCGAGTCGTGCATTTTGAACCTCAAGGGGTCCTGGACGTCGAGTCGAAGGCTCCGATGAGGTGCGACGCCCTGTTTCGCATGGCTTCCACAAGCAAGCCGGTGACGGCCGCGGCGGTGGTCATGCTGATCGAGGAGGGGAAAATCCGCCTCACCGATCCGGCGTCGCGGTTCATTCCAGGGTTCCGGGATCCCAAGGTGGCCGTCGAGCGCGACGGCCGAGTCGAACTGGTCCCGGCCCACCGTGAGATCCAGGTCCTTGATCTTCTGACCCACTCGTCCGGCCTGCTGAGCGGAGGCCCCGGTCAGAAACAGTTTCCCAGCGATTCGACGTTCCCTCGCAAGGGAGATTCGCTGGCCGACTTCGTTCAACGCATCGCGCCGGCTCCGCTCGATTTCGAACCGGGCACCCGATGGGTCTACAGCCCGTTCGGCGGGATCGACACCCTGGCGAGAATCGTCGAAGTGGCTTCGGGCAAGCCCTTCGACGTTTTCCTCCAGGAGCGTCTCTTCGAACCATTGGGGATGAAGGATACATCCTTCTATGCGTCGACCGAGAGCCAGCCGAGGCTCGCCGCGTTCCACGCGCGAAAGGGCGACGAGTTGAAGAAGGGTGGCTATTCCTTTGAATTCGACAGGCCTTATACGTCTGGGGCCGCGGGACTCCTCTCGACGGCCGAGGACTTTTTCCGATTCGGGCAGATGCTCGCGAACGGCGGGGAACTTGATGGCCGTCGCGTCCTGAGTCCACGAGGCGTCGAGATGCTCTCTGCGAATCATGTAGGTGACAAGTTCCAGGGGAGCCTGGGGCGACCTGACGGGATGGGATTCGGGTTCGCCGTCGAGGTCGTCGTCGACCCGATCCAGGCGGCGACGTTCCGCAGCGCGGGGAGTTTCGGATGGGACGGGGCCTTCGGGACCCAGTTCTGGGTCGATCCGAAAGAGGGGATCGTCGCCGTGTTCATGGTTCAGGCGTCAGGCGTCCGGACGATCCAGAACGACTTCGGAACGGCCGTCATGCAGGCCGTCGGGAACCTCGACTCGCCTCGCTGATCAGCGGACGTCCAGGCTCCGCCACAAGTACCAGGACCCGACCGAGCGATAGGGTCGCCAGTGCTCCGTCAGGGCGTGGCAATCCAAGGGCCCGGGAAGCTCGGCGAGACCGTGCCGGTCGCGCAGCGCGACGCGGACGCCAAGGTCTCCAGCCGGGAGGACGTCCGGCCGGTTGAGGGCGAAGATCAGGAACATATGGGCGGTCCAGACGCCGATACCCTTGACCGTGGTCAGGGCGTCGATTATCGCGTCGTCGTTCCATCCCTTGTCGAACTGGTCGACGGGCGTCGCCCCTTCGACGACCGCCGCAGCCAGATTCAGGACGTAGCGAGCCTTGCTCCCGGAGAGGCCGCAGGCTCGCAAGGGGTCCTCTCCCAACTCCAGAAGGCGATGGGGGTCGTAGGGGCGGCCGACCAGTTCGGATATCCGCTCGCTGATCGATGCCGCCGCCTTGGTCGAGATCTGCTGGGAGACGATCGCACCGACGAGGGCGCCGAAGCGATCCTCGCGAGGAGAGAGACTGCAGGGTCCCACACGCCCGATGATTTGTTTGAGGTGCGGGTCGACCTTCTTAAGATGGCGAATCGCCTTCGTCCAGGGGTCGACCGTCGACTTTTGACTCATCGGAGCGGATCCAAGGAACAGAAAGCCGATCGCGCCAAAACTCCGTCCTGCCTCAGCGAGAGGCGATGACCTGGGCGAGAGGACGGACGATGCGCGGGATGACCGAGCGTTCGAGCATCTCCTCGCCGATCTCGCGCTGGCGGCGGAACGACTCCAGGAATGACAACTCGGGACCATTCCCCCAGTACTGGCGGATCGTCAAGTACAGGCTGATCTGATCATCGGCGAACTCGCCCGACCGGACCTGATAGGTGTTCGTGCGGGTCTCGATGGACAGTCGGCACTGGAGCTGGCAGGCCTCGTCGAGCGCCAAGGTCAACGAGGGCTCGAAGTTCACGACCTTCTTCGACCGAGGTGATTCCAGGAGGCCCTCCAAGGCGTTCCCGACGCCCAGAGCCTCGGCGACGACCTCGTCGTGGTTGCCTTCATACGTGAAGTCGAAACCGAACATGACGTCGAGCGCTTCGCAGTCCAGCAGGCTGATCGAGAGGAGCGGCGGGGCAAGATCCAGAACGAGTTCGTGCTGGCGGTAGGCGTCCGCCAGGGACTCCGGATTGGTGCAGCCCGAGGCGAGGCGGCGAGGCTCGATCGCCACCGAGCGATGAGCGTCTTCCTCCTTGTCGCTCTCCAGGATCAGCTCGCCGTTCTCGCGAGACTGGAAATTGCGGAGATCCGGGAAGCCCTTCTTCATCTGCTCAAAAAAGTGGAGGACCGTATCACGGTTACTGGGCAGCTCCATCTCGGTATTCAGATTGACGTTCACGTAGTAATCGTCGGCGTCGCGATTGTAGCGATTCATCCGTCGGGCCTCGTCGTCTTCCTCTTAGAGAACCTTCGTCGACACCGGGCGGCGGAAAGGACCCGTCGCGCGGGAGACAGGCCAGGTCCGGTGTACAGCCATCCCTACGATTCTACCAGATCAGGACCGGCCAGGCTACGAATCGCGGCGTTCATCGGAAATAGGATCCGCCCCAACTCCTTTTTAGGTAATCTCTTGAGTCTTGAAATCCGGCTTCGGGGCCGTTAGACGCGTGCGTGCCCCGTCTCGGGATGTCGAATTCGGACCGGCGGTGTGGCATCGGGATCGCGGGCGGGATCCAGGAAGGCCCGGACGCCGTCCTCCGCGAGCCGTGGGTCGGGGGCGATCACATGGCTGACGCCGTCGCGGCCGGCGGGAAGTCGGGCGACTACCTCGCCGTCTTCGACCGAGACGGGGACGGCCCGCGAGTTCGCGACGACGACCAGCGGTGGGACGTCCGCGCCGGCGGGTTCGGTGCGAACGGCGAGGGTCCAGGGGCGGCCAGGAAACCAGGGCCGCTTCAAGCGATAGGCGACGGTGACTTCAGGGTGGGGTCCCGGCGCGACCGTCTCGGCGGTCGGCTCCGTTCCTGGGGAGAAGACCGTCCCCGCGTCCCCTTCGTCCTGCGCATACACCCGGATGTGCCAGTGGTTCGTTAGGGGAATCTCGAGCTTGTCGCCACCGGTCATCGTCGGAGCCTGCAGGATCCAGGCCCCTGCGAGTTCGTAGGCGTCGCGAGTCACGGAGAAGCGAAGCGCTTCCGCATCGTCAGGCCCCGTCGGCCGATCACCCCGGCGTGCCACGACTCGAACCGAGCGAGCTTCTCCAGGCCATGTCCACCGGAGCTGAATGCGAGCGACGCCCGGCTCTCCCGCAGAAGGGTCGAGACGGATGGCGCGAAGCCACGTAGGATCGGCGAGCCGCGAGAGCCGGACGCCACGACCCATGACGAGGACGCCGTTCCAGGAAATCAACGGCGTGTAGTAAGGAGCGGGCGAGCTCGGAGGGGTGAAATCCTCGGCGCGTCCCGGCCCCATCGCCCCGATCCAATCGCCGGGAATCGCCTCGATCTCAGCCTCGGAAACCTTCTCGCCGGGCCGATTCGGGAGCGGCACGGGCGTACGGCGGAGGCGGATCTTCCCCCGAGCCGGCTCCGTCCACTCGATGAGTACACGGCCCGTGGCCTCGACCGAAAGCCGTGGCGGTCCTGTCGCGGTCAGAGGAGCGCCGGCCGAGGCCGACAGCGTCACCCCAGCGGAAGGAAATCGACGTCCTTCACGCGTACGATAGATCGTAAAAACGGCGTAATAATAGACGCCTCCTTCGATGACGTCGCGATCGACCGCTCCCTGGTGGGAGGCGGGAATGCGGTCCCCGTCCCGAGGGTTCGCGGGGAAGCCGCCTCGTCCCCGGACCACGCGGATCTCGGCCGCACCGGCCGGCGGATCCCAGGCCAGCGCGATCTCGCCGGTGTGTGAGTCGGCCCTGAGATTACCTACATCTGGTAGAAACACGACCGGCCCGGCGGCGACGGCGGCCAGCGACTCGGCCGCCCCTCGCTTGCTCAACACAGCGTAACTGACCGTCGAACCCGGAGCGACGCCCGCGTCCAGGAACTCGGGCGTCGCGGTCTCTCCGATCCGGACGCCGTCTGCCGGATGCTTCGGCAGACCGCCCGGCTTACGGATGACGACGAAGCTCAGCGGGCCGAGCCCATCGGGCTCTGGGGGCGTCCAGGAAAGCTGGACCCGGCTGTCGACGACGAGGGCGTCGAGATTCGAAGGAGCGTCGGGCGGACATCGCCCCACTCCCTCCAGCGCGGCCGGGAGGTCGGCTGCAAGCCCGAGGCTGCGACCGTAGAGCTTTCGCGCCTCGGCCGGTTGCACACGCTCCAGCCGACGCGCCCGCGCCGATAGCGCCTCGGCCTTCTTCAATCGCTCGATGATCCGATTCCGCGCCGTTGCGATCTCCGCCGATCCCGACGCGACGAGACGTCGCCATGAGGCCAGGGCCCTGGCCGCGGCGAACAGTCGTCCCCCGGCCTCGGCCGTCTCGAAAGCCATCCGAAGCTGGTCGATCTCCCGCTCCCGTTCAGAGATCCTCGCCATCCCGTTGCGCGCCCCGACGTGCTGGGGGGCATACTTCTGGACCTCCTCCAGATGTCTCCTCGCCTCGGACAAATCGTGCGTCCGAAAGGCGTGCAGAGCCGCAGCGAAATGCTGGATGAGGGGCTCGCGGAGCGCCCGGCGAAAGCCGCAGGCACATCGTGCGGCATCGACAAGGTTCGACCGGCGGCAGACCGGACAATCCCACTTGAGCGAGGCCCCACAGTGCTTGCAGCGAACCGAGCCGATTCCTCGGGCGGTCGGGCTCAGCTCCGTCACGCCCGCGCAGCTTCGGCAGCGGAGGATCTTGTATACGGGGGCCGTCGGGGTCCGAACGCCAGCGGTCGAGGCCGACGATCGAGACACGGGGAAGTCGACCGCGACGCCGGCCTTGAGGCAAGCGCGGCGGACCAGCTGATGCGCCCGTTCCGGAGGGATCCCTTTCGCTCCCGCCTCATCAATAAGAGCGACGTGCGTCCCGGGATCGATCCGTTCCAGACCTCGGACGACGAAGGATGCCGTTCGCTCGAAGACATCCTCGGCCTCCAGGATCAGGGTCCGGTCGTATCGGGCTCGACCTTTCGCCGTCCCCAGATGGGTCTGGGCGTGTGAGATGATCTCAAGCCAGGCGGTCTTCTCCGCCGTCACCTGCGCTTTCTTCATCCAACGCTGGCGTTCTTCGTCGGCCCGAGAGGCGATCACCGCGAGCGGTGCGTCATGGAAGAGGCCGAGTGCGTCGTACAGGTCGCGGCGTTCGAGATGCTCGAGGGCCATTCGGATCTGACGTCGGGTCGAGGCGTCGAGGACGTCGGCGGGAGGACCTTCGTCCGGCTCGGGCCCCTCGGGGGCCCCCTTCTCCTCGACCAGGAAGGGGATCGGCTTCATGAGGCGGTCGAGCGAGCCGCCGTCGATCCCCAGGCGATCGGCCTCACCCCGGAGAAGATCACGGTCGACATGATGCAGGCCCCCCTTCGCGGCCCGAAGTCGCACCAGTCGATGCAACTCGTCGAGCCTCTCCTCGCGGCGAGCGCTCTCGGCCGCGGCCAGTTCGGCGTCGTAGGCGGCCCGATTCGCGGGGCCGGTCAACAGCGCCGTCCGGAGAGAAGGGATCTCGTCCAGGAAGAGTTGGTTGGCATGCCGCGTCTTGGGGTTGCGAGTCCCCATCGACCAGGCTGGTTGCTTCGCCTTCAGCGCGGCCTCGATCTCGGCGGGAGAGGCTCCCGGATCGACGCCCAGTCGTGCGTAATAATCCGCGATCATGTTTGGAACGATCGTCTCGACTGCGGCCGACGTCGGATCCTCACCGCTCGCGATTCGCCGCCCGGTTATCCGCCGTCCTTCCATTCTCAGGTCACGAAGGGCGGCCGTCCAGTCCCGGCAGGATCGCAGGCCTCAGCCCTTGTTCACGATGTGGGCGCGCTCTACGCTGACCGAGAGTGGATCGCCGCAAGATCCCTGAACCGATCAAACGAGAGCCAGGCGGAGAATCGCAAACCATGACCTCGAAAGTGAAGATCACGACGACCCAGCAGAACGGCCGGATTCACGCCTCCAGCGGCTCGTCCTGGGAGGGTGTCATCGGTTACTCGCGAGCGGTCCGCGTGAGGGATCAAATTCACGTCACAGGCACGGTCGGGGTGGAGGCGGACGGCAAATACTCGCCTTCGCTCGCGGCGCAGGCCCGGCGTGCGTTCGCGATCATCGCCTCGGCGCTGGAGGCGCTCGGCGGCAAGCCCGCGGACGTGGTCCAGACGCGAATCTACCTGACCGACATCTCCAAATGGAAAGAGGTCGGCGAAGTGCACGGTGAATTGTTCGGCGAGATCCGCCCGGCCCTGACCATGGTCCAGGTCGCCGCCCTCATCGACGCCGACGCACAGGTGGAGATCGAAGTCCAGGCCGTGATCCAGACTGAGGATCCCCGCGTCGCTTGATGGCCGAAGGTCGGCCGGGCCCAGGACTCAGCGCGGCCCGGCGGCCGGACCCGGATCCGCCTCGCGCAGCGACTCCGGCACCGGAAGGGCCGAGAGGAAGTAGCAGTACGCGGCGACGCACCGAATCTGGTCGTCGTCGAGGAGGGCCCCCCAGGGGGCCATTCGAGTCCCGCTGACGCCGACCCGGATCACACGAAGGACGTCCTCGGGCTTGTCGCCGTGCTTCCACTTGCCGTCGGTCAGGTCGCCAACCTGCTCGCCGCCGAAACTTGCCGCCATCGGCCCGTTCCCCTTGCCCGCCGCCCCGTGACAGGGGACGCATCGGGACATGAAGACCGAGCGTCCTTCAAGCAGCACCGGGTCGTCGAGCACCGCCTGCGGCGGGGACTCGACGGGCGGCGCGAAGCTGAAGTAGCCGACGGCAGCGGAAGCGATCAACATCGCCAGGCCGATCAAGATCCACTTGCCCGCGGAGAAATCCATCGGGACGGCATCGGGGCGAGGGTTTTCCGGATTTGACAAGGTGAGAGCCAACGACCAAGCCAACGTGTAGGAACGCGATCGATGTCGCACGACAGACGGGATCCACCTTAATCGGTCGCCGCCTCGCGCGGCAACCTGGACCGAACGACCAGCCCCGTACAACCCGACCACTCATTCCTTTTGCTGGGCATTCGCGGTGAGTTCCGGTTTGGGCCGGATCGCCAGGACGACCGCCACCGAGACCAGCGCGATCAGGGCGAACACCCCGAAGATGACCGACAGCGGCATATGCCGGTCGCGGAGCGCCCCGAACCCCCAGTCGGCGAATCCCCCGCAACTGATACTGACGAGGTTCATCACGCCGTAGCCCGTCGCGCGGCGGTCGGGAGGGACGATCTGCGAGAGGATCGGCATGTTGTTGCAGTCGAAGAACCCCCACCCGATCCCATAGAGGATCAGGAAGGCGACCGCCAGTCCCAGGTGCTCCGAGAGCCCCACCCCGAAGAGCGCCGGAAGGAACAGGATCATCCCGACCGCGCTGACGAAGATCCGACCGCGATCGCTCCGCCGCATACCCATGTCAGCCATCCAGCCGCCGAAGACGACGCCGACCAGCGAGGCGATCTGGACCGGCAGCACGGCGTAAACTCCCGCGTTGCCCTGCGTCAGACCGAACCGCTCCTTCAAGATGTCCGGCATCCAGTCTTTCACGACCCAGCCGGCCATCGCGGGGAGCGTGAAATAGATGACCAGGAGCAGAAAGTCGCGATTCCGCGCAAGTTCGCCTAGGGCCGACCCCATGGAAGCCCCCCGATGCTCGCGTTCGCTCTCACGGACCGGGGGATCGCGCAAGACCAGCAGCAGCGGGATCGCGTAGACCACGCCGACCAGGCCGCACGCCTGAAAGGCGAACCGCCACCCCAGGTCCGGGGCGTCGGCGACGTGACCGGCGAACCCTCCCAGGATCAGGCCCGCGTAAATGCCGGTCTGGTGGATGCCCACCGCTCGAGACCTCGTGCTGCCTCGATGGAAGTCGGTGATCAGGGCAAGCGCCGCGGGGATGTAGAACGCCTCGCTGATCCCCATCAAGGCGCGGGTGGCGACCAACCCGTCGTAGGTGGTCACGTAGCCGGTCACCCATGTCACCGCCGACCAGACGAACAGGCTCGACACGATCACGAGCCGACGGCTGTACCGGTCGGCGATGTAACCCCCGATCGGGCTCAACACCGCGTAAACCCACTTGAACGAGCCAAGCATGAACCCCCAGTTCTCGCGACTGGCGATGTCGGGGATGTCGGCCATCATCGACGTCTTCATAGCGGCGAGCATCTGCCGGTCGAGATAGTTCAGCAGGGCCACCGGCGCGAGCATCGCCACCGTCATCCAGGCGATGCGGGGGAGTGAAGGAGACGTATCGGGGAAGTCGGGATCGGATGACGGGGCGGACATGGCTTCACCTGGAGAGGACGGTCGGACTCGGCCGGACGGATCGGCAGCCTCGCAAGGCCGCGCATTATCACGCGGCCTCGCGAGCGATTCCACCCCCCCGCATCATTCATGAGATACGGTTCAGGATTCGTCAGGGGCCGTGAACGAGATGCGCCCGATTCGGTAGCGGCGGAAACCATCCTCGTCCGGCAGAGGCAGGGCGAAGACCGGGGAACCGTCTCTGCGGCCGACGGAGACGAAGACCTCGTACGTCCCGGGTTGGGTCGGGACCGTGAAGACGCCCAGCGGGTCTCGATGCGGCATCGCCACCACTAACTCGGAACGGACCTCGCGAACAGGCGTGGCATCGGCTGGACCGACCTCGAGCGCACGGAAGTCGAACGCGTCGTCGACGTTCACCGAGACGATCCCGCCCTTCTCGTCCTTGAAGGTCAGCGCCACGAACCCGCCGGGATAGCAGGGTGCGACGCCCGCATTCGCCCAGGCCGTCTCGACGACGAACGGAAAGCCGAGGGGCGTCTCACGCGGCCATGACGCCGATCGAAGCTGCAGGCGATAGCCGAGGCGACGGTTGATCTGGTCGATGACCGCCCGATTCTCCTCCAGTTCGATGCGCGGCCACCAGTGGATCGACATGTAGCTCGCATGATAATCCTCGACCGATTTGAGCAGCAGCGAGCCGTCCCCCCAGGCCCCTCGGATCTGTGAACTGCCGTAGTGCTCGTGCTCCAGAATGACGGGGAGCTTGGGCCAGAAGGCCTGGGCCATCTCGGAGTGGTACCAGGAATTCGGAGGCGGCTGGACCATGATGCTGTCGTCGCGAAGGGTCACGCCTCGCGAGAGGGCGTAATCCGTGGCCGGCTGATGCGCGCCAGGCCGTTGCGGGCCGGCGACGTCGTCGCTGATCGCCAGGAGCGTGCGCTTGAAGTGCTTCACATGCAGATCGACGTGCGCCTTGACGACGGCCAGCGTCTGGGCGTCGTCGAGTTGGGCGCCGAATCCGGTGTGGCCCTCACCCCACATCCCGAACGAACCGACGTCGAGAAACGCCACGTCCGGGTTGCCGTCGTATCGCTTCGCCAGGGCGGCGAGGAAGGCGTCGAGCTTCTCCAGGAAGACTGGATCGAGATAGTCCGGCTCCCAGAGCGGACCGTCCTTGGATGGCCCCTCGCCGAAGGTGAAATTCACCCCCTTCGCCCCGGCCTTTTGCACCCAACGCGGCGTTGCGTCCCGCATCCAACTCTCGGTCGAGGTGACCCGGATCGCGATCTTCTTTCCCTTCGCCCCGAACCGCCGGGCGGGGGTATCGAACAACGACCAGTTGAATCGCCCTTCCTCGGGCTCCAGAAACGCCCAGGGGACTCGCAAGTAGATCGTCGAAAGACCCGGGAAATCGTCGAGGGTATCCGAGGCATCGAGCTTCGAACCGTAATTTGCGATGATGTTCGAGTAGAAGTGGAGCGTCCAACCCATATCGGGATTCACCAGGGCGCGGCCGTCGTCGACGGGCGTCACGACGATGCGCTCCGGTTCCTCGTCGAACGCCGAGGTGCGGCAGGGGTCCATCGCGGCGACCAGGAACGCAAGAATCGCGAACGTCGTAAATCGGTTCACGGGAGGCTCCTTGTAGGCGGGACGTGCGGTCGGCCGAATAGACTCGTCGTCATCATCTGGCGGGCGCACGCGAGGGGAGGCCCTCATCATACCACCGCCAGAGCGCGGGTCGACGTGGTCGATTCTGGAGGATGAAGCGTTGATTTGGGACCGCCGGCGATCAAAAAGATATGGTGAAGATCGCCCGGGTCGGCTTGTGCGGGTGGACCTCCTCCGTAGAATCTAGTTGTCTGGCGATTACCAAACCGAACGCCACGCCTCGCCGCCCCCCCCTCACAACCACTCAACCACTCCATGGATGTTACGCCAGCCCGAACGCGGCTGAGGATCTCTCCCACCTTCCTCGCACCGCCGAATCGCGACGCACGGCTCGCGGTCTTCGCCTTCTTCGCCCTCGACGGCATCGGTTTCGGGTCATGGGCGACCTACCTGCCGACCTACAAGGAGCGACTCGGACTGAGCGACGGCCAGCTTGGAATCGCCTTGTTCGCGCTAGTGGTGGGAAGCTTGGCCTCGATGCCGGCGACAGGTCGAGCGTTGGCTTATAGGAGCAGCCGCACGGTCGTCCTGGCCGGCTCGACGGCGTTTTGTTGCACCATCCCTTTGGTGGCCCTGGCGGCGGCGACGCTGGAGAGCATGCCGCTTTTCACACTGGCCGCGCTACTGTTCGGAGCGACGAAGGGGGTGATCGACGTTTCGGCGAACGCCCACGCGATCGCGGTCGAGCGAGAGGGGGGCGTGCCGCTCCTGTCGACCTGCCACGGCGGATGGAGTCTCGGCGTACTGGGCGGTGCGACGCTCGTCGCGATCGGCCTCAAAGCCGGAACACCTCCTCCGATCGTGACGCTTCTCATCGCGGCCGGGTTGCTCGGCCTGGTCGCAACGGCGTCGAGATCGCTGCCGAAGGTCGAACCGCCGGACGTCGCCGCCGGTCCGCCCTCCTCGATGCGCCCCCGAGGGCGGCTAGTCCCGCTCGCGATGCTGGCTTTCCTGGCCCTCTTCTGCGAAGGGGCCATGGGGGACTGGGCGACCATCTTCCTTGTCGACGAGGTCCACGCAACCGGATCAGCGGCGGCCATGGGATTCGCGGCTTATTCGCTGGTGATGATGTGCGGCCGGTTCGCGGGAGACCGGCTGGTCGCCCGTTTCGGCCCGGTCTCTCTCCTCGCCCTGAGCGGGTTGAGCGTGGCGTTCGGCCTGGGATTCACCCTTTTACTACGGAGGTACTCGGCGGCCGTCGCGGGTTTCGCGCTCGTCGGCCTGGGCGTCTCCAACATGGTGCCGCTCCTGTTCCGCTCCGCCGGCCGTGGCCCCGACTCCGGCGCGGCCATCGCCTCGGTCTCGACCGTCGGCTATCTCGGCTTCCTGATCGGCCCGCCGCTCATCGGCGCACTCAGCCAGGCGGCAGGGCTCTCGTTCGCACTCTCCATCGTGGTCGTGTTCGGCCTGACGATCGCCGCGAGTTCGCGGTTCGTCGACCAACGTCCGAGATCGAAATCGTCCGATTCAAACCAACTCTCGAATGAAAGACCGGTTCATGTCCAGCCTGAATCAAACTCCTGAATTCTCCCTCGCCGCCATCGACATCGATGAAACCCTCATTGGTCCTGACAAGAAGATCAGCCCCCAGAACCGAACCGCCATCGCGCGTCTGCAATCGCTCGGCTGCCGCGTCGTGTTGGCCTCGGGGCGTCGGCATGCAAACATGCTTCCTTACTACGCGGAGCTCGGGCTGGATGACTTCGTCGTTTCCTCCCAGGGAGCCCGCGTCCAACACGCGACGACGGGCGACATCGTCCACCGGGCCGAGATCGCCCCGGAGGCTGCGTCGCGGCTCGTCGCTGAAGGACTGAAACGCGGCTTCACCGTGCTTCTCTGGCTCGAGGACCGGGTTTTCGCGCAGGAGCGGACCCAATGGATCGGCGCTTATGAACGGCTCTGCGACGACCCGGTGGCGATCACCGATTTGACCGCCCTCAGCCTTCGAACGGCCGAGAAGGTCGTCTGGATCGACGAGCCAGGCGTCGTCGCAAGCACCGCCAAGGAGATTCGCGGACGTCACGAAGATCAACTCCTGGTGACGATCACCGAGCCTTGGTCGCTGGAGTTCAGCGCCCGCGAAGCGAACAAGCGAGACGGCGTCGCGGCCCTCGCGCGCCGCCTGGGAATCCGCCGCGATGCCGTCCTGGCTTTCGGAGACGGCAACAACGACGTCGAGCTTCTCGCCTGGGCTGGGATGGGCGTGGCCATGCCCCACGGGCGACCGTCCGCACACGCCGCGGCCCGCCTGATCGCCCCCGAGGGAAATCGGGAATCGGCGCTTGCTCGGGGGGTCGAGGAAGTCCTCCGCCGGGCCGAAGAGGCGAAGGTCGCGTGATGGACCCGGCTCCGTCGTGACCGTTAGATTGGAACGGTCACATACGAAGGTCGATCAAAAGGATCGACCGGATCGCGATACGACGGCCTCGGGAGTCGAATCCATGCCTGCTGCTCCTCTCCACATCCTCGCCCTCGTCGCGGCGCTCGGACTGCTCGGCCCGACTTGTGCTCTAGCCGCCGACCCCGGGATCGAGGTCCTCACCCACGTCCGTCTGATCGATGGCGGCGGCGGTCCCCCGATTGAAGACGCGGTGGTGGTCGTCGCCGACGGCCGGATCGTGGCGGCCGGTCCCGGTGGAACCGCGATCCCGGCCGACGCAAAGATCCGCGATTTGCGAGGGAAAACCGTGACGCCCGGGTTCGTCTCGAACCACAGCCACGTCGGCCAGGTCCGAGGCTTGACCAACGGCGCGGCGAACTACAATCGCGAGAACATCGAGGCCGAGCTGCGGCGATACCGAAACTACGGCGTGACGACCGTGACCGCGCTCGGAAATAATGGTCCGCTGTTCGAGGCGATCCGGGCCGAAGCCCACGCGGGGAAGCTCGACGGCGCCGACCTGTTCGGCGTCGATCGGGCGATCGGCGTCCCCGACGGAGCGCCGCCACAGGCGATGACCAAGCTCGGCCCTGATCAGATTTTCCGGCCGAAGAACGCCCAGGAGGCTCGCGCGGCGGTCGACGCGATGGCGGATCGGAAGACCGATCTGGTGAAGATCTGGCTGGACGATTTCGGCGGCGGGGTCCCCGCGAAAATGAGCCCCGAGGTCTATCACGCCGTCATCGAACAGGCCCATTCCCGGGGAATTCGGGTCGCGGCCCACATCCACGATCTGGCCGACGCCAGGACGATCGTCGCCGCCGGGGCCGACATCCTCGCCCACGGCGTCCGCGACCAACCCGTCGATGGCGAACTCGTCGAGGCGCTCAAGGCCCGAGGCGTCTGGTACGTCGCCACGCTCGCTCTCGATGACGCCAGCTTCGCCTGGGCTGATCGGGCCGGCTGGACTCAGACCCCGTTCGCGAGAGACGCCCTCTCGCCCGAACTGACGCATCAGATCGACGATCCGGCCTGGTGCGAGAAGCTCCTCGCGGACCCGAAGCTTGAGGCCTCAAGATCGTCCCTGGCGATGAATCTCCGCAACCTCAAAACGCTCTTCGACGCCGGCGCCCAGATCGGTTTCGGCACCGACAGTGGCGCGACGCCGCTCCGCGTCGGGGGGCTCGCTGAGCACCGCGAGCTCTGGCTCATGGTCGAAGCCGGCCTCACGCCGCTTCAGGCTTTATCCATCGCCACCACCCGCGCGGCCGAAGCCCTCGGCCTTCGCGACCGAGGCCGCATCGCGCCAGGTCTCCGCGCCGACCTCCTCATCTTCGACGCCGATCCCTCGCGAGATATCGAGAATACCCGGACTCTCCGCGAGACCTGGATTCAGGGCCGCGCCTACCCTCGCGAGAACTGACCGCTTGAGTCATCCCCGGATCGATTCGAAGAAGTCGAGCCGATCCAGCCCCGCCTTCAACTCCGCCGCCTGCTCGGGTATCAGCCGCATCGTCGGGAGCCGTGGCGGCCCGACATCGACGCCGAGCAATCCCATGACGGCCTTCGCGGACGCCATGTAACCGAAGCTCGACAGGAGCTTGATCAGCCGGACCGCCCGGAGTTGCTCCAACCGGGCCGTCTTCAGATCGCCCGATTGATAGGCCGCGATCACGCGATGATAAAGCGGAGCGGCGAAATTGTAGCTGCTCCCCACCGCTCCCTCGGCCCCCAGGGCGAGCGCCGCCAGGAGGGCCTCATCCACTCCCCAAAGCACGTCGAATCGGCCGTCGCCGGCGGCAAGACACTCCTGGAATGCCATCAGGTCGATGTTCGTGAATTTGAGGCCCGCCAGCGTCGGCGCCTTCGCGGGGGCGCGTTCGAGGAATTCCGGCATCGAGAGCTGCACGCCGGTCATCGACGGGATGTCGTAGAAATAGAAGGGGAGGGCGGGGGCCGCCCCGGCGATCTCGGCGCAGCAGGCGATAAGGGCGTCGACGTCCCTGGGTTTGAAGTAGCTGGGGGCCAGGGCGGCGATGGCCGTCGCACCCGTCGTCTCGGCGTGCGCGGCCAGCGCCCGGGAGTCGGAGATGCTGTTCGACCCGACGTGCACGACCACCCGGAGGGCCGAGCCGCGTGCGACCGCCCCCCAACGCTCGGCCAGAAGCCTCCGTTCCTCGGTCGTCAACGAACTGCTCTCGCCCGTCGTCCCCCCGATGAAGACCGCGCCGACGCCGTCACGAACCAGATGTTCCGCCTGCGCCTCGACGGCCGGAAGGTTCAGGTTGCCTTGATCATCGAACGGAGTGTGGGTCGCGGCGACGAGGCCGCGCAGCCTGATCGGCATCGTAATCGATCCTCTCGATGTCGTGTCCCCGGCGGACGTCCGCCGAGGGAAGCGTTCGCAAGCCTCATTCTAATCAGATCGCGACCGAGGAGCGTGGGGCGGGTTTGACCGGCGGTGCGAAGGGCCAGTAGGATGAGTCTTCCCGCAGTCCGCCGAGCCCGGGCGAGTCGATCGCCGCCGGCGGCGCGGCCTTGCTGGAGAAGCCGGATGCGGTGGTCGGTCGCCTCGAACCACGATCGCCCGGGGGGATTCCCTCGCGCCTTCGCTCTTTCCTGCCTGCTGGGCTCTCTGGTCGGCTGCTCTGGCCCCGCGGTCGATGAGCCCAAGCCGCCACCGAGCTTCCCGGGCGTCAAGCTGACCATCGGCGCCCTCGGCGATCCGGCGATCCTGACCGGTGTCGCGGCGCAGCGGGGAGAATGGACGGCTTCCCGTAAAGGCGAAATCGTCGTCGCCAGCGACGCGGCTCGTACGGTCGAGGACGCCGGCGACCTTGACGTGCTGATCTTCCCAGGCCAGGATCTCGGCGCCCTGATGGACCGAGAACTGCTGGAAGAAATTCCCAACGCCGTGGTCCTCCCACAGCCCCCCGGCGACGGCCAGACCGACCGCGCGAGCAAGCCGGTCGATCCGGACGGGGACGAGAGCGAGGGCGACTTCCGTTACATGGACATCGCCCCAGTCTACCGGGAGCAGGCGAGCAAGTATGGGACCCAGCGGGTCGCGCTGCCGATCGGCGGCTCGACGCTGGTTCTGGTCACTCGTCGCGACGCGTTCACCGCGGAGACCAACCTCAAGGCCGCCCAGGAGCAAGGGCTGACCCTGGAGGCGCCCGCGACCTGGACCCAACTCGACGGTCTCGCCCGCTTCTTCCAGGGGCGGGACTGGGACGGCGACGGTTCTCCCGATTTCGGCCTGGTCGCCGCTCTTGGGAACGACGCCGAGGGCGTCGCCGACGCGACTTTCCTCGCCCGCGCCGCCAGCCTCGGCCAGCATCGCGACCACTACTCGTTCCTCTTCGACGCCGATGATCTGGCTCCCCGCCTGGAAACGCCGCCGTTCGTGGAGGCCCTGAAGTCCATCGCGAGCTGGAAGGCGTTCGGCCCTCCGGGAGTCGAAACGTTCGACGTTGTCGCCGCACGGGCCGCGTTCCGCGAGGGCAAGACCGCCATGCTGATCGACCGGGCCGAGAAGGCGGGTGAATGGTCGCAGGGCCATCCGATCGCCGTGGCGCCTCTACCGGGGTCCGAGCGCGTCTACGAGCCCTCGCGCAGGGCCTGGGAGGAGGGGGGATCGGTCAATCGGCCCACTTACCTGCCTTACGGCGGCGGCTGGCTCGTCGGCGTGCGTCGCGGGCTGGAACCATCCGAACGAGACGCGGCCTTCAACCTGGCCCTGTACCTCGCGGAAGCCGGGGTCGCCAACCGCATCCTGTCCGAGCGGGCGTTCCCCATGCTCCCCGTCCGCGCGAGCCAGATGGGCCGAGGCCTTCCCGACCCGTCCGCAGCACCCGACGTCGATCCGAGGAGTTGGTCGGGCGCCGTTTCCCGAAGCCTCATGGCAGAGCGTGTGCTGCCGGGGCTTCGCATCCCCGACGCGGCCGGATACCTCGCCGACCTGTCCGAAGGCCGCGCCTCGGCCATGTCCGGGGAGGCCCCCGAGGAGGCCCTTCGCGACATCGCCGCCGCCTGGAAGTCGCGGACGACGACGCTCGGCCCCGCGCGGCAACTCTGGCACTATCGCCGGAGCCTCAATACCCTGGCGACCCTCCCGGAACCTCCCCCGCGCGGCAAGTGAATCGGGCGGACCTCCTCGACGACCAGGCCTTGAGAATCGTCTGCTATGAGCGAACTCGACGCTGATCCGTCCGACGCCTCGCTCGCGACCGCCGACGAGGGTTCGGTGTTCGTCTTCGACGTCCCGGCGTTCGCCCGACGAGGCCTGGAGGTGGAATCATTGATCCACGGTCTCGACGAGCGCTGCCGGCGGCATCGCCGGGCGATCCTGGAGATGGTCCAGATGCGTCTCCGGCAGTGGGCGAAAGGTGCGACCGGTGCCGAAGACTGGCGAGGCGTGTTCCGGGCGTCGATCGAACCTCTTTGGCCTCTCGTCGAAGCCCCGATCCCTCGTTGGGCCGAGTTCCCGGCGTCGCCCCGTCGGCGCCGGGCGATCGCGCGCGACCTCGTCGCGAGCGTCGAGCGGTTCAACGTCCGCTGGACCGACTTCGTCGCGAGGCTCGACCTGCCCCTGATCAACCGAGCGATCCACGATTACAATCGCTTCTACGTGATCGAGAAGGAATGCGTGCTGGGCTCGGCCCGATTGGCCGCGGCGCATTTCCGACCGCTCGACCCGGTGAGCCAGGATACGATCCTGGCCGCCCATCCGCCGCTCCCGGTCCCCGAACCGCTCGTTCCTTGACTGCGGCGGTTCGTCAGACATCGTCCCCACGTCCCCCATACCAGAGCGAGTTTGGCCCATGAGTGATTTCCCGATCGGACGTACGCCCGGGCTCGGCTTTCAAGCGTCGTTCGCCCTCTGGATCGCCGTGGTCGGCTCGACTGCGTCGTCCGCCCAGGACGTCTCCGCGACGAAGGACCGGCCGGACGTTGCACCGGTGGCAGCCGCCCCCGGCGCGGTCTTCGAGGTCGCCTACCCGGAGCAGGTGGCGGACGGTCGGCCGATCACGGCTCGCGTCTATGTGATGCTCGCCGCACCCGGAACCCCCGGCGAGCCTCGGCTCGGCCCCAACTGGTTCCGGCCCCAACCTTTCTTCGCTCGGGACGTTCGCGACTGGAAGCCCGGCGAGTCGATCCGAATCGACGCCCGCGCCCACGGCTTCCCCGACTCCCTCGACAAGCTCGCGCCCGGCGCCTATCGTGCACAGGCCGTCGTGAGGCTGAACCTTGATACGGCCAGAATCGGCTCGGGCGAGGGGAATCTCCACGGCCCGATCGTGGAGTTCACTTCGCCGACGAGCAACGAAGGGCCGATCAAGCTGGTCGTCGATCAGATCGTCGCGCCGCGAGAGTTCAAGGAGACCGACCGGATCAAGTACGCCGAGCTGCCCAGCCCGTTGCTTTCGGCGTTCCTCGGACGGCCGATCAAGCATCGGGCCGCGGTGATCCTTCCGAAGCGGCCCACCGGCGGCAAGTCGCCCGCCGTCTACATCATCACGGGCTTCGGCGGCGACCACCACTCGGCCCCCCGGTACGTCGATTTCCCCGGCATGCACTTCGCCGACGACATGACCCGAATCGTCCTCGACGCCGATTGCGGCACCGGCCACCACGTCTTCGCCGACAGCGCGAACAACGGCCCTCGCGGCCAGGCCTTGATCGAGGAGTTCATCCCCTACCTGGAAGCGACCCACGGCCTGATTCCCGACCCTCGCGCCCGGCTGCTCAACGGCCATTCGTCGGGTGGCTGGAGCAGCCTGTGGCTCCAGACGGCTTACCCGGACTTCTTCGGCGGGACCTGGTCGACGAGCCCCGACCCGGTCGACTTCCACGACTTCCAGAGGATCGACCTGTACGCCGCCGGTGAGAACGTGTTCCGCGACCGACAGGGGGAGCGCCGCCCGATCGCCCGCATGGGGACCAAACCCGTCCTGTTCTATGAAGACTTCTCGCGGATGGAGGATGTGATGGGCTTCGGCGGCCAGCTCGGCTCGTTCGAGGCGGTCTTCAGCTCTAAAGGCGCGGACGGCTCACCTATCAAGCTCTGGGACCGCAAGACCGGCGCGATCGACCCAGCGACGGCCAGGGCGTGGGAGAACTACGACATTCGCCTGGTTCTGGAGCGGAACTGGCCGACCATCGGCCCGAAGCTCGCGGGGAAGATCCACGTGATCACCGGCTCCCTCGACACGTTCTACCTCGAAGGGGCGGTCGAGAAGCTCAAGTCGTCGCTGGAGAAGCTCGGGAGCGACGCGGATGTCGAGATCCTGCCCGACAAGGATCACAGCAACATCCTCGACCGCGCGCTGGCCGATCGAATCGACCGCGGGATGCAGGCGGCCGTCGCCCCCGCGCTCGAGGCGCGTTGAAACCCGTCACACCCGCTCGCCGCTGCATCGTCGGAGCGCGAGCCGTCGCAGGCTGTCGGCCGCGAGGAATCCCAGTAGCGTTCCGAATGTGTTGAGGATCACGTCGTCGACGTCGGTGAATCGTCGTCCCGACTGAAACTGGATCACCTCGATCGCCGTGCTCAGGGCGAGTCCCGCGAGCGCGGCGTGCCGCCAGCGAAACCGCCCACTCCCCAGCGCGACGAACGCCACGCCCAGCGGGGCGAACACGGCGATGTTGCCGACGATGTTGAGCCACAAACCTCGCCCGCCCCGCGGAATGTCCCTGCCGATGCTCTGGAACGGGGTCAGGCTCAGCCGCTCGGCGACCGGCCGATACTGGGGATGCTTGAACGCCAGGGTCACCGCCAGCAGCACGAACAGGTAGGCCACCAGCGCGGCGATGCTCAGCGATCGGATCACGGAGGCGTTCCTTCGGGACGGTGGAGGTGTTTCGATCGTCGATCGAAGTTCGTAGGATGGAGACCATGGTGCCGGACGACCGCGCGGATCGCAATCGGACCTCACGTCCGAAGTCCGCCCGGCGTGGCGAATCGGTGGCCGGAGGGGTCCGACATGCCTGCGCTCGATCGTGAGGAATTCATCGAGCAGGCCTACTTTTTCCGCGCCTTCCGCGAACGGCTAGCCGACGGCGTCCCCTCGCAGGAGATTCTCGATCGCGTCGGCGAGGAGTTGCTCTCGACCACCAAGCTGCCGATGGCGGTCGGCTTCCTCGCCACCGAGAGCAAGGTCTCGGGCCTGATGGCACCGGCCATGCGCCATCTCGGCCATTACTTCACCGAGTTCCAGGCCCACGTCGTCAGCCAGGCCGAGGCCGACTTGAGCCGGTTTCCGATGGAGCAGGCGCTCCTCATCCTGGAACGAGAGGTCGAGTACAAGGCCAAGGGGACGTCGCTCCCAGGCCTGTTCATCTTCCAGTTCGAGTCACTGTCCAGAAACCGGCTGGGCTACACCAGGGGACTCGCCGCGATGGCCGAAGACCCCCTGTACGACGAGGACTGGCGAGACTATATCCGCACCCTCCAGGCCCGGCTCGGCGACGTCGACTTCGCCGACCTGATCTTCGTCCGCTCGTCCTACTTCGTCAACGAACGCCGGAAGCTGAATCCCGACTTCAGCCCCAAGTATCCCCCCCTCTTCGGTGAAAAAGAGGGCAAAATCGCGAGGGCGAACCGCGGCCGCGACCCACTCTACCTCTTCTCAGCCCTCCAGCGCCAGCTCGGTTACCCCGAAGTGCCCCGACCGCGAAGGCCGGACGGCCTGGAAGACCGCCTCATCCAGCTCGAACAGCGGATCGCGCAGCTCGAAAGCCGGTTGAAGTCCGTGGAGAGCGATGGCAATCAGGCGATCGACGTCGGCCAGGTCATGGTCAATCCCGAGGACACGGCCGGCGTCCCCACCGGTTGGGCTGCGAAGCGGCTCGGCTCCTGATCGTCGGAAAGGACGAACCAGAGTGAAAACTACCTGGAAATCGCTGGCGTTTCTCGCCCTGACCAGCCTGGGCCGAGTCGTCGCCGCCCCCCCCGACGAGCCGGCCGCGCGATTCGCCGTCGACCGCGTCGTCCTCGACGCCGACTTCCCGGGCGCCTATCAGGTGGAAGTCGCCGACGTCGATGGAGACGGCCGACCCGACGTGATCGCCCTGGGCGGCGACGTCTGCGCCTGGTACCGCAATCCGTCCTGGGAGAAGCGGGTGATCACGTCTCGGGACGAAGCCCCAGGAGTCATCAGCAGCGCCGCGGCGGACCTCGACGGCGACGGTAAGGCCGAGGTCGCCATCGCCTATGACTTCGAGATGAACCGCCCGAAACGGGGCAAGCTCCTGCTGGCGAAGCCCGGCGTCGGCATCGATGCCCCCTGGAAGCTCCTGCCGATCGACGAGGTCGGCAGCATCCACCGACTACGCTGGGGCGACCTCGACGGTGACGGCAAGCTCGATCTGATCGTGGCCCCGATCTTCGGTCCCGAGGCCGCGCCGCCTGCATACGGCGACCCGGCCAAGCTCTTCGCCTACGTCGCAGTGGACGTCCACGACGCCTCGCGCTGGTCGAAACGACCGCTGACGAACCGGCGGGTCACCCACGCGATCGAGTACCACGCTTCGTTTGCGGACGTCTCTCATCCGGTCGTCCTCGCGGCCGATAACGAGGGCGTCACGCTAATCGGCCCTCCAGGCAAGCCCGCCGCGACGGAACTGGTTCCGGGCGCCCCGGGGGAGTCTCCCCGACGCGGCGCCAGCGAGATCCATCGCGGGCGGATCCGAAATGGTCGCGACTTCCTCGCGACAATCGAACCCTGGCACGGCACCGATGTCGTCGTGTGGCCCCGAAAATCGGCGGATGGTCTTGATTTTGGTCCCCGGACCGTCCTCGACGACACCCTCGCCGACGGCCACGCCCTCTGGGTCGCCGACCTGGACGGCGACGGTCAGGACGAGATCCTCGCCGGACATCGCGGCAAGGACCACGGCGTCCGCCTTTACGACCTCGACGCCGAGACGGACGCCTGGCGCCGCACGATCGTCGACACCGACATCGCAGCTCAGGACCTCCGCGGCGGCGACCTCGACGGCGACGGCCGTCCCGACGTCGTCGCCGTCGGCGGGGCCACGCACAACGTCGTCCTGTATCGCTTTCGTCCTCAGTGAGTGACGATGAGTCTGGTCCTCCGATCGCGGGTGGCCCGACCGCCGGGCGTTCGCTGCGATTCAGGCTGGGG
This sequence comes from Planctomyces sp. SH-PL62, assembly GCF_001610895.1. NCBI lineage: Bacteria > Pseudomonadati > Planctomycetota > Planctomycetia > Planctomycetales > Planctomycetaceae > Planctomyces > Planctomyces sp. SH-PL62. The sequence continues at coordinate 4,226,933 of NZ_CP011273.1, read as the reverse complement.
CGGACCTGGATCAAAGTCCTCCACTCTCGCGACCGACACTTCTCGGGGTCGCGAGTTCCTGAAGGATTTCCGGCAGGTCGTCGAGAGAGAACTGGTGCTTGACGGCACCCTCAAGAAACGCGGCCTTGTTCATCCCGTAGACGACGGAGGTAGCCTCGTCCTGGCCCAGGGTCAGGCCGCCGGCTTCAAGGATGGCCCGGCAACCGTCGACTCCGTCACGGCCCATACCGGTCATGATCACGCCGAGGGCCCCTCCCTCATAGACCCTGGCCACCGACTGGAAGAGAACGTCGACCGATGGCCTGTGGCCGCTCACGGAAGGAGCGTCAGGCGAGGAAAGGGACGCGCGAACTCGAGTAGATCGGCCGGTCAGGGTCAGATGGCGGCCTCCGGGGGCGATTAGGACCCGGTTCGGCATGACGAGGTCCCCATCGGCCGCCTCCTTGACTTCCAGCTCCGACGTCCTGTCGAGCCGTTGGGCGAAGACCCCGGTGAACTGCGCGGGCATGTGCTGGACGATCACGATCGGGGGCGACGGCGGCCGGAGGAGCGGGATGATTCGGGCGAGCGCCTGGGGCCCTCCAGTGGAGATCCCGATGGCCACGCAGGCGACATTGTCGGCCGGGGCGGGGAATCGCGGGCGAGGAGGCGATTCGGCGCTCGCCCTCGACGTGAGCTTTCGAGGGCGGAAGACGCGACCGTGGGCGGCGTCGACGATTTTGGTGACGAGAAGGTCGCCCTCCGCCCTCAGTTCGGCCAACTGGTTTCGGGTCGGCTTGGAGTGAAAGTCGACCGCGCCGAGTTCCAGGGCTTTGAGGGTGACGTCGGCCCCCTCCTGCGTCAGGGCGCTCACCATCACCACGGGAACTTCGCGGACGGCCAGGATCGCGGGAAGCGCGTCGAGGCCGGAGACTTCGGGCATCTCGACGTCGAGCGTGACGACGTCGGGCTTGAGCTTCGCCACCTGGGCGACCGCCTCGCGACCGTTACGCGCGACGCCGACGACCTCGATCAGGCCCGACGATCCGAGGACGTCCGTGAGGAGTCGACGCATTAACGCCGAGTCGTCGACGACCAGCGCGCGAACGCGGCGGGCGGCGGGGTCGGGGAGAGGCACTTCAGGCATGACGGATGCGGTCCTCGCTGCCGATCGAATGAAGAGGGCAGGTGCAGATCAAGGCGCGGAACCGGCGAATTTCCGAAGCAGGCCCGTCACCCGGTCGCGGTCGAAGGGCTTCACGACGAAGTCGATCGCCCCGAGTCGGATCGCGTCCAGGACGGACTGCTTCTGGTCGACGGCCGTGATCACCACGACCTTCGCTTCGGGGTCCAGTTCGCGGATCGATCGAAGGGCGTCCAGCCCTCCCATGATCGGCATCACCAGATCCATCGTCACCAGGTCGGGCCGAAGTTCAAGGTATAGAGACACCGCCTCGGCGCCGTCGGCCGCCTCGCCGACGACTTCCCAGCCGGCGTCGCGAGCGACGCCGCCGATCAGCCGTCGCATAAACATTGCGTCATCGACCACCAGGAGCCGCTTCATGAACGATCTCCAGAACTTCGGGAGAGACTCTCCCCCAAGTCTAGCATCAGGAACCTAGATCTCGCGCTCGACGCCCCCCGGCGTCCGGACCTGGACCCGTCCGGTGGCCGGGTCGAAGATGAGATTCCGGCCCCCGTCGCCGCCCAGGTCGCGGGCGAGGATCGGGATTCGCAGGGTGGCGAGGATCGCCTCCACGGCCTCCTGATTCATCCGGCCGATATTCCGGGTCGGCGCGGCTGCCGCCCCCGGCGGACCGACCTGGAACATGCTCGCTCCCCCGGCGAGCTTCGCGACCAGCCTCCCGGCCGCCTTCCCCCGCATCAACTTCTCGAGTTCGGCGATCAGGGCCGGAATCGCCGTGTCCGCATACTTTCCCGGCTGATCGACGACTCCTCGGGAATCGGGAAGGACGATGTGGGCCAACCCGCCCAGCTTCGCCGATCGGTCGTGGAGGACGACCCCCACGCACGAGCCCAGCAGCGTGCGCAGCCGCGACGGCGCCGCGGCGACTCCCCAGCGGCCGATCGCCACCGAGACCATACTGTTTGCGTCCGATTCCTGGGCCACGTGCACCGGCCTCCGATCGGGTCAGGCGGCGTCCCCGCCGGCCAGGGCCGTCGCCAACGCGGCGAGCGAGGGGGCGTCGGGAATGAAGAGCAGGTTCCAATCCAACCGCGCGCCGGCCCCGCCCGTCTCGAAGGTCGTCCTCACGAGCAGGACCTTGTCCAGGTCCAGAGCCTGGTTGATCAGGGCGAACTGGAGCAGGCTCCCGGCGAACTCGTGGAAGAAGACCGGAGGCGTCGGCGCCAGCTCGCCGGCCGTCGTCGTCCCCAGGCTCGACGGCAGGTGAGCGGCCAGGGCGTTGAGGTAGGCGCAGCCGACGATGTTGGCCGTCTCCATCGCCGCCGACCGTTCGACCTCGCCCCATTCCGTCGTCGTGCCGATCGGCTGGCGAAGGAGCAGGTCGACCAGCGCCAGGCCGGCGCGGTCCTCGAAACAGAGGAGGATCGAACCCCCAAGCGGCCCGGTGAGGCCCATCAGGCAGGCGGCGACCAGGCCTTCCGGCGGCCCGAGCGCCTCGGCCGCCGCCGCCAGTTCGACCTGCTCGACCTCGCCGGGCAGGAGCCGGACCGGCTCGCCGATCCATCGAGAGATCGCCTGCGACGCCCCCTCGGCCCCTCGGCCCAGGATCGTCTGGAGCATGCGTTTCTGTACTTCGTTCAGGAGGCTCATGCGCGTCCCCCGGGTCGAGTGGCGGCGTCGACCAGGGCGTCGACGTCCAGGATCAAGGAGACCCGTCCGTCCCCCAGGATACTCGCGCCGGAAAGCCCGGCGACGGGCCGGTAGTTCCGTTCGAGCGATTTGAGGACGACTTCTTGCATGCCGATAAGCTGATCGACGACCAGGCCGATCGTGGTCTCGCCGTTCTGGACGATCACGACGTGGAACGAATGGCCGCCGTCGCCGGGCCGAGGCGCCTCGACCGCCGAGGGATGTCGACCGCCGCCCCAGCGGAACAGGTCGCCGAGCGTCGCCAGCGTCAGGAATCGTCCTCGGATCTCGATCGTCGGCCGCCCCTGGACCGAGGCGATACGGTCCCCTCGAATCTCGACGATTTCGTCGATGTGGTCCAGCGGTAGGGCGTAGACCTCGTCGTAGATCCTGACGAGGAGGCTCGACATGATAGCCAGCGTCAGCGGGAGTCGGATCGTGAAGACGGTCCCCTGACCGGGCGTGGAGCGGACGTCGACGCTTCCATTGAGGTTGCCGATCCGCTCCTTCACGATGTCCATGCCCACGCCGCGACCGGAGATCTCGGAGACGGTCTCGGCGGTGCTGAGGCCCGGATGCCAGATGAACGGGACCAGTTCGCGATCGGTCATCTCAGCGGCCTCGACCCGGCCGACGAGCCCCTTGGAGACGATCTTGCCTCGGATCCGCTCGCAGTCGATCCCCCGGCCGTCGTCGCCGACGGTGATGACCACGCTGTTGCCACGGTGCGAAGCCTGGAGCGAAACCGTCCCCGCGCGAGACTTGCCGGCGACCTCGCGGGCGTCGGGCGGTTCGAGGCCGTGGTCCACCGAGTTGCGGACCATGTGGATGAGCGGGTCGCTCAGCTCGTCGATCATCCTCTTGTCCAGCTCGGTCTTCTCGCCGTCGATTCTTAGCACGACCTCCTTGCCCGAGGCCAGGCACAGGTCGCGGATCACGCGCCGGAATCGCTCGAAAAGCGGGCCGATCGGGACCATCCGGGTCTCCAGGACCCCTTTCTGGAGCCCGTCGGCCACCCGTCCCAGGCTGTGGATGGCGTCGGCCAGGGACTTGAGGCGTTCCCGCCCCTGGCGGAGGCGGTCCAGTTCGCCTCGGATGGCGCGGAAGTCGTCTCGGAGCCGACGGACCTGCCCCGCCCAGCGGTCGACCTCGCCGTCGGCCGCCTTGACGCCCACCCCGCCGAGCGCCCGGTCGAGGCCCCGCATGATCGTGTCCAGCCGCTCCTCCGTCTCGACGGCCAGGCTGCGGGCGTCGGCCCCGCGAAGCGCCTCGTCGAGTCCCTTGGCGACGTCGATGAACCGGGCCTTGTTGATGACCAGCTCGCCGGCCAGATTCATCAAATTGTCGAGCCGATCGCTGTCAACTCGGATCGTCTCGACGATCCTCGCCTTGCGAGCGGGGGGGGCCGGTGCCGGGGCGTCTGGCTGGACGGTCGCGGCCGCGGTCTCCGGTTCGTCCGCGGGTTCCGAGTCGGCGATTTCGGGTGCCGAAACGGGAGCATCCTCCTCTCCAGGTCCCGCCTCGTCGGCCAGCTCGACCAGGACCTGCAGCACGCCGTCCACGTCGGCCAGGGCGCGAAGTTCCTCGAGGTCGCTCACGCCGGCCAGCCAGACGGTGAACGCGGCGAGCGTCTCGAACTCCTCCAGCCGTTCCAACGGCGGATCCGAGGCGGTGATTCGACCCTTCCCCGCGAGCCGTTCGGCGACGAGGCGGGCCTTCATGTCGACGAGTTGCAGATGGGGCTCGAACTCCACGACCACCCGGACGGTCGCCGTCAGATCGGCGTCCGGAGGCTGAGCCGCCGTCGAGGGCGATGCCGGGGCCGGGGGCGGGGCCGCAGCCGGGCGAGGACTCGAGGCGGGTTCGGGAGTCGGGGCAGGAGCCGTCGAAGGGGTCGAGAGGGCGACTTCGACCTCACTCGTGAGGCCGGCGAGGTCGCGATCGCTCCGGTTCTCGCCCCGAAGCTCGCGGTGATAGTCGCGCAGTTCGTCCAGGCATCGGAACGTCAGGTCGAGGACCGGCCGGTCCAGCTCGCGTTTCTTGGTGCGGAGCTGGTCGAAGAGACTTTCCAGGACGTGCGTCAGCCGGTTGACCCCGTCGAAGCCCATGACCACCGAGGCGCCTTTGATGCTGTGGAACATCCGGAAGGCTTCGGCGAGCGCCTTGGCGTCGGCCGGGTCCAGCTCCAGGCGCAGGAGGGCGTCGTTGAGCGCCGCGATATTCTCGTCGGTCTCATCGAGGTAGAAGGGCAGGAGATCGGCCAGGTTGAAATCCGACATCGCTGGGCCTCAGCCCCCCTTCCGATAGAGCCAGGGCTTGACCTTCTCAAGAGAGCCCAGCATCCCTTGAATCCCCTCCGTCGGCCCGATGACTAGGTTTCCCCCCCGGGCCAGGGCCGCGAGGATGACGTCGACCACCTTCCGCTTGCTGGCCGCGTCGAAGTAGATCAAGACGTTCTTGAGGAAAATACAGTCGAAGGGCTCGCCGCCGAGCGGGAAGAGCAGGTTGTGGGATCGAAACGTGACCATCGATCGAATCTCTGGCTTGAGGGTCCAACGTCCCGGGGGGGACTCGTCGAAATAGGTGCGGCGATCGTCCGGGCCGACCCGATGCAGCGCCCGATCGTCGTAGACGCCGGAGCGGGCGGTGGCCAGGACCGAGGCGCTCAGGTCGGTCCCCAGGATCTCGAGGCGCCAGCCGGCCAGTTCCCTGCGACGGGCCGTGAGCTTGAGGGCCATCGAATACGGTTCCTCACCCGTGCTGCACGCGGCCGACCAGAGCCGGAGCGAACGCGGCCGTCGCCTCGCCGACGCCTCCTGGATCGCGCCGCTGAGATACTCGTCGCCGAGCCATTGATAGTGCGATGCATCGCGGAAGAAATACGTCTCGTTCGTCGTCACCACGTCGAGGAACGGCTGCATCTCGGAGGTGCCGGCCGGGGATCGTAGGAAGTCGAAATACTGCGAGTACCCGGCGATCCCGGTAGCCCGAAGTCTCCGCCGAACCCGGTTCGACACCAGCACGCGCTTGTTCTCGCCGATCAGGATCCCGGAAGCCCGGTAGATCAGGTCGCGGAACTTGACGAACTCGGCGTCGGTCAGCTCGACGAGATTCATGGAGGGTGGACACCGTGAAGGTTGAGGCGGCGATGCGGTCATTCGATCGTCAGGCTGGCGCGGGTGCCCTGGAAAATTCGTAGCAGCCCCTCGCGAAGATTCTCATAGCTCTCGTCGTCGATCGACAGCGCGACGTCGAACCCCTCGACGCCCGCCAACTCGTCGATCGGCCTCGAGAGATTCACCGAGAGTCGGTCGCTGCCGAGCCGGCATGCGGCGACGAGGCCGTAATCGCCGTAAAGCTGATCCTTGTACTCGAAGTGGAGGCCGTCCTGTTCCCACTCCTCGAGGGGAAGGCTCGGGTCGGCGTTCCGCGCGAAGATCAGATAGCCGCCCCCCGCGTCGTCCCAGTCGTCGCCCGTGGCGACGCCCGCCGAAACGACCTCGTCGTCGGACTCGCTGAAACTTTGCGTGGCCCGAAAGGAAATTCGCATGGACCCCTCCGGACGCCCGAGGTGGATAGACGCGATAAGATCATTCCTCGGCGGCTCAAACCTTGAACCCGGAGATCACCTGCTTGAGCGAGGCTGCCTGTGCGCCCAGTTCCTCGGCGCTGGCGGAGAGTTCCTCGGAGCTGGAGGCGTTGGTCTCGGTGAGGCTGGAGACGTTCTGAATGGCCGTCTCCACCTCGGCGGACGCCTCGGACTGCTCGCGGGTCGCGCCGGCGATCTTGGCGATGCTGCCGGCCGTCTCCTCGACCCCCTGGACGATCCGCGAGAGCGACTCGCCGGCCTTCTCCGACAGGCTCGCGCCATCGGCCACCCGTCGGGTCGATTCCTTGATGAGAGCGGTGATCTCCTTGGCGGCGGCGCTGGATCGTTCGGCCAGTTTCCGGACTTCGTCGGCCACGACGGCGAATCCCAGCCCGTGCTCGCCGGCGCGGGCGGCCTCGATCGCCGCGTTGAGCGCCAGCAGGTTCGTCTGGCTGGCGATTTCGCTGATGACCTGGATGATGTCGCTGACCTGCTCGCTGGATTTCTTGATCAGGACCATCGCCTCGATCGCTTGCTCGACCGACTCGCCTCCCTGCTTGGCCAGGTGCGACGTCTTGTCGGCCAGGCCGGCGGCCGAGACCGCGTTCTTGTCGATGTCGTTGATGGCCTGCGACAGCTGCTGAACCGAGGCCGACATCTCCTCGACGGTCGCCGCCTGATTCTGGGCCGATTCGCTGAGATAGCTGGCGCTCTCAGCCACCACCCGCGACCCTTCGGCGAACTGGCTCGCCGACTCGACCACCTGGCCGATCACCTCCTTGAGGTCGGCGATCATCCGAGCCAGGGCCCGACCGAGACGGCCCAGGTCGTCGTCGCCCTGGACGTCGATCGTGACGGTGAGGTCGCCTTCCGCCGCCGCTCGCGCGACTTCCATCAGCCGGCCGACCTTCGACTCCAGGTCACGCTTGCTCTGATCGATCTGCGCCTGTCGATCGACCCGCTCCAGGGCGACCGAGACCTGGCGGCCGACGCTCCGAAGCGTCTCCAGGCGGTTCGTCGACGGCTGGACCAGGTCTTTCGTGAAGAAGTCCATCGTCCCGATCACCCGGCCGTCGACCAGGATCGGGAAGCAGACGCCCGACTTGAGGCCGTTCCGCTTGGCCACGGGCGCCCGGGAACAGCCCTGCATCTCTCCAAGGTCGGGGACGAACACGAGGTCGCGGGTCTGCCAGGCCTGGCCGTTGAGCCCTTCCCCCTCGCGAAACCGCGAAACCGAGCTGACCCGGCGGAACTCCTCGTCGACCGAGCCCGAGTCGGCGACCCAGCGCAGTCGGCCGTCGGACGGGTCGACCTCCCAGAACGATCCGTACCACCAGCCGAACGCGTCGCGAACCGTCGACAGAGCCACCTCGGCGGCCTCGGAGACCGTCGCGACACCCCCCAGGGCGGTCAGGAGCCGGACCATCGCCGTCGCGTCGGCCTGAAGTTCCGCCTCCCGATTCGAGCTGCGGACTCGTTCCGTGACGACCTCCCACGTGACCATCGGGAACAAATACCGCCCTCGCTCGTCCTTCATCGGCGTGACCAGCAGCTCGAACAGCTCCGGCCCGACCTCGATGGTCCGCATCCGCGGCAGCTGGCCCCCGTCGGTCAGCAATTTCCGTTGATGCGTGGGGTCTTTATGGAAGACGTCGATCGAAGCCCCGATCATCTGGTCGACTCGCAGCGGCAGATACGCTTCGAGCTTCTCCAGCGTCTTGCGTGCGCACGGGTTCATGTACTGGATCTTCAGGTCGGCGTCGGCGAACATCATGTTGACCGGCGCGTTCTCGACCAGTTGACGCATCCGGGTCAGCTCCGCCTGCTTTCCGAGCTTCGCGATCTTGTCGGAGGCGATCCGGCCGATCGCCCGGAGCACTTCGCGACGCTCGAAGTCGACCGCGGCCTCCCGGCTCGTCAAGAAGTCGATCGTTCCGACGACGCGGCCCTCGACCACGATGGGGATCGCCAGCGCGGTCCGGATCCCGACGCGGGCCGCCATCGTGCAGCGTCCGCAGTCGCGCGCCGCCGACGGGTCCTCCAGGACCGTGACGTCGCGAGCCTGCCAGGCCTGGCCGGCGAGCCCTTCCCCCTCGCGGAATCGGGCCGATCGCGAGTACCGCTCGAACTCCTCCGAGATCCTCCCGGAGTCGAACTCGAAGGCCAGCGTCTTCCCCGTCGAGTCGACCTTCCAGTATGAGGCGTAATCCCAGCCGAGCTGGTCGCGGACGACGTCGAGGACCGCTCGGATCGTCTCGTCGATCGTCTCGGATTCGGCCAGGGCCGTCAGGGTCGCGGTCAAGACGTGGGTGTCGGCCCGAGCCTCGTCCACCCTGGCCGCGTCCCCGGAACGGAGATCGGCGGCTCTGAGCGGGTCGGCCGTCGCCGCCAGGCCGCGGCGCGTCTTCGAAGACGAAGCCCCGGACGACGTCCGCTTCCGGCTCGCCTTGGCCGCCGGGGCGTCCGGCGTCTCGGCGGGCCGCGAATCGGGCGAGGGGAGGGACTCCGCGTGCTGGTCGGTCGATTCGGGCTTCATGGGGTCTGCAACCTCGCCTCACGCGAGACCTGGGGGATCATCCACATCGGACGGACGGAACTCGCCGATCGCGGGCGAATTCACGCCGCCGGCCCAGCGGTCGACGGGACCGCCGGCTCCTCGAACTGAAGAAGGCTCTCGACGTCGAGCATGATCAGGAGTCGTTCCCCGAGCCTCGCCAGGCCCGACACATAGCGGCAGGAGCCGCCGGCCGAGGCCAGGGGAGACGGCTGGATCTGGTCGCGATTGATCCGCATGACCTGGGTCACGGCGTCGACGATGCAGCCGACCGTCTTGCCCTGGACGTTCACGACGATCGTACGCGTCTCCTCGTCGAAATCGCGCGCCGCCTGGCCGAATCGTCTCCGAAGGCTGACCACCGGGATCACCGCGCCCCTCAGGTTGATCAGCCCTTCGATGTGGTCGGGCGCCTGAGGAAGCCGAGTGATCGGCTTCATCAAGATGATCTCCTGGATCCGGGTGATCGCGATGGCGTAATCCTCGTCGCCGAGGCGGAACCCGACGAATTGCAGGATCGGACTCTCGCCTCGCGCAGCCGCCGGCGTCGATGGGGCGTCGTGACTCATGGCGACCTCGGTGCCTCTTCTCGGGATGGCGTATCTAATAGGGATTGTATCACTCGAATCGAATTCGTCCTGTTGCCCGTTTTGAAATCCTTTGACGCCGTCCCGGCCGATCCGGTCGGACCCTCAAGATCGTTGTAGACAGGTGACGTCGGGCCATCGGCATGACCGATCCGCGGAACATCAGAGGCCTTGCGAGGCGTCGCGAGCGATCGCCGCACACTACCACCGGCCCCCGGCGTTCTGTTATCCTACCTATGTTCAACAACCGTACTCGGACCCAGGAAAGATCGTCCGACCGCCGGTGGGTCGAGAGATCGACGCGGCTCAGGCTGGAACGAAGGAGATCCCTCAGGATGCGTTGGGCCCTACTCCTGATCGCCGGCCTCGGCTGGATTCTCACGCCGAGCCAGGCTTCGGCGGACGAGGCGGTCGACTACGTCAAGCAAATCAAGCCGATCCTCTCGGTCCGGTGCTACTCCTGCCACGGAACCCTGAAACAGAAGAGCGAGCTTCGCACGGACTCGGTGAAATCCCTCATCGAGGGAGGCCTCGGCGGGCCGGCGATTGAACCGGGGAAGAGCGACGAGAGCGTGCTGATGGACCTGATCGCCGAGGAAGGGGAGGGGAGGATGCCCCCCCCTGGCGACGGTGAGGCGTTGAGCGGCGAGCAGATCAAGCTGATCAAGACCTGGATCGACCAGGGAGCCGTGGCTCCTCCCGACGACGCCCCCGAGCCCGACCCTCGCGAGCACTGGGCGTTTCGCGCCCCGGTCCGACCGCTCGTCCCATCGACCGAGGCCCCGGGCCGCGCAAACCCCATCGACGCATTCCTCGCTTCAAGCTGGAGTGAGAAGGGTCTGACCCCGGTGGGGCCGGCGCCGAAAAGTCTGCTGCTCCGTCGGGTGTACCTCGACCTGATCGGCCTGCCGCCGACGGCCGAGGAACAGGACGCCTTCCTGAGTGACGAATCGCCCGACGCCTATGAAAAGCTGGTCGATCGCCTGCTCGACGGCAAGGCCCACGCCGAGCGCTGGGGACGGCACTGGATGGACATCTGGCGGTACAGCGATTGGTGGGGGCTCGGCGCCGAGCTGCGCAACAGCCAGAAACACATCTGGCACTGGCGGGACTGGATCCTGGAATCTCTGGAGGCCGACAAGGGCTACGACCAGATGGTCCGCGAGATGATCGCCGCCGACGAGACGACCCCCGAAGACCCGGATCGTCTCCGCGCCACCGGATTCCTCGCCCGCAGCTATTTCAAGTTCAACCGCAACACGTGGCTTGAAGAGGTCGTCGAGCACACCGGGAAAGCCTTCCTGGGCCTGACGTTCGACTGCGCGAAGTGCCACGATCACAAGTTCGACCCGATCAGCCACAACGAGTACTACCAGTTCCGAGCCTTCTTCGAGCCCTACCAGGTCCGGACCGATCAGATTCCCGGCCAGCTGGATTTCGAGAAGGAAGGCATCCCCAGAATCTTCGACTGCAACCTCGACGCGCCGACCTATCGCTTCGAGCGCGGCAACGAAGCCCGGCCCGTGACGAGTCAGCCGATCAAGCCGGGGCTCCCCGCCTTGCTGTCCTGGGCCGACCTGGAGATCAAGCCCGTCTCGCTCCCGCTGGAAGCGTCGCGGCCGGGGCTGCGGCCCTTCGTGCTCGAAGACCATCTGCGGGTCGCGAACGCCAGCCTCGAAGTCGCCCGGACCAACCACGCCAAGGCCCGCGATCACCTGGCCGCGATGGAGGCGGCCGAGGGTCCGGCGACCGCCGGTGGAGTCGGGGCCGCGTCCCCCTCGCGCTTCCGCGACGATTTCTCCACGGCTCGCCCCGACGCGTGGGAGTCGACCGGGGGCCTCTGGGTCCACGAGGGCGGCAAGCTCCGCCAGGACGACCCCGGGCTCGTGCGGTCCGTCCATCGGACGAGGACGACGCACCCCGAGGACTTCCTCGCCTCGCTGCGATTCGTCATCACCGGCGGTGAGCCCTGGCGATCGGTGGGCCTGGCCTTCGACGTCGCCGAGGGGCGTGAGATCCTGGTCTACCTGAGCGCCAACGCCGACGCCCCCAAACTCCAGATCACGGAGCGGCGTAACGGGGTCGACGCCTATCCGGAGGCGGGGAGCCTGGCGCGACCGATCCGGGTCGGTGAGCCCTACGAGTTGACGGTCCGCGTCCAGGGGACCCTGGTGAACGTCGCCGTCAACGGCGAGCACGCCCTGGCCTACCGCCTTTCCGTCGACCGCGCCCCGGGGACGATCGCACTGGTGACCTACGCGGCGAAGGCCGAGTTCACGTCGATGGAGCTGGCCCCCCTCGCTCCCGGAGAGCAGCTAGCCGAAGTCGGCGAACCGGCGTTCCAGGGTGCGACCCCCGTCGAACGCGCCCGGTCTCGGGCGGCCGTCGCGGAGAAGGCCCTGGCGACGGCCCTGGCCTACCCGAAAGCCCTCCAGGCGCGGGCCGCCGCCGATCGCGCCCTCCACCTGTCACCTCCGACAGAGGACGCGAAGTCGCTCGCCGTCGAAGCGGCTCACGCGGAGCGGATGGAAGCTCTGGCCAGGGCCGAGGAAGCCCTCGCCCGCCTCGATCATCAGGTCGACGCGAAGGCGACGAAGGCGGAGGAAGCCCGAAAGAAGCATGAGGAAGCCGCCGCCGCCGTGGCCGCGGCCCGCAAGGCGGTGGACGAGTCGAGCGAGGAGTACACCCCGCTCCGAGGCGCCCGGAAGGCGGTGGAATCGCCGACCGACTCCGATGCGCCGAACGTCCTGACCTTCCCCGCCGCCAGCACCGGCCGTCGCACCGCGCTGGCGAACTGGATGACCGATCGGAAGAATCCGCTGACCGCCCGCGTCGCCGTCAACCACATCTGGGCGCGTCACTTCGGCAAGCCGCTGGTCGCGACCGTCTTCGATTTCGGTCGCAAGGGAGCCCGGCCGACCCACCCCGAGCTGCTCGACCACCTGGCCGTCGAGTTCATGGACGACGGCTGGAGCATGAAACGGCTCCACAGGCGAATCGTCCTCTCTGAAGCCTACCGCCGCAGCTCCTCGGCCGCCGGCGCGGACCCCGCCACCCTGGCCGCCGATCCCGAAAACCGGCTCTACTGGCGAATGAACCCGGTTCGGATGGAGGCCCAGGTCGTCCGAGACAGCCTCTTCCGACTGGCCGGCGAGTTGTCCGACGAATTCGGCGGTCCGTCGATCCCGCACACTGAGGTGATGTCTCCCCGTCGGAGCCTGTACTTCGTCCACTCGCACAACGACCACAACCGCTTTCTCGGGACTTTCGACGACGCCAGCGTCCGGGACTGCTACCGACGAGACGAGAGCATCGTCCCCGTGCAGGCGTTGGCGCTTTGGAACAGCGGACTCTCGCAAAGCCTGGCGACGAAGATCACAGCCCGTCTCGACGCCCGGCTCGGCGAAACGTCCGACGCGAGGTTCGCCGCCGAGGCGTTCCGTTCGATCCTCTGCATTCCGCCCTCCGACGCCGAGCGCTCGGCCTGCGAACAGGCCCTCGCCGATCTGAGAAGGCTGCTGGAGAAGCGAGGCGCGGCCGGCCCCGACCGCCGCGCCCGCGAGATCCTCGTGCAGTCGTTGATCAACCACAACGATTTCATCACCATCCGCTGACCGCGGACGAGGGACCCATGGCCAACTCGAATCATACCGGCGGAAGCCCTTGCCCCGGCGGTCATCGTCGCCGCTTCCTCTCCGACCTGGGGATGGGGTTCACCGGGCTCGCGCTGGGCGCCATGCTCCATCGCGACGGCGTCGCGAGGGCCTCGGACGGGAGCTGGACGCCGCCCGACGGCCGTCCCCACTTCGCGCCCAAGGCCAAGTCGGTCATCTGGCTCTTCATGAACGGCGGCGTCAGCCACATGGAGACCTTCGATCCGAAGCCCGAGCTGAACAAGTACGCCGGGAAGACCATCGCGGAGACGCCTTACCAGGGGACCCAGGACCCCAAGAAGCTCGCGCTGTCCCGCGTCGTGGTCGTGAACGACGCCAACGGTCAGGCGCGCAATCAGCTCTATCCGCTCCAGGTCGGCTTCAAGAAATACGGGCAGAGCGGGATCGAGGTCAGCGACTGGCTGCCCCACATCGGCGGCTGCATCGACGACGTCGCCGTCGTCCGCTCGATGTACACGACCGACAACAACCACGGCGCGCAGACGCAGTTCCACTCGGGCCGGCACATGCTCGACGGCGAATTCCCCAACGTCGGGGCGTGGGCCCACTACGGCCTCGGATCGCTCAACGACAACTTGCCTCAGTACCTGTCGATGGGAGTCCGGGAATACTGGAACAAGAACGACGGCCACTACCTCGGCCCGGCGCACGACGCCATCCCGATCCGGATCGATCCCGCGAACCCGCTCGACTACGGTCGCCCCGACATGGAGATCGGAGACGCCGAGCAGCGCCTCGGCTTCGACCTGGTCGACCGCCTGAATCGGCTCCGTGCCGTCGAGTACCCCGACGACCCGGCCCTCTCGGCCAGGATCAAGGCGTATGAGCTGGCCTACCGGATGCAGGGGGCCCTCCCCGAGGTGATCGACTTCCGGGGCGAGCCCGAGGAGACCCAGCGGCTCTACGGCCTCGATGACCCGCAGACGAAGGACTTCGGCTCGCAGATGCTGGCCTGCCGTCGGCTCGTCGAGCGAGGCGTCCGATTCGTCCAGGTGCAGGACGGCGGCGGCGGGGCGGGGGCCTGGGACGCCCACGGCGGCCTGCGGGCCAATCATTCCAGCAACTGTCGGCGGATCGATAAGCCGATCGCCGGACTCCTGACCGACCTGAAACGCCGCGGGTTGCTCGACGAAACCCTCGTGGTCTTCGGGACCGAATTCGGCAGGACTCCGGGCTCGCAGGGGAGCGACGGCCGCGACCACCACATCTTCGGCTTCTCCGTCTGGATGGCCGGCGGTGGGATCAAGGGGGGCGTGGTCCACGGGGCGACCGACGAGATCGGCTTCCACGCCGAGGAGAACCGCCACTACGTCACCGACGTCCATGCCACGATCCTCCACCTCCTGGGGCTCGACAGTCGTAAATTGGAGATCCCCGGGCGCAAGCGTCTGGAGATCGATCACGGGACGCCGATCCGCGAGATCATGGCCTGATCAGACCGACGAGATGGGGGCCGGCTTGAAGCCAGACGCGAATTTTCACGAAGCGGCGGACGCCGCGAGCCTCGCGACCGACGAGTCTCCCCCCGCGATCGACCGTGACGCCGAAGCGCGCGCGTCGGGGGTTCGTCACGCGGTCCTAATCTGGCTCTGCGTCGCCACGACCATCGCCTACATCGATCGCGGCTGCCTGAGCGTCGCCGAGAAGCTGATCCGCGACGACCTCGGTTTGAGCGAGTCGCAGATGGGCCTGGTGATGAGCGCCTTCTTCCTGGCCTATGCCCTCTTCCAGCTTCCCGCCGCGCGACTGGACCAGGCCTGGGGTTCCCGACGCGCGCTCCCCGCCTTCGCCGCCGTGTGGTCCGTGGCCACCGGGCTCTGCGGCTCCGCGAACGGCGTCGTACTCCTGCTCTCGGCGCGGTTCTCGATGGGGGCGGCGGAAGCGGGCGTCTTCCCCTCCTCGACGGGCGTCCTGAGCCGCTGGTATCCGGTCTCGCGACGCGCCTGGGTCAGCGGCGTGCTGTCCAGCTTCATGGGGGTCGGCGGGGGCCTCGGCGCGGCCCTGACGGGCTTCCTGCTCGTCTACGTCTCCTGGCGTTGGATGTTCATGCTCTACGCCGTTCCGGGCCTGCTCTGGGCGATCGGTTTCGCCTACTGGTTCCGCAACACCCCTCGAGAGCACCCCTCGGTCAACGAGGCCGAACTCACGCTCGTCGCCGAGGGGGCGAAACCGGCGGCTCACCGTCCTCCGGGTCCGATCGCCTGGCGGACGCTCGCGACGAACCGGGCGGTCCTCGGCCTGGCCTCTCAACAATTCTTCCGCGCGGCGGCGGCCATCTTCTACCTGAGCTGGTTTCCGACCTATCTGCGCGAGACCCGGGGCGTCGGGGTCTGGGAGGCGGGGCTGCTCACCAGCCTGCCGCACTGGACGACCATGCTCGGCTGCCTCGCCGGAGGCTGGCTCTCGGATCGCGTCCTGGCGAAGACGGGCAGCCTCCGACTCTCTCGACAGGGGGTTTCCGCCGCGAGCATGTTGATCGCGACCGTCCTGATCGGCCTCGCCTACCCGGTGGCCGACGCGCGAGCCGCCGTGCTCATCCTGAGCATCGGGGCGTTTTTCGCGGCTCTGGCCGGCCCCTGCGCCTACGCCCTGACGATGGACCTGGGTGGGCGCGACACCCCGCAGGTCTTCGGGATCATGAACACGGCCGGGGCCGTCGGGTCGATCCTGTTCCCCATCCTGGTCCCGAAACTCGTCGAGTTCACCGGGTCCTGGGACGCGGTGCTTGCTTTCTTCGCCGCAATCCATATCGTGGCCGGCGCGTGCTGGCTCATCTTCGACGCCGACCGCGACACCCTCTGACATCACGGACCGATCATGCCGCCCTCCCTGGAATCACCGCAGAGCGTCTGCTCGTTCGGCGTGGCCCAAGGCGACGTCACCCCGCCGGTGGGGATCTATCATCGGATGTGGGGGGCAGCCGCCCATGAGCGCTCGACCGGGGTGCACCGGCCGCTCATGGCCGCCGCGGCCGTCATCGCCCCGCCGGGCCGTCCCTCCGAGGGCGTCGTCCTGGTGACGCTCGATCATTGCCTGTTCTGGGATCTCGAATGCCGTCGGCTGCTGGAGGCCGTCGCGGCGAAATCGGGAGTCGATCAGGAACGCCTGCTCGTCGCCTTCTCGCACACGCATGCGGCCGGCCTGATGGACGGCCGCCGCGCCGATCGGCCCGGCGGAGAGTTGATCGCCCCCTATCTGGCCGATCTCGCCGACCGAGTGGCCGCCTTGATCGTCGAGGCCGTCGCCCGCGCGGGACCGGCCACGCTCTGCTATGCGAACGGCCGTTGCGACCTCGCGGCGCATCGCGACCTCTACGACGAGGCGAGCGGTCGATTCGTCTGCGGATACAATCCCGAAGGCCCCGCCGACGACACCGTCGTCGTCGTCCGCGCCACCGACGCCGACGGCCGCACGCTCGCGACGCTGATCAATTACGCCTGCCACCCGACCACCCTGGCGTGGGAGAACACCCTCATCAGCCCCGACTTTCCCGGGGCGATGCGCGAGGTGGTCGAGCAGGCCACCGGCGTCCCCTGCCTGTTCCTCCAGGGGGCTTCGGGAGACCTCGGCCCACGCGAAGGATTCGTCGGCGACCCGGCCGTCGCCGATCGCAACGGCCGCCAGC
This sequence comes from Planctomyces sp. SH-PL62, assembly GCF_001610895.1. NCBI lineage: Bacteria > Pseudomonadati > Planctomycetota > Planctomycetia > Planctomycetales > Planctomycetaceae > Planctomyces > Planctomyces sp. SH-PL62. Next base: position 4,210,089 of record NZ_CP011273.1, on the reverse strand, counting down.
TCGGCTACGCCGCACTCTCGGCTCTCGAAGGGATGCCGCCGCCTCGGACGCGATTCGAGTTCGCCGGCGCGGTCGAGTCGGGGGCGGTCCTCGGGCCCTGGCGCCACGCACCGCTGGACGCCGATCGCCTCCGCGACCTCGAAGCCTGGGATCTGGAGCGGTGGACCGTCGAACTCCCCTACCGCGCCGACCTCCCGACGGCCGACGCGACCCGGGCGGACCGAGCCCGATGGGCCGACGAGGAACGAGACGCCCTGGGTTGCGGCGATCGGGCCCGCGCGGCCGAGTGTCGGGCGTTCGTCGAGCGAATGGACCGGCAACTCATCCGAATCGGCGAACTCCCCCCCGGCCCCGCCTTCCCGTTCGAGGTCCTGACCTGGAAAACCGGCGGGGCCGTCTGGCTGGCCGTGAAGGGCGAGCATTACCAGCATCTCCAGGTCGAACTTCGACGCCGCGTCCCCGGAGTGCCGATCCTGGTCATGACCCTCGTCAACGGTTGGCAGCCCGGATACCTTCCGACCGCCTCGTCGTACGATCGAGGAATCTACCAGGCCGAAATCGCGGTCGTGGGCGCCGGGTCGTTGGAGACGCTGACCGACGACATCGCCGTCCGCATCTCCGCCTGGTCTCCCGCCTGACGGCCGAGCCTCGCCGACGCCCGAACCTCTCCCCTATTCGCATGCCCAGATCATCGCGTCCCAACCGAGAGCATTCATGGAACTCGCGCAATCCAAGGCCCTGTTCGCCCGCAATCGTCGCCTGATCCCCGGCGGCGTGGTCTCGCTCAACCGCCTGGTCGATCCCGAGATCGCCTTCGTTCGCGGCAGCGGCGCTCGGGTGTGGGACGCCGACGGCAACGAGTATCTGGACTACCACGCCGGGTTCGCCCCCTACCTCCTCGGTCACAGCCATCCCGATGTCCAGGCGGCCGTCGTCCGCTCGATCGATGAGGGCTGGACCCTGATGGGGTCGGGGACCACACCCTGGGAAGGCCGCGCGGCCGAGTTGCTCTGCGAATCGGTCGCCTCGCTGGACCGCGTGCAGCTCACCACCACCGGGTCCGAGGCCACGTATCACGCCCTGAGGCTCTCTCGGGCGTTCACGGGGCGCGATCACCTGGTCGTGATGCAGGGGGGTTACAACGGCTGGCACGACGAGGTCGCCTGCAACGTCATGACCCCGCTCGACAAGCTGGGGCCGCGTTCCGAAGGCGGGGAGAATCCCTTCGTCCCGCTATCCGCGGGGATGCCGTCCAACGTCGCCTCGCGCGTCCACGTCGTCGAATTCAACGACCTGGAGGCCGTCGAAGGCTGCTTTCGGAAGTATGAGGTGGCCTGCCTCGTTACGGAGCCGATCCTCCAGAACATCGGCATCGTGAAGCCCCGCGAGGGCTATCTCCAGGGCCTGCGCGACCTCTGCGACAAATACGGCGTCGTCCTGGTCTTCGACGAGGTGAAGACCGGCTTCCGGCACGCCCTGGGCGGCTATCAGGCGCTGGCCGGGGTCCGGCCGGACCTTTCCACCTTCGGCAAGGCGATCGCCAACGGCTATCCGCTGGGCGCGATCGGCGGCAAGGCCGAGATCATGGACCTGTTCAGCCACCCCGAGGCCGATCGCCGCGTGCTGATCGCGGGGACGTTCAACGGACACCCCGCCCCCGTCGCCGCGGCCATCGCCACGATGGAAATCCTCAAACGCGAAGAGGCTTCACTTTATCCCAGGCTCGAGGCGCTGGGCGCCCGGATGCAGCAAGGGCTCGAAGGCCTGTTCGCCCGCCACGGCGTCACGGCCACCGTCGCTCGCCAGGGGTCGGCCTTCTGCGTCTACTTCATGGACCACGCACCCCGAGACTGGCGCGACCTGGCGTCCAATCACGACATGGAACGCGACCTGCGCTATCGCAAGGCCCTCATCGCTCGGGGCGTCTATCACTTCCCTCTCCCCACCAAGCAGGGGAGCCTCTCCGCCGCGCACTCCGAGGCCGACGTCGACTCCACTTTGGAAGCGACCGAAGCCGTGCTCCGCGAAGGAATCTGAGCCCGCCCCTACGTCTCTCCGGCCCGCCCCGACCTGATTCGATTCGATTCAAAGAGACGGTTCATGAAGATCACGAAGATCGAGACGTTCGTCTGCAACGCGAGGATGCGAAACTGGATCTTCGTCAAGGTCCAGACCGACCAGGACGGCCTCCACGGCTGGGGCGAGGCCACCCTGGAGTGGCACACCCGCGCGGTGGTCGGGGCGATCGAAGACATCTCGCAGCTCCTGATCGGCGAAGACCCGACCCGGGTCGAGCACCTCTGGCAGATGATGTACCGCCAGCATTTCTGGCACGGCAACGGCATCGTCCGCGGGACGGCGATCAGCGGCATCGACCTGGCGCTCTGGGACATCGTCGGCAAGATCCACGGGGTTCCCTGCCACAAGCTCTGGGGGGGCGCCGTCCGCGACCACATCCGGCTCTACTGCCACCTGGGCGGGGGCCGGATGGAGGACTTCTATCAGACCGATCCCGCCGACGCCCGCCGCTTCGGCGACCTGGCCCAGCGCGCCGTTGCGCAGGGCTTCACCGCCTTCAAGTCGATGGCCGTGCCCGAGACCATGCCGCTCGAAGGGCTCCGTCCCTTGAAGTACGCGGAGGCCTGCGTCAAGGCGATGCGCGACGCGGTCGGCGACGACATCGACATCATGGTCGACTGCCACGCCCGCCCCTCGCCGCGGATGGGGCTTCGGTTCGCCAAGGTCCTCGAACCCTACGGCCTCTACTTCTTCGAGGAACCGTGCTGGCCCGAGACGATCGAGGACATCGCGCTCATCCAGCGTTCGGTCTCGACCCCGATCGCGACCGGCGAACGCCTCGTGTCGCAACACGCCTTCCGCGAACTCCTGGAACGTCGGGCCTGCAGCGTCCTCCAGCCCGACATCACCCACTGCGGCGGGCTGTCCGAGGCGCGTCGGATCGCCGCGATGGCCGAGGCCTACCGCGTCGCGCTCGCGCCTCACAACCCACAGGGGCCCGTCAGCACCGCCGCGTCGCTCGAATTCGGCTTCGCCACACCGTCTTACATCATCTGCGAGGCCGTCCTCGACGACGTCCCCTGGCGTTCGGAGGTCGTTCGCGAGGGCTTCACCATCGTGCCCGAGGGACGCATCGTGCTCCCGAACACGCTCCCGGGCCTGGGGATCGAGATCGACGAGGAAGCCATCAAGAAATATCCATTCGAACAGGAAGTCCTGCTCCGGAGCTTCTACCGAGACGGCAGCGTCGGGGACTGGTGAAAACATCGGTCGACGCCCCGGCGACCGCCGCCACGCCTGGCCCCGGCTCGAGGTGTGTGGCGGCGGCTCGGCGGGGGGACGAGGGGGCTGGCGACCCAGAGCGGCTCCATGCCATACTTGAGTCGTCCGACACGTTCCAACTGTCCCCGATCGATCGAGAAGGCCGGCGCGTCGCGCGGCCCGTATGCGAGGCCGAGCATGGAGCCGATCCGCTCCGAGGATCCCGCCGGGGAGCTTTCCGAAGACGACGCGCGCGGCGTCGAACGAGTCGTCCAGCGACTCCGCAAGGCACGCCGGGTCCTGGCGGTCACCGGGGCGGGGATGTCCGCCGATTCCGGGATGCCGACTTATCGCGGGGTCGGCGGCCTCTATCGGTCCGAGCGGCTCACCCCCCACGGGATCGCGATCGAGGAGGTCCTGTCCGGGCCCATGTTCGAGGCCAGGCCCGACCTCACCTGGAACTACCTCAAGGAAATCGAGCGGGCCTGCCGGGGCGCGCGGCCCAATCGCGGCCACGAGGTCCTCGCGGAGATGGACGACTACTTCGATGCGGTCTGGATCCTCACCCAGAACGTCGACGGACTCCACCAGGAGGCCGGCTCGAAGAACGTGCTCGACGTCCACGGCGACCTCCATACGCTCCGATGCACGAACTGCGACCGGCGGTCGCGGGTCGACGACTACGACGGATTCGACGACCTGCCGCGCTGCCCGGCCTGCAAGGGGGTGCTCCGTCCCGACGTCGTCCTGTTCAACGAATCCGTCGATCCGAACAAGATCCGCCGGCTCGAAATCGAGCTGATGAAGGGCTTCGACCTGGTCTTCAGCATCGGCACCAGCAGCCTGTTCGACTACATCGTCGCCCCCCTCCGATTCGCGCAGGCGGCCGGCAAGCCCACGGTCGAGATCAACCCGGACTTCACCGCCATGACGGATCTGGTCGACGTGAAAATCCGCGCGCGGGCGGCGCTGGCGCTCGATCGGATTTGGGACGATCACCTGGCCTGGTGGCCCCACACCTGACCTGACGCCGAGTGATCGCGATCAGGGGACGGGGATGTGGTCGAGGATCTTCAGGAGGATCTCGTCGACGGAGAGCCCCTCCGCGTCGGCCTCATAACTGATCACGATCCGATGACGGAGCACGTCGCGAGCCAGCGACTTGACGTCGTGAGGAGTGACGTACTCGCGGCGATCGAGCAGCGCGTGGGCGCGAGCGGCCCGCACCAGCGAGAGCGTCGCGCGAGGGCTCGCCCCCAGCTCGATCAGCGGGGCGAGCCCCAGGCCGTAAGCCTCGGGGTCGCGCGTGGCGCGGACGAGGTCCACGACGTACTCCTTGATCGCCGGGGCGACTTCGATCGAGGAGGTCAGCCTGCGGAGTCGGGCGACGTCGCCGGGGTTGAAGACCGGCGGTGGTCCGTCCTCTCGGGCTTCCGGATGGGAGGCCTCGACGACGCTCGGCAGGTCGAGCATCGTGAGTTCGGAGCCTCGATCAGGATAGCCGACCAGCACCTTGAGGAGGAATCGGTCGAGTTGGGCCTCGGGCAGGGGGTAGGTCCCCTCGTGCTCGATCGGGTTCTGCGTGGCGAGGACCCAGAAGGTCTCGGGGAGGAGGATCGTCTCGTCGCCGACGGTTACCTGCCCCTCCTGCATCGCTTCCAGCAGGGCGCTCTGGACCTTCGCGGGGGCCCGATTGATCTCGTCGGCGAGGAGGACGCTGGTGACGATGGGCCCCGGCCGGACGTCGAACGTGCCGGTCGACGGCCGATAAATCTGCGTCCCGGTGAGGTCGGCGGGGAGCAGGTCCGGGGTGAACTGGATCCGTCGAAACGGCAAGTCGAGGGCCTGCGCCATCGCGCGGACGACCCGCGTCTTGGCGAGACCGGGAACCCCCTCGACGAGGACGTGTCCCCCCGCCAGCAGAGCGACGATCAACTTTTCGATCAGGGGCCGCTGCCCGACGACCATCGTTTCGAGACGTCCGATCAGCAGCCCGAGGCCGTGATGGGCGTCTTCGAACGACGATCTTTCCGCGAGAATTTCGGCACTGGACATCGGGACGGGCACCGGCCGGGATCGGGACGATAAGGGCGAGTTACTTGGAGGCCCTACGCTTCTCCATCAATTTCCGAAGGATCTCGGTGGCCGCGTCGCTGGTGTCCTTGAACTGCTGGTTGGCCCCGCCGGCACCGGTGGCACCGCCGGACGTGGCCTTCGAGGCCTGTTGCTGGGCCTTCTTGGCGGCGTAGAAGGGATTCGACTCGTCGACGAATTCCTCGACCGCCTCGGACTCGGCGTCTTCCTCGCCAGCCTCTTCTTCCTCATCCTCCTCCTCGTCGAGGGTATCCATGAGGACTTCTTCTTCTTCCTCCTCGACTTCCTCCGCTTCCTCTTCTTCCTCTTCGGGAGACTCCTCGAGGGGGATCGGTGCAGGCTTGGCTGGGGCGGATGCGGCCTCCGCAGCGTCCTTGAACGCGGCGATGGTGATCGTATCCCCGCCGTAGACGGTGGTGGGGACGTCGGGGTTGCTCGCGGTGGCCTCGCCGACCAGCCAGGCGTCGATCTCTTCGTTGAGAACCTCTTCGGGAGCCGACTTCGCGGACTTGCCGGGTGTCTTGGCCGCCGGGGCGGGAGTGGGAGCAGGGGCCTGGGCTGCAGCCGGGGAGGTTTCCTGAGCCGCGGGGCTCGCCTTGGGGGCAGCCGGCTTGGCCTCGGCGACGGCGGCCGGGGCGTCCTGGATCGAAACGGCGAAGGTCAACGGGCCGACCTGGACGAGGTCGCGGTCCTTCAGGGGGCAGGGGCCCGCCGTCAAGGCCTTGCCATTGACGAGCGTGCCGTTGCGACTCCCGAGATCCGCGACGGCGACCACGCCCTGGATGATGGTGAACTCGGCGTGTTCGCGGCTGACCTGTTCGCTGTTGGGCCGGAGGTGGCAGGTCTCGCCTCGGCCGATCTTGAACTTCGAGCCGACCAGGGGTATCACCTTACCCTCAGGCTTGCCCCGGACGACGATGAGCTGAACTTTCATAGAACCGTCCCGACCTTCTCGGCCAAAAACGATTGGGGGGGCCAACGTCCACGCACGGTCGCACACCGTCAGAACCGATCATGACCAAAACCGCGTCCGAATGATACGCACGGCCGAGGCGGCCGCCGATTCGTGTCCGGGCCCGCGATATTCCCTCCGCCGATCGATCGTCACGCCGCACGACGATACCACGGACGTCCCGCTTGGAGGGCGGGCGGCCGTAAGGAGATCCTCGGATCGTCGTGGGGGAATCCACATGCCGCACGCCTGCCGGCGGATCGAGCCGCGAAGAGGTGTCGCCCGGGTCGATGGGCCGTAAGCCGGTTCGTCGACACGGTCCCGGCAACATTCTAACGGATTCTTTCGGAAGTCCAACCCCCAACGATTTCCGTCTCCCGCGGATTCCTCGCAGGACGGCCGCGATCCGGTCTTGCGGACGCAAGAGATCGAATCTCGGGTCTTCACCTCTTTTCGACCATGTGGCATGGTGGACGCCAGCGGAATCCGGATCGCGCAGCCCCCTGGCGATCGGGTAAGCTGTCCCTCCCGACTGGTCGTCCCGACCGGATTGATCCGAACGGAAGCCGACGGCGGCGCGAGAGCCTGGGACGTTTGCGGGGAGGCGATCGAGATGATCCGGCGTTGGTCGCAAGGGGACGCGGACGATCACATGGGAGAGGAGATCCTGGTGCGTACCGGCGATCGAGTCCGCCGCCATCCCTGGTGGCGCGCCCGCGCGCGATTGACCCTGGCATTGCTCGCTCGATTGGGCGTGCGCCCGCCCGCGCGCATCCTCGACGCCGGCTGCGGTTGGGGGGTTACTCTGGAGGCGCTTGAGCGGGGCGGCTACAACGCTGTCGGGCTCGACGTGTCGCCTCGCATCCTCGCGGCGCTCGACCGCCCGGACCGCACTCTGATCGAGGCCGATCTTAAGCAGCCCCTGCCGGCCGAGCCGGATCCCGGCGGATTCGACGCCGTCCTGGCGCTCGACGTCATCGAGCACCTCGACGACGATCGCGCGGCCGTCGACGCGCTCGGGAGCCTGGCTGCGCCGGGAACCGGACGGGTCGTCGTCAGCGTCCCCGCCCGTCCCGATCTCTTCTCGGAGTTCGACTCCGTCCAGGGGCATCGTCGCCGCTATCTTCCCGACCGGCTCCGGAGCGCGTTCGACGGCTCCGGGCTGGCGGTCGAGTCGATCTTCTGGTGGGGCGCCTGGATGACGCCGATCCTTCGACGACGGGTGGGTCGCAAGGAGGCAGGGGCCGAGGACTCGCCGGCCGAGGTCTATCTGCGTCACCTGCGGCTTCCCCCGTGGCCCGGGCCGCAGGCGCTCGATCTCGCGTACGCGCTGGAACACCCCTGGGCCTTGCGGGGGAAGCTCCGTACTGGGACTTCGTTGTTCGCCGTCGCGAGGCGGACCGGCTGAGACCGGTCTCGCCTCGCGACGCGCTGCGTTACTTGGCCTTCGAAGGCGAAGCGTCCAGGAGACGCTTCGCCCGATCGGCCGATCGGCTTCGCGAGGGATCGACGAGGGCCTTCCGAACGTCTTCGCTGAGGGCGTCGGCGCCGACCCGGCCGGCTTCCAGCGCATCGATGACGGCCTCGATTCGATCGCCGTCGCGGATCAGGGCCTGCATCGCGAACTCGCGGTTCCCGGGCGTCAGCCGGCCGAGGGCCTCCAGGAGCGGGGCGACGATCCGGGGAGACGGGATGTCGGCCAGGGCGCACACCGCCCCCTGGTGCAACTCGGGGTCGACCCCTTCGGCCAGATAGCGGACCAGATGGTCCCCGTGCTCGTCCCAGCCCTCGACGCCGAGCATGCGGAGCGCGTCGTATCGCGTCCCCTTGCGCACGGCGTCCTCGTCCGCCATCTGGACCGCCAGCGCGATCGAGCGGTCCCATCGCGCCTTCAGGGCCGGCTCGTCACGGAGGATCGCGTCGAACCGAGGGCCGGGGAGCGGCCCGGCCTGGCTGACGCCGTTGATGAGTCCGCCCCCCAGGACCACCGAGCGCCAGTCGGTGAGCTTGGCGGCGGCCTCGGCCGGGAGGGAGACGTCGAGGATCTTGCGAAGCTCGGCGTCGGCGTTACGACGACCCGCGGCGATCGCCACCTGCCAGATGGCGGGGATGCGGCGATACTGCTCGGCCTCGTCCGCCTGATCGAGGCCGTCAGCCATGGCGGCGATCAGTTCGGCCGACTGGTCGGCGAACCGGGCGATCAGGGCCTCACGCTCCGGGGCGGGGGTCTTGGGATCGAGGATCGCCCGGGAGGCGTCGGCGACCGACTCCGGCTTCGGGTCGGCTGTCGGTTCCGGCTTCGCATCAGCGACGGTCTCGACGTCGCCGGCCTCGCCGGGGGTCAGGATGATCGCGCGGATGTCGGCGAGCGCGCCGTGCAACGGTCCGTCGGGGCGAAGCTCGATCCGGTGGACGGCCTTGTGGAACACCTGGTTGGCGATCGACGCCTTACGGTAAGCCCCCCAACCTCCGGTGCTGGGGACCACGCCCCGGAACGTCTGCCTCCCCAACGAAAGGGTGTAGGCGTTGCCCGCGGAGGCGTCGTCGCAGGCCCATTCCAGGGCCACGTTGAACATCGCGCCATGGTCGACCTCGAACGTCCAGGCGGCGTGGTCGGTCGCGGCGTGCCAGTAGCCGAGGTTCTGATGTTCCGACTCGAAGACGAGGCTGGGGCCGTAGATCTCGGCGTTGGCGGCGGTCAGGCGGATCACGCCCTTGGGGCCCGCCTTGACGATCTCGGGCCGGTTGCCTTCCTGCGCCTTCGGATGCGTCGAGCCTCGGGCCAGGTACGCGATGAGGTCCGCGAGGTCGGCGGGCGTGAGGTCGTTCTCCAGGCCTTCGGGCATGAGCGAGCGGCCCGAGGAGGCGATCTCCTCCAGGTCGTCGCGGAGGACGACGTCCGTCAAGCCTTCCTGGCGCTTCAGCGTGATCGCGCTTGCGGTCTCGTTGGTGATCATCCCGGAGAGGCTGCGGCCGTCCTTGAGCGCGGCGTTGTAGCTGACGTAGCGGGCGTCGACCTCGCGATTCGGGTCGAGGATGGCGGTCAGCAGGGCCTCGGGAGAGACGTCCGTGAGCGCCGCCAGGTCGGGGCCGACTTCCACGCCGGCGTCGTTGAGCTTGTGGCAGATGGCGCAGGCCCGGGTGAACACGGCCTGGCCGCGAGCCTGGTCGCCGGGCTTCGTCCTCGCTGCGTCATAGGCGGCGAGGACATCTTGCCGGGCGCCGATCTTGAGCGATCCGAATGCGGCCTCCGCCCGTTTGCGGAGCGCCTCGGAGCCGAACTGCAAGAGCCGCTCGCGGTGCTGGGCGCCGATCTGCGAGGGGGGGACGCGTCCAGCCTCCATGCCGGCGAGGAGCGCCGTCACGGACTCCTCGCGGGCGATCAAGGCGTCGAGCGCGACGGACTGGGAGGCCGGGCCGAGCCGGCCCCAGCGGGCGATGACCGCGTCGGCCGAGTCGGCGTCGCCCAGCCGCGCCAGGCCGCGAAGGGCGGCGGCCTGGACGTCGCCGGACTCGGCGGGATCGAGGCGATCGGCGATCGCGGCCCGGTCGGCGTCGCGATCGTCGGCGTTCCGGCCCAGGAGCCGCAAGGCCGCGATCCGATCGGCTTCGGGAGCTTCGGCGTCCGCGACCATCGCTCGCGCGGCGACGATCAAGGGGAGGACGGCCGGATCGGCCGCCAACTTGTCGTCATGGGAGGCGTCCAGCAGTTCCGCGACTGCGCCTAGCCGCCAGCGGGCGGGCTTTTCGGCGCCGCCCGAGGCGATCAGGGCCAGGGCCGAGGCGATCGCCTCGCGGTCTTGCGCCCCGGCGATCGTCGCGATCAGGGGCTCGACGAGCGTGGGTGAGGGACCCTCCGGCCCCGCCTGGGCGATCAGGACTTCCAGAATCGCGCGAGCGTGCGGAGTTGCGGAGCTGAGCACCGCGGCGCGGAGCCAGGGGTCGCCGCCGTCGCGGACGGCGATCTCGCCCAGGGAGCGGCCGGCTTCGGGGGCGGACCATTCGCCCAGGCTGAGCGCCACCTGATAACGCACGCGGAGGTCCGGATCGTCGGCCAGCTTCAGGACGGCGGCCCCGATCTCGGCCACGGCGGCGAGACGGGTCTCCGCGATCCTGACGGCGCGTCCGCGCACGCCCGGATGCTCGTCGGCCAGGGCGGAGACGAGGACCTCGGCGTCGAGATCGCCGAGGACGTCGAGCGCCGCCAGGGCCTGGGCGCGCACCTCGGGAACCTGGCTGGAGCGAGCCAGCCCGGCCAGGACGGGCTTGGCGGCGTGGTCCTGACGATGATCGAGGAGGCGCTGGACCGTGTCGCGCACCGTGCCGTTCGGGGTGTCGAGGGCGGCGGCGAGGTCGGACGTCGACATCGCGTCCAGGTTCGCGACCGGCCGAAGAGGGCGGCCCTCGGGGACGAGGCGATAGATGCGGCCCTTGTCGGCCCCGGCCCGGACGTCGAGCGTCGCCAGCCGTTCGGGGCTGATCCAGCGCGGGTGTTCGATGACGAAGCGGTACATGTCGACGACCCAGAGCGCGCCGTCGGGCCCGGTGCGGACCTGCACGGGGCGGAACCAGGAATCGGTCGAGGCCAGGAACTCGTGGTCCTGCTCGTCCGCCGCGCGATGGCCGCCGTACGTCACCCCTTTCGGCTCCAGGACGACCCGCCGGACGAGGTTATGGACCGACTCGCACGCGAAGCCGTCGCCGAAGTACTCCTCGCCGAGCAGCGGGTCCCGATGGATCAGCGGGCTGCTGGCGCTGGTGACGCGGTTGGCGTTGTGGGGCTCGTTGTAGCGAGTCAGCGTGCGGCTGGCCGGGAAGAGCTTGCCGGGGTCGGCGTCGCCTTGCGGGATCACCAGGGGCGCGGGGGCGGGGACGCGGGGATTGCGGCGGATGTAATGCTCCGGGAGCGGATAATGCTGAAGGAGGACGCTGTTGTTGCCGCCGAACTGGTTGCCCCAATCGTCGTGGACTCGACCCTGCTGGGTCAGCCCGGCAGCCGGCTCGAAGACGCCCAGGTCGGGCTTGAAGCGGAAATCGCGACCGCCCAGGTCGATGTCGACGCCGTTGGCCCGGCCGTGGATCCGGCCGCCGATCAGCCCGTTGGCGCCGTAGACCCAGCCGTCCGCGTCGTAGGCGAGCCCGTTCACCCGCGCCTGGTAGTTCTCGGTCGCGAAGCCTTCGTAGAGCGTCTTGCGGACGTCGGCCTTGCCGTCGCCGTCGGTGTCCTCGGCGTAGATGATCTGGGGGGCGGCGCAGATCAAGACCCCTTTGCGCCAGCAGGTGACGCCGGTCGGGAAGGGGAGATCCTCGATGAAGGTGGTGGCGGTGTCGTATCGGCCGTCATGATCGCGGTCTTCGAGGACCTTGACGACGCCGCCGGGCTTGTACTTGCCGTCCATGCCGGAAGGGTAGTCGCGCATCTCGCAGACCCAGAGCTTGCCGTCGGCGCCGAAATCGACGGTGACGGGGCTCTCGATCAGCGGCTCGGCCGCGACCAACTCCATCTTCAGGCCGGGCCTGGTCCGAAAGGTCTGAAGGGCCTCCTCCGCGGTGAGCGGAGGAGGGTTCTCGTCGTCGACCTTGGCGGCCTCGGGCTCGTCGGCCGGGGCCGGGGGCTCGAAGCCCGGGCCGACGATGCGGTGGACGGCGTCGAGGATGATCTGTTCCAGGCCCGGCTTGAACTTTGTCGGGCGGGCGTAGTAGACCATCGCGCCGCCCCCTTCGTATCCGCCTTCCTTGAGGATCCGCTCGGAGGGGATGTAGCAGGGGGCGTCGTTCGCGTACGCGGTGACCCACGTCCGCGACGCGTCGAATTCCTTCTTGATCCGGAGGACGTAGTCGACGACGACCTCGCCGGGGAGGAAGATCATCAGGAGGTCGTCGCCGAACTTCCAGGCCTGCGCGGAGTAGGGGAGCGTCTCGGGGAGCTTCTCGCCCCGATCGAGCTTGGCGAGCTGGACCGACGCGTTGTAGCCCGGCGGGCCGCCGGCGGCGATCAGCTTCTGGAGATCCTCGCGGGTCGGCAGGACGTCGTAAGGTAGCTCGAACCGTTCCAGGGAGGCGGCGGGCGGGCCGTCGACGGGCTTCCATTCGCCCTTCATCAATCGCGCGACCTCGTCGGCCAGCGTGCGGCCGTGGGTCTCGGAGTCGGCCTGATTCCGCCGGGGGTTGGGATTCGAATCCGCGCCGCAGCCGACGACGGTGAGCGCGATGCAGCCGGGATTGTCGGCCTCGATGCCCCGCTGGGCCGCCCCGGCCCAGTCGCCGTCGACCAGATTGTCCGCGGGGTCGATGGTCGTGCAGTGGCAGGCGTAGTTGGTCACGACGGCCCGGACCTTCCCGTCGGCCGAGACGGCCCGCAGGACCGGCAGACTGTGGTCGACCGGCCCGCCGGGCGTCCTCCGATTGGCCGCGAAGCCGACCTCTCCCTGCGCCCACGAGAGCGTCGCGGGCTTGCGGTCGGCCAGGGCGTCGAGGCACACGCGTTCAAGCTTGTCGATGAAATCGCGCGTGTACGCGTCGACCCGAGCTTGCTGTTCGGCGGTGATCGGCTTGCCGAAGATGTTGGGGGCCACTCCGGCCAGCATGGGCGCGTAGTGCGTGTGCGACGCCCCCAGCGCCAGCCGCTCTCGGGGCAGGCCGACCCGGCGTTCGAGCCTTGCGGCGACCTCCCCCACGATCTCTTCGGAGACGCCCAGGCTGTCGACCGAGATCAGCACGACGGGCTTCTGCTCGTCGGAGCCGATCGCCAGGGCCTTGGCGAAGATGGGGTGCGAGACGCCGTTGGATTCGGCCGAGCGGGCGAGATAACCGTGGAGCCAGATAGGCCCGGTCGGGGAGACGTCGACGCGGGCGACTCCCACGTCCACTTCCTTGGCGCGGGCGTCCCCGGCCGTCGCGGCGACTGCCGCCAGGCCGAGCAGCAGGACGGCCGAGAATCGCCGTTTCATCGTCGGGTGTTCACTCATCGAGCCTTACCTTTCAATCCCTTCGGGACGTCGACCCTCGGGAAGTCCAACGTGTAGGTGTTGGGCGCCCCCGCCTTGACCTCGGCTTCGAGGGGCCCGCCGACGACCGACTTCGAGGGCTTCGTCTTGGGCTGGAGCGAGAAGTTGTTCAGCTTGTCTTCCTCGGGGCGGTCCACGGCTTCGGTGACCGTCACCTGATACTTGCCGGGCGTCGGGCCGTCGGCCCTGGGGATCTCGAAGGCGCCTCCCTCGACGCTCCCGCCGGCCTCGGCCTCGCCGCCCGAGGGGCGGAACAGGATCGACCCCTTGGCGAGCGGCTCGCCCTCGATCGTCACTTTACCCGATACGGGCTCGCGGGGCAGGTCGTCGCCCGTCGAGTCGCAGCCCGAGGTGGCCAGGAGCAGGGACGCGGCGAGCGCGCCCGCGCGGATTCGGAAGGTCGTCATGCGCATGGGGCTCCGGAAGGCCGGCCGCCGCGGCGACGGCCGGCTCGTCATGGGGGTGGGCCGGTTCAGATTCAGAGGGCGTCGGCGCTGACGATCTCTCCGCCTTGCGTGCTGCTGATCGCCGACCACGTGGGCAGGCTGATCGAGTCCTTCACGAACTTGACGCTGCCGTCGCACATGGCGACGTTCACGCCGCCGGAATGCCGGCTCCGGGCCGCCGTGTACCAGGTGACGTCGGCCGTCGTGCAGGGCGGGTTGACGCCCCCCCTGGGCGAGTTGCACAGCCCCGGCCAGATCACGTCGGGCGTGCGGCTGTTCGGGCCGGTCCACGCGGTGTACGTCCCCAGCGGCCCGCACCAGGAGAAGCCGCGGAGGTCGAGCTGGCCCCCCTGCGTCTGGCCCACGAGCAGCTCCGAAAGCATCATCGTATTGCTCAGCCCGTCGGTGATCGCGGCGAAGCTGTAGCAGGTGTTGGGGACGCCGGACTGCTCGCGCTCGCGGTAGCCGTCGATGTCGACGAACGGCGAGCCGATGCAGGTGAACGGGGCCCCCCGGAACGGCACGCCGTCGAGCGTCCGCTGCTGCATCATGGTGTTGCCGAAGTTGACCACGTAGTTGTGCGAGGTCACCAGCCTCGTGACGCCGTTGAGCGTGATGCCGATCCCGCTCAGCGAGCCGTTGGACCCGTCGCTGGGGCACATGAAGGCCGAGATCCGCGCGGAGGTCACCGTGATGTTGCAGGCCCCGTTGTAACGCAGGTCGAAATCGACGTAGCCGGGCAGGCCCGAGTTGTTTCCCTGGTAGTTCCAGGCGTTGAACGAGCTGACCTGTTCCATGTACGGCAGCAGGCACACCATCCAGCTCCCCCAGGCGTCCCCCTTCTTGCCGGGCGACAGGGTGTTGAGGGCGGATTGGTAGTTGTGCAGCGACAGGGCGATCTGCTTGAGGTTGTTCGTGCACTGGGAGCGGCGGGCCGCCTCCCGCGCCGACTGGACCGCGGGCAGCAGCAGGGCGATCAGGACCGCGATGATCGCGATCACCACCAGCAGCTCGATCAGCGTAAACCCGGAACGACGTTGCGACATGAGCTCTCCTCTGCTTCCAGGATCGACGAATGAGACGGCATGGGGGCGACGGCGGTCTGTGGAGAGGCGAACGGCCCGGCCGCGGGGCGGGTAGGTGAGGAGACCCGCCGAGGACCGCCCCCGGGGATACTTCGCGCAGGGTGTGACAGGTGTTTTCGGGGCGGGCCGCGATTCAGCCGGCCGGGCGTCGATCTTTCGCGGAGTCGGACGGTCGGGGAGGCTCGCCCAGGACGTCCTTGAGGCGCCGGAGGACTCGCGACTTGGCCTGGCGGACGGCGGCCGGGGAAACGCCCATCTCGTCGGCGATCAGGGCCGGTGGGTGGCCGTCGACCGTGGCCCGCCAGAAGGCGAGCCAGGTCCGTTCCTCGAACTCGCCGCGCACGCCCTCCAGGGCCTCGCGGTAGAGGGCGCCGACCAGGCCTCGCTCCTCTTCGTCGGGCGGGTCGCTCACGGGCGCGGGCAGGAGGAGGGTGCGGTCGTGGAAGTCGGCGCCGCCGACGCCTCGCGAGACCTCGCGCCGCCGGAGCGTGAGGACCTTATAGCGGGCGACACCGTGCAGCCAGCCCCGAAACGAGGCCCCCTCGCGATCGCGCCGGAACGAGTCGAGGCTCGACGCGACGGCCTGGAAGACCTCCTGTGTGACGTCGTCGACGTCCTCCGGGCGGATCCCCCAGCGTCGGCACCAGTGGCGGAGCAGCGGCGTATAGAGGGCGTAAAGGCGGCTCCAGGCGTCCCCGTCGCGCGTCTTCACCCGTTCCAGGAGCGTGAGGGACGTGGCGTCCGCCTGCACGGCCGACAGGTGCGCCGCGACGCGACCGGTGGCGGGTCGTTCCATCAAGAGACGTCCTCGGCGTGGCAGGCGCGTCCGCCTTTTCCGCAAAGCCGATGCGGATGGGGCAAAGACGCTTTTCCGTGATGAGTTCGTCGCGTTACGATACGGCGGCCGACCGGCCTCGCCATCGTAGAGGAGACCACGGTGGACCCGCAAGATTATTCCGATGCGTGCCCCGACGACGAGGTCCTCCGCGCCTTCCTGCTCGGAGACCTCGACGACGCCGACATCCTCGCCGTGGGTCGCCACCAGGAGTCGTGCGTCGCGTGCGAGTCGCGGGCGCGGGCGCTCGACGCCCACACCGACCCGATCGTCGACGAGCTTCTCCGGTCCGTATGCGAGGGGCCCGCGGCGTGCCGGCCGGCGATCGAGCCGAGCGACGCCGCCGGGACGGAGCTCCCCGAACTGCCCGATTACGAGATCGAGGGCGATCCCCTCGGCGTCGGCGGGACCGGGGTCGTCTACAAGGCACGCCATCTCCGGCTGGGCCGCGTCGTCGCCTTGAAGATGATCGCCCAACGACCGGACGTGGTCGCCCGCCTGCTGGAGATGGAGGCGAGGGCGGTCGCGCTCCTCCAGCATCCCAACATCGTGCAGATCTACGACATCGGCCGTCACCGCGGCCGTCCGTTCCTGGCCCTGGAGTTCATCGAGGGGGGACCTCTCGGAGCGAGCCTCCGCGCCGAGGGCCACGACCCCCGCCATGCGGCCGAGACGATCCGCGTCGTGGCCGAGGCCGTCCATCACGCCCACCGGCAGGGCGTCGTCCATTGCGACCTCAAGCCGGGCAACATCCTCATCGCACGCGACGGAGCGCCCAAAGTCGCCGACTTCGGGATGGCCAAGTGGATCGAGACCGACGGCTTTTGGGGGGCCGAGGGGGGCTGCCGAGGGACTCCTCGATACATGGCCCCGGAGCAGGCCGGGGGCGAAGGCCCGGTCGGCCCGGCGACCGACGTCTACAGCCTGGGCGTGATCCTCTATGAGATGCTCGCCGGCAGGGTCCCCCACCATGCGGACTCGGCCGTCGAGACGGCGCGTATGGTCCGCGAGGAGTCCCCGACGCCGCCGAGGACCATCCGGCCGGCGATCCCGCGCGACCTGGAATCGATCGTCCTGAAGTGCCTGCGGAAGGCCCCCTCGGAACGCTTCCTCGACGCCGCCGCCCTGGCCGGCGACCTGGAACGCTTCCTGCGCGGAGAGCCGATCCGGGCGCGTCCGGCGGGGATCCTCGAGCGGGCGTGGCGGCTGGTCGCGCGACGGCCGGTCGCCTGGCTGGGTGCGGCCGCCCTCGCGTTGGCCGTCTGGTTCACGACGAGGCCCGCCGCCGTCCGGTCCCCGACGAGGCCCGCCGCCGCGGTGCTCGCCCCGGACGTCCAGGAGGACGGCTCGCTCCGCCTGGGGGCGGCGGCGGCGTCGGTCGCGGGGGGCTCGCTGAAGTTCGAAAATTCCTTCGGCAACCTGGGCTTCTGGCACGGTCGGGAAGACCGGGCGTCCTGGACGTTCCACGTCCGGGAGGGGGCCGAATACCGACTGCTCCTCGACTACGCCAACCGGAACGGCGAGGCGGGGAACCGCTTCGAGGTCCGCGTCGACGGCCGCCGATTCCGGGGTGAGGCCCTGGGCACGGACGGCTGGTCGGACTACCAGATGTTCGCGGTCGGCGAGTTGCGGCTCGCCCCCGGTATCCATACCCTCGAAGTGGGCCCCGAGGAGCCCCTGCGCGGGGCCCTCTTCGACCTCCGCGCGGTCGTGCTCATGCCGACCGAGCCGTAGGCGGGGCTCATGTCGCGGCGGTCAACGCAGGGGCTTCCACGACCGTCGGGATCGTGTCGGAGTAGCGACCCTTCGGTGTCCGCGAAAGCCAGAACCAGTACGCGGCCGCCCCCAGCAGCAGGCCCAGGCTGATCGTCTGCGAGATCGTCAGGCCCAGGAAGAAGATCCCCTCGTCGTTGCGAAGGTACTCGATCAGCGTCCGGGTGATCGGGTAGGTGATCATGAGGATCCCCATCACCTCGCCGTCGCGGCGGCGCAGCGGGTAGTATGCGCTCAAGAGGATGAGCAGGACGAGGGCGTCCAGGGCGGAATAGATCTGGGTGGGATGGAGCGAGAGCGAATGGAGGGCGTCGGCGGGGATCAGCCCGAGCCGAACCTCCGTCTCCCACGGGGGCGAGCCCTGGGGGAACTGGACGCCGAACGGGGAGCGGCAGACGTCGCCGAAGCAGCAGCCGTTGAGGAAGCAGCCCAGGCGGCCGAACAACGTCCCCACCGCGATCGACGGCGCGAGGAGGTCGATGTAGGGACGCACCGGGAACCGGTTGATCCAGCGATACAGGAAGAACGCCGCGACCCCGCCGAAGATGCCGCCGTAATAGACGATCCCCCCCTTCCAGAACTGGAAGACGTCCAGGACGCCGTCGATCCCGCGGCCCCAGTACTGGATGCAGTAGAACAGGCGGGCCCCGATGAGGCCGCCGGCGAACAGCCAGAAGGCCATGTCCATGACCAGATCGGCGTCGAGCTTCTCGCGACGCGCGCGACGAACGGCCAGCCAGGTCGAGGAGGCGAAGGCCAGCACGAGCATCGCGCCGTAGCCGAAGACCTTGACGCCGCCGAAGATCGGGATCGTGAACAGGACCTGTCGCATGGCCTCTCGCGTCCTCCTGCGCCGGAATGGGCTCGGGTCGGTCGGTCAGATCGTGTCGGCCCAGTGGTCCGGGCCGCCCAGGGGCGAGGCGCAGGCTTCCCCCAGGGGCGGATAATCGATCCGCTCGACGATCCGGTTCTTGGAGTCGAGCGCCACGACCCTCGGCTGGTGGGCCCCGACCTCGGCGGCGTCGAGGTGGGCGAACGCCATGACGATCACCCGATCCCCCACGGCGCCGATTCGAGCCATCGCGCCGTTGAGCTCGATGACCCCGGAGCCGCGGGCGCCGGGCAGGACGTAGGTCTCGGCCCTGGCGCCGGTGGCCACGTTGCTGACGAGGATCGCCTCATACGGCAGCAGGCCCACGGCGTCCATCAGATCGGGGTCGATCGTGAGGCTGCCGTGGTAGTACAGGTCGCTCCGGGTGACCGTCGCGAGGTGGAGCTTGCTCCTCAGCACCTTGAGCTGCATGCGTGGTCGTCTCACTCCGTCAGCCGGGCGTTGTCGATGAGGCGGGTCTGGCCGAACCGGGCCGCCAGGAGGGCGACGGCGGGCCGTCCCGGTTCGATTCGGTCGAGCGTTTCAAGGGTCTCGGCGTCGACCACTTCGGCGTAATCGAGGATCGCCGCCTGCTCGGATTCTATCCGCGATCGAAGGATCTGTCGAACCCGGTTGGCGTCGGCCTCGCCCCGGGCGACCGCCTCGCAGGCCGCCTCGAGCGCCTGCGAAAGCGCGAGCGAGCCGCGTCGCTGCGCCGGATCGAGGTAGATGTTGCGGCTGCTGATCGCCAGGTTGTCGGCCTCGCGCACCGTGGGGTGGGTGACCACTTCGACCGGGAGGTGGAGGTCCGCCGCCATCCGGCGGAGCAGGGCCTGCTGCTGATAATCCTTCTGGCCGAAGATGGCGACGTCGGGTCGGATGATTTCGAAGAGGGCCAGCACGACCGTGGCGACGCCACGGAAGTGGGTGGGCCGGATCTCGCCTTCGAAGACGTGGGAGAGCCCGGGGACCTCCACGAACGTGGCGGCCTCCACGCCTCGGGGATACATCTCGGCGACCGTCGGCTTGAAGACGAGATCGACGCCGGCGGCCTCGCAGGCCCGGAGGTCGTCCTCCAGCATCCGGGGATAGCGGTCGTAATCCTCGCCGGGGCCGAACTGGGCGGGATTCACGAAGATGGAGACGGCCGTGAAATCGGCCAGGCGGCGGCATTCCTCCATCAGCGCGACGTGGCCCCGATGGAGCGCGCCCATGGTCGGCACGAGGCCGATCCGCCGGCCCTCGGCGCGGGCCTGTTCCACGGCCTGACGGGCGGACGGGATGGTGGTCGCGACCTGCATCGAATCACCCCTTGGACGGTCCCGCCCGATGTGGACACCTGGGATTGTTCAAGCAATCATCGGGAATCTGGAGGTCGGCCAGGATCTCCCCGCCGAGGATGGTGCGCGAGACGATCCGGGGCACGTCCGCGATCGTGACGTTTCCGTACCAGACCCCGAGCGGATAAATGACCACGACCGGCCCGTGCTCGCACTGGTCGAGGCAGCCCGCGTGGTTGGCCCGGGCGAGCGGGCCGAGGCCGGCGTTCTTCAGCTCGACCTTGAAGGCGTGTTTGAGAGCCTGATGGCCCTCGGGATCGCAGCATCCCCGCTTGTGGCCGGGCTCGCGGACGTTCCCGCAGATGAACACGTGATGCGTGAATACGGGCATGGCTCGCTCATGGATCTCGCCGCGACGCGGCGATCGGGGAGGGGGCGAGGCCGGCGCGGCCCTGAGGACCGGCCTCACGACGACATCATAGCAGATCGCCCCGAACCTGTCATTCCTCCGGGGCCGGATCGGCCGAATCGTCGGGCGCGGCCGGCGTTCGATCGCAGACTCACCCGCGTTTCGATATACTGTTCCTATCGAGCCGGTGGAAGATGTCCGGCCGACCTCTTCGCAACAATTCTCGCGGGGCTCCCCAGTGGCGTCGAGCTTCGATGCGCAAAATCGCGACTCCGAGCCCGGCCGCGACGGCGGAACGTCGGCCGGATCGGGCTGCGCCGCGACGGACGAGACGCTGCTGCGGCTCCACCACCGGATGCTCGACGCCGGCCCCCAGCCCTTCGCGACGCTCGACCTCGAGCGCCGGATCAACTACTCCAATGACGCCTTCTGCGAGCTGGTCGGCTACTCGCGGGAGGAGCTGATCGGGATGCCGATCATGGACCTCACCGACCCGGCGTTCCGCGAGGCGACGGCGCGGTCGCACGAGGAGATCCTGGCGCAGGGCCGCCAGGCGCGCGTCGTCAAGCGGTATCGCCACAAGGACGGCCGCCAGGTCCCCGTCGAGCTGCTCATCGACCTGACGCGGGACGACGACGGCCGCGTCATCGGCTTCTTCGCCTTCATCACCGAGATCGGCCTGCGGATCCAGGCCGAGGAGGCGCTCGTCGAGACCGAACGCCGGGTCCGGGCGATCTTCGACGGGATCCACGACGCCGTCTTCGTCCACGACCCGGCCGGCAGGATCATGGACGCCAACCCGGCGGCCTCGCGGCTCCTGGGGTACAGCCTCGACGAACTGGCGACGATGGACGTCGCCCGGATCGACGACGCCGACTTCGCGCGCGGCTTCCGGGACCGGCTCGCCCGCGTGCTCGAGGACGGCCAGCTCACCTGCGAGGGGGTCTACCGGACCAAGTCGGGACGGTCGATCCCGGTCGAGATCACGTCGTCGACGATCCGGTTCGACGAGCAGGTGGCCGTCCTGGCGGTGATCCGCGACATCACCGACCGGATCGCCCTGGACCGCACGCGGCGGCGTTTCGTCGAGGTCCAGATGAAGTCGGCCCAGGCCCTGGAGGCGAAGAATCGCGAGCTGTCCCAGTCCGAGGAGCGGTATCGACGCCTGACCGAAGGGAGCCTGGACGCGATCGTCGCCACCGACGGCGGGGGCCGGATCCTCCTGTTCAACCCGTCCGCCGAGACCGTCTTCGGCTACGAGTCGCGCGCCGTGCTGGGCCAACCCCTGGACCTCCTCATCCCGGCGCTCGGCCGCGGCGAGGAGTCGGCCGGCGGGGGGGGGTTCGACGCCGCCTCGATCGTCAACAAGACGGTGGAAGCGTCCGGCCGCCGCCGCGACGGGACCGTGTTCCCGATCGAGATCTCGTTCGGCTCGGTGGAGGCCGACGGCCGGATCGAATACGTCGCCTCGATCCGAGACCAGACCGAGCGCCAGCGGATGCGCGCCATGCTGGCGCACACCGACAAGCTCGCCTCGATCGGCCTGCTGAGCGCGGGGGTCGCGCACGAGATCAACAATCCGCTTTCCTACGTGGCCAACAACCTCGCCGTCCTCCAGCGCGACGTGAAGGGGATGATGGAGATGCTGATCGGGGCCGAGGAAGTCGTCGCCGCGCTGGCCGACCTCCGCCCCGAGGCGTCGGCCAGGCTGGCGGCGATCTCCGAGGAGATTGACTGGCCCTACATCCGCCAGAACCTGGAGCCGATGATCGACCGCACCCTCGACGGCGTCCGCCGCGTGGCCAACATCGTCCAGAAGATGCGCGGGCTGGCGCGGACCTCGCGTCCGAAGTGGGAGCGGGCCTCGGTCGAGGAACTCATCGACAGCGCCCTGGAAATGACCCGGGGGCGCCTCAAGCGCGACCGCATCGCCGTCACGGTCTCCAACGAGGGCGTCGATTGCGTCGACTGCGTCCCCTCGGACATCTCCCAGGTCCTGCTCAACCTCATGATCAACGCCCTCCAGGCCGTCGAGGCGGCGGGCCGCGGCGATGGGGGCCGGATCGAGATCTCGGCCCGGGTCCAGGAGGACTGGGTCGAGATCGCCGTCCGCGACAACGGCGAGGGGATCGCGCAGGAGGACCTGGGCCGCCTGTTCGACCCGTTCTTCACCACCAAGCCCGTGGGCGAGGGGACCGGCCTGGGGCTGGCCATCAGCCACGGCATCGTCGTCGGCCACGGCGGCCGGATCGAGGTCGACTCCGGGCCCGGAAAGGGGAGCCTGTTTCGCGTCCTGCTCCCCCGGACCGTGCCGGAAGGCCCTCCCCAGGCGCCCTGACGGGCCGGATGGGCCGAGGGGTTCGCACGCGTCCCGGAGATGGTAGAGTAGTTCGAGGCGAGCGGCGGACCCCGGGTTCGCGGCCCCTCGCGAATCGAGGCTCGACCGAGGAGGAGTAGGGCGGCCATGGCCAAGAGCAAGCACTGTCTCCTGATCGTCGACGACGAGCCCAACGTGTGCGACTCGGTGCATGACCTCCTGCGCCGCGAGTTTCGGGTCCTCAAGGCGCACAGCGCCGATGAAGGCTACCGGTTGATGCAGGAGGAAGAGGTCCACATCGTGATGTCGGACCAGCGGATGCCCCAGATCACCGGCGTGGAACTGCTCACCCGCCTGAAAGCTCGCTATCCTCAGGCGGTTCGGATGCTCTTCACCGGGTTCGCCGATCTGGAATCCGTGATCGCGGCCATCAACCAGGGCCACGTCTTCCAGTTCATCCGCAAGCCCTGGCAGCCCGAGGAGTTGCTGGAGGCCGTGCGCCAGGCCGCCGCCGAGTACGACCGGCTCGAGCAGTCGGCCAGGGAACGCGACCTGCTCCTGAACGAGATCGAGGGCCTCAAAGGCCGCGTCTCCTGCCTGGAGTCCCTCGTCGACCGACTGAAAGACCACGACGTCCCCGCGAGCGGCCCCTCGGGCGAGTGAAGCCCCTCGACTTCGCGGCTGGGCCCGGATCAGGGACTGCAATCGGCCGTCGAAGCTGTATGATGGAGAACTGGGAACCTTTGGGCGCGACCGCTCCGGGGGTCTCGTGATGATTCGGAATGGACCTGATCCCCACCCTCCGACCGCGGGCGGAGCGAAGCGGATGAAGCGGCGGCATACTCTCCTGATCGTCGACGACGAAGTGGACGTGCTGGAAAGCCTGCGTCATCAGTTCCACCGCGCCTATCGGGTGCTCACCGCCCCCAACGCCCGGGCCGCGCTCGAGTTGCTCCAGGACAACGAGGTCCATCTCCTGCTGTCCGACCAGCGGATGCCCGGCAT
This sequence comes from Planctomyces sp. SH-PL62, assembly GCF_001610895.1. Lineage (NCBI taxonomy): Bacteria > Pseudomonadati > Planctomycetota > Planctomycetia > Planctomycetales > Planctomycetaceae > Planctomyces > Planctomyces sp. SH-PL62. The sequence continues at coordinate 4,186,736 of NZ_CP011273.1, read as the reverse complement.
GTCCGGCGACGCCCTCCTGGCCGAGGCCCGGCGGATCCAGCCCGACGCCGTCCGCATGCTGTTCACCGGCTACGCCGACATCCAGGCGGTGATCAACGCGGTGAACGAAGGCCACATCTTCCGCTACATCCTCAAGCCCTGGGACGCCGTCGAACTCGAAGGCGTCATCCGCCAGGCCGCCGAGAAATACGACCTCCTGGCCGAGCGCAAGGCCCTGATCTCCGAGCTTCAGGACGCCAACAGCCAGCTCGTCCGGGCCAATGAGGACCTGGCCCGGGCGGACCGCCTCAAGACGGCGTTCATCGAGGTCGCCAGCCACGAGTTCAACACCCCGATCACCCTGGTCCTGGGCCTGACCGACCTGCTCCGGCTCTCCTCCAGCGAACGCTCGGAAGAGGAGTCGGAGATCCTCCACCAGATCACCTCCAGCGGGCGTCAACTCGCCCGCCTGGTCACCAACATGCTCACCCTGCTCCGGGCCGACGACTTCCGCCGCACCCTCGAGCGCCGTCCCGTCGAGTTGGCGACCGTCGTCCAGGGGGTCGTCGACCAGGTCCGCCCGTTCATCCACGCCCGCCACCTCCACCTGAAACTGGAGGTCGCGGACGATCTCGGCCCGTTCGAGATCGACTGCGACAAGGTCGCCTCGGCGCTGGTGAACCTGATGACCAACGCGATCAAGTTCACCCCCGATCGCGGCGAGGTCGCCCTGACGGCTCGGCTCGACGGCCCCGAAATGGCCGTGATCGAGGTCGAGGACCACGGCGTCGGCATCGAGCCCGAGGCGTTCCGCCACCTCTTCGAACCCTTCTTCACCCAGCTCGACCCCAGTTGCCACTCCTCGGGCGACTTCGGATTCCAGAAGCGGGGCCTGGGGCTGGGCCTGAGCATCGCCAAACAATTCGTCGAGATGCACGGCGGCGGCGTCTCGGCCGAACGGCTGGAGGGGGGGGGCACGCGGATGACGATCCGGCTCCCCCGGAGCGAGGCGGTCGTCGACACGGCCCCGACGCCCGCCGACGACCGTCGCGAGCCCTCGCCATCGACCGAGGTCGAGCCGATCGCCGATCTCGGCCCACCCCCGGCCCGGCCCACCGTTTCGTGAGAACCCGATGCCCACAGCTCTCATCGTCGAAGACGAACCGGAAGCCAACAAGCTCTTGGGGATGCTCATCAAGCTGCGCGGCTATCGTTCGACCCCGGCCTTCACCGGCGGCGAGGCGCTCGAGCAACTGGGCCGCCAGGTGCCCGACATCCTCTTCCTCGACCTGATGCTCCCCGACGTCGACGGCTACGAGATCTGCCGGGCCGTCAAGTCCGCCAAGGCCACCTGCCTGATCCCGCTGGTCATCGTCTCCGCCCGCATCGCCCAGAGGAACCGGATCGACAGCTTCCACGCCGGCGCCGACGAGTTCATCTCCAAGCCTTACACGCCCGAACGCATCTTCGAGGCCCTGGAACAGGCCGAGGCCCTCCGCGAGCAGGCCTCCCGCGAAATCATCAAGGGCTCGATCCGCTTCGTCGACCCCGACGACGATCTCCCGCTCCACGACCTGGCCCGGCTCCGGAGCCTGATCCTCGGCCGCACCCCGCTCGAAGCGGAGGTCGCCGGCCGGATCAACGGCCTGCTCGACCAGGCCTGGCGTTGCATCGTCCGGCGACCGAGCGAGCATCCCGACGACGAGCCGGGCTCGGTCCACTACGAGTTGACCCCCGATCGCCTCGTCCTCTCCTTCCGCGACGGCATCGCGTGGTTCGAAGAGTTGCAGAAGTCCCCGGACGATCCATTCGTCGCCGGCCTCCAGGTTTTCGACGAGGTCTCCGTCGACCGCGTCGTCCCCCGACTGACCTTGATCAAGCGCTGGGCGTGAGGGCGTCGATGGCCGCCGGAGCCGAACGCAAGACCGGCCTGAGCACGGCGCACGCCGCATCCCAGGCCATCTCGACCGCCCTCGAAGGGCGAGACGGCGGGGCAGAGGCCCTCGCGCAGCTCGCGCGAAGGCACCGCGAGGAAGCCCGGGCCGATCTCGGATCGATCCACCCGTCCTGGCTCGCTCGGGCGCTCCAGGACGAGTCGCCGGCGGTCCGGTCGATCGTCGCGCACCACGGGCCTACCGGCGTCGAGCGAGCCTTGCGCGCGGGCGGCGGCCTCGCGGAGCCGGATCGTCCCCCCCATCTCGAGGTCCTGAACTGGGTCCTCTCGCTCTGGACCGAACGCCTGGTGGGCGGGTCCGACTACGACGAGCACCCGCTCGTGATCGCCGCCCTGACCCGAACGTCGACCCGTGATGCCTGCCTGCTCTGGAGCGAGGTGGGACGGCTGAAATCGGCCCTCGCGCTGGGGGTCGAGGGATGGGGGGAGCTTGGAAACTTGCCGAAATCCCCGTCCGACGCCGTCCGCACCTGGGCCCTCCATGACGTGGCAGCCGTCGAAGGGGAGCGGCTCTCGCGGCGCCGCAAGCTCGGGCTCCTCGGCCTGATCACCGCATTCCGCCTCCTCGCCGACTGCGAGCCGTTCGCCATGCGCTGGGCGCTTCAACGGCTGCCCTACGAAATGGTGAGGAGGGCGCGATCCATCTCCCCGCGGTCCTCACGCGACTCCGCGGCCCTGGCGACCTTCGCACGCCTGGAAAGCCTGATCCTCCGAACCGCCTGGAAACGCCTCCACGAGCAAGGCCGAATCGCGGCGGCCCCTCCGGCGGCGATCGAGGAGCGACGATGACCGCCGACGACGGTTCCGCCCACGTCTGGGACGGCCTCCCCCGGCTCTCCGCCTGGACGCTCGCGCTGGAGCGTCGGGCGGAAGCCTGGCGCGAAGCGGAGCGGACCCGCGCGGGGTTCGCCTGGATAGCTCCGCCCGGCGGTCTGGACGTCGCCTTCGATCGGCCCGAGGTCGAGGGCCGGGCCGCCGCGCTGGGAAGGCCGGGGCTCGTGGCCCAGTTTCGTTGGCCCCGGCTCCGAACCCGCCTGGCGTTCGGGGTCGAGGTCCCCATCGTCCACGCCGTCGTCGACGGGCTCCTCGGGTTCGACCGGCCGTTCGCCGACGTCCGGCTTCAGACCACGCCCGTCGAGTGGGGCGTCTGGACTTACCTCGTCACCCGGGCTCTCGAGCAGATCGCGGACTCCGGCGCGAGCCCCTTCCGCTTCGGCGGGCAGGTCGAATCCGACGCGCCCGACCTCTCGATCGACCGCGTCGGGCCCAGCCCGTTCGACGTCGAGGGCCTGGGCGAGGTCGTCACGATCCGCTGGGCCGTCCGCGTCGGCTCCGTCGCCGGGGCGGTCCGGCTCTGGATCCCCGCGTCCCTGGCCGTGTACTGGGTCGATTCGCCCCCCCATCCGCGTCCACGGCCGCCGTTCCCGCCGTCGGCCGTCGATCTGGCCTCGGAGTGGCGGGCCGTGGCCGGTCGGGCGTCGATGCCGCTGGGCCTGGAGAAGCTCCGCGTCGGCGCGGTGCTCCCGCTGGCCCGATCGCGGCTGGCCGGGACGCCGACCGAACTCGCCGGATCGCTCGACCTGATCTGTCGGGCGGGCGGCGACGGCCCGGAATACCGCATCGCCGTGGAGCCCGCGCCCGGCTCCTCGGGCCGCCGGGTCCGCGTCGCGGGCCCGCTGCTCCAACGATCGTTCACGCCAGGGGATGAAGTCATGAGCACGAGTTCCGAACCCGCCCGCCCCGAGAGCCCGGTCGCCGACCCGCTGGACGCCCCCGTCACGCTGACGGTCGAGATCGGCCGCCTCAGCCTCCCCGTGAGCCGACTCGCCGACCTCAAGCCGGGCGACCTGCTCGAACTCAATCGGCACACCCGCGAGCCGGTCGAGATCACTTCCGGCGGACGGCTCATCGCGCGCGGCGACCTCGTGCTGATCGACGCCGAGATGGGCGTCCGGGTGACCAGCGTCTTCCTCTGATCGGATCGGCTCAGACGGGATAAACGACCTGGATCAGCGCCTGGAGCCCGAGGGTCTGGATCCCCACCAGGAGCACCGTGGCGAACAGGGCCCTCGACCCGCCGCCGAGCCGCGTCAGGCCGACGCCGACGGCCAGGAACAGGGGCGGGAGGAAGAGCATCCAGAGCCGGGCCGTCTCGCCCATGTTCCGGCCCGTGAGGTTGACGATCGTCAGCACAGCCAGCGTGCACCAGGCCGCGCGCGGGATGTACCGGCGGTCCGCGACCGCGCCGATCACGCCCCAGACGACGATCGGCAGCCCGGCGGCGACGGCCAGTTCGATCGGGTTGACGAGCAGCCAGGCGAAGTACGACCGCGGGTATTCCAGGTAGAACCGGGCGTGGTGCCGCAGGTTCCAGGCCCAGACGGCGAACGGGTCGGCGCCGGTCGCCAGCCATCCGGCCGCGACCACGCCCGCGAAGCCGACCCCGATCCAGGCGATCGTGCCCAGGCGCCTCGGCCACGAGATCGACCGCGTCGCCAGCACGACCAGCGCGACGATGAGGCCGATCGGCAGGAAGGCCAACGTGAAGACCATGCCGAACGCCATCACGGCTCCGGAGGCCATCGCCATGCCGGGCGAGGCCCACGTCCCCAGCCCCGGCGTCCCTCGGATCCGCGAGGCCCACGCCGCCGCCGCCAGCGCCGTCGCCGAGAGCAGGGGGTAGGCGGCGTCGGCGCCCGGCTGGAACAGGTTCAGGGCCGGGGCCAGCGGCCAGAGCGAGGCCGAAGCCCAGGCGAGCTGCGGCGGCAGCGACTCCCGCGCCAGCAGGTACAACGGCGCGACGGTCCCGGCGCAGGCCAGCAAGGTGATCAGGCTCGCCAGATAGATCGCCGCTCGATCGGCCCTCGGCAGCGGCTTACGCTCGATCGCCTCGAGCTGGCGGAACGCCACGGTCACCGGGGGGGGCATGGCTGCGTTGAGGAAGTCGGCGGCCGCGCGGCGCCGCTCCATCGCCCCGATCAGGAAGCAGTGCATCGCGATCAGGCCGGGGGGGTGGGTGCCGATGTGGAGCGAATCCTGCCCCTGGATCCAGGCCGGATAATCGGCCAGGAACTTCCAGGGATCGGCCGCCGCCTGCTCCTTCGCCACGTGGTAATAGCCGGTCGATCCGTGGAAATAATGGACGTAGGCCCATTTCGTGAGGTCGTACTCGTCGGCCGCTCCCATCGGGATCAGGACCTGGAGGGTCACCGCCGAGGCGAGGAGTCCGGCCACCCAGCTCGTCTCGCGGAAGCCGCGCCGCGAGGGGACGCCCAGCGCGCGATAGCCCAGGGCCGCGTAGCCGCCATAGGCCGCGACCCCCACGAAGGCGATCAGCAGCCCCAGGATCGGCGGCGGCGCCTTCACGCGCAGCCATTCCCACTCGCCGGGCACGCCCAGCGGAACCTTCCCCGAATATACGACCGCGATCAATCCCGCGACGAGGATCGCGGAGGCCGCCAGCGTCGGTCCGATCTTCCGTTTCATGCCGACGATCTTAGCGGCCGGAAGGCCGACAGGCGAGGCGCCTTTCCCCGACCGAGGGACGACGCACGGTTGCCGCCGGGCCGCTCTCGTGGTTTGATCGTGGAGCGGGCCTTGCGACGTGGCGGGGAACCCCCGCGCCCCGGCGGCCCGGCCGTCACCTCCCCACCGCCCTCACGTCGCGAGCGGCCCTGATCCGCCCCATCCGTCCCCCGAGGAAGACTCATGAACCTGCCCGACGTCCCCGCCGCGGAAGCCCCGGACGGCACCCCCTGGTGGCGCGATCTGGACCGATATCAGTGGTTCGTCTTCCTCGTCGCCACGCTCGGCTGGCTGTTCGACACGATGGACCAGCAGCTCTTCAACCTGGCGCGCAACCCCGCCGTCACCGAGCTGATCGGGGCGACCCCCGGAGACCCCGCGACGGTCGGCCAGGTCGACTATTACTCGGGCCTCACCACCAGCATCTTCATGATCGGCTGGGCGACCGGCGGCATCTTCTTCGGCATCCTGGGCGACAAGATCGGCCGGGCCAAGACGATGATGCTGACGATCCTCGCCTACTCCGCCTTCACCGGCCTGAGCGCGATGTCGGTCGGGGTCTGGGACTTCGCCGCCTATCGATTCCTCACCGGCCTGGGGGTCGGCGGCCAGTTCGCCGTCGGCGTGGCCCTGGTGGCCGAGGTCATGTCCGACCGCACCCGACCTTACGCCCTGGGATGGCTCCAGGCCCTCTCGGCCGTAGGGAACATGATGGCGGGCCTGATCGGCATCGGGCTGGGCAAGATGCAGGAGGCCGAGATCGTCGCCAGCGCCTGGCGGACGATGTTCGTGGTCGGCCTGCTCCCGGCCCTGCTGGCGATCCCCGTCTTCCTCAAGCTCCGCGAGCCCGACCGCTGGAAGGCGGCCGTCCGCAAGGAGGAGGCCGAGGAAGCCGCGGGCGGACCCGAGCCCGCCCACAAGCGGGGCTCGGTCGCCGAACTGTTCACCGACCCGCGCTGGCGGCGGAACACCATCGTGGGCATGGTCCTGGCCTTCTCGGGCGTCGTCGGCCTCTGGGGCATCGGCGTCTTCAACGCCGACCTGAGCCGGACGGTCCTCCGCAAGCATTACGCGGCCAGCGGCCTCTCCCCCCAGGAGATCGGCGGCAAGTTGACGTTCTGGGCCGGGATGACCCTGCTCATGTTCAATGCGGGGGCGTTCTTCGGGATCCAGGGGTTCGCCAAGCTGACCCAGCGGATCGGCCGCCGACCGGCGTTCGCGATCGCGTTCGTCCTCGCCGGCCTGTCGACCGCCACCTCGTTCTGGCTGCTGAACGAGTTCTGGCAGATCTTCGTCTTCGTCCCGATCATGGGCTTCTGCCAGCTCTCGCTGTTCGGCGGCTACGCGATCTATTTCCCCGAGCTGTTCCCCACCCGCCTGCGCAGCACGGGCATCTCGTTCTGCTACAACGTGGGCCGGTTCGTGGCGGCCTCGGGCCCGTTCGCCCTGGGATTCCTGACGAACTCCGTCTTCGCCGGCTATCCCGAGCCGATGAGATACGCCGGCGTCACCATGTGCGGGGTCTTCATCCTCGGCCTGCTGGCGCTGCCGTTCGCCCCCGAGACCAAGGGCCAGCCCCTGCCGGAATGAGCCGAAATCGAGGGGGCGGCGGCCTCGCTTCGCCGCCCCCGAGTCGGACCCGCCTTGCCGTGCGTCGATCTCCCGGCCGACAATAGGTGCGTGACCTCGGGGCCGAGCCGCCCCCTCGTCGAGTATCCACATCCCTTGCCGCGAGACCGTCGCCAAGAAGCCGGCCTCGCGGACGAAGATCTTACCGGCCCTAGGGGCGCCCCGGCGTGATCGTGACGCCGGGACGACTCCGAGACCGGCCGCACCTGGAAAGCAGGCCCTCAGCATGGAAACGTACTCCTTCGAAGACGGGATGCGCGGGCGTCCCCGCCGCGGCGGCCCGCCAAGCGACGCCTGGGCGCGGTACATCCCCTTCATCCCCTGGGTGCTCGGGGCCCTGGTCGCCGTCCTCCTGATCTCGGACTTCAGCTACACCGTCGAGCCCCACGAGCAGGCGGTGGTGCTCCGGTTCGGGGCCTACAAGGCGACGACGATGCCGGGGCTGCATTTCAAGCTGCCGATCGTGGACCGGGTCATGAAGGTCAGCGTCGAGGAGCACGGGCTCTCGCTGCCGTACAGCCCGGCGATCCAGGCCGCGCAGGGGGGGAATCGCAACGCCATCCGGGTCCGCCAGCTCCAGGCCGAACCGGACGACGACGAGACCCTGATGCTCACCGGCGACCTCAACACGGCGTCCGTCGAGTGGACCGTGCAATGGCGCGTCACCGAGCCGTCGAGCTACCTCTTCCGGTTCCCCGGCGAGCCGGACGACCAGGCGGCCGCCGACCTGCTGACCTACGTCTCTCGCACTGTCATGAACCGGCTCGTCGGCGACTATTCGTTCGACGAGATGATCGGCCCCAAGCGCGGCGACATCGCCGTGCAGGCCCGCGAGGACTCCCAGCGGATCCTCGACGCCTACGACTGCGGAATCACGGTGACTGCGCTCCAGATGCAGCGGGTCATCCCGCCCGATCGCGTGAAGCCGTCGTTCGACCGGGTCAACGCCTCCATCCAGCTCAAGCAGAAGCTGGAGAACGAGGCCGAGTCCGCCCGCAACAAGCTCATCCCCGAAGCCCGCGCCAACCGCGACAAGCTGATCCGCGAGGCCGAGGGCTACGCCGCCCGCACCAAGGCCGAAGCCCAGGGCGAGATCGAGGCCCTGCTGGCCCGCTACCACGCCTATGAGCGCGCCCCCGACGTCACCCGCCAGCGGCTCTATATCGAAGCCATGCAGGCGCTCCTCGAGTCGGTCAAGGATAAGACCATCATCGACGCCGATCTCAACCGGGCCTTACCGATCCTGAACTTGAACGAGAAGGGGGAGGCGGCCAAATGACGCCCAGCAAACGTCTCGCCGTGATCCTCGGCATCGCCTTGGTCCTCAGCATCCCGGCCGCCCGCAGCGTCTGCTACGTCGTGACCGAACGCGAGTTGGCCGTGCTGCTCCAGTTCGGCGAACCGGTCGCCAGCCGGACCAGGCCGGGACTCTACTTCAAGATCCCGTTCATCCAGGAGGTCCTGCGGCTGCCGAAGACCCTCCAGATCTGGCACGGCGACCGCCAGGCCAAGCTCGTCGACGTCCCCACGGCCGACGGCAAGAAGATCGAGGTCACGGTCTGGGCCGTCTGGCGGATCACCGATCCGGTCCTGTTCGTCCGCACCCTCCGGACCCTGGAGAACGGCGAGTCCCGCGTCCAGGCCTTCGTCCGCAGCACGGCGCGCGACACGATCACCACCCACAACCTCGCCGAGATCATCCGCAGCACCGATCGCAAGATGACCTACACCCTGGGCCTCCCTCCGGAAGTCGTCGCCGCCGCGAGCAGCGTCGATCCCAAGGACCCCGCCAAACACGACGTCGAAGACATCCCCGGATTCCTCGTCGCTCCCGAAGCCAAGGAGGCCGTCGTCCTGGGGCGCCTCAAGATCATGGACCAGATCCGCGACAGCGCCCGCGCCGCCCTGGCCGCCGACGGTCGAAGCGAGGGCGAGTCCCAGGGCCGAGGCATCGAGCTGGTCGACGTCGGGATCTCCCGCGTCGAGTTCGTCCCCCAGGTCCGCGAGGCCGCCTTCGACCGCGCGATCGCCCTCATGGAAGCCATCGCTGCGAAGGCCATCGCCGAGGGCGAGCAGCGCAAGAAGGAGATCATCAACAAGACCGAGGCCGAGGTCCAGAAGATCGAGGGCGAGGGGAAGCAAGAGGCCAGCGTCACCCGCGGCAAGGTCGACGCCGAGGTCATCGACGACTACGCCAAGGCCATCCGCGAGTCCGGCGACTTCTACAACTTCAGCCGGACCCTGGAGGCCTACAAGACCGCCTTCAAAGGGGACACCCGCCTCATCCTCACCACCGACGGCGAACTCCTGAAGATGATCAAGGCCCTGGAGCCCGCCAACGCCCCCAAGCCCGACGGCTCCTCCGTGACCGCCGCCGAGGCCCCGGCCAAGCCCTGATCGAACCCGCGCCGACGCCTCCGCGCCGGTCGCGCCCGAATTCCCCCGCCGAAACGAACCCGCACGCCACCCTCGTCGTACAGGGTGGCGTCGCGCTCGCCGGCAGATTAAAATCGTTTCATGGTCCGGCCGGGTACATCGCCCGGCCGCATCGCGCCCGTCGAGCCGAGGACCGCCATGACGATGATCGGAGAATCCATCCGCGCCCGAACTCCGACGGGACCCGATCGAGAGCCTCATGGGCGTCGATCGAGGGGGTTCAAGCTGTTCGTCGGCGGGCTGGTCCTGGCGGTCGCGGGGGGGCTGGGTTATTACGTCTGGTCGGGTTGGTCCCCCGAGGCGCGGCGAGCGGTCGTCGCGCGGGTCCGGGCGATGGTCGAACCTGGCAGGTCGCCCGCGCCGGATGCGGCCGTCCCCGTCGCCGCCGCTCGGCCCCCCTGGAACGGCCTCGTCGAGCTTAACGACGAACAAATCGCGGCGATCGGCGTGCGGGTCGTCCCCGTCCAGGCCCAGGTCGAGCCGATCAAGCTGGAACTGACCGGCCGCACCGCCTACAACGAGAACTCGCTCACCAAGGTGCGGCCCCGGTTCGACACCCTGGTCGAGGGGGTGCTCGCCGAGAAGGGCCGACTCGTCAAAAAAGGGGATCCCCTCGTCGAGTTGTACAGCACCGAGCTGGCGACGGCGAAGAATCGGTTCCAGACGAACTACGTGCAGTGGCGGCACGACGTCCGCTACCTCGACGTCCGCGAGAAGCTCGTCAAGACCGGGGCCATCTCCGAGCAGACCTACATCGACACGGTGAACGACGAGAGCAAGAGCCGCCTCGACTACTACACCTCCTGGGAGAACCTCCGGGTCCTGGGCGTCCCCGAATCCGAGATCGAGCCCCTGACCGCCAACCTGGGCGAGGCGCCGAGTTCGGGCGCGCTGCTGAACGTCTCCGACAAGGCCAAGCTGACCCTCCGCTCCCCCGTCGACGGCATCGTCATCGAGAGGAACGTCGTCCCGGGCAACCTCTACGACAACAACGACGTCCTCATGGTCATCGCGCCACTCAATCAACTCTGGGTCTGGGTCAACGTCTTCGAGCGCGACCAGGCCAAGGTGGCGCTCGGCCAGCGGATGAACATCCAGTTCCCGTTCCTGGATCAGACCTTCGCCGGGACCGTCGAGTACGTCGCCTCGGAGGTCTCCAAGGAATCGCGAGCGGTCCAGGTCCGGGCCTCGATCCCGAATCCCGACCGCACCCTCAAGGCGGACATGCTCGTCCGGGCCGTCCTGGACGTGCCGTCCGTCGAGGGCCAGTCGGTGATCCCCCGCGTCGCCATGGTCATGCTCCACGGCGAGCCGTTCGTGTTCGTCCGGGCCCCCAACGCCGAGACCGACGGCAAGGCCAAACGCTTCGAACGTCGGCGGATCGTCGTGGCCCAGGAGAACGCGGACAAGGTCATCGTCCATGAAGGGCTGAAGGCTGGCGAGGAGATCGTCTCCAACGGCAGCCTGATCCTGGCCCAGCGCTATGAAGACCTCCAGATCGTTGCGTCCGGCATGCCCCCGGATTGATCCCGATCCGCTCGCCCCGCCCCGGCTGCGCGATCGAGCCTTTCGGGCTCGGCGAAGCGGCGTAGCAGCCCCCGAAGCGTCGCCTCGGCCTGCGCCTCCGCCGCGACGTCGGAGCCTGTCGAGTCGGAGACGGCCTCCAGGCCCCGCCACGTCAGCCGAAAGGGCCAATCGGCGATCACCGCCGAGCGATTGAACTGGTCGCGAATCCGAGAGCCCCAGGCCGCGCCCCAGCGGTCCCGGAACCAGACCCAGATCCGATCGACCCGGCGACCTCGTTCCGCCCCCTCGCGCCGGACGCTCCACCAACCCGACCAGCAAGCCGCGCCGAGCGCCAGGGCGAAGGCCGACCGGGCATGCCCGCGCGCCGCGGCTGACCAGCCCGTCATCGCGACCCCCGCGAACTCAAAGCCCAGGCCCACGCCCAGGATCACGGCGGACGTCCGGAATCGCGTGGGCAGATAATTCGCGACCCCGACCCCGCCGAGCATCACATAGAAGACGCTCCAGGGTGCATCCAGCCGGAACGAGCCCGAACGCCCCATGCCTCCTCGCATCGCGTCCGACGACCCGAGCCACGGGATCAGGAAGACGAGCACCAGGCTCCCCGTCAGCCACGCCCAGGCCCTCACCCCCGGCTTGCGGGCGTTGAGCGGCCAGGTCAGGCCGCACAGAACCGCGATCGACGCGATATAACAAATCCTCTCAGAAGAGGTTGCGTCGCCCAGGACCGCCTCCGTCTGCGCCGCGATGGCCAGGCCGATCGCCGCTGCTCCCCAAATCAGGCCTCCTCGTAAGGCCGTCCCCGAAGCGCCTCGCCAGGCCCGAAACCAGGGAACGAACGCGGTGAGCAGGAGGAAAACCGAGCATGCATTCGCCCAATCATCCAATCCAGGCATTACCATTACCATCGGTACGACCCCGATCATCCTTGGAATGAATCGAATCGCCCTTCCGCGGCAGATCCTATCCGATTCGAATTCAAGAAATTGGGACTTTAGTAAAAATGGGTTGATTAGAGAATTTAACCCGCTAACGTTGATTGAAGCGGCAAATTCGCCAAGGTCAACCAAGTCCCCCTGAGAGCTATACCGATGACGGCGGCGACGGCAAGTCTCTACCTGATGCTGACGGCCACGTTGGGTACGATCCATGGGGTCCATACCCGGAACCAGCCCGACTGCCACGACTGCGGCGCGGAGCAGGCCACGGTGCGGGAGGAGGTCGGCAAACTCCGGACGGCCAAGCACTGGACCGCCCGCCGAAAGGCGGCCAGGGCGTTGCGAGCGCACGACTGGAAGCAGTATCCCGAAGCGGTGGAGGCCCTCAGCGGGGCCCTCCTGAATGATCGCCAGGGGTTGGTGCGTCAGGAGGCGGCGGAGTCGCTCGGCAAGATGAAGCCCTGCCTGCCGGTGGCCCACGAGGCCCTCGCCTGCGCTTCGGAGAAGGACTCCTGCCTGCTCGCTCGCCATGCCGCCCGGAAGGCCCTCAAATCGGTCGGTAAATTCTGCGAAGAGCCCTGCGACGTCTGCGGCTTCGACTCGATCGGGGGCGAAACGATCCTCCCACCGATCGGCGTCGAGTCTGGCGAACCGGAGTTTTCGCCCCTTCCCGAAACGTCGTTCGACGTGCCGGCGACCACACTGACGCCCCTGGGGCCGGACGCGCCGGAAGTCCCCGCCGCCCCGCTCGGTTCCTCACCGTTCGTCCCGAACCAGGAGCTTCCCATCCCCCCGCGTCCTCCGGTGGGGCTCCCCAGGATCCACCCCGAGGACGACCTGCCTCTCATCGCCCCCGAAGCACCGATCGACCGATACAACCCCCGTCCGGCCGAGCCGCCGCCGACCCCGCTGAGCCGGGTGATCCCCCCTCCGAAGCCGGCCTGGCCTCGATAAGGCGACCGCGACAACCGTTTACTCCGGTCGCGCCGGTCGGCCCGCCTTCGAGATCGGCCGTTGGGTCGTATTGTGGGGATAGGGCGGCCCGAAACGTCCCGGCGCGGATGCGGTGGATCGCGTCTGGGCCTTCCCGAGACGAAGCCATCGAAACGGCAATCGAAACCGCCGAACGAAGCCAATTTTCGGCAGCCCGAATCCCAGGCAACCTCTTTCCACCACAGACCTTACAGCGAATTGGCTTCCTTCGTCGACGACGCGATCGAAGCCAATTCCGCGAGCCTCGACCCCTGGCCTCGTAATCGTCATCGAAAACGCCGAACGAAGCCAATTTTCGGCGGTCGAATTCAAACGCAAACCAAATCGGCTATGACCTTTACGACGAATCGGCTTCGTTCGTCGGCCGGGCGAACGAAGCCAATTCCGCGAGGCGTGTCAGGCCTGCCCGAGGTAGCGCCGGATGAGGTCGGGGAGCTGGGCGGTGAACTTGCTTCGGGGCATGACCTCGCGGCAGCCGGCGGCCCGGGCCGCGTCGAGGGCTTCGACGTCGACGTGGGAGCCGAAGGCCACAAACGGCGTGTCCGGCCCGGCCTCTTGCTGGAGCCGGACCAGGGATTCCGACGAGGCGAGGGGGCCGGCGGCGAGGTCGACGAAGACGGCTCGGGGCCGATGTTCCGCGATCAGGGCCGAGGCCAGCTCGACGTTCCCGGCGACCTGAACCTTGTGGCCCAGCTCCCTCGCGGTGCTGGTGATCTTGACCGTGAACATGAGGTCGCGGCTCAGGAGGACGCCCGAGACAGTCGTCGGGGGCGTCTCGGGGCCTGGCTTCGGTGCGTCGAGAATCATGGGTGCATCGGCCTTTCGGATGTCGTCAGCGTGCTGTGACGTCGGCGAAGGTGGCATCGATCCAGGGGCGGGTCAACTCGGCCAGGCCGTCGATGACGGCGTCGGCGCCGGAACGGGTCAGCTCGTCGGCCGGGTAGGTCTGGGTGATCCCGACGGCCTTCATGCCCGCCCCCTTGGCCGAGATGATCCCGGCGAGGCTGTCCTCGATCACCATGCAGTCGGCTGCGTTCAATTCCGGGCGGTTCGCCCGAAGGGCCTCGAGGGCCTGGACGTAGCCCGAGGGGTCGGGCTTGCACCGGAACGCGTCCTCGGCGGCGACGATCGCCGAGATCCGGTCGCGCAGGCCCAGGCGTTCGAGGGAGTAGACGATCTCGGCCCGGAGCGCTCCCGAATTGATCGCGACGGGGTACTGTTCGGCGAGGCGTCGGATCGTCTCGGCGGCGTCGGGGAAGAATTTCAGGCCTTGATCGGCGACCTCGAAGTAGCGGACCCCCTTGCGCGCGATCATGTCGGCGATGCGGGCGGAGTCGTAAGCCTGGCCGGCGTCCTCCAGGACGTGCTCGAAGCAACCGGCGTCGTCGTAGCCCAGGTAGCGGTCGTGGTAGTCCTGGTAGGTGATGATCACCCCTTCTTGCTCCAGGATCTCGCGAAACAGATCGAAGTGGACCGATTCGTCGTCGACGATGACGCCGTTGAAGTCGAAAATCACTGCGGAAATCATGGGGTGTCGTCACCAATAAAGATGAAGGCGTGGGAGGCGTCGGGACCGGGCCGAGCCGGCGCCGAGCAGGCGATAGCGAACCTTCGCGGGCGGGCGCCGCAGGCGATTCGGGCGAGTGCGCGTGGGGTGCTAGACGGCCTCCGGCCCGCGCTCGCCGGTGCGGATGCGGATGCAGTCGTCGAGGGGGAGGATGAAGATCTTGCCGTCGCCGATCTTGCCGTCGGGGCCGCTCCGCCCGGCTTCGAGGATGGCGCTGACGGTCGGCTCGACGAAGTCTTCGTTGACCGCGATCTGAAGCTCGATCTTGCGCAGGAGGTTGACCGTGACCTCATGGCCGCGATAAACCTCGGTATAGCCCTTCTGGCGGCCGAACCCCTGGACGTCCATGATGGTGAGCCGAAAGACCTCGACTTTCGAGAGGGCTTCCTTCACGGCCTCGAGCTTCGTGGGCTGGATGATCGCGATGATGAGCTTCATGGAAGTCCGGGCTCGCAGGTGAGTGGGGAAGCGCGGGCCGCATCGCCCGACTCCCCGTTCCCGGGCGTGGCGATGCGGCTCCCGCGCCCTCGGGTCGATTTTCGAGCAGATCCGCTCCCGGAGTCAACCGGGGCTTCGTCGAAAAGCGATCCCGAGGGGCTGTGAGCCTCAGTGCTGGTGACCGTGGCCGTGATCATGACCGGCGGCGAGCGGCGGCCGTTCGATGGACCGCGGGTAATCCCGCTTCGTCTCGGTCCAGGTGCATCCGGTCAGCCCCAGCGCGAGCATGAGGCATGAAAGCCCGAGGACGGTCTTCCTGACCATGATTCGATTCCTTCCTTGGGTGGGACGGGTCAGGGCGTGAAGGGGGTCGTCCCCGCGCCCGCCGGAGGGGGCGGGGGAGGGCTGACCGAATCGCCGCCGTCGATCGCCGAGCCGCTGCCCGCGCTGTCGTCCAGCGACGCCGGAGCCGGCGTCGTGCCGGATTCGCGGGTCGCGGTCGGTGAGAGGGGCGCGGTCCCGTAGGCCGCCGCGCGGGGCTCGCCTTCGAGCGGCGGGCCGGTGTAGGAGCCGGGGATCGCCGCGTAGCGGCCCGGGACCGGGAAGTCGTCGCACTCGTCGCAGAACGTCGCGCAGCCGGTCCCGCACGAAATCAACGCGACGGCCGCCACCGCGTCACGAAGCCTGAACATGACGAATCCCTTCTCGAAAGTCCGTCCCTGGAATTCCGTTCGACCCCCGCGAGGTTGGAAGCCCTCCTCGGGCGCTCGGGGCCGAACCTGATCGCCCCGATCCGAAACGATCATCGGCAACGCCCGCCGTCGACGATGAGCCGAAGTCGCCGGCCGGGAGCCGGACGCACCTCCCGCCCCCTCCTCGCGAAACGACCGGCCGCAACCCCTTCGTCCGGTCGTCAACTCCAGGCCATCCTCCCATGCGCTCATTTTGTTGACAGGGGTTCTGGACGTCTTACGGTATTCAGGACGAGCCAGTCCGAGCCTCGCGCGGAGCCGGCGAGGTCGCCGCCTCGGAGCCGACGTGGACTTTCCAGGAGTATCCTCAGATGGTTTCCAAGAACTCGAATCGCCGCGAGCTGGGCGGCTCCCCTCTCCAGATCTACCTCACGGAGATCAACGCCACGCCGCTCCTCTCCGCCGAGGAAGAGCGGGAGCTCTCCGAAAAGGTCGCGGCCGGCGACCCTTACGCCCGCGAGCACATGGTCAAGGCCAACCTCCGGCTCGTCGTGAATATCGCCCGGGGCTACCTGGGCAAGGGTCTGAACATCGAGGACCTCATCGAGGAAGGCAACCTCGGGCTGATGCGCGCCGTGGAAGGCTTCGACGGCCAGATGGACACCCGCTTCAGCACCTACGCCAGCTACTGGATCAAGCAGTCGATCCGCCGCGCCGTGATGAACAACGGGAAGCCGATCCGGCTCCCGGCCTACATGGTGAGCCTGCTGGCCAAATGGAAGCGGGCCTCCGCCATCCTGACCGAACGAATGGGCCGCCAGCCTACCATCGAGGAGGTCGGCAAGGCGCTCAAGCTCTCGAAGAAGAAGATCGGGATCGTGGCCAAGGCCATCCGGGTCAACAGCCTCACCCACCAGCTCGAGAACTCGGAAGACGACAAGCCGATCCTCGACGACATCCTGACCGACGATCGCGGGAAGGCCCCGGAAGATCAGATGATCGAGGCCGACGACCTGGAGCGGGTCTTCGACCGTCTCGACGCCCTCGACGACCGCGAGGCCGCCGTCGTCCGCATGCGGTTCGGCCTGGAGCCTTACGACCCGATGACCCTGCGCGAGGTCGGCGAGCAGCTCGGCCTGACCCGCGAGCGCGTCCGCCAGCTTGAGAACCAGGCTCTTCGCAAGCTGATCCACGATCTGGAAGAGGTGGTCGAGCCGGCCGGTCGCTGAGCGTCCCCGGCGCGCTCCGCGATCACGCCAGTACGAGCATGGCGTCTCCGTAGCTGTAGAACCGGTAGCGTGAGCGGACGGCCTCGGCGTACGCTTCCCGGATCAGGTCGAGCCCCCCGAGGGAGGCGACCAGGACGAGCAGGCTGCTCCTCGGCAGGTGGAAGTTGGTCACCAGGGCGTCGACCGCGTGGAAGACGTGGCCCGGCCGGATGAACAGGTTCGTCCGTCCCTGGAAGGCTTCCACCCGTCCCGAGGCCGCCGCCGTCTCCAGCGTCCGCGCCGAGGTCGTGCCGACGGCTACGATTCGACCGCCGTCGGCACGCCTCGCGTTCAGGAGCTCGGCGGTCCCCACGTCGAGTTCGGCCCATTCCGCATGCATCTCGTGGGCCTCGATGGTCGGCGTCTCGATCGGGCGAAACGTCCCGACCCCCACATGCAAGGTCACGTCGGCCCTCGCGACCCCACCGGCCGCCAGCCTCGCGAACACGTCGTCGGTGAAATGCAGCCCGGCCGTGGGTGCGGCGACGGAGCCGGGCCGGCGGGCGTAGACGGTCTGATAGCGGAGCAGGTCGGCCGTACCCGCCATCCCGCGACGAATATAGGGCGGGAGGGGGGTACGGCCGTAACGTTCGAGCAAACCGAGCGTGGTCGCTCCGCGATCTTCGGGCGACTCGGGAGCGGGTCGGACGACCCACGCCCCAGCAGGGCCGCGGCCTTCCAAAACCAGGCGGAGCCCGGGAGACTCGCCCACGATCACGACCTCGCCGGTCTCCGGACGGCCCCGAGTCCGCGCCAGGATCTCCCAGCGGCCGTCGTCGCCGTCGCGCAGGAAAAGCCCCTCCCACTTCCCTCCGGTCGCCTCGCGGCGGCCGATCAGGCGTGCGGGGACGACCCGCGAGTCGTTGCGGACGAGGACGTCTCGCCCATCGAGCAGCGAGGGAAGCTCGTCAAATCGACGATGCGCGATCGTCCCGGAGCGGCGGTCGACCACCATGAGGCGGGAGGCGTCGCGGGGCTCGACGGGATGCTGCGCGATCAGCTCTTCGGGGAGTTCGAAGTCGTATTCCGAGGTCAACACGGCGGCCAGGGCTCTCTCTCGGCGCGGATCCGGGGTAAAATCGGGCGGGGCGGACGCCGACGTCGCCGCCACGGCCCTCCAATCGACGAGTATACCGTGCAGAGCCTGAAGCGACGCCTGGAGACGGCGAGACGCCGCCCCGGTCCCCCGCCCGACGCCCCCGTCCCGATCGCCCTGACCATCACCGACCTGGACGTCGGCGGGGCCGAACGGGCCCTCGCCAGCCTCGCCATCGGGCTGGATCGCCGGCGATGGTCCCCCCTGGTGGTGAACTTGAGCGACGAGGGGGAGTTGGCAGCCACGATCCGGGCGGCCGGCGTCCCCTGTGAAAGCTTGGGCCTGAGCCGGCGTCGCCCAGACCTCGGGATCATCAGGCTGGCGAAGGCGCTGCGTCGCCATCGGCCCGCCCTGGTTCAGAGTTTCCTCTTCCACTCCAATGTCCTGTCCCGCCTGGCGGGTCCGTTGGCGGGCTCGCCCTGGATCCTGGGAGGGCTCCGCGTGGCCGAGCATCAGAAACGCTGGCATCTGACGCTCGACCGCCTGACGAATCGCCTGGGGTGCGGATCGGTCTGCGTATCGGAAGGGGTTCGGCGGTTCAGCGTGGAGCAGGGGGGCCTCGACCCGGACCGGCTGACGGTCATCCCCAACGGCGTCGATCCCTCGCGGTTCGATGAGGCCGCCCCCACGCCCCGTGAAAGCCTGGGCGTTCCCGATGAGGCCTACCTGGCCCTGACCGTGGGTCGACTCGACGTTCAGAAAGGGCTGCCCGACCTTCTGGACGCCGTCGAACGCGTCGGCGAGTCGTCGGGATCGTGGCGGCTGGCGATCGTCGGCGACGGCCCCCTGATGGGATGGCTCCACGATCAGGTCGCGTCCAGACCGGGACTTTCAAGCCGGGTCCTCATCCTCGGTCGGCGGGGCGACGTTCCGTCGTTGATGCGATCGGCCGACCTGCTGATCCACGCGGCCCACTGGGAGGGGATGCCGAATGTGGTCCTGGAGGCGATGGCCGCAAGGCTCCCGGTCGTCTCGACGGCCGTCGAAGGGTCCGTGGATCTCGTGACCCCTGGACGAACCGGCTGGCTCGTGCCCATCGGCGACGCTCCAACGCTCGCCGAGGCGATCCGAACGGCGCTGGCCGATCGGGAGGTCGGTAGGAGAATGGGCGGAGCCGGCCGGCTTCGCGTCGAATCCGATTTCGCCACTTCCCGGATGGTCGCGCGCTATGAGGAACTCTGGGCCGGGGTGCTCGGCATCGGGGACGCGATCGCGGCGACCTGACGCCCCAGGTCGACAAGGCTCGACTGGGCGCCTCGGCGGGACGGCGCGTCTCAGCTATTCCCCTTCGTCCAGGCCGAGGCTTGCTGGATCCGTTGCCCGACGCTTGCTCGCTCACGGTTGGCCTCGGCCATCGACAGCGTGCATTCCAGAGGATCGAAGGTCGAGTTCGCCTGGTCCCGGATCGCGTCGTGCAGCGCCCGGGTGAAGCCGGGGCTGAGGGTCACGCCTCGCTGCGCGTGGATGAGCCCGTCATCGGTCCCGACGAGTGAGATCCAGAGCAAGGCCCGAGTCTCCGGCGAGCCGTCGCGAGGCGGGACGGCGCGAGTCTCGGAATGCTGAAGGTGCCAGACATAGGGGACGTCGCTCCAGACGACCGACTCACCGAAGCGATAGGCCAGGAAGAAGAGAGGTCCAATCACCGTCAGCGCGAATCGGGCGTCTCCCTGACGAACGTCCTCTATGAGCCGATCCCCCGGGGCCGGCGTGAAGACCGTCAACGAGTGGCCGCAACCTCCATATCCATACTGGGCTCCTTCGGGCCAAGAAGTCCGATCCGGCAGGAATCGCTCTCCGACGCGATAAGCCGGTGCGGGAGTCGGTTCCGCCCCCGCCGTTCCCTCGCGATTCCTCAGGGACGCCGTCGCGACCCGATTGTTGGAGATCATCTCGGCCTCGATGTTAATTCAGAGGGATCCGACTCGAGAGGGCGACCTCCCCCGCCGGGATCGGAGCCCGACCTCGAGCATCGCCATCGCCGCGGACGCTCCCATCGGCCC
Organism: Planctomyces sp. SH-PL62; assembly: GCF_001610895.1. Classification (NCBI taxonomy): domain Bacteria; kingdom Pseudomonadati; phylum Planctomycetota; class Planctomycetia; order Planctomycetales; family Planctomycetaceae; genus Planctomyces; species Planctomyces sp. SH-PL62. The sequence goes on along the minus strand of NZ_CP011273.1, from coordinate 4,166,694 downwards.
GCGATCGGGAGCCGATGCCGCCCACGAAGAGACAACGAGGAGAGGAGCCGCATCTTACATGGCGACAGCCGATTTTTCCTTTAAATTCGGCGGAATCAGACATCTCGACGGTTTCCGACGATCTGTCGGATCCCTGCATGAACGCGACTGCAAGATTCGATCCGATGGATGACGTCGCGCCGCGGCGCGTTCGCAAAGCAACCCTTTTCATTTCCAGATATTCACTACGCTTTGATCCTGAACATTCACCGTGGAAATGGTGCCCCTTCCCATCGATCGGGGTCATCGACACGCCTGAATATACCGTCGCGTTCGATTCAAATTAATGCGGCCACGCATCGAAGCGATCCTGACGTCGCCCGTCCAAACGCCGCAAAACCGTGAGCGTAGCTCGACTTGCATCCAGGCTTGATGGATGGAGTCGGTGACCCCGGCGGGTTCCGATACGGCGCTTTCTCGATTTATCGAGCCGAAATCCGAGTCCCGTCCACCCTCGGGGGAAGCGGCGTAATCGGGTTGAAACCCCTGGAAAATCGCCAATGCCCGCTTAAACGGAGTCCGATATTCCTTTCTTGGCCATCCTGTCCATTTCGCAATTGATTTTTTTTGGTGGAGTTGTACTATTCCTAATACCTCGGGAGGTTCTCGTCGCAAATTCGGGCGAGTCTCCCCGAAACATCTCGGTCTAATGACGTCGATCCCGCCTGTGAGAAACGAGACTTGCCATGAATCTTGCCAAACGAATTCGCGACCTCCGCTACGCCAAGGGTTGGGGGCCGGACGAACTCGCGAACCGGGCCAAAATCTCCCGGACCGCGCTTTACCAGATCGAGCGGGGCAATACCAGCAAGCCCCAGGCGGGGACCCTGCGTCGGATCTCCAGGGCTTTGGGCGTGCCGTTGGAAGTGCTCCTGGACTCCACGCCGCTGCTGGGCGAGAACCCTGACGGGATGGAATCGACCCTCACCGCCCCCTCCTTCAGTGGCCTGGCCAGCGCCGAGCGCCTGCCGACGACCGAACGCGGGGAGGAGCTGATGGAGAAGTTCCGCCTCCTGCTGGCCTCCCCCCTGGCGGACGGCATCGCCCGGATCGTCGAGGAATCGTTCCGGCTCCTGCCGATCATTCCGCCGCCGGTCCAGAGCGGGATGTCGCACCATCTGGCGGCGATGGACGCCGACACCGGCCGACGCCGCTCGCGCTCCCAGGCTTCCGGTGAGTAAGTAGTCCGCGCCGCCTCAGCTCCCGTCATCGGGGGCCACCCCTCCGCCGTCCGAACCCACTCGACCAACTGCCCAATTACCATCGAGCACGACCACGCCGCCACGACCATGGGTCGCGCGACGCCCCGATCGGGGTGCGCGCCCATCCTGGGTCAAGCGACGCGAATGTCGGGGTGCGCGCGGACGTCGCCGAGGTCGTCGCCCGGGGTGTTGATCTTGCCGGAAAGTGCGCTGCGGATACAATCCCGTCGACCTGGAGCCGGCGTGCGTCGAGGCCGCCGATCCCGAACCCGTACGTTCTCCACCGGGAAGGAGCCTGCGTGGTCCGTCGTCGACCGTTCCTGACGCTTGCCAAGGCCGCCCTGCTGATCGCAGGCGTGACGGTGGGCCTGGTCGTCTTTCGCGATCAGTTGCTGGAGAAGCGGGTGCAGGTGATCCAACCGGGTCGCCTGGTACGCGGTGCCTGGCAGCAGCCCGCCCCGCTTCGGCGGCTGGTCTCCCGAGAGGGGATCAAGACGATCGTCACTCTGACGGCGATCAACACCACCGACGACAAGTTCATCAGCCAGAGCGGGGTCGTCCGCGAGCGAGGCCTGGACTGGGTGATCGTGCCCATGCGCGGCTCCCGAGCGACGGTCGAGCAGATGGCGATCGCGGCCGATTTGCTGGCCGATCCGTCGCGCCAGCCGGTCTTTTTCCACTGCGTCGCCGGCCATCACCGGACCAGCCTGGCCCACGCGGCCTATCTGATCCGCCATGAGGGCTACACGGCGGAGCAGGCGTGGGAGACCGTCTCCAGCTACTCGTGGGCTCGCCCCGAGGCGGTCGTCGATCGCAACGATCAGTTCCTGATTGAAGAATTCGCGAGGGTGCAGGCGACGCTGTCGCCGGAGCCCGGCAGCGGTTACTGGGAGGTCGGGAGTGGTAAGCACGCGAAGACGGATCGTCCGAAGGACTCTGGCGGCGGTCGCCTTGCTGATCCTGACTCCGACGGCCTGGATCGGCTGGAACCAGGCCCACGACAACTTCGGGATCGTGCAGCCGGGGCGGGTCTATCGGTCGGCGCAGATGTCGGCGGCCCGGCTGACGAAGACCCTTCGTGAGCGGGAGATCCGCACGGTCCTCAACCTTCGGGGGTCGAATCCGGATCAGTCCTGGTATCGCGAGGAGCGGGCCGCGGCGCTCGACGCCGGCGCCACCCAGATCGACGTCTCGCTCTCGTCGTGCATCTGGATGTCCCGCATCCAGCTCCGCACGCTGGTCAAGGCGCTCGACGAGATGAGCTACCCCGTCCTGATCCATTGCGCCTGGGGATCGGAACGGACGGGCCTGGTCTCGGCGATCGCCGAGCTGCTCCGCGACGGCTCGACGCTCGATGACGCTCGCGACGAGCTGGCCTTGCGATATCTCTACGCGCCGATCGGCGACGGTCGGATCATGTCGGAGGCGATCGACCAGTACGAGGCGTGGCTGAAAGCCGAGGGGGTCGAGCACCGCCCCGAGGTGTTCCGCCGCTGGGCCGAATCGGGGTATCGCCCCGGAAACCCGAGCCGAGAAGCCTGGCCCTACGACCCTTACCCCCTGATCGTGATCACCCCCCCGACGGCCGAGCGAACGGCCGCCGAGGAGGGGGCGACGAGGCGGTGACGTCCCGGCCGGACGGCGGGGCGTCCTCCTGGAATCCTTGAGAGGCGAGCGATGAGTCAGGTCGTCAGTTGCGACACCGAGATCCGCGTCCGTTACGCGGAGACCGACCGCATGGGGCTCTTGCACCACGCGAATTACGCGATCTACTTCGAGGCCGGGCGGACCGAACTCCTGAGGTCCCGAGGCGAGAGCTATCGGGAGATCGAGGACTCCGGGTTCTTCCTGGTGATCGTGAATCTCGAGTGCAAGTTCCGGCAACCGGCCCGGTACGACGACCTGCTGACCTTGCGGACCTCGGTGGCGCGGGTCACCCACGTCAAGATCGTACACGAGTACAAGCTGATGCGTGACGGAGTCTTGCTCGCCGAAGGGACCACGACGCTCGCCTGCGTCGACCGCGACGGCCGGCCGCAGGCCCTCCCGGACACCCTCCGCTGAGGAGGAAATCGAGGCGCGCGGCGGCTCAGGAATCGATGACGACGTCGGAGCCGAAGAATCGCTCCGCCTCCGCGACCACCGAGCGGACGAGGTCTCCCGCCTGCTCGAGATCGAGGCCGATCAGCTTGCGGGCCGCTTCGAGGCGGGCCTGCTCCTCCTCGCTCAATCGCCGATCGGCGATGAGGCCCCGGATCATCATGGTGAATTCCTCCCTCATCCCGGCGGCGACCCAGTCGTCGTCCAGGTTCAGGGCCCTCGCCTCCCTCATGAGGACGGGCCATTCGCCGCTGGATGCGGGGTACTTCTCGAAGATGTGATGGAGCTTGCGCCGCCACTGGACCCTGTCGAATTCGGAGGCGGAGCTGGCGTCGGGCCCCGGGGCGGATTTGCTCGCCTCCTCTTCCGGCTCCAGGCCCCAGACGCTGCGAAATCGCTCCAGCGATTCCTCCGAGTCGTTAAGGCGGGACTTGTCGGTGAGAAACCCCCTGAGCGCGCGCAGGAAACCCATGATGTCCTCCCTCGTGACGGCGTCGGCCGACCCTATCGGACCGGCCGACTCGGGATGATTGCGGTCGCTAGTCGCTATTTCGTCGCCGGCGCGGCGGCCTCCTCGGGCCTGGCGGCGGTCGGCTCGGGGTTGGCGACCTGCGACGAGAAATGGTCGTAGACTTCGCGAGCGATCCGGGCGCAGAGCAGATTGCCGGCGTTGTCGTCGGTCCAGCTCTGGTCTTCGTTGTCGGTCGTGAGCACGCAGAGGGCGACGGGCCCGCCTCGGGTCTCGATCACGCCGGCGCAGGTCCGACTCTCGTCGACGCTGCCGGTCTTGAACGCCAGCTTCGTCCCCGGCGGGAGGAAGCGGGGGAACTTGGCCTTATCGTCGCACGTCAGCAGGTGGTTCCACATCGCCTCGCTCGCTTTCTCGTCGACGAGTTTCCGGGCGTGCAGCGCCTCGAACAGTCGGATCATGTCGGCGGCGGTGGTGCTCCCCAGGCCGTAGACCTTGCTGCGGTCGGGGAATACCGAGGTGTCGCGACGGTAGACTTTCGAGTGGATCTTGGTATTGGGGAATCCCATCGCCTCCATCGTCGCGGCGGTCGAGCCGATCCCGACCGCGTCGAGGACGAGGTTGGTCGCCGTGTTGTCCGAGAAGGTGATCATCAGGTGGACGGCGTCGAGGAGCGGGAACCGCGCCCCGTCGGAGAAGTGGTCCGTCAGGATTCCCGAGCCGGGCACCTTGTCCTTCTTCGTCAGCGTAACCGGAGCGGCCAGATCGATCTTTCCTGCGGCGGCCTGGCGATAGGCTTCGATCATCACCGGGAATTTGATGAGGCTGGCGGTGGGCATGGGCGCGTCGGCGTTGAGGGCGTAGCTCTCGCCCGTCCGGAGGTTCTTCAGGGCGACCGCCGCTTTCCCCTTGTGCGCCTTCGTCAGCATCTCGATGCGGCCGGCAAGGTCGCTCGGCTGCGTGGCGGGCTCGTCCGCGGCGAGGGCGGCCGCGCCCAGCGTCAGCGTCGCGAGGGCGACCGCCGCGAGGCCGATCATGCCGCGCCCCAACTCCCGACGAGGCGTGTCGATGTGCTGAAATTTCGATCCGATCATGATGGAGGTTTCCGCTTGTGTCGTCGTTCCGGCCGGCTCAGAATCAATTGTGATTCGCCCCTCGCCGCGAGTCCAGCCCCATGCCCCTCCTGGTCCCGACCCGCCCGACCCAAAGAGAAGGAGACCGCCTTGCTCCCGTCGTCTCACCGCCCCTCCCCGCACGGCCTGACCGCCGCCTTGGGCATCCTGAGCCTTGCCTCCTCCTTGTTGCTCCCAGGCCTGACCGCGACCGCCGCCGACGGCCCGAAGCCGGGGGAGCGGCTCGACCGCAAGGGGGACGAGATCGTCGTCTGCGGCCAGCTTTTCCATACGACGAGCCCGGTCGTCCTCTGGACGGACCCGGGCGGCTATGACGCGTACCGGGTCCCCCCGCACTTCGGTCCCCCCGACAAGGCCAAGGAGGGCCTCCCCACCACCCGCTTCGGCGTCCGCAAGAACGGACTGTCGGAGCCCGAACTGGCTCGCGTCCAGTCCGGCGGCTGGGACCTGCCGCTGCTCCAGCGCGTCGTCGACCAGTTCGTCATCCATTACGACGTCTGCGGCACCAGCCAGCGCTGCTTTCGCGTCCTCCACGACGACCGGGGCCTGAGCGTCCACTTCATGCTCGACATCGACGGCACGATCTACCAGACCCTCGATCTCAAGGAGGCCGCCTGGCACGCCACCATCGCCAACGGCCGCTCGATCGGCATCGAGATCGCCAACATGGGGGCCTACCCGCCCGGCCGCACCGCTGCGCTCGACCGCTGGTACGAGAAGGACGCCGAGGGCCGCGTGAAGATCAAGCTGCCCGGGACCCCCGAGAGCAACGGTATCCACAACCCCGACGCGCTCCTGGCCCCGGCCCACAACGAGCTGGTCAAGGGGGAGATTCGCGGCCAGGTCCTCGAGCAGTACGACCTGACCCAGGCTCAGTACGATGCGCTCGTCAAGCTGACGGCCACCCTCTGCACGGTTTTCCCCAAGATCAAGCCCGACTATCCGAGGGACTCCGCGGGGGTCCTCCGGCTCGACACCTTGTCGCGGCCCGAGTTCGACGCCTACCAGGGGCTCCTCGGCCATTACCACATTCAAGCCAACAAGACCGACCCCGGCCCGGCCTTCCAATGGGACCGGCTCATCGACGGAGTCCGCTCGAAGACGTCAGGGAACTGAGCCTGGGTTTCGGCAGGGAGGGGCTCGCCGCCCTCCCTATCGTCTCGATCAGGAACATCAGTCGGCGGGCCACGACCTCGGCCCAGAGGTCGGCGCCCCTCGGCGAGAAGTGGTCGTCGTCGATATGTCGGTTGTAGAGCAAGCTCCTCGGCAGGCTCTGCCCGGCCTGCTGGGCCTCCCACCTCAGGCGAAGGTGTTCGTCGAGAAATCGCTCCAGAGGGTCGCAATAGCAGGGGGGCGGGCCGGGGAAGGCATTGTTGACCATCCCCGGGTAGAATCCGTCCTTCCGTCGGCTCTCCACCTGGGGGTACGTCGGGACAGGGACGATCAGGCAGATCACGCCGCGGGCGCGGCACCAGCCGTAGATGCGATCGATCCAGTAGGCCGCCTCATCGAGCCAATCGGCCTGGCCCTGGAGGATCTCGAAGCCCTCGCCGAAGTCGTTCGGGCAGACGCTCACGACGACGAACTGGGGCTTCAGGCGCTCGCCGTATTCCAGCAACGAGTAAAAGTATTGTTCGGGCGAGTAGCCGATGTGCCCCGTGTTGGCCACCGAAACCGGACATCCATAGAGTTCGGCCAGGCGATTCGCCAGGTAGACCGACGGGGTTTGCTCGTCGCCGTTGAACATGCCCTGCATGAACGAATCGCCGAGGACGACGCCGCGCAGGGGGGCGGAGGGATCAGGTTCCGGCCCGCGCAGGCCCCAGGAATTGGTCGTCGTGATCGACCCTTCGTCGACGATCGCGCCGGCCTCGGCCGCCGCTTTCCGATGCTCGGGGGTGTCGAGGACCTGGAACAGGCCGAAAGGCCCGTTGTGAAGAGTGACCTGGCGAAGCCAGACGGAACGAGTATCGGGCCTGAGTCGATACGAACGGCCGTCGTCGTCCCGCTCGAAGACCTGCGAGGAGAGCAGGAACGTCTGGTCGGCCCGGCCGAATCGAACCAGCCCGTGCGCAGGGTCCATGCCGGCGGTCTGGAACAGGGCCCGAATCGGCTCGTCGGCCCCCTCGTAGAATTTCGTCAGAACCTCGGTCGTCTTCTCAACCGATCGTCGCCGCCGCCGAGCCCAGTCGAGTTCGATCTCGGAGCGATCGGGCTGCAGGCCCGTAAGCCATCGCACGACGGCCGTGCGAGCCGAGTAGGCGCCCTCGACTACGTAGAACCGACCGACTCGGAACGAGGCGACCATCCCAGCGACCACCACGAGCGTGGCGAGTATGATGAAACGCTTGAACCATCGAACGCGCGCCGAGGGACGCTCGGGAGGGGGCGGGGCGGGGGCCTGATTCATGCCGGGATCTCCGTCGGCTCGCCCCTCGTCTTCCGCCTCATGAGCTTCGGGGATGCGCGGCGTGCGGGGCGCGAGGTACTGACAGGGGGGGTTGGGACCATGAGAATCGCCGTGACCGGGGCGACGGGATTCGTCGGCCGCTACATCGTCTCACAACTGGCCGGTGCGGGACATCAGCTCATCTGCTGGCGACGTCCGACCAGCGACGTCGGCGGCTTTCCCGATTCGTTCCCCGAAGGGACGCTCGACTGGATCGAGGGTGGGCTGGGAGACGAACGCGCCGCCCGTGATCTTGTGGCCGGGGCCGACGCCGTCGTCCACACGGCGCTCGACCATCCAGGGGGTGGATTTCGGAATCGTGAGGGGAACATCCTGGAGTTCGTGGAGCGCAACGTCCTGGGGACGCTCCGGCTGATCGAGGAAGCTCGACGCGAAGGAGTGGGTCGGTTCGTGTTCATTTCCTCGTGCGCCGTGCACGACGTCATCCTGCCGGACCGCCCGCTTGATGAGGCCCACCCGACCTGGAGTTGCAGCCACTACGGGGCCCACAAGGCGGCGATCGAGGCCTTCGTGTCGAGCTACGGGCTCGGCGGCAGGTTGCCGATCTGCGCGCTCCGTCCGTGCGGCGTCTACGGCCTGGCCCACCCGCCCGACCGGAGCAAATGGTTCGACCTGGTGCGAAAGGTGGTCGCGGGCCAGCGGGTCGAATGCCAGGGAGGGGGCAAGGAGGTCCATGCTTCGGACGTCGCCAGGGCCGTCGAACTCCTGCTGACGGCCGACGCCGACGCCGTCACCGGCCGTATGTTCAACTGCTACGATCGATACGTCTCCGATTACCAAGTCGCGGGAATCGCGCAGCGTCTCGCCGGGACCGACGGCGCGATCGAAGGGGCGGCGAGCCGACCCAAGAACGAAATCGCCACCGATCGGATTCGCGCGCTCGGGATGACGTTCGGCGGCGAGTCCAGGCTCGAAGAGACGGTCGCCCAACTCGTCGACGCGTCGAAAGAGGTGCCATGAAGACCGGCAGAGCGCGGGCCGGGAATCCTCCCGGCCCGGCTCACTCACCATCAGGGCGAGGTCGAGGCGATGCGCGAGGGAGTCGGCTCGACTTGCGGCGCCTCCAGGGTGAAAGGATCGAGGATGACCTGTTCTCCCTCACGGACGCCCGAGAGCACCTCGACGAAGTCCGAGTCGCTGAGGCCCAGTTCCACCTTCTGCCAGCGGTAAGGGACCTTGGCGTCAGGCGCGGGCTGGCTTTCCAGGACGGCGACGAATGAGTCATCGCCGATGTCCCGGACGGCCGCGAGCGGCAGACGGTCGACCTGCGAACGCCGATCGTAAAGGAACGTCACCTCGGCGCTGAGGCCGGGGCGAATCCCATCGAAGGCATCCTCGATCGCGATCAGGGCGAAGTAGACTCGCACGTCGGAGAACGGTCCGTTCACCGGCGAGGAGATCGCGGTCACATCTGTCACCCGGCCGCTGAGCAGGCGGTCGGGGAAGGCGTCGAGCCGGATGGAGCACGCCTGGCCGTTCCGCAGCATCGCCACCTTCGTCTCGTTGATGCGGGCCTTGATCCGCATCCGTTTGGGATCGGGAAGCTGGAAGATCGGCTGGTCCTGTCGAACGGTCGTCCCTTCCTGGATCACCGATTCCACGCGTCCCCAGGCGTTCGTCTGATTGATGTACACCACCACGCCGTCGCGAGTGGCGCGGAGAGTGCAGGCCGCGACGTTCTTCTCCAACCGCTGGAGCCGCTCGGCCTCCAGCGCGAAACTCGCGTCCTGGGCCAGTTTGTCGGTCAGGATCGAGGCGAGCTTCGCTTCCAGGGACTTGAGGATCTTGGGGCCGGTGTATTTCTCCAGCCGTTCGAGCATCCCTTTCGCCTCGCTGAGCACGAACTCCGATTGTTGCAGCGACAACTCGTCGGCGCGGAGTTGGGAACTGGTGCGAAGACCCTTGGCCGTGACCCCTCTGGACCACTCGAGGTTGCGCATCGCCCGATCCTGCTCGATCTCGCAGGTCTGAACATACTGGCGGATGAGTTGGATATCCTGAGGAAGAATCCCCTCGCGATATTCCTTGAGCGTGATCTGGTTCACGGCCAGCAACGAGGTCGCCTGCTCGACGTACGACTTGGCCTGGAGCCAACGGATCTGCTGCGCCTTCAACTCGTCGCGGAACGCCGCGGAGTCGAGTTCGCAGACGACGTCCCCTTTCTTGACCGCAGTCCCTTCGGGGAGTATCGAGATGATCCGGGTCGAGCCCGGCTTCTCGTCCCCCATACCACCGCCGCCGCCACCGCCTCGCGATCCGCTGCTGCTCGACGTCGTTGCGGACGAGGCCGAGGCCGTCCGCTTCAACGGCGAATACGGGGTCACGACGTAGCTGAAACTTCGGATCGTCGGCTTACCCGAGGTGGATACCACCGGGGTCGACGCGGACGCCGATCCGGATCCGGACTTTGAAGCCGAGCCGGTCGCCGATTTCGCAGAAGCCGAGCCGGTGCTCTTTTTCACCGCAGGCGCCGGCGTCGAAACCTGGGCCGCGCGAGACTGGGAGCCGGAAGTCGACCCGCCGCGACCGCCCGAGCCGCCCGACCCGCTCGAGTTGGTGCCGCCGACCATCCCGACCAGAGCTTCCACCTGACAGCGCACCACGCCGTCCGCGGCGCTTTCGATCGTCCCGAATTCCACGACGTACTGGACGATGTCGCCGCGATCGACCTCGGCCAGGTGGAACGAGACCTCCTGCCGACGATCGAGCCAGGTGGGCCGATATCCCTGCTCCCACGCCCACGCCGCCCCGCCGACCGCCGAGAGGGCGACGACCAGGCCCACCAGTCGCAGACCGACCAGGCCACGTCGACTCGGGCGTTCCAGTTCGATCCGCGGGAGGGCGTTGAGATTGTTCTGCATGAAACGTCCGAGGTGAAATGCTCGACCGAACGGGTTGTGACCGGGAATCCGGGCGACCTACCTCCGGCGTCGCAGCCGGCCGAGGGCCCAAGAGGCCGCTCGGTGGCACGTATCGACGCCTATCTCGGTTTCCTTGATTATCGGTGCCTCCCGCTGTGGGTCAATGCGCGAAGAGAGGCGCTTCTCTCTCCAATCAGCGTCAAAACCCAGGCGATCGGCCTTATCTGATCCCGCCTCGAATCAAATTCCACTGCGCATCTGCTCAGGGAAGTCCGACGTCAACCCGAGCACTCGCCAAAACCAGCTTTAAGTTCGCATCATAAAGCCCATAAATCGCCCGTGCGTGGGCGAATGAGGCTTCCAGGTCCTGGAGAGGCACCGTCGCGCCGTCGGTCCCGACACCGCGGACGACGACGAGTCGACGTGGCGCTATCAGGCTTACCAGCCGACCCAAATCGCCATACTTCAAAAGATTCGGCGCGATCAGTCCCATGCGGGATTGGGTCCACGCGACCGGTGGCTCGGCGACGAGTCGGACGGGAGCCCCCTCGGCGATCACGGCGTCGATGCGTGGAGCATACGCAGACGCTAGGATCGCGGCCGTCCCCGTCGCACCTCGACCGTGCAGGAGCAGAGGCACGTTGGCCGGGATCGCCAGGAACGAAGCCGGGGGGGCCGCGATCAGCCCGGCAAGGGCCTCGACCCACTGGAGAAAGTCGAAGACCCACTGACCAAGCAGAGGGCGGCCGATCCAGACTCCCCATTCGGCCTCATTGTGATCAAGCACCCCGGCGATCGCCGGGGTCTCCGGCTTGAGTCTCCCCAGCGCGCGCAACTCCACGGCGCAGGTCGCGTAACCGCTGCGAGTCCAGGAGCTTCCCCACTCCCGAGCGGCCTCGGCGTCGACTCCCTGTTCCGCCGTCTGGATGACGACTCCACGAGGCGTCCCGGCGACGGTCCCGAGGTCGGGCGGGCGAAAGTAGCCCGCCAAAGAAAGCCCCGGCTCGGGCTCCATCGCGATCGTCCAACAACCTCCGGCCGCGTCGAATCCGATTCGAGGTCGTGGGGGACTGGACCTGGGGAGACCGCCGAGGACCTCCGCGGCGAGCCCAGCCTTGATCGTGACCGCCTCGGCCTCCCACGCCTGACGATGGTCGGGAGGGTCGGGAAGCGCGGCGAGCCGAGCGAGGCTCTCTCGGTGCACGAACTCGGGGATGGTGACGACCGACGCCGGTCGGGACTCGGCGTCGGCGAAGCAGCGGAGCAGGGCGGGGTCTTCGGGCCGAGCCTCGGGTTCCGGTACCGGGCCGCCGTCGCCCCGTTCCCGGAGCCAGCGGTCCAGCCAGCCGTATAGCGCCTCGCGCATCGGCTGGTTGTAGTCGTGACCGGAATCGACGGTGACGTGGCGAACCCGGTCGCCGACGCCGAGACGCTCGAACCTCGGACGCGCGTAGTCGAGACTTTTGGCGGCCTCTTTCGCGCTGAACTGGGGGGCGTCCCGGCTGGCGCTGACGACGAGCAAGGCGCGAGGAGCGACCATCGCCAGCAGGTCTCCCGTCGTGGCGTAGCTCAGGCCCGCAGGGTTGACCTCGCAGACGCAGCAGGCCGTCTCCAGATAGGCTTCGAGCGTCCCGACCCCGCAGACCGGGACGACGGCCTTGAGACGATCGTCGAGGGCCCCGGCGTAGAGGGTCTGATTCCCCCCCCCGGAGGCTCCGGTGATCGCCAGCCGGGTCGGGTCGACTTCCGGCCGGGACACGAGGTAGTCGACGGCCCGCCGGTTGTCATGCACTTGAAGCCCGACCAGGGGGACGCCGGCCGCCCAAAGCGATGCCCCCATGAGGCCGCCGTGGTAGGTCCCCGGTCCGGGGACCACGGCCCGCTCGCCTGCGCCGAAGGCGTCCACGCAGAGGCAGACGTAACCGAGCCGCGCCAGGGCGATGCAGCGAGTCTGGACGACGGGATCGATCCGGGCCCAGGCCCAGTGCCCATGCACGCAGAGGACGGCGGGAGCCGGGGCCTCGAGGTTTCGCGGGCGGTAGAGATTCGCCGTCACCCGGACCCCGGGTCGGCTCTGGAACGTCAGCCGCTCGATGACGTAATCCGCCCGCTCGACGACGCCCAGCACCTCGGGCGCAAGGTCGCAGGAGGGGATGATCGCCAGTGAGAACGAACTCCGAAGGCCGTCCTTGACGCTTCGGAGACGCTCCTCCCAACCCTCGGGCGTCGAGGGCGAGCCCGACGGTCGACGGGCCGATGGGGCGGATCGGCGGATGAAGGCTCCATAGGCCGCGCCCGGGCTACCGGGGTCGTTCGTCGCTCGCATCCCGAGTCCTCACAGGTTCACCGTCGATTTCGCGGCCCGCGATCTCCACGAGGGTATCGGGCGCGGTGAGCGCCCACAAGGAGATAGAGGCGCGACCGACAGCCTGCGAATCCATGCATCCGTGATTCAGGCCCCTCGCGGAGCCACTCCAGCCCGCACAACCCGGAGAATCGAAGGAATCGCCACCAGCGGAGCGGGTCGTCCGACTTGTGCCGACAGGTCTTCCGCACTTCTTGAGGAAATCTCTGGAATCGCGAGCTAGCTTTCAGGTATCGAAGGATTTCTTGAATCATCCAGCACGTTCGCGGCAAGCGTCACTTTGATGCATGCCGTCAGAGCTGGCAAACTCTACGCTCGTCGAAAGCATCTCGGCGATCTCGGAATCCCCTGGGGAGAAGCGCCGCGGCGACGCGGCGGACCAATGCCGGCGACGGTGGCGGGCTTCGCCAAGGAAGAGGGGTTTGGATCAGGGAGGGATGGACGAAGGCGGCAGAGGCGAGAGCTAGCGAAGGGCCCAACGGTCGGGTGCGACAGCACGAGACGTCGAGACGCCGGAAAACAGCTCCAGGGCTCCTTCCGGCGTGGATGACGATCGTGCCCGATCGTTCCCCGCGCCGAGGCGTCCCCGCCCCGCCCAAAGATCAGCGGAGTGCACCATGCTTGGGCTTCCCAAGGGATCGCTCGGAGAGCGTTCCTGGATGGGGTGCAAGGAAGTCGGTCGGCGTCTGGGATTATTCAGGAGCAGCGCGGCGGGGCGAGCCCCTCGTCGCAAACGTCCATCGCTTTTGGAGGCGCTCGAAGACCGCACGCTGATGGCGACGTCAGGCGTGGATTACGTCGTCAAGAATGGGTTCAGTTGGTCGAACCCGTCGCGGATCACCTACAGCATCGCGCCCGACGGTGTGCAGTGGATCAGCGGAGTCAACGGGATGAACTCGGCCTTCGACGCCAAGTTCGGCCGAGGCGTCTGGGAGCGCGAGATCGCCCGGGCGCTCGCGACATGGCAGTCCGTCGCGAACATCAACATCGTGCCCATCAAAGACGGGCCCTACCGCGTCAACGCCCTTGGCGCCCCCCAGGGAGACGCGCGGTTCGGCGACATCCGGATCGGCGGCGACGCGATCCCCAGCAACCACCAGACCCTCGCCCAGACGTACTTCCCGCCTCCGCAGGGCTCGACGGCCGGCGGCGACGTCGAGATCAACCTCAACATGGCGTATGCGATCGGCGGGGACTACGACGTTTTCAGCGTCGTCCTGCACGAGACCGGCCATTCTCTGGGGCTGGACCATCCGACGAGCGATAAGGTGGTGATGCGGCCCATCTACGGCGGCGTCGTGACCACCCTGGCGGCGGGCGACATCGAAGGCATCCAGTCGATCTACGGCGCCCGTCAGCGCGACATGTACCAGAGCCAGGGCTACGGCGTCGACATCCATCGCCCCATCGACCTGACCGCGCCCCTGGCGACCTCACAGACCTTCACCGCCTCCGCCGCGTCGCTCAACCGGGTCGGCGACGTGGAGTGGTTCAGTTTCGTCGCCCCGAGCTACGCGAGCGGCTCATGGCAGGTGACGGCCTCGGCCTCGAATTCCAGCATGCTCAGCCCCAAGGTGGTCCTCTACGACGCCAACGGGAGACAACTCGGCCAGGCCTCCAAGCCGGGGAGTTGGAGCACCGACGTCAGCGCTTCGTCCTCCTCGATCGTGCCGGGCCAGCGCTATTTCGCGGCCGTGACGGGAGCCACCGGCGACGTCTTCTCCATCGGCTCGTACAACCTGACCGTCTCGCTCTCGTCGGCCCCTCGGACAACGCCGCCGGTCGTCATCCCGCCCCCCCCCGTCGTCATCCCGCCCACCACCCCTGTAACCCCCATCCCGCCGTCGACCGGGCCGATCTATTCGACGTCGGTCGTGGTCGCGCCGGATCGATTCGAGCTGAACAACTCGATCGGCACCGCCACGAGGCTGGGACGGGTCGTGCAGGCGAAGATCGGCGGATTGACGCTTCCCGCGGCCGACGTCGATTTCTTCTCGTTCCAGTCGGGGGGAATGGGCGTCTATCAGGTCTCGGCCGGTGGCGCGAACATCCAGATCCTCAATAATCGGGGACGAGTCGTCGCTCAGGGCACGAACTCGGTCAACGTTTCGGCCACCCGCAACGCCTCGTTCGTGGTCCGCGTTCAGGCCGCGGCCCCGGTGGGAGTCGCCGATTACACGCTGTCCATCGGCCAGGCCGCGCCCGTTCGGCGGGGTCCGGCGCTCCCTCGGCGTCCCATATTCGGGCGCAACCTGGCACGCCAGGGGGCCGCGGCACCTCCGGCCCTCCTCGCCACGGCCACGACTCCGAACTGGGGCTGGGCCCTGCGGACGACCGCGGGCTGATTGATCACCGTCCCCTCACCGGCCCAGGACTTGCGTGCATTCGTTTGAGTGAAAGTTCGGGCTGTGGTAGCTTGTGCGAGACGTGGGAGCGCGACCCACCCGAATCGTCATGCGGTCGTCCCGAGCTCTCCCAGACCGGGGCGATCGACGTGACCGCGCACCAAACAGACTCAGGGAATCAGGAGCTATAGGAATGGCTGAATACACCGTGCCCCCGCTGTCGTACGATTTCGGCGCCCTCGAGCCGAACATCGACGCCAAGACGATGGAGATCCATCACGACAAGCACCACGCCGCCTACGTCAACAACCTCAATGCGGCTTTGAAGGATCACCCGCAGCTTCAGGGCAAGCCGATCGAGGAGTTGATCGCCGACCTGAACGCGATCCCCGAGGGGATCCGGACGGCCGTGCGGAACAACGGCGGCGGGCACGCCAACCATTCCTTCTTCTGGCAGATCATCGGCCCGGGCGGCGGCGGAGAGCCGAAAGGCGCCCTTGCCGACGCCATCGCCTCGGAGCTGGGCGGGTTCGCCGCGTTCAAGGAGGCGTTCAACAAGGCCGCGACCACTCGTTTCGGGTCGGGCTGGGCGTGGCTGACGGTCGGCAAGGACGGCAAGCTCGCCGTCACCTCGACCGCCAACCAGGACAACCCGATCTCCGACGGCGCCACCCCGGTCCTGGGCCTCGACGTCTGGGAGCACGCCTACTACCTCAAGTACCAGAACCGCCGCCCGGAATACATCGCGGCCTTCTGGAACGTCATCAACTGGGACGAGGTGGGCCGTCGCTACGAGGCCGCCAAGGGGAAGTGATCGGGCGTCGGCCCCGACACTCTGCTTGACCGGTCACCGCGGATCGATATCATCCGGACGCACGGGCGCTCGCGTCCGTCGCGTCCGTTTGCATTTCGAGAGTGGATGGAGGTTTCGTCGATGGATCGACCCTGCGCTCCCTGGCCGCGTCTCCTCGTCGGGGGGGCCCTGGCGCTTTCCCTGGCCGCGTTCCTCGGCTGCCGGAGCACGAAGAGCGAAGTCCCGCCCAGCCGTCCCTACGCCCGTACGGGGGCTGAGCCGCCATCGGTCGGCTTCAGCTCCGAGCCCCATCCCGCGACCGCGAACGCAGCGTCGAACTCGTACAACATCGGTCCGGGGGGCTCGGCCGACGACCGACTCGCCGGAGTCAAGCCGAAGCCCCCGGTCTATGGCACCCCCACCGCCGGCGAGAAGATCTCGCGGCCGACGACGAACAGCTACGGACCGCCGGGGACCTCGGGCCTTGATCCGACCGCCGGCCCCAGCCCGGGGGATCTCGCCGACGAGATGCTCGACACGGGCGAATCCACGGCCAAGTCGCTCACCCGCGACCTGAAGGTGAGCCCTGCATCGGGACCGCAATGACCCCAGGGCTCCAGATCCTCTTTGAGGACGAACACTGCCTGGGCGTCCTGAAGCCCGCCGGCCAACTCACGCAGGGGACCTGGGCGCCTCCGGGCGAGACGACCCTCGAACAGGACGTGCGCCGTCACCTCGCCCCCGAGTCGCCCGAAACGGCTTACCTTGGCATCGTCCATCGCCTCGATCGCCCGGTCTCGGGCGTCTTGCTCTGGGCGAAGACCTCCAAGGCGGCGCGGCGGCTGGCGGGGCAGTTCGAGAAGCGGCAGGCGGTCAAGGAATACTGGGCGGTCGTGGAGGCCTCCGACGCGACGGACGTGCAGGCGGAGCCTTCCACGGCCCTCCTCCCGCCGCTGGGAGAGCTCTGGGTCGACTGGCTGACTTCAGCCGACAAGTCGGGAGTGGTCCACTCCGTGGCGGAAGGGACCCTCGGGGCGCGCCGGGCCCAGACCCGAGTCATGATCGACGCCTCTGCGGGGATGGCGGCCGGGTTGCGCCGCCTCCGACTCTGGCCGGAGACGGGACGCACCCATCAGCTTCGCGTCCAGTCGGCGACCCGCGGCTTGCCGATCCTCGGCGACTCCCTCTATGGCGCGCGAGAGACGTTCAGTCCCGGGATCGCGCTCCATGCGCGCTCATTGCAAGTGCGCCACCCGATGTCGGCGGTCCCGCTGATTCTGGTAGCGGCATTGCCCGAGTCATGGCGGGGGAGGGGGATTGATCCGGGACCGGCGTCGACGTGACAGCGCCCCGGAGGTGGGATGCGCCGGCGGGGGCCCGACGCATGGCCGGATCACTCGCAGCCGATCTCGACGATCTTGAGCTTGAGGGTCCCCTTGGGGATCGGGACTTCGACCTCGTCGCCGACCTTCTTGCCCACGAGCCCCTGACCGATGGGGCTGGTGAGGAGGATCCGATTGTTGTCGTAGTCTTCCTCGCCGGGACCGACGAGGATGAAGTCCTCTTCCTCGGCCATGTCGACGTCGAGGACGCGAACCTTGGAGCCGAAGACGACGCGATCGGTCGGGACGTTCGACCTCTCAACCAGGTAGGCGCGGCTCAACTTATCTTGAAGGTCGTTGATCCGGGCCTGGAGCATTCCCTGGGCTTCGACGGCGGCGTCGAACTCGGCGTTCTCGGAAAGGTCACCATATCCCCGGGCCTGGGCGATCTGCTCGGCGATATTGGACATGTCCTCATTTTTCATCTGGTCGAGCTGGGCCTTGAGCTTCTCGTAGCCTTCCTTCGACATCGGAATACGGTCAGTGGACATGCCGAACTGCTCCCATTCTCAACACTGGTGCGGATTGCACGATTCGCGCCGCCGGTGGCGCCTTGGCCTCCGAGGTCCGCGGCGCGTGCCGGGGCCTTGGTCGCCATCGCTCGATTCGGGTTGCGCGTCGTCCAGGCCCTCTCGTGGGCGAATTCGGGAACGACGAGAACGAAGTTCAGATCCTGGGATTTCGCCGGGAGTTTGGTCCCGGGCAAAAAAAATGAGACGTCCGGATGCGTAAGCCGCATCCGATGGCGTCCATCAGCATTCAAGCCTAGTAATCCCGGAGTGGCGATGCAAGCCCAACCCTCGGGAACGCAGGGGCCCCGGGGCGGTTCATGCGGCCTCCCTTGCGAGAGGCCGCTGCATGCCGTTTGAATCATTCGTGACGGAGCGCCTCGATGGGGTCCATCATGGCCGCGCGTCGAGCCGGGTAAAGCCCGAAGAGAATACCGACCGCGACCGAGATTCCGAACGCCAGGAGGACCGACATTCCCGTGACGAAGGCCTTCTGGTCGGGGATGAAGTAGACGATGAGTCGCGGGATGGCGATTCCCATCGAGACGCCGAGCAGGCCGCCGACCCCGGAGAGGACGACGGTCTCGATCAGGAACTGCTGGGTGATGTCCTTCCGCTTGGCCCCCAGCGCCCGCCGGATGCCGATCTCGCGGGTGCGTTCGGTGACGGTCGCCAGCATGATGTTCATGATGCCGATGCCGCCGACGAGCAGCGAGATCGCCGCGATCGTCCCCAGGATGATGCTGAACTGGCGAGCGGCCCGCTGGGCCTCCAGCAGCAGGTCGTAGGGGACGGTCATCTCGACGTCCTTCTTGGGGTGGAAGCGTTCGTAGGCCGCCTTGATGACGGGGACGGTGGGCTGGACCTGGTCGATCGCGGAGACCTGGAGCGTGACCTGCGAGAGCTGGGTCTCCTCCGCCTCCATCGATCCCGAACGGTTGTTGATGATCTTCTCGCCGAATCGGACCCGGCAGGTGTTCAAGGGGATGTAGACGTCCTTGTTGAAGTCCTGCGCCGCCAGGCTGCCGCCGACGCCCGCCGAACTTTCGCGCTCCCTGGTGACGCCGACGACCGTGTAGTAGTCGGAGCCCAGCTTGACCGACTGGCCGACCGGATCCTCATAGGGGAAGAGGGTCTTGGCGGTGGTCGAGGCGAGCACGGCGTAGTTCTGGTACTTCTCGTTGTCGGCGGCGGTCAGGAACCGTCCCCGCTCGATCTGGAGCATATTGAACTCGGCGTAGTCCTGGGTCGTCCCCACGACGCGGCCGTCGAGGTAGTACTGCAGTCGCCGGATCTGCTTGCGGATCTCTCGGATGGGCAAGGCCTTGCGGATCGTCGGCACGGTGGCCATGATCCGGTCGAAGTCGTCATATTTGATGCCGTAGTTGAGGATTCGCGCGGGGCGTCCTCCGGTGGCCTGGGCCTCTTCGCTGGGCTTGACCGAGCGGACGATGATGTTGGTCGCCCCCAGGGCCCGGATGCGCTCCTGGGCGTCGCGGCTGGAGCCCTCGGCGATGGCGAGCATCGAAATCACCGCGGCCACGCCGAAGACGATGCCGAGGACGGTGAGGCCCGACCGCAACTTGTGCAGCAACAGGCTCTTCATGCCGAGTTTCAGGCCGCGCCAGATGCGTCGCATGGGCTCGATTCCTTGACCGACGGAGGTGGGGGCGAATGGAGAGGGTGTTCGTCAAAGAGGGGGACGCACGGGCGGATCAGGCCTCGACGCCGGCGGCGACCGAGTCCTCGGCGGCCTTGGCCGCGGCGAGCATCCGGGGGCTGGGACCGTCTTCGATGATCTGACCGTCCCGCATCCGGATGATTCGCTTGGCGTGCTCCGCGATGTCGTCTTCGTGGGTCACCATGATGATGGTCTTGCCCGCGTCGTTGAGGCGCTGGAGCATTTCCATGATCTCGTGGCTGGTCTTGGTGTCCAGGTTGCCGGTCGCCTCGTCGGCGAGGATGATGTAGGGGTCGTTGATCAGCGAGCGGGCGATCGCCACGCGCTGCTGCTGGCCGCCGGAGAGCTGCGTCGGGCGGTGGTCCAGACGCTCGGCCAGGCCGACCATGCTGGCCAGCTCGACCGAGCGTTCCACGGCCTCGGCGCTGAGTTCGCCTCCTCCCTGATACGTCAGGGGGAGCTGGATGTTCTCCAGCACCGTGTACTGCTGGATGAGGTTGTACGACTGGAAGATGAAGCCGAGATAGCGGCTGCGCACCTCGGAAAGCTCGTCGTCGTCCAGCCGGGAGACGTCTCGGTCGCCGAGCATGTACTGGCCGCTGGTGGGCCGATCCAGACAACCGAGCAGGTTGAGCATGGTGCTCTTGCCCGAGCCTGACGCGCCCATGATGGCCACGTATTCGCCGGGGTAGAAATCGACCGACACGCCCTGGAGGGCGTGTACGGTCACCGTGTTGCTGGGCCCCCGGCGGCGGAAGATTCCGCCGCCGGAGGGGGCGTGCCCCATGACGTAAGTCTTGCGCACGTCCACGATCGAGACGAGCGGCTTGTCGGCCTTCGGGGCGGTTTCAGATCGGAAATCCACGATCAGTTGCCTCCCCCGGGACCGCCCGGACCACGACCGCCGCCGCCGGGACCGCCAGGGCCGCCGCCGCCGGGACCGCCAGGGCCGCCGCCGCCGGGACCGCCGGGGCCGCCGCCGCCGGGGCCGCCGGGGCCGCCGCCGCCGCCAGCGCGCATCTGCCGCATCTGATCGAGTTCGGAGTCGCTGAATCCGGCCTTCTTGAGAATCTCGGCCCGCTCTTCGTCGGAGGCCGACTTGAGCTTGGCGCGGTCCTCGGCGGGGACGTTCTTCATCTTCTCCATGAAGGCGCCCATGCCTCCAGCCGCACCGCCTCCGGCACCGCCGCGACGACCCGCCTTGCCTTTAGCCTTGGCCGCATCGGGCCCGCCCGGTCCGCCCGGAACACCTGGGCCTCCGGCTTCGGCCGAACCTTCGGCGCCCTCTTCGCCCTTGGCGAAATCCTTCTTGGCCGCACCGCGGCCGACAGCGAACAGCTCGCGCTTCTCCTCGTCGCTCAGCAAGGTGATCGGGTTGAGGGCGACGATCTGACCTTCGGAGACGCCCTCGACGATCTCGACGTACTTGTCGTTGGTGGCCCCGATGGCGACTTCCTTGCGATCGAAGCCGTTCGGGGTGCGGACCGCCAGGTGGTCCTTCCCCTTGTATTCCAGGATCGCCTGCACCGGGACCGTGAGGACGTCCTCCTTGCGGTCGACGAGGATGACGACCTCGGCGTTCATGCCGGGGCGGAGTCCGGGGAGCGGGTTGTCGATCCGGATGTGCGACGTGTAGACCTTGATGTCCGAGCTGAAGAAGCTGGACGGGTCGGGCAGGGGGGCCACGTCGACGACGCTCCCTTCAAGCTCCATGTCGGCGAAGGCGTCGACCCGGATCCTGGCCTTCATCTTGGGGACGATCTTGTCGATCTGCGACTCGTGGATCTTGGCGTTGACCTGCATGTTGCCGATGTCAGGCAGGCTGAAGATCTTCTGACGTTCGCGGACCGTCGCCCCTTCCTCGACTTGCGGGGTGTTGCTGCCGAAGTTGCGGCCCGGATCGTTGGCGTAGACGACGAGCCCTTCGCCGGGGGCGAAGAGCTTGCAGTTGACGATCTGCTTTTCGAATTTCGCTTCCTTCTCGCGTTCCAGCTCGAAGGTCTGCTTCTTGGCCAGTTCGTCGGAGAGCGCCTTCTCGACGTCGCTCTTCAACTCCTTGATGGTCTTGGCCTTGGTGAAATTCTCGAGCACCGTCAACTTGCTCATGGCCTGTTCGAGGGAGAACTGGGCCTTCTGGTGGTTCAGTTCCTCGGAGACCTTCTGGGCGCGGGAGACGTAGCCCTTGTCGAACATCCGGTTGGCCCAGTCGACGCGGTCGGCGGCGCGGGCGAGGTCGGATTCGGCGAGCTTGATCTCGCCGTTGATGGTCGCCTTGTCCTGCTGGTAGATGCCCTCTTCATATTCCTTGACGGCGATCTCGGCGACCTCGCGGGTCAGCTTGGCCTGCTGGTAGGCGGCGTCGGCCCCCTGGGTGGAGATCTTCTGGTTGATGAGCGACTCGCGAAGCGCGGCCGAGTCGAGCTCGCAGACCAGCTCCCCCTTCTTCACCCGGGTTCCCTCGGGGAGGATGAAGATGATGGTGGTCTGACCTTCCACCTGGCAGTACACGTCTTCGTTCTTGGCGCTTTCCAGCGAGCCCTTCTCGCTGACGGTGATCGGCAGGGGCCCACGCTTGATCTCGAATGGGATGATGTCGAGCGCCGTCGGGGCGAAGAATCCGCGGATCGGCTTGCTCATGCCGGGGATGCTGACCAGGGCCACGCCCCCCACCGCGAGGAGGGAGACGAGGCCGAGGGCCAGCATCTTGCCGAAAGAAGCTTTACGGCGCTTCGGTCGCTGCAGCGTCGGCAGGTCGCGTGTCGCTGGTGCCGGGGCCGAGGCTGGGGCCTCGGTATTCTGCAGGGAAAAGTTCACTGAACGCCTCCCATTCGTCGTAAGGCAAGGTGCCGATGTCACGGTACAGGGTCAAACGAGCCAGCTGGAACGCCTGCCAGGTGCTGAGGATCGAGGACTGGCTGCCGATCAGGTTGCCCTGGGCCTGGAGCAGGTTGTTGGTCTGGGTCGCGGCGTTGGCCGACTGGCCCAGGCTCTGACCCGAGGTCGCCGCGGGGGGCGCCACGAGCTGCTCGAAGGCCTGATCCTTCAACCGGGCTTGCAGGGTGAGCTGCTGCTTGGCGATCGCATACTGGAAGTAGGCGATTTGCATCTGCCGGATGTCTTGACGAAGATTTAATTTCAGGGCGTCTTCCTGGGCCTGGAGCGATCGTCGCTGGCGCTGGTAGTCGATGATGGCCTGACGGAAGCTGTTCCGTTCGGAGAGTCGGATCAAGGGGAGCTCGGCGTTCAGGACCAGGCTGAGCTGGGTGGCCTGGGACATGAAGCCGAACGGGTTGGTCGTCGTGGGGGGAGTCAGCACCTGATTGGTGAGGCCCACGTTGAGTATACCCTTGAGGGCGTTCGCCCGAAATCGAATTTGTCGCCAGGCGTCGTAGAGCTGGGCCCGATTGTTCATCATGTCGAGCCGGTATTCCAGGGCCGTCCGCACCCCGGCCTGGAGGATGTCCTCAAGCCCGCTCTCGTCGGACTCGCCCAGGCTTTCCCGGTAGGGGCCCAGGACCGAGCGGCCGTCGATGACGACGTCCTCGAGCTGGGGGACCTTGGCGACGATCTTGGGGAGGTCCTTCAGGTCCCGCTTGGGGTTGCGCTGCCACTCGTCGATCTCAAGGAAGACGTCTTGGAACGGCTGGTAGAGGCTCAGGTCGACGGTCAAGGGGGTGTCGGTCGGCAGGCCCATCTGCATCTTGAACCGGTCGAGGGTGTTCCGGTAGGTGAGGATGTCCTGGGCCAGGGTCTGCCGGCCCCTGATCAGCGAGCTCTCGGCCTGGTCGACCTGGAGCTGGGTGAGGCCGGACGCCTCGCCGTCGATGAGCTGCTTGTACAAGCTGACGACCTGCTCCAGGGTCGCGACGTTCCGCTTGTCGATCTCGATCTGGGCCGCGTTGAGGACCACCGGGATGAAGCCGTCGGTCGGGTCGACGTTGCCTCCCGAGGAGAATCCGGCGAGGGCGAAGGTCGAACCCAGATTCTGCACCGTGCCGCCGATCAGCACCGAGACGATGAATTCCTGACGGAACTTGGCGAACGACCGGACCTGGTAAAGGAGCGAGCGTTCCACCAGCGTCAGCTGTTCGAGCACCACGGCCCGGCCGCCCCCCCGCAGGAGCGGCTGGACGAACGTCAATGGCAGCGACGACTGCACGGTCGGTTGGAACGGCTTGTTCCCCACGAAATTGAAGACGACCTGGTTGGCGAACCCCATCAGGAGCCGACCGCCCGAGTTGAGGAGCTTGCCGACGCCCGCCACCTCGCTGAGCTGGAGCGCCGAGATCTGGCCGCCGGGCGCGTATCGGGTCCGATAGTTGAAGGAGTTCGCCGGGTTGAGCGCCGGGAAGCCCGCCCCCAGGGGCGAGGTCGAAGGCGAGAAGCCCGCATAAAACTGCGGCTGGAAGGAGAACCGCTGGAGCGTCACCGACAGGGCGGAGGCGTAGAGGTTCTCCAGCTGGCTCTGGTAGAACCGGCTGTTGATGAGGGCCAGGGTGAACGCCTGCTGCATGTTCACTTTATAGTAGCGGTCTCCCGGCCGCAGGCCCGCCGCGGCGGCCTCGTCCAGGTCGGCGATGGCGGGAACGAGGATGCCGGAGAGCTCCGCGGCCTGCGCCTCGCTGAAGGCTCCGTCGTCGCGCTCGGGGACCATCTGATCGGGCCTGGGAAGGTTCGGGTCGGCCAGGTCCCTCCCCTCAGGGTTGGGATCCAGGGGCGCCGGCGGAGCCTGCGGGAGGGGACGGTCGGGGTCGACCTCCTGGAATCTCGCGCGACGGACGGCGAGGTCGCCGGCCGGAGCGTCCTTGTCGAGCTTGAAGCTCTCGGCCGAGCGGGGCGGGGGGATCTTCCCCTTCACGGCGGCGGGGCGAGCGTCCGCCAGCAGCACCGGGGCCGCCTTGGGATCACGGCCGGTGCCTGGGCGGTCGAGCTTGAGGGTCGTCGGAACTTCCGTCGCGGTCGGCGCGGAGAACGGCGAAGGGGCTCCGGAAGGGCCCGGGGGGACCGCCGGCGGCTCCGGGGCCACCTCGGCTCGGGGGCGCGCCAGGACTTTCTTGGGCTTCTTGGGCAGCGCGTCGCGCTCCTGCTCCCAGCGCTCAAGCAACTCCAGGTAGCCGTTGCCCTCGGCCGGAACCAGGAGCCGGTTGTTCGGCGACTGGGGGACCGGCGAGAGCGCCTCGGCGGCCGGATCGTCCGGCGGCGCCGGCGGGAAGTCCTGGTCGTAGGGGTCGGCGAAGCGAGCCATCGCCGGCGGCTCCACCGTGAAGGTGTCCAGCCGCCATCGCGGGTCGCGGCTCTTTTCGAAGATCGCCTCCGAGACGTCCTGGTTCGCCCACTCGCGGAAGAATTCCCGGGTACAGCCCGGCTGGGTGCCCAACACCGCCGCGAGCAAGGCCGGCAGGGCGCCGTACCGCGCGAGGGGCGTTCCAGGGGTCCTGAGCGTGTTTTCGGCCATGCTTTTGCCTCGACGACTGGCATCCCATCGGACCGCCCCGGAGGGGCGCACCATCGCTTCGCCGGCGACCCGACGCGGTCGGCCGCCGTCCCGCCTGCGAGGCGAGGGCGATCGGCGCACCACGACGGGGCGTACTCGACGACTCTTATGCCGTTGGTATCGGGTTTGAGGATTGTCCGAGTTGAACCGAAAGTGCGTGCCGCTCGATCTCCGCGGGTTTTGCGCGGATGGCTTTGGGTGGAGTCGGATGCGTGTCCAGGCCGAAATTCCAGTGGTAATAAGGGACCCTTGGCGGCGGATTCGCGCCGTACCCGTCCGAAACGACGGCTGGAGCCGTTCGGTGCGAACGAGTCTTACGAGGGTCGCCCGCCGCGAGGCGCCGTGGCGAGATGTCTCGTGGCGGAACGCGGAATGAGGCCTGGGAGAAGGGAGTCTCCAGATGCTGTTTGGCAATCGCGGTCCTCGGTCCGGCGCGGCGGCTCGCAAGCCTGCGAAGTGCCGTCCGCAGGGGGAACACCTTGAGATCAAGGTGTTGATGTCGATCGACCTGGGTGGGACGGCGCCGCCGGCCCTGCCCAACATCGCCAGCGCCAACGTGGGCATCGCGATGGTGGGGACGAGCACCCCCTTGCAGGGCGCCGGCCATAGCGTCGCCAACCTCGGCAACATCAACGGCACGGGCTTCGACAGCTTCCTGATCGGCGCCCCGGCCATCGACAACACCGGGACCAACACGACGGCGGCGGCCTATCTCGTGTTCGGCTCGCAGGCCGTCACGAGCTCCGGTCCCGTCACCGCGGACTGGCTGAACAACGTCGCCAACGGCCGGGTGGGCGACCTCGGGGCGCTGGGAAGCGACCTCCAGCCCAATCCGATCACCGGGACCACGACCAACGCCTACTCCTTCAACGGCGTGACGTTCATCACCAGCCAGCAGCCGAATTCGCAGCTCGGCGAGTCGGTGGCGTTCGCGGGCACGATCCGCGGTACGCCAGCCTTCCTGATCGGCGCCCCCAACGGCACCGAGGCGGGGTCGTTCACCACCGGCGTCGGCACGGGCCGCGCTTATCTGGTGTACGGGTCGAACAACCTGAGCACGCTGGCCCAGAAGACGATCGACCTGGACGACCCGGCCTCGGCGCAGGCGGCGGGTATCACGGTGATCACGTTCGTCAGCTCGTCGCTGGGGTCCCAGCTCGGGTCCTCGGTCGCGGGGATCGGCAACTTCCTCAACGACGGCTCCAACGCCATCGCGCTGGGGGCCCCGGCCGCCTCGGTCGCCGGCACCGCCACGGCGGGCGCCGTCTACGTCATGACCGGCAACAACCTCCCCGCCTCGCCGACGACCATCGACGTCACCACGATCGGGCAGGGGACCGTGGCCGGCCTCGTGATGGCGGGCCCGACCGGCGGCAGCCAGGTCGGCTTCTCGGTCGGCGGCGAAGGCGTCGACGTCAACGGCGACGGCCGTTCGGACATGGTCATCGGCGGCTCTGGCCTCGGCGGCGGCGCCGGCGCCGCCTATGTGGTCTACGGCGGCAATCTGACCAATCAGACGATCGTCACCAACGGCGTCCGGTTCATCTCGCTGGCCCGGGTCGGCACGGCGAGCGGTTCGACCCCCGCGCCGATCGCCGGCGCCGTGGTCACCGGCACGGCCGGCGAGCAGCTCGGCTTCGCCGTGTCCGGCGGCGGCGACTTCAACAACGACGGCTTCGGCGACGTCCTGATCGGCGGGCCCGGATTCGCCGCCGACACCGGCCGCGCGATCCTGCTCTACGGCGGGGCCAACAACGTCCTCAGCGGCAGCTTCTCCGCCAACGCGATCCCCACGTCGATCAACTCCATGACCCTGTTCGGCACGGTCCCGGGCGACCTCGCCGGCTACTCGCTCTCCTCGGCCGCGGCCGTCAACACCGGCCAGCCCAGCGCCATCCTGATCGGCTCGCCGGGCTTCAGCTCCAGCCGCGGCGCCGCCTACTATCTGCCGGGCCACGGCGGGCTGTTCACAGGATCGTTCTCGCTGACCGACGCCGAGAACGCCTCCAGCCTGGCCGGGCTCCGGCTCACGGCGTCGACCCCGGGCTTCCCCGTCGGAACCAACGCGCCGTTCTTCGGCGCCGCCGTCTCGGGCCGCCTGGTCAACTCGGGCCAGACCCGCACCGCCGACAGCGACCTGCTGGGCGACTTCATCATCGGCTCCCCCGGCTACACCGTGATCAACTCCGGCAACCTCGCCGGCGCCGGCTTCATCGTCGAGGGCGCTCGGATCCAGGTCGGCGTCCCGCCGGCGTCGAACGTCATCACGACGAACATCGTCCAGATCGACGACTCGACCAGCACGCCGTTCGTCGTCAACGCGACGACGCCCGACGCCATGCGGATCATCGTCACCAGCGCCACCGCCCCCAGCGGCGCGACGTTCAACCCGGCCACGGACATCGACCCCACGACCATCACGGTCAACGGCGTCCTGTTCGCGAACGCCACCGTCACCGCCGACCCGGCCAACGCGAACCAGGCGATCATCACGATCTCGCCTCGGTCGTCCCTCAACCTCCCCTCGGGAGCCTCCACGATCGTGGTCTCGGGGCTCACGCTCCCCACGGCGCCCGCCCCCAGCCAGCAATGGACCGCCTCGGCGCCGATCACCACCGGCGGCGGCGGCGGCGGTGGCGGCGGCGGCAGCGGCGGCGTGGCCGCGCCCATCCCTCCCGGCGTCTTCAGCCCGTCGACCTACGTCTCACACTTCGGCAGCTCGTTCGTGCCGACCATCTCCGCCCTGTCCCAGTTCAACTACGCCCCGATCCCCGTGAACGTGGCGCTGAACCAGTACCTCCCCCCCGCCGGCTTCCGGCAGCGGCTTCAGGCCTATCGCGGGCTGAAGATCCACGGTCGGATGCAAAACGGCAGCCGGAACGACGACACCGGCTCGGGCATCTGGACGCTCGGCCGGAGCGTCTTCAACCGCGGCCGTTTCCACAACGGCGAGACCTACAAGTGGGTGCACCAGGGTCGGGTGGTGCCGATCCAGAACAAGGTCCAGAAGATCACGCGACGCGGCATCAACCTCCAGGGTTGAGCGTGGTCCACCGGAGTCGCGCTCCGGAACGTCACCTCGGGCCGACCTCTTCCTTTGCGGGAAGGGGCCGGCCCGTCGGCGTTTCGAAGGTCGCGCCGCGGCGGCCTTACGGGGCCTGGGGCTTCCGATCCACCAGCGTCGCCATCCGGCTGGCGAGCCGCTCCAGCGCGGGACTGTGGTCGTAGGGATCCAGGTGGATGTTGAGCAGGCTGAAGCTCTCCGTGTTCGCCCAGGCCCGCGCGATCGCGTCGTCGAGTTCGGCGACGGTCCGCACCTCGATCCCCAGGCCGGTCCCCAGCACGTCGGGGATGCGGTGGTAGGCCCAGCCGAAGACGTCGTTGAAGGGGCCGTCGAGCATGAACCGCTCGGTCGTATAGCCGTGGTTGTTAAGGACCACGACGATCGGGTTGAAGCCGTTCCGCGCGATCGTCGACAGCTCCATGCCGGTCATCTGGAACGCCCCGTCCCCCACGATCACCAGCACCCGGGACGCAGGGTTGGCGACGTTCGCCCCCAGGGCCGCGGGCAAGCCGAACCCCATCGACGTGTAGTACGCCGGACAGAGGAACTCGGTGTGCCGCTCCATCTCCAGGTCGGTCGCGCCGAACAGCGAGTCGCCGACGTCGGCGACGACCGTCGTCCCCGAGGTCTCGGTAAGGAGCCGATTGAGCCGGGCGAAGACCTTCGCCGAAGTCGTAGGCGAGTCGCCGGGGCCAATCTCCACCCCCCCGAACGGGTTGGTCCGCGCCGGGACCGGCACGCGATGCACCTTCAGGCGACGGGCGATGAGCCCTCGGATGAAGTCGTCCAGCCGGACGTCGCGGTAATGGTGGCGGCGGATCCGCAGGTCCTCGCTGGTCGCGTCGATGCACCGCGAAGGGTCGAGTTTGGCGGTGAAGATCCCCAGATTGATGTCGGTGAGGAAGCATCCCAGCATCAGCAGGCAGTCGGACGACTCGACCAACTCGGTGATCTCGGGGCGGCCCATCGCCCCCTCGTAGATCCCCGCGAACAGCGGGTGAGTCTCGGCGACCACGCTCTTTCCCAGGATCGTCGTCGCGATCGGCATGCCGGCGGCCTCGGCGAGCTCCATCAACTCGGCCTGGAGGTGGAAGCGGTGGATCTCGACGTCGGCGAGGATCACCGGCCGCCGCGCCGAGGTGAGCATCGCCTCGGCCTCGTCGAGCGCCTCGCGGAGCGCTTCGGGATCGCTCGTCGGGACGCTCTCGCGGCGATGGTGGACCCTCTCCGGGACCACGTGGATCTGGTCGCGGGGGAGTTCCAGGTAGACCGGCCGCTTGTACCGCACCGCGGCGTCCAGCACGCGATCGATCTCGGCGAAGGCGACCTCGGGGCGGTCGAGCACGGCCGAGGCGACGGTCAGGTGCTGGAAGACGTCGAACTGGGTCTCGAACGTCTTGACCTTGTGGTGCAGGAGCGGGTTCCGCTCGCGTTCGCCCAGCCCGGGGGAGCCGCTGAGCACGATCACGGGCGACTTCTCGGCGAAGGCCCCGGCGATGCTGTTGGCGGTCGAGAGGCCGCCGACGCAGTAGGTGACGCAGACGCAGCCCAGACCCCGGACCCGCGCGTAGGCGTCGGCCGCGAACCCGGCGTTATCCTCCCTCGTGGTCCCGACCAACTTCAGAGGGCTCTCGTCGAGCATCTTGTACAAGCCCAGGACATAGTCGCCGGGGATGCCGAAGACGTGCTCGACGCCAAGGCCGACGAGCCGGTCGATGAGGTAACGGCCGACGGAGGGGGACGTGGGGGTCGTCTCGGCCATGTCGAGTCTCCTCTCCCCGGATTCGGGGCGGTTGTCGGGGCCGCGTTCGGCGCGGCCGACCCGGGACGGTGTTCCTTCTCGCCTTCTTCTAGAGATACGCCGCCCGCCCCCTTCGAGCCCGAGACGAGTCCGAAAATCCGACGGCTCGCGCCGACGCTCAGCCTCGGGATCGGGGATTGATGACCTTGGCCAGGTCGTGGAACAGCGATTCCAGCACCAGGGCCATGTACAGGTTGCGCTGGAGATGGAAGTCGGCCTCCATCGCCCGATCGGCCAGGATGAAGACGTCCTCCGGTTCGAGCCGCTCGGCGAGCCGGGCGATCGCGCGACGGTCGTCGGGGTCGGGCGAGGGGGGCTCCAAACCGGCGGTCTGCCAGAGCACGCCGCGGAACAGCCGAGCCATCTCCCAGACCATCAGGCGGACTCGCCTCCTCTGGGCGGACGCCTCCTTGCCGGCCTGTTTCGCGAAGGCGTCGAGCCGCTTGACCTGCTCAGCCGGGTCGAACCCACGGTCGCCGCACAGGCCGTCGATGAGGTCGCGGCGGTAGCGTCCCAGGTCCGGGTCCGCCAGCCCCACCGCGCGGCCGACGCTGCCGTCGGCCAGCGACGCCAGGTTCAGGGCCTCGGCCATGTCCGAGGCGACCCCTTTCTCCAGAAGCAGCGTCGCCAGCTCGTCCGGGGCGAGGGGATCGAAGCGGACGACCTGGCACCGCGAGACCACGGTCTCCAACTGCTGCTCGGCGGCGGTCCCGATCAGGATCAGCACCGCGCCCGGCGGGGGCTCTTCCAGGGTCTTCAGGAACGCGTTGGCGGCCTCGTCGTTCATCGAATCGACGTCGTCGACCACGGCCACCTTGCGGAGGCCTCGCGCCGGCTTGAGGCCGAACTCGTCGCACAGGTCGCGGATGACCTTGATGGGGAGTTCCTGCTTGTCTTCCGGCCTCCCCGCGACGATGAGGTCGGGGTGGGTGCCGGCCTCGACCTGCACGCATCCGGCGCAGGCGCCGCACGGTTCGAGATCGGACTCGGGCCGCTCCTCGCAGAGCAGCGCCTGGGCGAGAGTCAGGGCGAAGGTCTTCTTGCCCACGCCCTCGGGTCCGACGAAGAGCAAGGCGTGCGGCAGGCGTCCCGAGCGGACGGCCGACCGCAGCGACTCGACGACGCGGTCATGTCCTCGGACCGAGCGCCAGGGCATCCTCAACCTCCTTCTGGATCCGGGCGAAAACCGCGTCGGGCTCGCCCCCCGCATCGATCAAGGCGACGGGCCCGCCCAGGGACGTCCGGGAGTCCAGCCCGCCTCGCGCGGCGTCGAGGAACCCCGCGCGGACCTTCTCCTGATAGCCCGCCGGCCGCTTCTCGATCCGGTCGCGGGCCGGCCCGGTCCGCCGCCTCGCGACTTCCTGGGGGACGTCGAGAATCAGCGTCAGGTCCGGGAGCAGCCCGCCGGTCGCCACCTCCCCGACGCGGGCGATCTCCTCGACCGACAGCCCTCCCGCGATCCCCTGATAAACCAGGTTGGAGAGCAAGAATCGATCGCAGACCACCACTCGTCCCGCGAGCAAGGAGGGGCGGACGACTTCCTCGACGAGCTGGGCACGACTTGCCATGTAAAGCAGCATCTCGGCGTACATCGTCGGGTGGACGCTCTCGTCGCGGAGGATCATCGAGCGGAGCCGTTCCCCGAACGGAGTCCCGCCGGGGTCTCGGCAGGCGACGACGTCGAGCCCCTGGTCGCGGAGCCAGTCGGCGGCGCGGGCCGCCTGGGTCGATTTGCCGCCGCCGTCCGGCCCCTCGAAGACGAG
This sequence comes from Planctomyces sp. SH-PL62, assembly GCF_001610895.1. Lineage (NCBI taxonomy): Bacteria > Pseudomonadati > Planctomycetota > Planctomycetia > Planctomycetales > Planctomycetaceae > Planctomyces > Planctomyces sp. SH-PL62. The sequence continues at coordinate 4,135,223 of NZ_CP011273.1, read as the reverse complement.
GAAGAAGCCGGGATGGGGTCGTGGCGGCGTCGGGTTTCCGGGTTCCTGGGTCGTCACGTCGGGAGTCCTCCTGACAGGATCCTAACGCCCCGAAGACCGGAAGGCGAGGTTCCGCCGCCGCCGGCCCGGGGCGACGCCCCCGGGGTTCAGGAAGGGGGCGGGGCCGGTTCGACCGCAGGGGATTCCGCAGGCTGGTCGACCTCCTGAAGCCAGGCTTCGGCCTCGGCGAAGGCCTGGCGAATCTTCGTGTGGTAGAGCAGGCGGTTGATCGCTTCCAGGCTCCCCCAGTGGAACCAGTGGCCGTGGGGGTCCGCCACATGCTCTTCCGAACGGGTGGGGAGGATGGGCTCGCGGACTTCCACGACGTAGTACGTGACCGTCTTCACGACTTTGCGGCCGCGACGGATGTACGTATACGACAGGCTCCGCTCGAAGCCGTCTCGGAAGCTCCATTCGGGGAGGCTGGTCTCTTCCTGGAATTCCCGACCGGCGGCCTGCCGGGGCGTCTCGCCGGCCTCGACCCCCCCCTTGGGGAATTCCCACTTGGCGCGGGGATTCCGCACCGTCGCCGAATGGAGGACCAGGAACGTATAGTTCCCATCTCCATCGCGATGGTAAGGGATGACTCCAGCGGATCGTTCGTGAAACGTGGTCATGACCGGCGGCGACCTGACTAGCGCGTGACATCGCCCTGACCGCCGGTCCCCCCGTTACGGTCCGATTCGTCGCCGCCACCGTCCTGCTCCTCAATCGGAGCGACGTAGCCGAGGATCGAGCCTGGTTTCACCAGGTCGTCCTCTCGGCCGCGAATCTCCACGAGGCGCCCGGTCGCGGGCGCGGCCACGTCGAAGGTCAGCGGGCCGGCCGAAATCTCGACCAGCCGGTCCCCCTCCCACACGTCGTCCCCACGTCCGGCGTACCAGTGGCTGACGATGATCGGCATGTCCGGATCGGTCCCCAGCTCGGGCAGGATCACTGCCGCCAAACGCATGGCGAACCCCGTCACGTCGAATTTTAATATCGTCGGCCTCGAGTCGCAAAGCCTTCCCCTCGCGGATTCGGGCTTCACGCTCACTTCATCCTCTAGCTTATCTTTGCGCCCGGCGGTTGGCCAGAGCGTTTCGTTCACAAATCAGAACCTCCCCGCCTCGGCCCCGGCGACGTCCCGGTCGGTCGCCGTCGCGACGGCGTGGGGGAGGAAGTCGAACACGCCGTAGGCGTCCCGAAGCCAGGACTCCTTCGATGGGGCCGGGTCGACCACGAACGACCGGGTGTCGCGGAGCGTGTACTCTCGGCCCATCTCGGCCAGCCAGCCCTGCACGGCGGGCGCGTCGGCCTCGTAGTCGCGGAACAGGACGATCCGCAGCGGGTGGTCGCCCGTGTAGCGATCCGGCTCCAGGCGGAACGGTCCCTTCGCCCGATGTCGGGGCGAGTAAAGCCGCTGGTGGAACAGGTAGACGGCCGACATCCCCGCCTCCCAGGTATGGGGCTCGATCTCCACGCCGAGGTCCGCCTTGACGCAGGCCAGCTCGGCGTCGCGCCCTTCCTCCGTCCAGAACGTCCGCGCGAACTCGCGGGTGCGGACGTCCTTGAAGACCCGGTAGGGCATGACCAGGTCCTTGGCGATCAGGCCGACGCCCAGCAGCACCAGGGCCGTCAGCAGGAGTCGGGGGATCCGGGGGGCCAGCCCTGGCCGCCGCATCCGAGACGCCAGCACGGCCATCCCCAGACCGGCCGTCAGGCAGACCGAGGGGGCCACGTACTGCATGATCCGCGCCTCCCCGCCATAGGGATACCGTCCCAGGAACGCGGCGACCAGGCCCAGGGCGAACGGGGCCGCGAGCGTCGCCGCCAGGGTCCGACGCCCGCTCCGCCACAGGGCGACGGCCCCCGCGATCGCGCAGATCAGGGTCGCCGCGCTCCCCCCCGACGCTCGCCCACCGGATAGGCCATCATGTTCCCCGCATGCTGGTCGAGCAGCCAGACGGGGATCCAGGCGGGCTGGTCGAGCGGGGGGAACGATTCCCGCCAGTAGCCCACGCGGTAGTGCTCCCCCATCGCCCGCTGCTGGGAGACCGTCGCGGCCAGATAGATCGTCAGGAACGACGCCGTCATCACTAGGCCGTAAACCACGAAGCCCGCACGGACCCGAGGGGCCCCTCGAAGGAGTATCGGCAACGCGGCCGCGGCGCAGACGCCCCCGGCGACGAACACGGCCGGATACGAGACCCCCAGCAAGAACGGCAAGGCCGCCGCCCCGATCCACCACCATCGGCTCGATTCCGGCCTCCGCAGGTACTCGACCGCGAAGGTCAGGATCAAAAGCGCCGCCAGCAAGTCGGACGCGTAAGGCTTGATCTCGTTCCCGTGGCGGATCGGGTAGAAGGCGCAGGCCATTACGCCCGTCGCCAGCACCAGCCCCCAGCCCCGGACGACTCGCGATGCCAGGTGGCGGAACACGACCACGCTCGCCATGCTGCAAAGCGTCGGGAACAGCCGGAGCGTGAGCTCGGAATATCCCAGGGCCAGCACGAACACCCGCTCGATCGTCAGGAACAGCCAGGGGGCGACCTGGCCGTACTCCAACGGCTGAGCCAACTCGCGGAATCCGCGATCCCACAGGCTGGCCGCAAGAAACGCCTCGTCGTGCCAGATAGGATAGTCGACCAGATAGCGGACGAGTCGGACCAGAACCCCGAGCCCGACCAGCATCCAGCTGACCCGTTCGAACCAGCGGTCGTCGGCCTCCGAAACCTCGCCGACTCGCAGGGGGCTCAGAGGCGCGTCATAGGCGGGGCGTCGAGCTTCCGTGCTCATCCTGAAAGGTCTCCGTTCATCGTGGGGGGGCTAGCGGTCCGCGAGGGGAGCGGCGTGAACTCATAAATCCAGTAAGTCTCGACCAGAGGCCTCGGAGCGTCGCCGAACGTGGAATGGGCCTGGACCGACCTGGCCGAGCGCAGGTGGTAGTCGGATCGCATCCGGGCTAGCCAGGCGGCGACCTTGGGGTCCGAGGGCTCCTCGTCGAAGACGACGCAACGGAGCGGGCGATCTTCCGAGACTTCTTCCAGCCGAGGGCCTCCGAAATCCCGGCGCTCCGGCGAATACACGGCCTGGTTGCACAGATACCACGCCCGCCGCCCCTGCCAGGAGCCCGGCCTGTCGATGCGGTAGTCGAGGTGGGCGCAAGCGGCCACTGCGTCCTGGCCCAGGTCGGGCCAGAATCGTCGAGCGAACTCTCGGGCCTCGCGGTCGTGGGGCATACGATATGGACGTCGCCAGCTCACCACCTGGGGAGCGAAGGCGCAGGCGACGAGGCCGACGAGCCCGGCGTACAGCAGGATCGCCCGAGGCGTCGGCCGACGGACGGCCGCGACGAGCCTGCTGAAGCCGGCCCCGGCGAGGATGCAGATCCCCGGCGCCGCGAACTGCGCCAGCCTGGCCTCCGGGCCGAACGGGTAACGCTCCAGGGCCGCCGCGATCAGGTTCAGGCCGAGCGGGGCCGTCAGGGCGATCACCGCCGCCCCCCGCCCTCGTCGCCAGAGCGTCGCCGCCCCCACAAGGCAGGCCAGGAACGTCGCCGCGCTCGCCCCCCGGGCGCCGCCGCCGGGATAGGCGAATAGACTCCCGGTCATGGCCGAGAGGAGCCAGCCGGGGAGGCTTGTTGGGGCGTCGAAAGGCGGGAAGCCCGGCTCCCAGTAGCGCCGGAGCCCATCCATCGCCGCCGCTCCCTGGATGCCGCCGAAGCCGACGTGGAACGTCAGGAAGAGGCCGCCGAGCATCAGCGCGCAGCAGACGAACGCCGTGCGGTCCGCCCATCGCCCCGATCGCCAGACCGGCCACGCCAGGGCGATCAGCAGGCCCCCCGCCGCGAAGACCGCCGGATTCGACAACGCCAGCGCGGGGGGCAGTATCATCAGCAAGACCCAGAGCCACCACGATCGGTCTCTTTCGGCCAGCCAGGCCGCGGCCGGCCCCAGCAACACCAGGGCCGCGAGCAGGTCGGACGCGTAGGGCTTGGCCTCCGCGGCGTGCCGGATCGGGTGGACGCTCACCGCGAAAATCCCCACGGCCGCCAGCAAGGGGAGCCCGCGCACGAAGAGACGCGCCACTCGCTCAAAGAGGACGACCGACGCCAGCCCGCACAGGAGCGGGAAGAGCCGGAGCGACCACTCCGAGAAGCCTAGACAGGCCACGGCCGTCCGCTCGATCCAGAGAAAGAGCAGCGGACAGATCTGGCCGTTATCCAGGGGCTTCGTCAGTTCCAGGTAGCCCCTCTGGATGAAATTCACCGCCAGGAAACATTCATCAGACCAGAAGGGTAGACCCTGAGCATAGCGGAGCAGGCGGACGACCAGTCCCATCGCCACCAGCACCCAGACGCCGCGGCTCGTCCCCCCGGTGCCGACCGAATCCAGGGTCCACGCGACGCAGGCGCCGCGCCGGGGTTCGCCGTTGAAGCGGCGCGGGCGAAGTCCGGGCGGACTGGAAGCGTCCGCCGGGTTGTGGAGATCGGGGTGTCGGAAAGTCCTGTTCGGTTCCATCCGGCTCGACTCGGTTCGACCGCGACGACGGGCCCCTCGGCCTCCCCTTCGGGGGGCGCACTCCAAAGCATCTATAGGGAATTACGATTTCGCACAAGGGCGTTTCCGGCTATCCTGGATCGCATCTTCCCCGGCCGGGGCCCCGACTCGACGTACCTGGGGAGTCTTCCATGTTGTGTTCCGTATGGGTCAAGGCGGGGGCCTTCCTCGCGATCACCGCCGCCCTCGCGGCGGCCCCCGCCGCCGCCTTCGACGAGCCCGCCGCGGCGCTGGCCGTCGACCGCCTCGTCGGGCAGAGGATGGCCGACTTCACACTGAAGGACGTCCTGTCCGGGCGCGACTACCGCCTCTTCGGATTCGCGGGCAAGACCGGGGCGGTCCTCGTCTTCATGGGCACGGAGTGCCCGGTCGGCGACCTGTACCTCCCCCGCCTCGTCGAGCTGAACAAGGAGTTCGGGCCCAAGGGGATCGTGTTCCTCGGCGTCAATTCCAACTCCGGCGACTCCGTCGAGGAGGTCGCCGCCCACGCCCGCGAGTTCGAGGTCGACTTCCCCGTTTTGAAGGATCGCGACAACGTGGTGGCCGATTCCGCCCTGGCCGAGCGCACCCCCGAGGTCCTCGTGCTCGACGGCAGGGCCACGATCCGCTACCGAGGCGCGATCGACGACCAGTACAGCGTCGGCTCGCGCAAGCCGGCCCCGGAGCGGCAACATCTTCGCGAGGCGCTCGACGCCCTCGTCGCCCGTCGGCCGATCGAGGTCGCCTCCACGACGGTCGCCGGCTGCCTTATCGAGAAGACGGCTCCCCGGACCGCCCCGCAGGCGGACGTCGCCCGCGTCCGCGCCCCCTCGGAGGAGATCCGCCACGCACGCGAGGCGATGGAGCCGAAGGTCGAAGACCTCGGCCCGGTCACCTACGCCTCGGCCGCCGCCGCGATCATCCAGGAGAAGTGCCAGTCCTGCCACCGCCCCAAGCAGGCGGCGCCGTTCCCGCTCCTGACCTACGACGAGGCCCGCAAGCACTCGGCGATGATCCGCGAGGTCGTCGACGACCGCCGCATGCCCCCCTGGCACGCCGACCCCCGCCACGGCTCGTTCGCCAACGACCGCAGCCTCTCCGCCAGTGAACGCGCCACGCTGTTGGCCTGGATCGACCAGGGGACCCCGCTGGGCGACCCCAAGGACGTCCCGGCCCCCGAACCTTCCCCGAAGGCTGGTCGATCGGCGAGCCCGACGTCGTCTTCGAGATCCCCGAGACCTACACCGTCCCCGCCCAAGGGGTCCTGGACTACGTCCGCTTCCGCGTCCCCACCAATTTCAAGGAAGACGTCTGGATCCGAGCCGGCGAGGCCATGCCGGGCGACCGTTCGGTCGTCCACCACATCATCGTCTACGTCGACGACCACAAGAAGGGGACGCGGCCGGGGCTGGGCGGATCGCACCTCTGCGGCTACGCGCCGGGAGACATGCCGTCGATCTTCCCGCCGGGGACCGCGAAGAAGATCCCCGCCGGCTCCGACCTGCTCTTTGAGTTGCACTACACCCCCAACGGCCGAGTCCGTCAGGATCGTTCGAAGCTCGGCCTGTCGTTCGCCAAGGAACCCGTGGTCCGCGAGGCGTTCACCCTGCCGATCGCCGAAGGCGGCTTCATCATCCCGCCGAACGAGCCCGCCGTCCCCGTCTCGGCCTCGATGACCCTGCCCAGGGAGATGCGGCTGCTCAGCTTCATGCCCCACATGCACGTTCGGGGCAAGGACTTCCAATACACGATCACCAGGCCCGACGGCGAGCCCGAGGTCGCGCTCTCCGTCCCGGCCTATGATTTCGGATGGCAGAGCTACTACATCCTCAAGGAGCCGATCACGCTCCCCAAGGGGACCCGGATCGACTGCCTGGCCCACTTCGACAATTCGTCGGACAACCCCAGCAACCCCGACCCGAGCAAGACCGTGCGCTGGGGCGACCAGACCTTTGAAGAGATGATGATCGGTTATATCGACGTCGACGTCCCCGTGGGCGAGCCCCTCGACCGCCGCGCCTTCCGGAGGGAGAAGCCCCCCGGTGCGGGGATCGTCCAGGCCCTCCTGGGCGGAGCCCCGCGCGGGAAGGCCCCGGAGGGGACGCCGTCACGCTGAGCTGAGAGGAGCCCGACGACGATGCGACGACCGCTCTCACCCCTCGTCCTCATCTTCGCCCACCTCCCCGCGATCGTCGCCCTCGCGCCCCCGGCGCGAGGCGACGGCGACCGGGAGATCCCGCCCGCTTACGCCCCATTGGAATATCTCGTCGGGAGCTGGAAAGGGCAGGGGGTGTCGCTCGACGATCCGGCGCTCCGGGTCCGGGGATGGACCGAGACCCACGCCTGGGCCTGGAGCTTCGTCGACGGCAAGCCGGCCGGGATGACCGTCGAACTCAAAGGTTCCAAGTCTCTCAAATCCGGCGCCCTCGCCTACGACGAGGCCCGCGAGAAATACGTTCTGAAAGTGGAGCCCCTCGCGCCGGCGACCGGGACCATCGCTTATGAGGGGACGCTCGACGGCTCGGGCAAGCTCCTGACGCTGGATCGCGTCGGGGTCGCGCCCGGCCGCCCCGCCGAGCGGCTGACCCTCCGCGCCAACAGCAACTACGTCCGCTACACGCTGGGCTTCGAGCGGCGGGCGTCCAAGGGGGGCTCATTCGCGCGCTCGATCGAGGTCGGCCTGACGAAGGAGGGGGAGACGTTCGCCGCGGGCTCGACCGCCACGGAAGCCCCGAAGTGCGTCGTGACCGGCGGTGCGGCGACCCAGACCGTGTCGTACCAGGGCCGCACCTTCCCGATCTGCTGCTCCGGCTGCCGCGACGAGTTCCTGGAGACGCCCGACAAGTACCTCAAGAAGCTCGCCGCCCCCTCGCCGGGCGCGAAGAAGAAAGCCGCCCCCCCCGCTCGCCGGCCTCGCGGCGACGACGCTTTCGCCGGCGACGTCGATGAGCCGAAGGCGAACCCCTGAGCGGCGACCGCCGCCCCGATCAGCCGGCCTCGGCCGATCGGGGCGTGATGCGGATGTCGAGGCCGATGCGGGTCGTCGCGATCTCCCAGTCGTCGCGATTCCAGCCCACGATGATTCCCGAGCCTTCGAGGCGGTCGAACATCTGCTCGACGTAGGCGGGGACGCGATCCTCGTACTCGGCCGTGAGGTCGAGCTTGCGATTGATGAGGTTGAAGATCCCTCGGATCGACGAGGGGCCCTTCTCGCGGATCCACGCCTGGCCCTCCGGCGAGGCCGGATCGGGCCCTTCCATGGTCAGGCCCATCGACCGGATCAGTCGGCCGAACTGGCCGAACCACGAGTCGCCGAACCCGAAATACTCGCGGTGGATGATCTGGACCTCGCCCCGCCGGACGATGGCCGCCTGATAGACCGATTCCAGGTAGTTCTCGCCGTAATCGGTCTGGAAGGCGATGTTCACCGCCTTGGCGAGATGCTGCAGCGCCGCGCGGACGCCGACCTTGCGGGGGTCGACGTCCAGGCCCATGTCGCGCAGCTCGCCGGCCTTCCGGGCCGTGACCAGCCCTCCCGCGCCGGGGGTGGCCGCGATCGACACCCCGACCGGGGCTCCCCGCGTCGGGCCTGGTCGGCCCCCTTCTCGATCCGCCGCTGATTCCGCCATGTCCGGCCCCTCGGTGGACTTCGCTCGGCCCGTTTTGGTGAGCGGTTCGACCGCCATCATATCCGCCGGCCCCCGCGCGCGATACGCCCCCCGCCTCAGATGTGCTCGTCGATCAGCAGGGGCATCCGCGCGGATCGCGTCATGACCTGATAGTAATGGGTGGACGGCACGCAGATCATGTAGGCCACGGCGATCCCCCGCTCATCAGGGACCAGGATCCCCCGGACCCCCTGACGGATGCGGAACCAGACCCCGCGGTCGCAGCCGAGGGTGGCGGGGATCTCGACCCGGACGGCGCCGATCTCCCGCCAGTAGCCCTGCTCGACGGTCGCCTGCCAGGTCCAGCCGGTCGGCGGCAGGAGCCGACTCTGGCGGCGGCCGTTGCCCCACCGCACGACCTGGAGCCGGCCGTCGCGCCAGACCGGCAGCCGGGGCCGACGGTCGCGGTACAGGAAGCGGACCTCGCGCTCGCCTCCGCGCTCGTGGAGGCGGCGTTCCAGCTCGTATCGCCCGATCAACTCCGTGGGCAGTTCGCTCCATGCCAGGGAAATTCCGACGCACACGGGACGACACGACCGATCGACAAAGGGCCTCGGGGATCGACGTCAGAAACACGTCTTGTCGCGGATGTCGCAGATGTCGTAGGAGTTGGCCACGTCGGCGTAGATCGCGGGGAGGTGAAGCGTCGCGCCGCTGCGGATCGCGAACCGGCCGACCTTGCCGTTGATCCGCTCCTTCACCCGCGCGACGGCCTCGGCGCGGATCCGACGTTCGGGGGGGTCGAAATAGGCCAGCGCGGACTGCCCCCGAGGGGTGAGTTCGTCGGCGATCACGTGCATGTGCGTGGCCGTCGCCCCTCGCGCCCAGGCCTGGCGGAGGCAGGGGCGGGCCGCCTCCAGCAACAGGTCGAAGCGGTCGCTGGGGACCACCAGCGCCCTCTGACCGAGCCCGGTGTGGCCGGTCTTGTACATGACGATCACCTTCAGCCGCCCCGCGGCGACCTCGTGGTACCGCAACTCCTCGATCAGCCGTTCGACGTTCCGCACCAGCCAGGCGTAGAGGAGCACCGGCTCGTCGGTCGACTCCCCCAGGCTCCCCCCCCGCGAGAGGGTCTTGTGGACGGGCCGCCGGCAGTGGATCGCCTGCACCGGGTCGCCGTTGATCTCCCACCAGAGCGCCTCGCCGGAGGCCGTCAGCAGCCGTCGCACCAGGGCCCGGTCGGCGCGGGCCAGGTGGAGGCAGGTCGTGATCCCCCAGGCCGACAGCCGCTCCGCCCGGCGGCCGGCGATCCCGGCGATCTCGGTCACCGGCAGGTCGGCCAGCAGCCGCTCCTCCTCGGCCGCGCCGAGCACCGCGCGGGCCCCGTACGGCTTGGACGCGTCCGAGATCAGCTTCGCCAGCGTCCGCGTCCGCGCGATCCCCACCGTCACCGGAACGCCCACGCACTTCTTGATCCGATCGCGGAGCGAGGCCGCCAGCCCCTCGAACGTCTCCCCCCGGCCCACCTCCGCCCGGAAGAAGAACTCGTCGATCGAGTAATACTCCACCTGCCGCGAGGTGTCGCGCATCAGGTCGAGCATCATCCGGCTCAGGACCTCGTACCAGCGGAAATCGCGCTTGATGTAGATCCCGTCCGGGCATTTCTCCATCGCCTCCCAGATCGGCTCGCCGGTCCTCACCCCACGCCCCTTCATCTCGTAGCTCTTGGCGATGACGCACGCCCCCTGGTTCCCCAGCACGCCCACCGGCTTGTCCATCAGGAACGCGTCGCGCACCCGCTCCGCGGACACGTAGAAGCAGTCCGCGTCGAGATGTCCGATCGCCGTCGCTCGCCCGTCCGTACCCATGGACAAAAACATAGTTTGCACGCCTGAACAGGTCAAGCTGGAACCAGCCGCGACGGCCGGAAAACCGGGGCGGCGGATTCGCGGGAATCGTCGACTGGGGGACTCGCCCCCCGGCGCGGGTTATCATGGGCGCGTCGGGGACGTCCCGGTCCGGTCTTTCGAGCGGGCGGGGCCCGACCCTTTCTTGGGAGGAAGGGCCATGACGAATCGATTCGGGATCGGCGGCTTCCGGCGGGCGCTCGTGATCGGGGGGGCGCTCGCGGGCCTGCTCCTCGCCCCGGAGGCCCGCGCCGAGGAGCCCCCCGCGCGGCCGGAGGAGACGCCCAACGCCCTCGCCCGCCGCTGGTTCGAGGACGCCAAGTTCGGCCTGTTCGTCCACTGGGGCGTCTATTCGCTGCTGGGCAAGGGCGAATGGGTCATGAACAACGACAAGATCCCCATCGCCGAGTACCGCAAGCTCCCGCCCCAGTTCAACCCGACCAAGTTCGACGCCGAGGAGTGGGTCAAGCTCGCCAAATCGGCCGGCGTGCGCTACATCACCGTCACCACGAAGCACCACGACGGCTTCTGCATGTACGACAGCAAGTTGACCGACTACGACGTCGTCGACGGCTCCCCCTACGCCAAGGACCCGATCAAGGCCCTGGCCGACGCCTGTCGGAAGCATCGCATCAAGCTTTTCTTCTATTACTCCCTGCTGGACTGGCATCACCCCGACTACTTCCCCCTGGGGAAGACCGGCCATGACGCGGGCCGCGAAGAGAAGGGGGACTGGTCGAAGTACGTGGCCTACTACCAGGGCCAGGTGCGCGAGCTCTGCACCAACTACGGCGAGATCGGCGGCCTCTGGTTCGACGGCTGGTGGGACGCCCCCGAAGCCGCCTGGGACCTGGAAGGGACGTACAAGCTGATCCACGACCTCCAGCCCGGCGCGCTGGTGGGCAACAACCACCACGTGGCCCCGTTCCCCGGCGAGGACTTCCAGATGTTCGAGCAGGACCTCCCCGGCGAGAACTCGGCCGGCTTCAACAAGGCCGAGGCGACGACGGCCCTCCCGCTGGAAACCTGCCTGACGATGAACGAGTCGTGGGGGTACAATTCCAGGGACGACCACTTCAAGTCCGCCGAGCAGATCGTCCGGGCCCTGGCGGGGGCGGCGGGCCGGGGCGCGAACCTCCTCCTCAACGTCGGGCCGAAGCCCGACGGAACCATCGGCCCGGAATTCGCCGAACGTCTGCTGGCCGTAGGTCGCTGGCTCGAGGGCAACGGCAAGGCGATCTACGGCACGCGCAAAGGGCCGATCCCGCCCCAACCCTGGGGCGTGACCACGGACCGGGACGGCTCGGAGGGCCAGGTGCCGACGATCTATCTCCACATCCTCAAGCCCGACGTGAACGAGGTGACGCTCCCCGAGATGCTGGTCGAAGCCGTCGCGTTCCCACTCGGCGGCATGGTCCCCTTGAAGAAAGAGATGGCGGGCGGCGGGGTGAAATTCACCCTCCCCGACGACGACCGCGACCCCTACGATACGATCATCTCGGTGACGTTCCCCGTCCCGATGCCGCGCTGACGACGAGGCCGTCCCAGGCCCGAGGAGTCCGGCCATGACGAGCGATCCCCAGTGGGCGGACGACGAACACGAGGACGAGGACCGGAACCAGGACGAGGCCGCGGGCCGGAAGCCCGATCGAGCGAGCCTCGCCCTGGCCGTCGCGACGATCCTCCTGGTGGCGGCCACCGCCTGGCTGCGGTTCGGCCCGGGGTTGTTTCCGAGGCCCATCCAAATCGGCGAGCCGATGCCGCCGACGCGGCTCGCCGACCTCCACGACCCGGGGTCGCGACTGCTGCTGGGGGTGCAGGGGGAGGTGCTCTGGCTGGTCTTCGTGTCGACCGAGTCCGCCGAGGCGACGCCGGTCCTGCCGGAGCTGGAGGCGGTCTGGAAGCGGCTCGGGCCCGACCGCCGATTCGGGATGGCGATCGCGGCCGTCGACCGGACCGGCCCCGACCGTCCCCGCGCGGCCCTGGAAGCCTACCGGGGGAAGCTCCCGCTCTATTTAGCCGGCCGAGACGCCCCGCAGTCGTTCGGGATCGAGCCGACCGGGGCCCCCTGGCACTTCCTGGTCGACCCCCACGGCCGGGTCGCCGCGCTGGCGAGAGGCTCCGGCGGGGACACCGTAGACCGCCTCGCGAAGATGGCGACCGCCTGGCTCGACGGCCTGGATCCGGCCTCCGACGCGCGGTTCTCCCTGACCCGCGCCGACGCCGGGGCGCCGACGTCGGGGGGGATCAGAATCTTGTCGGCGAGCCCCCCCCGAAGTTAACCTGGATCGGTGAGAAGACCTCTCCCCGAACTTTGGTGACTGCACCAGAGCGGACGGCGGCCGCCCGGCCCTCCGGGGCCGGTTCGCGAGCGCCCGGGCCCGCCGCGCCCGACGGCCGTCCCACGCCCCCCATCCGACGCGTCTTGAAAATCCAGAGAAACTGGACGGAGTCCTGAATGTCCGCCTCCTCGAGCCCCGCCCCCGCCGTCGCCCCCAAGTCGACGGGACGCCCCATCAAGCGCGTGGCGATCCTCTTCGCCGGCGGGCCCGCGCCGGCCGCCAACGCCGTGATCTCCACCTGCGCCGCCTCGTTCCTCAACCACGGGATCGAGGTCGTCGGCGTCATGAACGGCTACTCCCACCTGGTCGAGTTCGCCCCCGACCATCCGATGCAGGAGGGCCGCGACTACGTCCTGCTGACGGCCAAGAGGCTGCGTCGGACGCGCAACACCCGCGGCATCATGATCGGCACCGCCCGCACCAACCCGGGCAAGGACGTCTCGCACCCCAGCCACCTGAAAGACGCCAAGCGGACGACCCTCCTGCGGACCGTGCACGAGGCCCTGACCTCGCTGGGCGTCGACGCCCTGGTCTCCATCGGCGGCGACGACACCCTCAAGACGGCCAACAAGTTCAAGCTCTTCCAGGACGCCCTCCCGGCCGACCAGAAGCGGATCTCCGTCGTCCACGTCCCCAAGACGATCGACAACGACTACCGCGGCATCGACTTCACCTTCGGCTACTTCACGGCCGTCGAGACCCTGGCCGAGGAGATCCGCAACCTCCTGGCCGACGGCGAGGCCACCCGCGGCTACTTCATCGCCGAGTGCATGGGCCGGAGCGCCGGCTGGCTCGCCTACGGCGCCGCCATCGCCAGCGAGGCCAGCCTCGTCATGAGCGTCGAGGACATGGTCGGCGACCTCATGACCGAGGAGACCGTCACCGACCCGAAGACCGGCGTCTCCACCAAGCGTAAGATCATGAATATCGACGCGTTCGTCGATAAGATCGTCTCGCTCATGGTCGCCCGCGAGAAGCTCGGCAAGGAGCACGGCGTCGTCGTCCTCGCCGAGGGCCTGGCCTCGTTCCTCCCCAGCAACCACCTGGAGGGCGCCAAGTTCGACGAGCACGGCCACCTGTCGCTGGCCGCCACGAACATGGCCCGGCTGGTGAACAGGCTGGTCGAGAAGGCCTACGAGCAGCGGACCGGCAAGAAGCGGCGGATCACCCCCGTCCAGCTCGGCTACGAGTCCCGCTGCGCCCTGCCGCACGCCTTCGACGTCATGCTCGGCAGCCAGCTCGGCGTCGGCGCCGTCCGCGCCCTGGTCGAGAAGCAGTACGACGGCGTCATGATCTCCACGGCGGGCCAGCTCGAGCTGAGCTTCGTCCCGTTCGAGACCCTGATCGACCCCGAGACCCTCGTCACAGTCGTCCGCTTCATCGCGGAGGGCTCCGACTTCCAGAAGCTCGCCCGGCTGCTGGAAGCCTCGCAGAATTATTGAGCCCGACGGACGAACCGTATCGAGCCCAACGACCGGACCGGCCGCGCCTCTCCCGACCCGGAGGCGCGGCCGGCGTCGTTTCGCGGCTGTGATCACCCCTTCAACGCCCACTTCGCCAGCTCGGCCAGGCTGGGCGTCTTGCCCTGCATCAGGAGTCCCGTCCGGAAGATCCGCCCGCCGGCCCAGACGCAGGCGAGGGCGGTGGCGGTCGCCAGGACGACGGAGAGGACGACCTGCCAGGCCGGGGGCGAGGGCTGCATCGCCATCCGCATGAGCATCAGAAAAGGGGTGGCCGGCGGGAACAGCGACATCCCGACCGACAGCGCGCTCGCGGGGTTCTTGAGCACGGCCGTCCAGGTGAAGACGGGGAGCATCGAGAGGACCATCACCGGCCACATCAGCGATTGCGCGTCCTTGAGGTCGTTGCAGGCCGCCCCCACCGCCATGTACAGCGAGCCGTAGAGCAGCACCGCCACGAACAGGAAGCCGACCAGGGCCGCCAGCAGGCCGGGCGAGATCACGTCGGCGTAGCCGTGATACGCCGCGACGCCGTACCCCGCGCCCAGGTACAGGCTCGCCAGCAGCATCGCCACGCCCGCGTTCCCCAGCAGCTTGCCCATCATCAGGTCGAACGGCGAGACCGAGCCCAGGAGGACCTCGCTGATCCGGCTCATCTTCTCCTCGATGACGCTGTTGAGGAGCTGCGGCCCGCTCGTCATGACCACCAGGAACACGGTGAACAGGAGGATCGCCGGGACCGCCATCGTACGAACCGGGTCGACCTTCCGCGCCACGCCGGCGTCGTTCCGATCGGCGAGTTGGAGGTTCTCGGCCGCGACCGGGCGACTCAGCCGCTCGGCCAGCGCCTGGTCGATCCCCGCGACTCGGAACCGCCGCGCGCGGACCTCGGCGTTGACCGTCTCCGTCACCCAGCGGCGCAAGAGGTCGTCGTTGGGATTGTTGGAGTGGTACTGGATCGTGGGGGAGCCCTCGGGCCCGTCGCCGGGGACGATCTCGACGTAGGCGTCCAGCTCCCCGCGACGGACCCGGTCGGAGAGGGCGAGCGCCCGCGCGGCGTCGCCGCCGGCCTCGAGGGCGGGAGTCGGCTCCAGCACGAAACGAGGCTGGGCGATCTTGCCGCCGGCGGCGTCGATCTGCGCGTTGTAACTCTCGACCGCCTTCGCGATCGTCGGGGCGAAGGCCTGGGCGTCGTCCACGACGACGAACCGCCGGGGCTTGGCGTCGACCTGCGAGCCCACGAAGAGTTGGAGCAGCACCGAGCCCCCCATGATAAGGGGGAGCGCCAAAAGGCTGATCAAAAACGACTTGGTGCGGACCGACGAGGAGAACTCGGCGCCCGCGACCACCTGGATTTTGCGGAGGTCAAGCGGCATGGATCGGCGTCTCCCGGATGGCGGCCTCTTGGGGGTCGGCGATGCGGACGAACACGTCTTGCAGCGAGGGCCGCGCGACCTCGAACCGGGTGATCCGCGTCCGATCGATCAGGGACCGGAGCAGCTCCTGTGGGTCCCCCTGGTAGCGGAGTTCCTGGAAATTCCCCCGGTCGCGGACCTCGCGGACGCCGGACAGGCCGTCGAAGGCGTCGACGCCGGCGTCGGACGCGACCCGGATCGTGTCGAAGCCGTACTTCGCCTGGATCTCGTCGAGGGTGCCGTCGAGCACTTTCTTTCCCCGGTAGATCATGAAGATCCGGTCGCACAGCCGCTCGGCGACGGCCATGTCGTGGGTCGAGAAGACGATCGTGGTCCCCGCCCGGCGAAGGTTGAGCACGGCGTCGGTGAGGACCTCGGCGTTCACCGGGTCGAGCCCGGAGAACGGCTCGTCGAGGATCAGGAGTTCGGGCCGGTTGAGGACCGTCGCGACGAACTGGATCTTCTGCGCCATGCCCTTGGAGAGCGCGTCGACCCGCTTGTCGATCCATTCGGAAAGCCGCATCACTTCCAGCCAGTGGGCGATGTCCCGATCCAGATCGGGCTGGCGGGCTCCTTTCAGGGCGCCGAAGTAGCGGAGCAGCCGCCGGACGGTCATCCGTTTGTAGAGCCCTCGCTCCTCGGGTAGATAACTGACCCCGTCGTGCGCGGCGCGGGTGTCGCGGTCGCCCAGGACCTCGATCTCCCCGTCGTCGGGGAGGAGGATGCGCATGATCATCCGCAGGGTCGTGGTCTTGCCCGATCCGTTGGGGCCGATGAAGCCGTAGAGCGAGCCCCGAGGCACGGTCAGATCGAGGCGGTCGACCGCCGTGACGCTGCCGAACCGTTTCGTGGCCCCTCGAATCGCGATCGCCGCGCTCATGCTCGCCTCCGGTCTGTTTCGTGGCCGGGAATCTCGACCGTCGGGAGGAAGTTCGTCGGATTCGCGCCACTATTGCGGGCAGGGTCGATCGGACGTCCGCCGGCCGTCGCGAACGTCCATTGTGTCACCCGCCCGGGGACCTTAGTCTAGGGAGGACCGTGCGAATCGATCCGAGAAGCGTCTCCGTCGTGCGTCGGCCGCGGAGTCTGTAGGAGTTTCCCGAGGCATGTCTTCTCCCGTGAATCAGCAGCCCGTCACCGCCGTGGACGACCCGATGGACAAGACGTGCATCGACACGATCCGCACGCTTGCGATGGACGCCGTCCAGAAGGCCAATTCGGGCCACCCCGGGACCCCCATGGCGCTCGCGCCGGTGGCGTATCTCCTCTGGCAGAAGCACCTCCGCTACGACCCGACCGAGCCGATCTGGCCCAACCGCGACCGCTTCGTGCTCTCGGCGGGCCACGCGTCGATGCTCCTGTATTCGCTCCTGCACCTGGCGGAGGTCCAGGCCGTCGATGAGGATTACGAGACCCTGGGCAAGCCCTCAGTCTCGCTCGACGACATCAAGAACTTCCGGCAGATCCACAGCCACACCCCCGGCCATCCCGAATACCGCCTGACCTCGGGCGTGGAGACGACCACCGGCCCGCTGGGGCAGGGGGTCGCGAACAGCGTCGGCATGGCGATCGCCCAACGCTGGCTGGGAGCCCGCTACAACAAGCCCGGCTTCGAGGACCTGATCGACTTCAACGTCTACGCCATCTGCTCCGACGGCGACATGATGGAGGGGATCTCGCACGAGGCCGCCTCGCTCGCCGGCCACCTGAAGCTCTCCAACCTCTGCTGGATCTACGACGACAACCGGATCACAATCGAGGGGAGCACCGAGCTGACCTACGGCGACGACGTCGCCGAGCGGTTCCTGGGCTACGGCTGGAACGTCACCCGCGTCGGCGACGCCAACGACCTCCGCCTCCTCGAACGGGCCTACGACGCCTTCATCCACTGCGACGACCGGCCGACCCTCATCATCGTCGACAGCCACATCGCCTGGGGATCGCCCAACAAGCAGGACACCAGCGGGGCCCACGGCGAACCTCTCGGCGAGGAAGAGATCCGCCTCACCAAGAGAGTCTACGGCTGGCCCGAGGACGCCAAGTTCCTCGTCCCCGACGGCGTCTACGAGCACTTCCGCAACGGGATCGGCGCCCGCGGGAAAGATCTTCGCGAGGCCTGGTTCAAGAAGCTGGACGCCTACAAGGCGAAGCACCCGGACCTGGCCGAGGAGCTGGACCAGATCCAGCGCCGGCAGCTTCCGGACGGCTGGGACAAGGACCTCCCCACGTTCCCCGCCGACCCCAAGGGCGTCGCCTCGCGGGAATCCTCGGGCAAGGTGCTCAACGCCGTCGCCAAGAATCTCCCCTGGCTGATCGGCGGCTCGGCCGACCTCGCGCCGTCGACCAAGACCCTCATCAAGGACGCCGCGTCGTTCGAGGCGGACGACTACGCCGGGCGGAACTTCCACTTCGGCATCCGCGAGCACGCCATGGGGGCGATCCTCAACGGCATGTCGACGGTCAAGCTCCGCCCCTACGGCGCCGGCTTCCTGATCTTCAGCGACTACGGCCGGGCCCCGATCCGCCTCGCCGCGCTGATGGAACTCCCCGTCATCTACGTCTTCACGCACGACTCGATCGGCGTGGGCGAGGACGGGCCGACGCACCAGCCCATCGAGCAGCTCCCGTCGCTCCGCGCCATTCCGGGCCTGATCGTGATCCGGCCCTGCGATGCCAACGAGGTCGTCGAGGCCTGGCGGACGATCATCCCGTTCCGCCGCAAGCCGGTCGCCCTGATCATGACCCGTCAGGCGATCCCCACGCTCGACCGCGAGACGTACGCCCCCGCCTCCGGGCTCGCCAGGGGCGCCTACGTCCTGGCCGACTCCGCCGACGGCGGTAAGCCCGACGTGATCCTGATCGGCACCGGCAGCGAGGTCTCGCTCTGCATCGGCGCCTTCGAGAAGCTCAAGGCCGAAGGCGTCAAGGCGCGGGTCGTCAGCATGCCGAGCTGGGAACTCTTCGACGACCAGGACCAGGCCTATCAGGACGAGGTCTTCCCCCCCGACGTCGAGGCCCGCGTCTCGGTCGAGCAGGCGTCGACCTTCGGCTGGGCCAAGTACGTCGGCCGCAAGGGGGCGACGATCGGCATGAAGTCCTTCGGTGCCTCGGCCCCGCTCAAGGATCTCCTGAAGGAGTTCGGCTTCACCGTCGACAGGGTCTATGAGGCGGCCCGGGATCAACTGGCGAAGTACGCCCGCTGATCGGGACGATCGATCCGGCGGGGGCCGAAATGGACGTCTTCTACACGGATCAGTTCGCGCTCCCGCTCCCCGCCAGCCACACGTTCCCCCTGGCCAAATACGCCCTCCTGCGGCGGCGACTGCTCGATGAGCGGATCGTCCCGCCGGAGTGGCTCCACATCCCCGACGCGGCCACCCCCCAAGAAATCCTCCGCGCCCACGACGCCTCGTACTACGAACGGGTCGTCGCAGGTCGGCTCTCCGAGTCGGAGGTCCGCGAGCTGGGGCTGCCGTGGTCGCCCGAGCTGGTGGAGCGTTCGCTCCGATCCTGCGGAGCGACGCTCGCGGCGGTTCGCTCCGTGCTGGCGGACGCCTCGCGATGCGGACCCGAGCGCGGCGGCCTTTGCGTCGCCGTCAATCTGGCGGGGGGGACGCACCACGCCTTCCGCGACCACGGCGCGGGCTACTGCGTGTTCAACGACGCAGCCGTCGCGGCCCGCGCGATGCAAGCCGAAGGGCTCTGTCGCCGGGTCCTCGTCATCGACTGCGACGTCCACCAGGGGGATGGCACCGCCTCGATCTTCGCCGACGACCCCGAGGTCTACACGTTCTCGATCCACGGCGCGAGGAACTATCCGCTCCGCAAGCAGAGAAGCCGCCTCGACGTCGAGCTGGACGACGGGACCGAGGACGACGCCTATCTCGCCGCGTTGGAGCCGGCCCTGGAGACCGCCATCGAGGAGTCCGAGGCCGAGCTGGCGATCTATCTGGCGGGCTCCGATCCCTTCGCCGGAGACCGCCTGGGCCGGATGAAGCTGAGCCGCGCGGGGCTGGCCGCGCGCGACCGCCTGGTGTTCGAGGCCTGCCGGGAGGCCGGGCTGCCGGTGGCGACGGCCATGGCCGGGGGCTACGCCCGCGACATTGAAGACACGGTCTCGATCCAGGCGGAGACGGTGCGCATCGCCGCGTCGATGAGCACGATGGAACTCAGGGGCGGCTGAGCCGGCCCATGAAAAGGACCGCGCCCGCCTGCCTATCGCGGATCAGGTAGAGGAACGGACGGTCGGCGCGGAACTGATACTCGCGCTGGGGGCTGATCGCCGCGCTCCGTACGCCGACGACGGCCGTCGCGGCTGCGGCCTCCGTGCCGGTCTCCTCAACCTCGACGAACGCCTTGTGGACGACCGCCGAAAGGTACACGCCCCGATCGCCGGTGATCCCCGAGAAGTCGGCGCGGGCCGGGTCGAAGGCCGACGGCATGCCGAGTTTCGAAAGGACCTCCTTGAGGTCGAACTCGGCCGTCGACTTGAACCGGGGGAGGCTCATTCTCACGCGGCCGGGGCGCAGGCCCGAGGACCAGGCGTCGATCTTCTCCGCGGTCAGCGCGGCTTCCAGCTCGCCGAGGCCGTCGACCTTGCGCGGGAGGACGACGAGCATGTCGAGCGAGCTGTCCCGGTAAGGCAGCGCCACCACCTGCACGGCGTCGTCCTCGAAGTAGGCGAGGCGGGTCGCCGTCTGGTGCATCATCTTGATCGGGACGGAGCCGCCTGCCGCCCGGAATTCGTCGTCGGTCGTGGCCTTGGCCGCGAACGGGAAGGCCCAGAGGCCCTTGAAATAAATAGCGCTCGTGAGGATGAACGATGTGCCGGGCCGGACGTGTTCGGGCTTGAGCAGGTCGCGGATCTTGTCGCGGGTCTGTTCGGCGACCCAGCGGTTGATGGTCTCGCGAGCGGCGTCGGGGGAATGGGCGAAATCGACGAGGTGGGGCTCGGCCCGGTAGGAGCGTTCGAGCCGCGCCGTGAAGTCCGGAAGGATCTTCTCGCTCCCGTCGAACCAGCCCGCGTTGGCCGTCCAGAGCCCGGTCGAGCGGTCTTCCGCCTCACCCTCGGGCCGTGGCTTCGACGACCCACGAACGGCGTCGACCAGGCCGCCCAGGCCGTCGTGCGCGGCGTCGCCGAGGCCGTCGAGATGGAGGGTCCGGGCGATCTGCTCGGCGGTCTCGCCTTTGGCCCCGGCGGCCGTCATCTCGACCGCCGTGGCGACGTTCAGCGGCGAGCAGAAGATGTTGCCACCGTCCCCGCCTCCGGCCAGCGTCCTGTACAGGTCGACCGTGAACCGCGACACCGCCGACACCGCCTCCACCGACGGCTTCTCTTCCGAGCCCTGGGCGACATCGAATGCGCCGGCCGCGACGGCGACGATCACCGCTACGGCCCCCGATCGAATCCTGGTCATGTTGATCCTCGCTGGCGATTTCAACGCGGTTTCCACGCCGGAAATTCGGAAAGGGACCGCGCCCGACGACACGAATCGCCCGGCGCGGATCACCACTGGGGAGTACGACGATCGATCCCCGACGCTTTCCAGAATCACTTCGGATCGGAGCCCGAAATCGCCGCGAGGTCTCAGCGATGCGAGCCCTGGCGGCCTCGACCGCGATGGGGAGCGGTGGAGGGGGACGGCCGGTCACCAGGCGCCGAGGGCGGGCGGGCCGCGTCGGCTCCCTCACCGCTGACGCGAGTCACCATGTAGGTTCCGCTCTTGGGGTTGCGCTCGATATCCACCAGCTCCAGGTTGTCGGCGTCTTCGAGCAGATGGGTGAAGCTGCGGTAGCCGAAGTAGCTCTCGTCGAACGACGGCATCTTCCGCTTCATGGTGTCCTTGATCATCGAGGCGTAGAGGACCTCGTGATTCTCGCGACGGAGGGCCGAGCAGGCCTCGACCAGCAGGCTGAAGACCTCGCGCTGCTTCTCGTCCAGGTTGGTCGGGAGATAGGCCTTCAGGTCGATGGCCAGCTGCTGCTCGTTCTGCTCCTGGCGTTCGAGGTCCTCATAGTAGATGAACTCGTCGCAGTTGTCGCGGAGCAGCTCCGATGTTGACCCCTTCATCCCCAGGCCGATGACGTGCTTGCCGTTCTCCTTCAGCTTGGAGACCAGCGGCGAGAAGTCGGAATCGCCGGAGACGATCACGAACGTGTCGACGTGCGGCTTGCTCCAGGCGAGGTCCATCGCGTCGACGACCAGGCGGATGTCGGCCGAGTTCTTCCCCGTCTGGGAGCGCTTGGGGATCTCGATCAGCTCGATCGCCGACTCGTGGAACGGGGCCGTGTAGTTCGGATACCGGCTCCAGTCGGCGTACGACTTCTTGACGATCAGCTTACCCTTCTCGACCAGCCGTTCGAGCACCTTCTGGATGTCGAACTTGACCTTCCGCTGGCTCTGAAACCCCATCGCCAGGTTTTCCAGGTCGATGAAGACGGCCAGGTTGCGCTCTCGCTCATGCTCGGTTTTAGACATGGATGACGACGCTCGCGAGCTTCGACGAATGGGATCGGAACCGGCGGGCTTCACGCGGCCTCCCCGGCCCAACGGCCGCCCGAGTACCGTCCGACCCGCCTAGACCGGCTCATGTTACGGCAATTCCCCCGCCGCCTCAACCCGACGATCAAAGATCAGCAAATCCAGTTATGTACCCCATAGGCATGTGGCCGTTCTCTCCGGTCGAGCCCATCCCCCGCCGAGGGTGCGCCCGCCGACGCCGGATCCGATGAGTCGCCCGGGCCGACCCCCCTCCCATTTTTCGACCTAGATTGGGGAAAAGAGACAACGTGGTTCAGGGATTGCTTATCATTAGGCGGCCTGGGCGAAATGAGAATTGCGTGCGACCCAGGGCCTTGAGGCCGTTCGGGCAAACTATGGAGAGCTTCCCGACCTGAAGCCTATGGAAGGGAGTCGCGACCACTCCAAAATTTGCATCGGGGGACGACGAGCATGAGAGTCGAGCGGGCCTCTTTCCGCCGCGCCGCCGTGGCGGGCTTGATCTACGGGCTTTTCCTGGCCCGAGCGGCGACGGCCGCCGATGAGCCGACCGCCTCCGCCCAGGGACCTTCCCCAACCAGCCAGGCGGCCGCCGCGACCACCACGATCCTGGCACCCCAGACCCAGGTGACCTACGAGACCGTCTACGACGTCGAGTGCGTCCAGGTACCGGTCACGACCAACCAGACCCGCTACCGAACTGAGTACCGCACCGAGACCGTCCCCGTCACACGGATTGAGTGCGAGACCGTCCCGGTCACGACCAATCAGACCCGGTATAAAACCGAGTATCGCACCGAGACCGTCCCGGTCACACGGACGATCGTCGAGAGCGTGCCGGTCACGACCAACGAGACCCGGTACAAGACCGAGTACCGCTCCGAGACCGTCCCAACCACCCGAACGATCGTCGAGAGCGTCCCCGTCACGGTCAACCAGACCCAGTTCCGTACCGAGTACCGGACCGAGACCGTCCCCAACACTCGGATGGTCGTCGAGAACGTGCCGGTCACGGTCAACCAGACCCAGTACCGCACCGAGCTTCGCACCCAGACCGTCCCCGTCGTCCGGACGGTCCCGGAGACCGTCAACATCCAGCAGACTTACACAGTGAGCACGCCCAAGCAGGAGACCGTCAACGAGACTGTGACCCGGACCGTCTACAACCCGGTCACGACGATGCAGAAGCAGCAGCAGTTCGTGACGGTCATGAAGCCCGTCACCAGGACGATCATGCAGCCGCAGACGAAGACGGTGATGACCCAGGAGGTCATGACGAGCTACGTCAACCAGTGCTACACCGAGAACGTCCCGGTCACGACCAACCGGCGGGTGGTCGAGGAGCAGGGGGGCTATGAGTGCCGGACGGTCCCGGTCTACACCTCGGCCCCGGCCGTCGATCCCTGCGGCAACTCGATCGGAACGGTCCTCGGCGGCGGTCACGGCTGCGGCCACAAGTGCGGCCATCGGCTGAGTCGGGGCGGGGGCTGCGGCCACTGCGGCGGCCACGGCGGCGCGGGACTTTTCGCCGGCGTCCTGAACAACGCGTCCGCCGCGACGGTCGACGGCTGCCAGGTCTCCTATACAACCCAGCAGGTCTACGTCTCCCGGCCCATCGTCCGTCTCATCCCGGAGACGACCTACATCCCCCAGACGCGTACCAGGACGGTCCCAGTCCAGAACGTCGTCCAGGTCCCCAGGACGACGACCGAGATGGTGCCGGTCAGCGTCACCGAGGACGCGCCGAGCCAGGAGGTCCGCACGATCGAGGTTCCGGTGACCACCATGCAGGCCTCGCAGGTCAGCGAGACCGTCCCCGTCACCAGGACCGTCTACACGACCGAGCAGCGGACCCAGACCGTCCCCACGACCCATTACAAGCAGGTCACCGAGAACACGACCCAGCAGGTCGGCGTCAAGGTGCCGGTCACCGTCCCCGTCACGGTCTACCAGCAGCAGCGGCGGTTCGTCACCGAGAACGTGACCCGGCAGGTCGCCGTCCAGATCCCCGAGACCGTCCCCGTGACGTCCTATCGCCAGCAGTCCCGGCAGGTGACCGAGAACGTCACCCGCCAGGTCGCCGTCCAGGTCCCGGAGACCGTCCCCGTCACCACTTATCAGCAGAAGTCGAAGCAGGTGACCGAAAACGTCACCCGGCAGGTCGCCGTCCAGGTCCCGGAGACCGTCCCCGTCACCACGTACCAGCAACGGACGAAGCAGGTGACCGAGAACCTCACTCGCCAGGTCGCGGTGCAAGTGCCAGAGACCGTCCCGGTGACGACCTACCAGATTCAGCAGCGGCGGGTCGCCCGCCAGGTCCCCGTCTGTCGGCAGGTGCTCGTCCCGGTGACGGTCCCTGCGCCCGCTCCCGTCGCCCCGGCGGCGCCGGCACCGGCGCCGTCCCCGCAGGCCTCGCGGGACGCCCAGAAGACCGTTCGCTGAGCCCTGACCCTCGTCGACCGACCCGATCCCAGGCGTGTGGGGGCGAAATCCCCCACGCCTCTTCATTTCGAAGACATCCGGACGTCGCGATCAGTCGGTGGACCAGCGCCGGGGGGGCGTGACCTCGAACCGGCCCTTGGGAGGGGCGAAGCGGACGCCGGTCTGCCAGAGTTGGTCGGGCTGATGCTTGGCGAGGAGGTATTTCATGACCACCTCGTCGGAGGGGGGCATGCCGGGGTCCTGGAACACGACGCAGAGGCGGCAGATGGCGGCCTTGGTCGTGGCGTCCCAGACCTCGATGAGCCCGTGAGGCCGGCGCGGTATTCGGTAATACTTGTCGCCGTTGCGGACGGTCAGGCAGTCGAACTGGCAGAACTCGTGGAATTCCTTGGGCTCGACCACGTCGCGCACCAGCTCGGCGGCGACCAGTTCGGGCACCCCTTGCTGATAATCGGCGGCGTCGATCCGAATCGGCTCGTCCGAGGTCGGCTGGCCCTGGCTCTTGCCTTCGATGACCCGAAAAACCTCGTTCTCGACGAGCTTGGCGTAGCCGGAACGGAGCGCCTGGCTGGCGATGACGAGTTGCGTGAACGAGGAGGCCGTGGCGACGACCTCGTGGGCGAACGAGGCGGCCTCGCGCTGGACCTTCTCCATCCAGTACCGCAGCAGCTTCAGCCGGTCGGACTCGGAGTATCGGAATCGACGGGGGCCGACGTCGGGGATGGTCAGGTCGACCTCACCCCGCTTGGCGTCGAACGTCTTGAGCACGCTGTCATAGGCGGCCTCGCCGCGGACGAAGCGTGCGGCGGCGTCGGCGTGGTTGGTGGTCCGGACGCGGACGACCCGATGCGTGGGCCGGGCGAGGAAAACCACCTCGCGGGCGTAGGGATCGGTGGGGCAACGGACGTCGTCGACGTCGATCTCCCAGCGCAGGTATCCGGTGCGAATCATCGCGAGAGCTTCTCAGCCTCCCTGCACGGCGGGGACGATGAGGATCTCGGGAGCCGTGGCGTCGAACTGGCGGATGAGGCGGGTCTGGCCCGGCCCGTCGAGCCGGAAGGCCATGCGGCCGGGAGTGACGTGTTCCGCGAACTGCGCGGCGGCGGCCTCGACGGTCTCGGGCCGCTGCTTGTCCCATTCGGCGAGCGTCAGGTCGCCGTGTCCGGTCTTGAGCAAGCGCAATTTGGCCATGGCTCATGATCCTCGATCATCGTCCTGGTTGCCGTCCCTGTCCCCTTCGACTGGAACAAAATCGAAGGCGGCACGCAACCCGAACCGCGACGAACGAACGGATGGACGCGCGTGCGTCCGGCGGCGAGGATCGGCCCCGCGACCGGACGCACGCGATCGATCCGAATCGGTTCAGCCCTGAGCCGGGGCCGCCGCGGTCGTGGCGTCGGCGGCCACCGCCGCCGCCTTGGCCTTCCTCAGCGTCTCCGCCTTGGGCCGCTTCTTGCCGAAAGTGCCCCGGAAAACCTTGCCCCGCTTGCTCCGCCTGTCGCCCTTGCCCATGGTCGGTGTTCCCCTCGCCTCCCGCTGGTCGTGCGGGCCGACGTCTTCGGTTTTTCCGTTTGCCGTTGCGTTTGCGTACGATACAATACATCCGACGTTTGTCAAAAGGACGTCCAACGTCGGTTCGCGACGGGAGAAGGAGACGAGCCCCATGCCCCGCCGACGGGTCGGTTCCATGATAGCGACCTGCGTGCTGGCCGCCCACGTCGGTTGCGGACGATCAGCGCCGCCGGTCGTCGAGACCGGCCGACCGCCGTCTCGGCCCGCTGAAACGGTCGCCGCACCGGCGTCGCGGACGATCCAGATCGACCCGACCACCTTCACGATAGCGGGCGACGCCCCGGGCCTGCAACTACTGGCGACCGAGTTCCGGGCCGATTCCACCGCCCGAGACGCCCCGTCCGGCCTTTCCTGGCGCGTCGAACCCGCCGGAATCGCGACGGTCGACGCCGGGGGCTACGTCCGGCCGCTCGTCGCCGGAACGGTCGAGGTCGTCGCCTCGGCGGACGGGGTCGAGTCCCGCGCCCGCGTCGTCGTCGAGCCCCGGGCTGGTCGTTCCTGGGACTTCGCCCGAGACGTGGAGCCGATCCTCACGAAGGGCGGCTGCAACACGGGAAATTGCCACGGTCGGGCCGAAGGCCAGAGCGGCTTCCCCCTCTCCCTCTACGGCTACGACCCCGACGCCGATTTCCTGGCCATCACTCGCGGAGCCGCTCAGCGGCGGATCGCCCCCATCGCCCCCGAGCGGAGCCTCGTCGTCCTGAAGGCGACCGGCGAGGCCCCCCACGGCGGCGGTCGTCGCCTGAGCGTCGGTTCGTCCGACTACGAGACGCTCGTCGCCTGGATCCGGGCCGGGGCGCCCCGCTCGCTCGGCGAGCCCGCCGCGGCGCTCGTGAAACTGACCATCGAGCCCCCCGCCTCCGCGATGTCCGGGCCCGGCGTCCGTCAGCTTCGGGTCGTCGCCGAATACGCCGACGGCCGCCGTCGCGACGCGACCCGGCAGGCCGTGTTCAAATCGCTCGACGACTCCACGGCGGTCGTCGACCCCCAGGGTCGGGCCGAATTGCTCCGTCGCGGCGAGGCCGACCTGGTCGTCCGTCTCGGAACCCTGGTCGAGACCGTCCGACTCTCCTCCCCGTTGAACCCGGACCTGGCCTTCGACTTCGCGAGCTTGCCGAGGTCGAACCTGATCGACGACGCGCTCTTCCGACGGCTGGAGACCCTGAAGGTCCCCCCCAGCCCGCCGGCCTCGGACGCCGCGTTCCTGCGACGGCTGACGCTCGACCTGACGGGGGGACCGCCTTCGCCCGAGGAGATCCGACGATTCCTGGCCGATCCCGACCCGGAGAAGCGGGGGAAGCTCGTGGATCGGCTGCTCGAACGCCCGGAGTTCGTCCAGTTCTGGCGGATCAAGCTGGGCGACCTGCTCCAGATCAGCGCGGCGAGGCAGGGGAACGGCGCCTACCGCTATCAGGAGTGGCTCGACGCCCGGCTGGCCGAGAACGCGCCCTGGGACGGCGTCGTTCGGACGCTTTTGACCGCCCTGGGGAACCCGAACGACCTCGAAGCCGGCGGCCCGGTCAATTACGCGATCGACGCCCTGGAGCCGACCGTCGCCGCCGAGCAGACGGCCCAGCGATTCCTCGGGCTGCGGCTGCGATGCGCCCAGTGCCACGACCATCCGTTCGACGTCTGGACCCAGGACGACTACTACGGATTCGCCGCCTTCTTCGCCAAGGTCAAGCAGACGGGGCGCGGGATGGGGGGGATGATGTCGAGCCGGGTCGAGATCGGCGTCGACCCTCAGGGCGAGGTGAAGCACCTTCGAACCGGCGAACCGGTCCCCCCGCGGCTGCTCGACGGCCGCGCGACGACGATCGCCGAGGACGCCGATCCTCGGGTCGCGCTCGCGGCCTGGATCACCTCGCCCGAGAACCCCTACTTCGCTCGTGCGACGGCGAACTGGGTCTGGGCCCAGCTTTTCGGCAAGGGGCTGGTCGACCCGCCGGACGACATGAGCCGGTCGAACCCGCCGGTCCATCCGGAGTTGCTCGACGCCCTGGCCGCGCGGTTCGTGGCGACGAAGTTCGACCTCCGCGAACTGATCCGCACGGTGGCCGCCTCGCAAGCGTACGGACTTTCGTCGGCGCCGGTAACCGGCAACGAGAAGGACGCCCGCTGGTTCTCGCACCAGTCGCCCCGGCCTCTTTCCGCGCACCAGATGGCCGACGCGCTGGCCCAGGCGACCGACGTCCCCAACCGATTTCCGGGCGCCTCGCCGACCCGTCGGGCCATCCGCGTGACCGACCCCGGCGTGGCGAGCGCGATCCTCGACGCCTTCGGGCGATGCCCCCGGACCACCGCCTGCGCCTCGGTCCAGACGCCGCCGCTCAGCCTCAGGCAGTCGCTCCTGCTGATCGGCGGCGACGTGGTCGACAGCAAGGTGGCGAACCTCAACGGCTACCTCGCCGCAGCCCTGGCGTTGGATCTGGAGCCGGAGGAGCTGGTGGAGAACCTCTACTTCCGCACCCTCTGCCGGCCGCCGACCCCCGAGGAGTCCTCGCGGTGGTCGGCCGAGCTGAAGCAGGCCGGGACGCTCCGGGAGGCGGCCGAGGACCTGTTCTGGGCGTTGCTCAACTCGCGTGAATTCGCGTTCAACCATTGATCCTTCGACCGTCGATCGGGGAGCCCCGCCATGCCGTCCCAGACGCGACTCATCGCCTGCCCGGGTCCCTCGCGGCGTGCGGTCCTGAAAGCCGGCGTGCTCGGCTTCCTGGGGCTGGGACTCGGCGAGGGCCTCCGCCTCCGCGCCCTCGGCGCGCAGGCCGCGCCCGGAGCGGCGGCCGGGAACTGCATCCTGATCTGGCTGGCGGGGGGGGCGTCGCATCTCGACACGTTCGACCCCAAGCCCGACGCGCCCGCCGACGTCCGGGGCGAATTCAAGCCGATCGCGACGCCGATCCCCGGCGTCCAGGTCAGCGAGGTCCTGCCCAACCTCGCGAAGATCCTCGACCGGGTCACCCTGATCCGCAGCATGACCTCGCCCGAGGCCGACCACGATCGGGCCTCGCATCACCTGCTGACGGGCTACCGGCCCACGCCGGCGCAAGTCTACCCGAGCTACGGCAGCGTCGTCTCGAAGTGGCGCGAATCCAGCCGGGGGCTCATGCCGCCCTACGTCGCCGTCCCGGACCCGCCGTCGTCGTCCCTGAGCGGCTACCTCTCCCCCGCCCACGACCCCTTCGCCGTCGGCGGCGATCCCAACCAGGAGGGGTTTCGCGTCAGCAACCTGGCGCCGCCGGATCGGCTGACGCTCGATCGGCTGCTCCGACGCCGCGCGATGGTCAAGAGCCTCGACGACTTCGCGCGCGACGTGCCGCCGACGCCCCTCACGTCGAGCCGGGACCAGTTCGCGGACCAGGCGTATTCGCTGATGACCTCCAACGCCGCCCAGGCCGCGTTCCGGCTGGCGGACGAGACGCCCGAGGTCCGGGAACGCTACGGGCGAAACCCCTTCGGCCAGTCGTGCCTCCTCGCCCGACGGCTGATCGAGGCCGGCGTGGCGTTCGTCACGGTCAACGACCGAGGCCCCGGTCCCCTGGGCTGGGACACCCACGCGCAGAACTTCCCGACGATCCGGGACACGCTGGCCCCGGCCCTCGATCAAGGGCTCGCCGCCCTGATCGTCGACCTGGCGGAGCGCGGGCTCCTCGACGACACCCTCGTCGTGATGATGGGCGAGTTCGGCCGCACGCCGAAGATCAACGCCAACGCCGGCCGCGACCACCACGGCCGGGCCAACAGCATCCTCCTCGCCGGCGCCGGGACCCCCGCCGGGCTGGTCCTGGGACGCACCGACGCCAAGGGGGACTCCCCCGTCGAAAGCCCCGTCACGCCGTCCGATCTGGCGCACGTCATCTACACGAAGCTCGGGATCGACCCTGAGCACAAGTACCAGACCCCCGACGGCCGTCCGCTCCGGCTCGTCGAAGCGGCCGCGCCCCCTCGGGAACTGCTTTGATGTGATCCGAAGCGAGGGGGCGCGGCGAGGCGTGGGGCGTCAAGTGGTCGCGGCTGCGGGCTTCTCGCAACAGGCGCGGCACGCCTTCTCGCACTCGCGGCAGATCTCGGCGCATTTCTTCATCATCTCGTCGTCGCCCCCCTTGGCGCACGCCTCGGCGCAGTCGCGGCAGGCGTCGGCGCAGGCCTTGTGGGCGTAGGCGGCCAGCGGGCTGTGACGGGCCATCAGGGTGACGGCCTGGACGCAGAACGTCTGGCAGTCGTTGGTCATCGCGGCGGCTTTGATGTGGACGTCGCGATGCTTGCAGTCCTCCTTGGCCGCTTCGGCCAGGCAGTGGGCTGAGGTCATGTTGCAGATCAGCGCGCATTCGCCCATCGTCTTCATGTGGGCGTGATGCTCCTTGTGCTTTTCATCCTTGTCGTCGTCGCCTGCCCTCGCCGAGCCGGTCGTCAGCAGTCCGGCCGCGCCGACGCCCAGCAGCGCCAGAAGTTCCCGACGTTCCATGATCCGTCCTCCTCAGTGGTGGGGAAGCTAGGGGTCCGATCGCGAGGATGGGGCGGCCGATCTCGACGGCCCCGCGCCACGGAAGGCAGCAAAGGCGGGGCCGAAGCCGACGAATCGGCGGGGTTGTGACGACCTCGACCGGTCGGCCATGATGAATCCGGGCGCAGCGGTGCGCCGGAATTCTCCCGCGAGAGGACGTGGCATGTCGATCGAAGTGGGCTCGGAAAATCGGGATTGGCGGGACGTGGTCGAGTCGCCGGACGTCGACTGGGACGGCGTGGCCACGAAGTCCGAGGGGCCGACCGGTTCGCTCCCCTTGACCGACGAGATGCTCCGGCTCTGGCCTTCCGGCGACCTCTTCGGCCTCTCCCAGAACGCCGGCATGGGCTGGACGCCCTCGGAAACCACGCGCGACCCATACCTGATCCTGAGCACGCAGGGGGGACTCCGCGCCGAGGACGGCTCGCCGATCGCGCTGGGGTATCACACCGGGCACTGGGAGATCGGCCTGCTGGTCAAGGCGGCGGCCGAGGAGCTGAAGCGGCTGGGGGCGGTCCCGTTCGCGGCGATGGTCTCGGACCCTTGCGACGGCCGCTCGCAGGGGACCACGGGGATGATGGACAGTCTCCCCTATCGCAACGACGCGGCGATCGTCTTCCGCCGGCTGATCCGGTCGCTCCCCTTGCGCAAGGGGGTGCTCGGGGTCGCCACCTGCGACAAGGGGTTGCCGGCGATGATGCTGGCGCTGGCGGGCGTGCCTCGGCTGCCGTCTGTGCTGGTCCCCGGCGGGGTCACGCTCCCGCCTCGCGAGGGCGAGGACGCCGGCAAGATCCAGACGATCGGGGCGCGGTACGCCCACGGCGAGATCGACCTGCAGACCGCCGCCGACATGGGGTGTCGGGCCTGCGCGAGCCCCGGCGGGGGCTGCCAGTTCCTGGGGACGGCGGCGACGGCCCAGGTCGTCGGCGAGGCGCTCGGGATGTCGCTGCCGCACTCGGCCCTCGCGCCGTCGGGCCAGCCGGTCTGGAGCGACATGGCCCGGCGGTCGGCCCGCGCCCTGGTGGGGCTCGCCCGCCACGGGCTGGCGTCCCGCCGGATCCTGACCGACGCGGCGATCCGCAACGCCATGATCGTCCACGCGGCGTTCGGCGGATCGACGAACCTGCTGCTGCACATCCCCGCCATCGCCCACGCGGCGGGCCTGCGACGCCCCGACGTCGTCGACTGGCACGAGATCAACATCCGCGTCCCCCGGCTGGTGAGCGTGCTCCCCAACGGGCCGACCCCGCACCCAACCGTCCGCGCCTTCCTGGCGGGGGGAGTCCCGGAGGTGATGCTTCACCTTCGCGAACTCGCCCTGCTCGACGAGTCGGTCTTCACCGCCTCGGGGACCACCCTGGGGCGGCTGCTCAACTGGTGGGAGACCAGCGAGCGCCGGAAGCGCTCGCGAGATCGGCTCTACCAGGAAGACGGAGTCGATCCCGAGGACGTGGTGATGAGCCCGTCGCGGGCCCGCGAGCGCGGGCTCACCAGCACCGTGACCTTCCCGCGCGGCAACCTCGCCCCGCACGGGTCGGTCATCAAGAGCACGGCCATCGACCCGAGCGTGGTCGATGCCGACGGCGTCTACCGGAAGCTCGGCCCGGCGCGGGTCTTCACCCGCGAGCACGACGCCGTGGCGGCGATCAAGGGCCAGGCCGAGGTCCCGATCCGCGCCGGCGACGTGATCGTCCTCATCGGCCGGGGGCCGGTCGGGGCCGGGATGGAGGAAATCTACCAGGTGACGTCGGCCCTGAAGCACCTGCCGTTCGGGAAGGAGGTCGCGGTCCTGACCGACGCCCGGTTCTCGGGCGTGTCGACCGGCGCCTGCATCGGCCACATCAGCCCGGAAGCCCTCGCGGGGGGGCCGCTCGGCAAGGTCCGCGACGGCGACCTGATCCGGATCGTGGTCGATCGCGTCCGGCTCGAAGGGACGGTCGACATGGTCGGCGCCGAGGGGATCGAGGTCGGCGCGGAGCAGGGGGGCCGGATCCTCGCCGGCCGGTCGCCGCATCCCATGCTCTCTCCCGATCCCGACCTCCCCGACGACGTCCGGCTCTGGGCCGCCCTCCAGACGGCCTCGGGAGGCGTCTGGGGGGGCTGCGTGTACGACGTCGACGCGATCGTGGAGGCCCTCCGGCGCGGGACCGCGTGACGGGATCTGCCGCCGCGGAGGTGGAACGATCCAAGTTTGGGGGCGAAACGGCCGATGATCCGGGTTGTAAGGCGTGAGATGGTCGATCGCTTGCGGGCGGCCGAGGGTCGGGGGATTCCAACCGGGGAAACCGGAAATTCCTAACAGACCATGCAGCCCGCGAACGATAACTAGATCACATGGACCGGTCGCGTTCAGGAAGTCGCCGGAACGATCGGTCGTCTCCACTCGAACAGGATAGCGATCCCGGCGCCACGAGGTCGACGAGGCTGGAACGCCCGTCGGCGTGTTCGCGCACGTTCCCAAGGAGGGGATAAGACCATGTTCCGATCCGCGCGGCACCTGAGCCATAAGACCCCGCGCTGGGTTCGCGGCCTTGCGATGGGTGTCCTTACAGCCGCACTGTGCACCACCCACGTCGGCTGCGGCCTATCGTACGTCTTCCGCAACATCGCGCCTCTGCATCCGACCGGTTGGTCGTTCGCCTGGCCGATCTTCGCGTCGCAGTCGCAACGGCTCGAGGCCGACATGGCCCGCGAGGAGACCCAGGGACGCGTCCCCATCCTCGACCCGATCCCGGGCGACTTCGCCCCCGCAGCCTGCCTGGACCCCCCGAGCGAGGAGGAGGTCTGGGACAAGGTGCCCAAATTCAAGAACGGCTCGCCGGTCTTCTATGAGACCCAGCGGAACAACGTCCGGTTCCTGATCGAGAAGATCGGCGAGAAGGTCGACCCCTGCAAGGTCTACCCCCTCGCCGGGCCCTGCCAGCTCGTCCACTGCCACTACAAGTGCACGGTGTACTACGACGAACTCTACTGGGCCGACTACCCGATCCCGTTCAACCACGTCGACCACAAGGTCGAGGTCGTCTACATCGACAAGGACCACCTCCGACGGTGCGCCGGCCCCCCGGCCGTCGACGCCCCCCCGGCCGTGCTCCCGGTCAACCCGGCGACCGGGGCTTCGATGACCCACTGATCGTATCCGACGCGACCGCGTCCCACTAACGAGCCGGCGTCCCGGGCTTCCCGCCCAGGGCGCCGGCTCTTTTCGTTGCTTCGCTCGAGCAACGGCTCACGTTTTATTAGAAATCAGAGTCACATGATGCCTGGTAGCCACGAATCTAGATTGCGTGGTCTAAGATCGACGTCGATGTGGAACCTCGACCACGCCGTTGCGAGCCGTTCGACTCGAACTCACGGCGGGCGAGGCTCTCGCGACGAGAGACCTCCCATACCGTCGATTCTTGACTCAACCCCCTAGCTCGATTCGTGTTCGGAATCATCGCAGTGACCCCAGCCAGGCGTTTGCGACCCCTGAGTTCGCCCCCCGACGGCGATCGCTTAGGTTATCTTCAGGAAAGTGGCGGCCAAACCCACTTCCCGTATCCGTCGCAGGTGGGATGCCTCAGCGAAGGTTCATCGAGCGAGATCGAGCCGAGTTCCAAGGAGTCCGGGATATGAAGCCTCCGGTTCGGATCGTCTGCCGGGGTTGCTTGCGGAGCGTCGAGATCGACGACGACGTCCAGCCTCCGCCGAGCGGATCCTGCCCCTACTGCGGTCAGGCGATGGATAGTCGGCAAGGCCTCAGCAGCGGGCCGTCGGTCGATCCCGACTCCCTCACCTCCGTCGGCGAGACCGCCCGGATGGACCGGGAGTCGACCTCCGAGTGGATCGCGACCTGGACCCGAGGCTCGCTGGGGGTGCTGAA
This sequence comes from Planctomyces sp. SH-PL62, assembly GCF_001610895.1. NCBI lineage: Bacteria > Pseudomonadati > Planctomycetota > Planctomycetia > Planctomycetales > Planctomycetaceae > Planctomyces > Planctomyces sp. SH-PL62. The sequence continues at coordinate 4,101,050 of NZ_CP011273.1, read as the reverse complement.
CCGGTTCCAGCTCCGCGACCGCCTGGGCGACGGGGGCTTCGGCGAGGTCTTCCTGGCCTACGACCCCCGGCTCGACCGCGACGTCGCGCTCAAGGTCCTCCGTCAGCCCAACCCCAGCGACCGCGTGATGGAGCGGTTCTTCCGCGAGGCCCGCGCCGCCGCCCGACTCGACCACCCCAACATCGTGGCGGTCTACGACTCCGGGTTCGACCGGGGCCGATGCTGGGTGGCCTACCAGCAGGTCAGCGGCAAGCCGCTCTGGTGGTTCTTCGATCATCAGCCCATCGCCCCCGCCGTCGCCGCCCGGCTGATCCGCGACCTCGCCGAGGCGGTCGACTACGCCCACAAGCACGGGGTGGTCCATCGCGACATCAAGCCGGCCAACATCCTCGTCGACGCCTCGATGCGGCCCCGACTCATCGACTTCGGCCTGGCCCGCCGCGCCGACCTCGATTCCAGCCTCACCCACGACGGGGCCGTCCTAGGCACCCCGGCCTACATGAGCCCCGAGCAAGCCCTGGGGTTCAGCCGGCAGGTCGACGAGCGCAGCGACGTGTTCAGCCTGGGCGTGGTCCTCTTCGAAGCCCTGGCCGGCCGCCGACCTCGCACCACCACCACCATCCGGACTCCCCCCAACGGCTCCTCCAGGATGGACGCCCCGCCCCCCGCCGAGGACTGGAACGACGTCGATGCAACCGTCCCCCCGGGCCTCGTCCGCATCTGCCGGCGGGCGACCGCAGACCGGCCCGAAGACCGCTTCCCGACCGCCCGAGCCCTCGCCGACGAACTCAACGCCTGGCTCCAGGAAGGCGACCGGCCGAGCAGCCCGACGCGACGCAAGTCGATGGGCCTCGCGCTCGTCGCCGGGGCGGCCGTGCTGACCGCCGCCCTCTTCCTGGGCTATTTCGCGGGAATGCGGGTCAACGGCTCACGGTCCCAACCGCCGGCCTCGCCGAGCCGCCTCCTCGACGCCTCGACCGATTCCAGGAGCGAGGCCCCGGCCCCGGTCGGACCAGTCGCCTTGAAGTTGAAATCGCTGCTCCGCCCCGCGATCGACGGCAAGGCCGTACTCATCGGAAACCGCAACAGCGCGATGTATCACAAGGCCGCCTGCCCGGCCGTCCGTCAGATCTCCGAGGAGAACCGCATCGAGATCGGGACGCCGGAAGCCGCCGAAGCCGGGGGGCTGACCCCTTGCAAGCACTGCCACCCCACCGACCCGAGAAAGGCGTCCGCCGGGGCCGAGCCAAGGCCTTGAGGCGAGGGGCGTGCCTTGCTCGCCGGGGCGGACGCGGCCTACAATCGGCGTCTGACCCCGACGAAGACGCGAACTGCAAGGGACCGGCCATGAATCAGGAGACGCCCGCGACCACCACTCCCGAGACCGAAGAGGCGAAGCCCGGGGCCGCCCGCCCCGCCCGAAGGCCGTCGCCCCAGCAGGTCCCGGCTTCGCTCGTCCCAGAGAGCGGCTGGCACTTCCTCCACCTGTTCTACCACGTCGACCGCAACCTGATGCTGGACCTGGATCGGGAAGACCTCCGCCTCGGCCGCGAGGCGTTCGTGGAGATCCTCGGGACCAAGCCGGAGGGGGTCGCGCAACTCCAGACCTTCGCCGTCCCCGGCCACAAGGCGGACTTCGGGATCATGCTGGCGGGGCCCGACCTGAAAGCGGTCCATAGCGTCGAGACGGCCCTCGCCGCTTCCCCCCTGGGTCCCGCGCTGACGCCGTCGTACTCGTTCTACTCGATCACCGAGGTCTCCGAGTACGTCCCCGACGCCGAGCAGTACGCCGCGATCCTCCGCGATCGCGAGAAGCTCGACCCCGAAAGCCCGATGTTCCAGGCCAAGGTCTCCTCGTACGCCGAGCGGCTCGGGCCGATGAACCAGCACCGCCTGTATCCCGAGTTCCCCGACTGGCCCTGCTTCTGCTTCTACCCGATGAGCAAGATGCGCCAGGGAGACCAGAACTGGTATCTCCTCCCATTCGAGGAACGGTCGGAGCTGATGGCCCAGCATGGCCGATCGGGCATGGCCTACGCGGGGAAGGTCAGCCAGGTCATTACTGCGTCGACCGGCCTGGACGATTGGGAATGGGGCGTCACCCTCTGGGCGCGGAATCCGCTCTTCCTCAAGGACATCGTCTACACCATGCGGTTCGACGTAAGCTCCGCGAAGTACGCCCTCTTCGGCGACTTCTACTTCGGCTACTTCCTCCCGCCGGAGGAATTGCTCGCCACCCTCCGAATCTGATCCGAAGCAAGCCCCCGCGCGGGGCGAGGGGCGCGACATGAGTGAAGACCGGACGCCCGACCTGATCCTGGCCAGCACGTCACCCTACCGCAGGGCGCTCCTGGAACGGCTGGGCGTCCCATTCCGAGGGGTCGCCCCGCCGTTCGACGAGGCGACCCTTGCGAGCGCGGGCCTCGCCCCCCGCGGCCTGGCGGAGGCGCTCGCCGCGTGCAAGGCGGAGAGCGTCCGGGCGAGTGCGCCCGACGCCGTAATCATCGGCTGCGACCAGCTCGTTTCGCTGGACGGCCTCGTGTTCGGCAAGCCGGGCGACGCCGCGACGGCGGCCGAACAGCTCTCGGCGATGTCCGGCCGGACCCACGAATTAATCACGGCAATGGTGGTGCTGGCCCCCGGCCGCCGCTTCGCGCATACCGACGTCACCCGGCTGACGATGCGCAGGCTGGACCGCAACGCGATCGAGCGCTACGTCGCGCGCGATCGCCCGCTCGACTGCGCGGGGAGTTACAAGTTGGAGCAGGGGGGCGTCGCCCTCTTCGACCGGATCGAGTCGGACGACCACTCCGCGATCACGGGCCTGCCGTTGCTGGCGCTGGCCCGCGTGCTCGCGGAGTTGGGGTACGAGATCCCCTGAGTCGTCTCGACCGCCGGGGTCAGGCTTCGTCGTCGAAGCCGCCGGCGGTCCGCGGGACGACCCCCAGGACCTTGTCGATGGATCGGACGAGCTTCTCCATCGCGAACGGCTTGCGGATGTAGTCGCGGACCCCCAGCATCTCGGCGTAAGCCCGGTGCCGGCTCCCCTCGTTGCCCGTGATCATGATCGTGGGGATGAGCCCGCCGGGACGGCTGCGGAGCTTCTCCAGCACGAGGAAGCCGCTCTTCTTGGGCATCATCATGTCGAGGATCAGCAGGTCCGGGTTCTCGCGCTCGGCCACCATCAGGCCGGAGTTGCCGTCGCGGGCGACGAGGATGCGATAACCCCGGTTCTCCAGGATCGTGCGCATCGATTCGACGATCTCATGGTCGTCGTCGACCAGCAGGATGGTGCGTTGTTGTGGGTGCATGGCGATTGGGTCTCGGGTCGAGGCGGCGCGCGATGTCTGATGAAGGCGCAACTCCAGTCTATCCCGCGCCCGGCGGCCAGGCAAGGGGCGGGGTCCGGGCGACGCGTCAAATAGTTTCGGCATGAAAACATGTCGAAAATCCGCCACGAATCCGCCCCCGCGGGGGAAAGGGGATCGCCCCCTTTTCGGCGGCCGTGGAGGAGATCATAATCGAGGGTGGCATTAGTCGGATCTTCAAATCACGGGAACGGGCGGGGCGCGCGGCCGGGCCGCGACGCGACGTCCGGTCGGGTTCGTCGACGCGAGTGGGGAGGGCGGGACTCGATGAGACCTTCGAACACCTGGCTGTACGGCCTCGGACTATCGGGGATTCTGGCCTTCGGCCTTGCGGGGTGCGGCGGGGGAGACGTCCCCGATCCCGGCTCCGACGAACTGGCCGCGACCGAAGACGCCGGGGACGGACCGGCCGAGCCGACCGCGCCCGAGCCCATCGCGGCCGAAGCGCCGCCGCCGCCGGCAGGCGAGGCGATCGCCGAACCCGCCGCCCCGCCGCCGGCGGGTCAGCCCCCGGCGGCCGGTCAGCCCTCGGCGGCCGTCGAGACGACGCCGCCTGCCGACGTCCAGGCCGCCGCGACCAAATCGGACACCGCCGACTTGCTGGCCCTCGCGACCGGCGCGGCGTCTCCCCCGTCGGCCCCCGCCGAAACGGACTCCGCACCCGGCTCGACGCCGGGAGCTTTCCCGGGCGCCGAGCTCGGGCCCCAACCCGGCGCCGGCGACCTGATGACGCCTCCAGGCGGACTGGGCGGACGTGGCGGCGAGCGAGGGCCGGGGTTTCTCGGGGGTGAGGAGGGTTCGTCGGGAATCCCCGGCGCGCTCGGCCTGGGCGGCAGCGGCGGCCCCGGGGCGAACGACCCCGGCGACACCACCTCGGCCCACGGCGCCGTGAAAGCCTTTCTTTATGCTCTCAAGCAGAAGGATCGCGAGCGTCTCTCCGAGGCCACGGCGCTTCGCGCCAGCACCGATGAGGGGGGCAAGTACCGCGAGTTCTTCTCCCGGATCATCGACCAGAGCATCTCCGACGCCGAACTCGACGACCTCGCGACCAAGCTCGAAGGCTTCGTCGACGCCGGGGACAACCAGGTCAAGAGCACCGGACGGCAGGGCGTCACCATCCGGAAGACGCTCAAGGACGGCGGCTGGCTCCAGCGGACCGTCACCGTCCGAAGGGAGAAGAAGGGTTGGGGGGTTCTGGACGTCTCGGGTCCCACCGAATTCAAGAACGCGCCCGCCCGCGGGGGACGACGACGCTGACCGCCGCCTCCCGTCGGTCGCTTCGTCACGCGAGGCGGCCGACTGGAGCTTTCTGCAAGAATTTTGAGACGGTTCGTGTAAAAACACCAAGGCCCGCGCCGAAATTTTCGGCGACGGGCCGATTTTTCCTCAAGTTTCCGACTTGCACCCGCCCCATCTCCACCTGAATCGACGGTCCGGGCCGTTTGGTACGGCGAGTGCTCTAGGAGCAGGACGCATACTTCGCCGAGCCCTCACATCCGACAGAATCCGCCAACTCACTGACGACCCGAAACAGGAACCAAGGAAGGAGCCTGTCAGGCCATGTCCGTCTCTCATCTCAATTTTAGCGGCGTGTTCGAGATGCTGGTCATGTTCTTTCAGACTTGTGGAGCCCTCTCGCTCTGTCTCCACCGCCTCACCCCCTATCGCTCCGCCTGGTATGGGCTGGGGCGGATCGGCGTGATCCTGTCCCTCTTCGGCCTTGGGATCTCCGGGGCCCTCTGCGGTCGTCACCACTCCGAGTTCGCCATCTTCGCCGGTGGAACCATGACGCTCATCCTGATCGGCATGACCATGGGAAACAGCAATATCGATGCCGTCAGCCCGACGCGCAACCTCGTCGAGCCCAAGGCGGCCTGATTCCGGGGCTTTTTTCCGCAACGTAAGTTTCACGACACCAACAACTTGACACTCCCGGGGCCACACGGCCCCGTTTTTTTTTCGCCCGCCGTTTGACCGCCCCCAAACCGTGCGTCATAGTTCCGGCGAATCAGGTTCTGAATCGTCGGACTGGCGCATTGCGACTCCCACCTCACTGACTCCCATCATTGGTCCGCCCGTCCTTCGATCCGTCCCTCTCGGCGACACGTCCGCGATGATCGGGGCTCGCCCCTGGATCGCCGCTGGCTTTCGCGAGCTGGACGACGACCTTCACGAAGGATTGTTCACCGACCCGAACGACGCCCCGCTCGCCGTTCGCCCCCAGGTCGAGTCGGATCCATGCGGGAGAAGGACTTGCCCAAAATGGTTGGACTGAAACGGATTTCAGCCGTGCTCGGTCTCATGGCCGTGACGGCTCCGATGGCGATGGGCCAGGCGACCAATCCGAACCAGGTGGTCGCCGACTCGGTCGCGGGAGCCCTGCGGACCAGCCGGACGCTGGCCTCCACCCGGATCGAGATTGAAGCCCAGGGCGGCCTGGTGACGCTCTCCGGCGTCGCCGCCAGCCCCGAGATCAAGTCTGAAGCCCTGTCTCGCGCCCAGCGGGTCGCCGGGGTGACGGGCGTGGTCGATCACATTCAGGTCGGCGACCAGGCGGTCCGCCCGGCCCAGTACGTTCCCCAGCAGGTCGCGATGGGCGGCCACGGCGGCGGCCACTTCGGCCACGGCGGCGTGGTCGGCGGCGGCCCCGTCGGCATGGGCGAAGGCGTCGTGAGCGGCCCCGGCGCCGGCCCCGGCGGCTTCGTCAATGACGGCGGCCCGCTCCCCGAAGGCCCGGCCGGCGGCGCCGCGGGCGGCGCGGTCCAGAACCAGCCGAACTACGCCTGGCCCAGCTACGCCCCTCCGGGCAACTTCTCGGCGGTCGGCTACCCCACCGCCTACCCCTGGCAGGCCTGGCCGAACATCGGCCCCTTCTACCCCTACCCGGAAGTCCCCCTCGACTGGCGTGCGGTCACCCTCCGCTGGGATGACGGCATCTGGTGGCTCGACTTCAAGAAGAACTACACCCGGCCGTTCTTCACCCCCTATCCTTTCGGCATCTTCGCTTACTGAGTCGGCCTGACCGACGAAACGTATGCGACATCGACGGCCGGTCGGGCTCGCCCCGACCGGCCGTTCGTCGTTGCGCCGATCAGGGATGGACGAAGCCCGCCGTCGCCGCCTGGGCGGGCGGCGAGGCCGGAATCGGATCGGGGCAGGGGGCGGCGGCCTTCGGCGTCGCCAGCTTGCGACGAATGAAGTCGAGCATCAGCCTGCTGTAGTGGCCGCTGGCGATGCCGTGCCGAGAGCCGGGATAGATCATCAGCTCGAAATCCTTCCCCGCCTCCTGAAGCGCCTCGACCAGTCGCATCGTGTTGCGGACCGAGACGTTGTCGTCGACCGAGCCGTGCACCAGGAGCAGCTTGCCGCGCAGGTCCTTCGCGGCGGCCACCACCGACGACGCCTTGTAGCCTTCGGGATTGTCCTGGGGGAGCCCCATCAACCGCTCGGTGTAGATGGTGTCGTAGTCGCGCCAATCGGTGACGGGCGCGCCGGCGATCCCGCAGGCGAAGAGGTCGGAGTGGGTCATGGCGAAGGCGGTCAGGTAGCCGCCGAAGCTGTGCCCGGTCATGCCGATCCGGTCGCCGTCGACGAAGGGCTTTCGCCTGAGCCAGGCGATCGCGTCCTTGACGTCTTCAAGCTCCTGCACGCCCAGTTTCCGGTAGGCGGTCCACGCCGAGGCCGCCCCCTTGCCGCTGGCCGGGCGGGGGTCGACGCGGAACACGATGAAGCCCTCCGCGGCCAGAGCCTGGTCCCAGACACGGCCGTTCGCCCAGGCGTCGTTGACCACAGGCGTGTGCGGACCGCCGTAAGTCGTGAACCAGACCGGATGCTTGACGTTCGGGTCCAGGTCCGGCGGCAGGATCAGTTCGGCTTCCATCAGGAACCCGTCCCGCGTCGGGATCTGGAACCGCTCGCGAGGCCCGAAGCGGTAGCTCTGGATCTTGTGGACGGGGTTCGAGTCGACCGTCCTCACGAACGATCCGTCGGCGGCGTGGAGTTTCACGCGCGATGGCGTGGACAGGTCGGACCAGGTCGCAACGAAGCGGCGGCCGTCAGGGCTGTGCTCGGTCTGGTAACTCCCGACTCCCGAGGTGATCCGCTCGACGGCCCCCCCCGGCCGCACCTTGTAGAGCTGCGTCGCCATCGGCGCGTCCCTGGTGCCGAGGAACGCGACCTCGCCGGTCGCGCGATCGACGTGCTGGATCGAGCGAACTTCCCATTCCCCCTCGGTCAGTCTCCCCTTCGGAGAACCATCGGTCGCGTAATGGTAGATGTGCTTCCAGCCGTCGCGCTCGCTCAGCCAGAGGAACGAGCCGTCGTCCAGGAACGAAGGGGGACTCGGGTCGGCGATCCAGGCCTTCGTCCGGTCGCGGAAGAGGACGTGGGGAGCGGCGCCGTCCGCGGGGACTTCCAGCAGGTCGAGCCAGGTCTGGACTCGGTCCTGCACGAACGCGAACGCGGAACGCGAGTCGGGGCGCCAACTCACGCCGCTGATCAGGAAAGCCTCGGCCGAGTAGCTCGACAGGTCGGCCCACTGGACCGGGCCTCCCTGCGCGGGAACGATCCCCAGCCGGACGCGGGGGTTGGGCTCGCCGGCCCTCGGATAGCGATTCACCTCCACCCGGCGCGGGGACTCCTCGTCGTGGAGCATCGTCAGCGTGCCGACCTCGGCGTCGTCGAACTCCAGGAACGCGATCCGCTGCGAGTCGGGGCTCCACCAGTGGGCCGTCCACGATCGATTGAAGATCTCCTCGAAGTAGACCCAGTCGGCCCGACCGCGCCGCAGGGCGTCCGTCCCGCCGGTGGTCAGCGCCCGCTCGGTCGGGGCGTCCACGTCGACGACATGAAGGTCGAAGTCGCGGACGAAGCTCACCCGTCGCCCGTCCGGGCTGAACTGGGCGTCGGTCTCGTCGCCGGGGGCGTTCGTGAGTCGTACCCCTTTCGAGCCGTCGAGGGCGACGAAATAAAGGTCGTGCTCGTGCTCGAAGAGGAGCGCCTTATGGGTCGGATCGAGCCGGGGGCGCGACGACGGGGGACGGTCCCCCGCGACGACGTCCGACGCCAGCCGTCGCGAGAGTTCCTCCGCGGCCTTCTCTTCGAGACCGGGGATGAGCCGAAGCGCCTGCAAGAGTTGATCCGACTTGACGAACGGCTCGGCGCGGCCGGTGAGGGCGTCGACCTTCAGCACGCCGTCGCGTCCCCCTCGCAGCCAGTGCTCGTCGTCCAGCCATTCGACGCCGATCGCCGAGCCGCCGAAAGAGCCGTCGACGACTCGTCCCGCCGCGTCGAAACGGATCGGGAGGCCCGACTTCGGCTCGGCGTAATCCCGGGCGGGGGTCGTCAGAAGCTCGGCCGGCGCGGCCAGCCGCAGCACGGGGAAGTCATCCCCCGCCCTGAGGCCGGGAAACGTCCTCCAGGTCGCGAGCCCGTCCTCCGAGCGCGGTTCGAGCAAGTAGGCGGCCAGCGCCCCGAGCGGCTGCGCGTCGCGCACCACGAGGGTTCCGGCGAGCACGCGGCGGGGCTCGGTCCTCGGCGAGACCCGCAGCTCGCGGACGTCCTGGCGATCCCATCCCGACGACTCCGGTCGGGTGATCTCGTCGATGCGAGAGACCTCCACCTCCAGGTCGAGGTCCTCGCGCAGCTCCTCCACCCGGATCCCGTGGCGCTGGAGCAGGGCGGCCGCCTCGGCCTGGTCGGCGGAGAGGAGGTAAGCGAAGGGGCGGACCGCCGTCTCGACGGCCTCGAAGTCGACCATGACCTTCGAACGGTAGTCGCGGGGCTCGTCCGTCGCCGCGCGACGGCCGTCCTCCTCCTTCTCGACGTAGCCCAGGATCGGCTCGGCGTCGGCCAGCGGACGGGGCTCGGAGCGGAGCGCGACGCGTCGGGGCTCGGCCGGCGACCGGACCTCCGCCGCCTTGCGGGCGTCGTCCAGCAGCTTCTTGATCTCATCTTGATTCGTCGATGCGTACTTCAGGCACTCCCGCGCGAAGTCGCGGGTGGCCAGCACGCGCGTCTCGTAAGGGGCGTAGGCGTACGCTTCAGACAGGATGCCGATCCGATTGCGAAGCCCGACGTAGTTCGTGCCGAATCGCCCCAGCGCGGGGAATCCCTCCCATCGGTCGTGGCCCCCCCCGAAGCTGCCGTAGTAGTAGGAATCCAGCCCCGTGGTCTGCTTGAACGCGGCCGTCAACGCGGGGAAGAGCTTCGTCCGGGCGTACCGGATCAGGCTGGGGTCGCCCGAGGGGTTCCGGGGGCCGTCATAGGTGATCGTGTATCGGTGGTGCGAGCCGTTGGTCGTGTGCGTGTCGAGGACGATGTGGGGGTCCCACTCGTTGAGGAACTTCACCAGGGCGAGGGTCTCGGGGGCTTCGAGCTTGATGAAATCGCGGTTGAGGTCCAGCCCGCGCGCGTTGCCGCGGACGCCCATCCCCTCCTCGGGCCCGACCTGGCCGGGGCGATTGTCTTTGGCGATCCGCTCGTTGCCGTCGGCGTTGTACAGGGGGGCGACGACGACGATCAGGTTCTTGAGCAACTCGGGATGGGGCTCGACGGCCAGCTCGCGGGCGAGCATCAGCAGCCCCTCCTTGCCGCAGACCTCGCCGCCGTGGATGTCGCCGATCGCCATTACGACGAGCTTGCCCGAGGCGGCCGCCTGGGCGGGGGTCTTCACCGGCGGATCGGCGAAAATCAGGAGGGGCAGGGGGCGGCCTTCGTCGGATCGGCCCAGCTCGGAGAAGACGACGTTCGGCGACTTCTCGGCGAGTTTACGGCAAAGCGCGACGACGTCCTCGTGACGCGCCGTGGCCTTGAAGCCGCTTTTCTCGGCCACCGTCGCCAGCTCCTCGACCGGAGGAGACGTCGGGGCCTGGGCCGGGACGGCGGGGAGGAGGCCGAACAGCAGGACCGTCGAGAGGAGCATCGCGGCGGGTTCCTCGGGTGGAATGCGTCGAGGCCTCGCGCGCGAAGGCCGAGGCCGGATGGGCGTCCGGGGTGGAAATCCAGGGTATCCGGAGCGATCCGCCGTTGCGAGCGGGAACCCGCGAAAGCCGGCGAGGCGGGACGGGGAAGGCGAAGGGGAGACCGATTTGATCGAGAGAGAGGGGGCCTCGACCACGCCGGGCGTGGTCGAGGCGAGTCCGGGGTGCGGAGGCCTCAGCGTCGTGAGGCTTATTCGTCGTCGTCGTCGGAGTCGTCTTCGACGTCGGTATCGCCCTCGTCGTCGTCATCGTCGTCGTCGACCTCGTCCTCGACGACGGCCTCGACCGCCTTGACGGCCGCCTTGGCGGCGGCCTTCGCCCGCGACGGCGTGACTTCGGGGCGCGGGATGGAGGCGCCGATGCCCGGCGCGTCGGCCGGCATCTCTTCCTTGGTGCGCTGGACGAAGTGGGTCCCCTTGCCCTTGGCGGTCAATTCGGCGGCCCGGGCTTCGGCGGCTTCCTTCTGGTTGTATTCGAAGGTCCCGACGGCCTTGTAGGCGTCGTTCATGACCACCCAGACGATCTTCATGCGGGCGGCCGGCTTCGCGGCGCGCGAGGTCTTGGCCTTGGTCTTCGCCGGGGCCTTGGCCTTCTTCTTGGGACGCCGGCCGACGACCTCTTCTTCTTCGACGTCCTCGACGGCCGCGTCGTTCTCGTCCTCCATGGGATCGAGAGGCTCCGCGGCCTCGCTCTGGCGTCGCAGTTCCATTCGATTCAGCGGTTTCCCAGCCATGAAACCGTCCCTCGCATCTTCCGAGAAAAGAAAGGATGAGCGGCAAGGCGTGGCCTTGCGAAGTGGCTCGCGATGGGCTCCGGACGGTTCCGCTCCCTCGCGCACGATCCCCTCAGCTTACTCCAACGCACGAGCTTCCGACAAGGCGGACGACCGACGTCCCGTCGCCGCCCCGCCGTCGATCCGCCAGGGCCTTCCCGGATGGACGCCGCCCGCCGTCGCGTCGGCGACGGTCCCCATGAGGCACCGAATCCGCGTAAGCAGCTCCCTGGGGTGGTAGGGCTTGCCCAGGGTGTCGTGCACGCCGAGCGCGGCGAGCGCCTCGAAATGCGACTCCAGGATCGCCGCGCTGCAGACCAGAAACGGCTGCGCCGGGTTCATCCGCTTGATCTGCCGGCAGGCCTCGACGCCCGGCAACCTGGGCAGGTTCAGGTCGAGCAGGACCACGTCGAAGGGGCCGCGATCGGCGTACACCTCGACCGCCTCCTGGCCGTCAGCGGCCGGCGCGACCTCATAGTTCTCGAGCTCCAGGAACTGGTGGACCAGCCGTCGCAGCACGTCTTCGTCCTCGACGAGCAACAATCTCCCGTGCGTCCCCGTGCTCATGAAAGTCTCCCCATCCCTGGGAATCCCCGGCCTCGCGATCCTCGCCTTCCCCGAAACCGCATCGTTCCGGGATAGGTCGTTCGGCAGGGTCGGGGCTGTGGCTGGACGATCGAACTTGGGGCCCCGGCCCGAGTCGCCGTCACGAATGTCTTCATCGACGCATCCCGGCTCCCTCAGCCGAGCCGGCGCGGGAGTCTAGTCGAAGCGACCGATCCCGGCCATGCCGATTCGACGACCCGCGCCCTTGAGAGATCCATCCAGGTCTGCAGCGGTCGGATGAAAGCGGGGTCGGTCAGGCGTCGGCGTGCGAAGTTCGGCCGCGCCATTACGGATAAATGGGCATCCTCTACTCTGCGGGACCGCGCCTCGCGCCGGACGTCGATCGGCCGGTGCCTCGCGGAGCTTGAGGACGGCTTGATGAGGATGGAACGAAAAGGACGCCCCTCAGTTAACACCACAAGCTCGAGGGGGTCGGGAGGCGGCGATCGGGGTGTCGCCGGAACCCGGGGGAGTTAAGTGAGGAGCCTCACGAAAAACGCCGAACGAACCCAATTGCAAGGCCGGCCGACGACTCATAAAATCATGCCTAGACAGACTTTGAGACAATTGGCTTCGAAATCCGGCTGGTACGATCGAAGCCAATTGGGATCACTCGTCCTCGCCGAGCACCCGCTTCTTGCGGAGCATATGGTGGTAGTGCTGGGCGAAGCGGTGGGCCTCGTCCCGGACGTACTGGAGGAGGCGGAGGGCGAAGGCGCGGCGGCGGAGGACGATGGGGTCGGGTCGGCCGGGGACGTAGATTTCCTCCTCGCGCTTGGCGAGCGAGATGATGGTCGGCGGCGTGACGCCCTTGGCCTCGAAGGCGTCGAGGGCGGCGTGGAGTTGGCCCTTGCCGCCGTCGATCAGGAAGATGTCCGGGAACGGCTCGTCGCGCTCGCGGAGGCCGTCGATCCTGCGGCCGACGACCTCGCGGATCGAGGCGAAGTCGTCGATGCCCGCCACGCTCTTGATCCGGTAGCGGCGGTATCCGGGCTTGAAGGGGAGGCCGTCGACGAAGGTCACGAGCGAGCCGACGGTCTCGGTCCCCCCCAGGTGGGCGATGTCGACGCCGTCGATGGTGCGGGGGGTCGACTCCAGGTGGAGGACCCGCTGGAGCCCCTTGAGCCCCTTTCGGGGGTCGATGTAGAAGACCTCGGGCTGGGCGTGCTTGGCCAGGTCGCCCCGGAGGTTGAGGTTCATGAGCGCCTTGATCTCGTCGCGGATTCGGGCCGCCTTCTCGAACTGCAGGGCCCTGCCGGCCTCGCGCATCTCCTCGTCCATCTCCTTGAGCAGCACGTCCTTCTTGCCGTCGAGGAAGAGGCGGAGGCGGTGGATGTCGCGCCGGTAGGTCTCGCGGTCGATCCGCAGGTTGCAGGGGGCGGTGCACTGGTCGATCGAGGCCAGCAGGCAGGGGCGGAACCAGCGCCAGCGGGGGTCGTCCTCCTCGATGTCGAGCGAGCACGTGCGGAACTTGAAGATCCGCTGGAGGACCTGGAGCGCGCCCCGGAGGCTCTTGGCCCGGGGAAATGGGCCGTAAAGCTTCACGCCGGAGTCGAGCGGTTCGCGGGTGAAGTTGACGCGGGGGAAGTCCTCGCCGGTGGTGATCTGGAGGTAGGGGAAGCTCTTGTCGTCCTTGAGATCCCGGTTGTGCTTGGGCTGGATGTCCTTGATGAGGCGGGCCTCCATCAGGAGGGCGTCCACCTCGCTGTCGGCCGGCAGATGGTCGACGTCCGCGACCTCGCCGATCCAGTTGACGATGCGACGGTCCTGCTCGGCCGCCTTGTTGAAATACGAGCCGGCCCGCGCGCGGAGGTTCTTCGCCTTGCCGATGTAGATGACCCGGCCCTGCGAGTCCTTCATCAGATACACGCCCGGCGTATTCGGGAACTTGCGGACCTTCTCGGCGGGCTTGGGCGCGTCTTCGGCCTTGGTGTCAGACATGCGGGCTCCGCGGACGCGCGGGCCGCCCCGGCGGGGCGGCCCGGACGCGTGGGTGTCGACCTATTTCACGTCCTCGAGGTATTTTTCGATGTCACGGGTCATCTGGTCAAGGACCGCCTCGGTATCGGCCTTGGCGGCCGGGAGCGAATCGGGGCCGTCGACGGCGGTGCGGGCGAAGAGGTAGAACTTGATCTTGGGCTCCGTACCCGAGGGACGGGCGGCGAAGCGGACCCCCTCGCGGCCGGTGTGGAAGAGCAGGAGGTCGCCCGAGGGCTGGGGGAGGGGGCGGGCCTCGCCCGAGCCGACCAGGTCGCGGATCTCGTGGGTCTTGTAGTCGTAGACCTCGGTCACGGGGAGGCCGGCGACGGTCTTCGGCGGGGCCTCGCGGAACGCCTTCATGAGCGAGCGGATCTTGTCGAGCCCCTCGCGACCGGTGTAGGTCTTGTTGATGAGCCGCTCGCCGTAATGGCCGACGTCGACGTAGAGGTCGTCCAGGTATTCGAGCACACTCTGGCTGCGATCCTTGCAGGTCGCGGCCAGCTCGGCGAACAGCAGCGAGGCGACGGCGGCGTCCTTGTCGCGGACGTAGGTCCCCTTGACGTAGCCGTGCGATTCCTCGAATCCGAACAGGAAGCCGACCGGCCCGGCGGCGTCGATCCGCTCGGCGATCCACTTGAAGCCGACGAGCAGGTCGTCCTCGATCCGCACCCCCTCGCGACGGGCCAACGCCTTCGCCATCTGGGTCGAGACCAGGGTGGTGACGAGGTAGTGATCGGGGCGGAGCCGGCCGCGGTCGGCGTACTGCTTCATGACGAAGGCCGCGATCAGGACGCCGATCTGATTGCCGTCGAGGGTCGTCCACTCGCCCTTGGGGTCGGCGGTTTTGGGGAGGCCGACGCCGACGCGGTCCGCATCGGGGTCGCTGGCGAGCACCAGGTCCGCCCCGGTGGCGCGGGCCTCGGCGATCGCCGCCGCCAGGGCCGACGGATTCTCGGGGTTCGAAACGTGGTTCGGCACGTTCGGAAAGTCGCCGTCCTGGGTGCGTTGGGAGGCCAGGATGTTCACGTCCATGAAGCCGTCGGCCTTCAGCGCAGCGGCCACCGACGACTCGCCGACGCCGTGCAGCGGCGTATAGACGATCGAGACCCCTCGCGCGTGGCTGACCGACTCGCCGACGACGGCCTGGATGTAGGCCTCGTCGACCTCGGGGCCGGCGTAGGCGATGGAACCGTCGGCCAGGCCGTCCTCAAGCGACTTCTCGGGGATGTCGCGGTCGGACGCCTGCTCGACGCAGGCGATGATCCCGGCGTCGTCCGGGGGGATCACCTGGCCCCCGGTGGCCGCGTAGCACTTGAAGCCATTGTCCGCGGGGGGGTTGTGGGAGGCCGTGATCATGATGCCGGCGTCGCAGCCCAGGTGCCGCACGGCGAACGAGAGCAGGGGGGTGGAGCGGGCGTCCTTGAAGAGATGGACCTTCACGCCGGCCGCCGCCATCACCCGGGCGCAAAGCTCGGCGAACTCGGGCGAGTTGTGGCGGGTGTCGCGGGCGATCACGCACGAGCAGGCCGCGCCGGGGCCTTTCTTCGCCTGGATGTAGTCGGCCAGTCCGCGCGCGCTTTCGGCGATGGTGCGATCGTTCAGGACGTTGGTCCCGATGGGGTACATGACGCCCCGACGGCCGCCGGTGCCGAACTCCAGGACGGTGAAGAAGGCGTTGTCCAACTGCTTCCAGTTCTCGGCCTCGACGTCGTGGAGGAGCTTCTCGCGGTAGCGCGCGAACGGAGCCTCTTCGAGCCAGCGCTTCATCCCGGCGGCGGCGGTCGCCGACAGCCGGCCCCCCCGCTCGGCCTCTTGGATCTTCGTAAGCGCGACGTCCACGGTCATCATGGCGGGAGGCTCCAACAAAGGCGGATTCCGGGCGCAGCCGGAGGATCGAGCATCGGTCTCCAAGGCTAATCGGAAACCCCCCGACCGACAAGCAAAGGGCGGCCCGTGCAGCCCGCCCCGGCCACCGTCGAGAATGCCCCTGCGGACGATGTAACCTGAATCTTTAGCGAAACTTTCGACGATTCCCAGGCCTCGCCCGGGCTTGTAAAAACCGCCGATTTGTAAGTTCCTCTTGACACCCGGCGGCAGGTTCCGGGAATCGCCCTTCGCGTGAAACCGTGGAACATCGGCGGCGAGCCGAGGGGTGTCACGACGTAACATCCGAATTTTACGAGACTTGAAGGGCGGGGGAGGGGGCTGGGCAATCTTTTTCCCGGTCGTGGCACGCCCGTTGCTCAATGGGTAGATCGCTGTGAGGACGACGACGACCATTGTATCAAGCAGTTTCATTAAAGTCGTCGTAGTCATCCGGCACGATGTATAGGGCGGACACGGAAGATCGCCGACACCGACCGCGTCCATGGGACCGGCCGCTTGCCGATAGACAGGGAGGTCAGTATGGCTCGACCGACGTCACGACGAACGCTGCGTTTCGAGAACCTCGAGGATCGCCAGCTGCTCTCGTCGGCCGCCCCAAACAACGACCAGCAACTCGCCCTCCAGCTCATCAACATGGCCCGCACCACGCCGCAGGCCGCCGCCCAGTGGCTGACCCAGAACGTCAGCTCCGAGGTGAAGAACACGCTCAAGCACTACAACGTCGACGTCGACGCCGTGAAGTCGACGATCGCCTCCAGCCGCCCCCTGCCGCCGGTCGCCTGGAACGGCGACCTCGCCGAGGCCGCCCAGCAGCACAGCCAGGACATGGCCGACAACCAGTACCAGTCGCACACCGGCTCGGACGGCTCCTCCTCCGACGACCGGATCAAGGCGGCCGGCTACAAGGCCGACTCGACCGGCGAGAACGCCTTCGCCTACGCCAACAGCGTCGACAACGCCATGCAGGCCTTCCTGTACGACTGGGGGGTCGCCGACGCCGGCCACCGCCGCAACCTGATCCAGCCCGGCGTGGCCCCGAGCGACGCCTTCACCGACGTCGGTGTCGGCGTGGTCAAGACCAGCGCCCGTCCCGGCGGCGGCAAGCTCGGCCCGGTCGTGGTGACCCAGAACTTCGGCAGCCGCTCCGACGCCCCCACCCAGCTCGTCGGCGTCGTCTACGACGACAAGAACGGCGACGACTTCTACACGCCCGGCGAAGGGAAGGGGGGGGTCTCGATCGACGCCACCAACCTCGACACCGGCAAGACCCAGTCGGCCAAGAGCTGGGACTCCGGCGGCTATCAGATCCCGCTCGCCAAGGGACGCTACCAGGTCACCGCCAGCGAGAACTCGGTCGTGATCAAGCAGGTCGACGTCTCGGTCACCGGCCAGAACGTCGCCCAGGACTTCCGCACCAGCGAGAAGTGGGACGGTCGGTCGCTGAGGTCCGCGACCCCGGTCGTCTCGACGACCTCCGCGACGAAGGCCGAGCCCGTCCGGGCCGCGTCCGCCCCCGTCGTCAACGTGTCGGCCCCGACCCCGGCCGCCGCCCCGAAGCCGGTCAGCGTGACGGTCACGCCTTCGACCTCGACGAACGACAAGGTTGCGTTCTTTGCCCCGGCCGACTGGAAGGGCCCGAAGATCGACCCGACCTCCAAGAACCCGCTCGCCGACTGGACCACCTGGAAGGCCAAGGCGGACTGACGCTCGCCTCGCGTCTGGTCGAGCCACTCGAACCACCGGCCCGCGGGCCGATGGAGCCCCGCCCCTCCGACGATCTGGGGATCGTCGGAGGGGCGGTTCCGTTTCGAAGCCGGAACCGCCCCGTCAAGCGTGCATGCTTTGCATGCGGTTCAGGCCTCGCCCATCACGGTCACGAGGACCGACCGCCAATGGGGGCTCGTTCGATGCTCCCAGAGGAAGGTCCCTTGCCAGGTCCCCAGAGCAAGCGAGCCGTCGACGACCGGGATCGTCAGGGCCGTCTGGGTGAGGATGGACCGGACGTGGGCGGGCATGTCGTCGGAACCTTCGAGCGTGTGCTGGAACAGCGGATCGCCGTCCGGGACCAGCCGGGCGGCGAACCGCTCCAGGTCCTGACGCACGCTCGGGTCGGCGTTCTCACAGACGATCAGCGACGCGCTCGTGTGATGGACGAAGACGTTGCAGAGGCCCGTCCGGACGCCCGATTCGGACACGATCCGTTCGAGCTCGGCGGTGATCTCGATGGTCCCTCGACTGCGAGTCGGGATCGTCAGAGTCTGCTGGTGGATCACGAAGCTCTCCGGGTAGGAGTCGGGACGCTCAAGCGGCCTGGGGAGGCCCGAAGGCTCGCGTAAGCCGGCCGGCCTCCCGAAACAAACATAAGGTCCATTATCGGACGCAGGCCTGAAGTCGGAAACCCCGACCCTGCCGAGGGGGTTTCCTCTCCCGATCGGAGGGCTCGCGAGCCCTCGCCGCCAGGACCCGCCCAACCGCGACGGCCGATTGCCCCGCCCCTCGGGCCGCGATACGATCCGGCGCTCCAACTCGCTCCGCTCGATGTCGCACCGGGAGGCCGATCCCGCCATGAAGACCCTGCTCGCAACCTTCGCCTGGCTGGTTCTGGGAATCCCGTTCGCGACGGCCGACCCTCCCCAGGCTCCGTCGCCCCGCGCGACGCTCGCCCTGGAGCCGACGCATCCCTGGCGTCCTCCATTCCATCTCGATCGGGTCGGCCGCCCGGTCGCGGTCCTCGTCGGGATCAACCAACTCCCGCCGCCGGCGAAGTTCCAGCTCGCCCAGGTCCACGACGGTCGCGAGTCCGCCCGCCGCGACCTCGAGTTCTCCACCGGGGCCCCGTTCATCGCCCGGGTGGAGGTCGACGGGCACGCGTCCGAGGTGATCCTCTTCGCCGACGCCGTCGAGGTCGACCGCCTGGCCGTCCCTCGGCCCGAGTTCGAGGCGGAGGCGGTCGCACGGCCCGAGACGGTCGTGAACCCCGTCGACCTGGGGACGATCCTCCCCCCGTCCGACTGGCTGCTCCTGGGTCCCGGCCAGTCCGGCGTCGTCGAGGTCGCCGCGATCCTGCGGGGACGCGACGAGCCGGCAGCCCTCGTGACCGCCTGGTTCGCCTCCGAGGCCGACAGGCGTGTATCCCGCCCCCTGCCGCTGGCCGACGGGACGCGGGCGATGGCTCGCGTGGACCTTCCGCATCCCGCGACTTCGGCCGATCGCGACGTCTTGCACGTCGCCCTGACCGGGGCGGACGGGGAGGGGTTCTGGAGCCGGGAGGTCCCGGTGATGCTCGTCCGCGAGGTCGCCGATCGTCCCGCGTTCGGGGCCTACGAGACGAAACTAAGGTACGACGCGCCCATCTCCGTGCGGGATCCGGCGACGGGCGCCTTCTCCTCGCTCGACTACGCGAAGGGATGGAATCCGGCCCTCCAGGACGTCGTGGTCCGTTTCCCGAACGGGGCCCGGTTCGTCTTCTGGCGGGGGTCGAGCTACGTCCCCTTCTGGGCCGGTCGCCACAACACCGGAGCCTGCTACGAATGGGCCGAGGTGCTGACCCGCCAGCCGGACGCCGTCGACTGCGTGGAACCCCTGATGGACAAGGAGTTGCGCTACGGGAGGGTGACGATCCTCGAATCGACCCCGGCCCGCGTCCGGGTGCGCTGGACGTACCAGTCGACGGACCTGAATTACCAGGTCTGGGGCGACCAGGCCGTTGAGGACTATACGTTCTACCCGGACGGCTTCGGGACCCGCGTGGTGAGCCTCAAGACCGACCCGGCGACCGAGTACGAGCTGAGCGAGCTGATCGTGCTGACCCCGCAGGGTGCCTTCCCCTTCGACGTCCTGCCCGAGGACCTCGTCGATGCGATCGCGCTGGATGGGACGAAGCGAGCGTACCGCTTCCCGATCCGGAACCCGTCTGAAGCCCCCAATGGGGGTGCCGCGCCGGCGATCTACCGACTCCGGCTCAATCGTCGGGAGGAGCAGGCGGCGATCTGCTTCAACCCGGGCGATCGGGCCTTCCCGCCGGTGGTCTTCGGTCCGTTCCAGGACCAGGGCCTCCTGGTCACCCCCTGCTACTGGGGGAGCCACTGGCCGCTCGCCCGGGGGAACGCCACCGGGTCGAAGATCGACGATCGGATCGCGATCAGCCCCTGTCACAACAGCGTGATGAGCTGGGCGGCCTCCCGCCCCGATCCGATCGCGGAGAGTCGAGGGACGGGGCTCGACGCGGCTGGCAAGGCCCGGCCCCTCGCGTTCCGGCGCTGGGCGTGGCTGATCGGCATGACCGACGCGGACGACGACCGGTTGCTGCAATGGGCCCGGAGCTACACCCGTCCTCCTTCGCTGACCGTGACGGGGGGGCAAGTCGCGTTCGAGGGCTGGTCGCCCGAGCGTCGGAGCGTTTCACTCGCGGTCGACGGTCTCTCGATCGAGGTCGCCATCCGGCCCGAGGTCCCCTGCGTGAACCCGGTTTTTGAGCTGATCGGAGCACCGAAGGGAGAGCCCAGGCTGTTCCTCGACGACGCCCCGCTGGCCCCCGACCTGTTCGCGTGGGACGGTCGCACGCTCTGGCTCGACGTCACACTCGCCGCCCCGACGCGCCTGAAGATCGACTTCGACGCGACGGGGACGGACGCAGGCGGAGGCGTCGATCACTCGTCGGGCGAGAGGTAGCCGTGATGGACGCCCAGCCAGTAGGCGAGGGTCCAGGCGACGCCGTCGTCCTCGTGGCGGCCGTCGCTCCCCCAGTCGGCCCGCCAGGGGTTGGCGTTCCAGCGGGCCTGGGTTCGCTCGGCCGGTGAGAGCACGCGGTCCAGCACCGCGTTGATCCGCCGACGCCCGGGTTCGTGCCGGAGCCGGACGTCGTGACGGTGGGAGTTCTTGGTGGTCCAGGAGACCAGGTCCCAGGGCCAGTCCTGGAGCGTCTCGCGAGCGTCCTCGACGTCGCAGCGGCGGCCGGTCGTCGCGCCGTACATGAAGTTGTAGAGGGGGTTCCGCTCGGCCCGGATCGTCTGCTCGCCCTCGTTCGGCTCCCACGTCCGGGCGATGCTCTGGACGAGGATCCGACGCTTGGCGGGGTCCTTCTCCAGCACCAGCAGGGGGTAGTACGAAAGGTACAGCAGTTCGTCGTCCGAGTGGTTGATGTCGGCCCAGCGGCCCCCCTCGTGCCGTCGCATGAGCAGGCTGTTGAGCAGGTAGTGGTGGTCCTTGATCAGGCGGTCGGCGGCCTCGGCGTACCTGGCGTCGCCGGTGATGTGCTCGGCCACCTTCAGGAACATCAGGATCTCGATCGAGTTGAGGGGCCTCAGGTCGTGATGCAGGGGGTGCTGGTTGATCAGCTCGGGCGACCAGATCCCCCAGCGCGTCTTGCGGCCGGTGTGGTCGACCAGGGTGTAGTCGTTCTTGAGGATGCCGTCCGTCACGCGGCGGACGACGGCGGCGATCTCGGCCTTCTGCGCGTCGTCGGCGGCCAGTTCATGGTAGAGGAACCAGGCGAAATAGTGGCCGTCGAGTTCGTCGCTGCTGGTGTCCCCCTTGCACCAGAGGCCGGGATTCGTCGGGGAGCGATACCAGACCTTGGCGGTCTCACCGATCGCGTGGACCTTGCCCTCCGGGTCGAAGCCCCGGACGCCGGCCGCGATCTCCTCGTCGGTCACCATCGCGCGGGCGGGGAAACCGGGAATTCCCGAGAGTCGCTCCAGGTCGAGAAGGGCGTTCAGCGACCGCCCCCCCGCTTCGCGCGCCGCGGGGTCCTGGGTGGCGGCGAATCGCAGGGCCTGGGCCGCGACATACATGGAGGTCCAGAGGCCGTCGTTGTCGCTCACGTCGAAGATCGTCTCGCCGTCGACCTCGCCGGGCGTCTTCAGGTCGATCCCGGCGATGTAGCCCCGGCGGTTGTGGCGTTTCTGGAGGATGCTCTCATAGTGCGCGGCCTTGTCGGCGAGGGTCGTCGAGACGTCTTCGATGCAGGCGACCCCCTCCTTGGTATCGAGCCAGGCCCGCCCCTTCTCGTCGGTCCAGACGGCCTCGACCTGGTTGTCCGGCAGCCAACGCCGGCCCCAGAAGTAGCGGAAGGCGCCGTCGCGGAGCCGCCAGGCGCCCTCGGGCGTCCCGGCCCAGACGTCGCCGTTGGCGGCGAGGTGGAGGCAGTTGATATCCTCGAAGGGCATGCCGTCGCGACGCCCCAGCTTCAGCCACCACTGCTCGCCGTCGCAGAGGACGACCCCCCGGTCGGTGCCGACCCAGATCTGGCCCAGCGGGTCGGCCGTCATCGTCTGGATCTTCGTGTTCCAGTCGACCCCGGGCTGGCCGGGCTCGGGATGGCGCGGGCCGACTTCGAGCGGCTCGTAGCCGGTCGCCGTGGAGCGGAACGGGCCGTCGTCGGTCAGGACCCAGACCCGCCCGTTCGCGGCCCTGGCGGCGGCGAGGACCGTCAGGCCTTTCGGCAGCTTCGACCGATCCACCTCGTCGAACGTCGGGACCGGCCGCGCGACGCCCTCCGGCAGCGCGGCGCCCTTCGCGTACTTCGTCGCGACGAGTTGGGGATACGTCCCGGCGGTCGCAATCGCCGGCGCGACGGCCAGCCAGAGCCCGACGAGGGCGGTCGCGTGGAAGTTCCTGCACATGATGGCCGAGGCTCCCTGGTGATGGGGGTCGCGGAAAAGGGAGGAAAAGAGGGGGCCGACGTCGCCGCTAGGGCCACATGCTAAGCCGCCGGAACGACGGGGGCAACGACCTGCTCGACTTGAACGCCGGGACCGTCTTCGTCATGCTTGGCGATTATCCCCCCCCGAGGTCACCAAGGACGCGACCCGATCATGAGACAGGCCGCCCCCTCCGCCGCGTCGAGGAAGCTCCTCCCCTGGGCCTGGTTCGCCGTGGTGCTTCTCGGAGCGACCGGGACGGCCGATCGTCGAGTCGAGATCGCCGTCGACGCCGAGGGGGCCGTCTCCGTCTCCCGGATCGTCGCGGCCCTGGCCGAGTCGACGGCCCAGGACGTCAGGCCCCCGGCCGCCGACCTGAATCTCCCCGTTCGCGGGCTTGCCGGGGCGCTCGGCCGCAACCTGCTCCGCGACAGCCTGGGTGACGCCGTGGGGATCGAGTTCACCACCGACTCCGTCGTCCTGCTCGTCCCCGAGGCCCTGGGTCGCGACGACTCGCGGGAAGCCTGGCGGGAGCGGCTGGATCAGCTTGCGAGCCGTACCGAGGAAGCGTCGAACCGGCGGACCCGGCACAGCCTCCGTCCCCGTCCGTCCTATCGCCCCAACGACCCCGCCCGGCCGACGATCTGCCTGGTCCACGGCCTGAACTCATCGTCCGCCGGGTTCGTGCACATGATCCCCCTGCTGGAAGAGGCCGGGTACGGGGTCGTCACGTTCGACTACCCGGACAACCAGAAGCTCGACGACTCCTGCGAGGAGTTCCGGGCCGACTGGCAGGCCTTCCGGAAGTCGGTCGGCGAGCGTCGGTCCTGGGCGATCCTCGCCCACTCGATGGGGTCGCTGGTGGCGCGCGCCTATATTGAAGGGCCGGGGCGTGGCGCGGGAGACGTGGACTCGTTCATCATGATCGCCCCGGTAAACCAGGGCGCGCACGTCGCCCGGCTCCAGCCGGTGCTCCAGATGATCTCGCGGCTGTCGGCCGTCCGGAGCAAGCGGACGACCCAGGCGCTCGCCGAGCTTTCCGAAGGCCCCGGCCGGTCGGCCGAGGACATGCTCCCCGGCAGCGACTTCCTGAAGCGGATCAACGCCGCCGCGCCGAACGAGGCCGTCCCCTACCACATCATCGCGGGGAATCTCGGCCTCCTGACGGCCGAGGCTCGGAAGCGATTCGAGGACCAGCTCGGCCTGGTGGCCCGCAACGCGGGACCGTTCGCCGTGCTGACGCAGGTCGCCGTCGGCGAGGTCGCGCCGATCCTCGACGAGCTGACCGACGGCACGGGCGACGGCGCGGTGACGGTGGAGTCGACCCGCCTGCCGGGCGCGCCCGAGCCGGTCGTCCTGGCGGCCAACCACGCCGAGTTGATCCGCGCCCCATTGCTGTTCGCCGATCCGGGCCCGGTCGTCACGATGCCCTGGATCCTGCGATGGCTGAAGGAAGACCACGGCGGCGAGCCCGTCCCCCGCGCCGTCCCGACGCCCGAGGTCGACTGACGCGGTTCCGGTCGAGAGGCTTGGGTTGGCGCGCGGCTTCGTTTAATCTGGTCGGGCCCAGGGAGAGGCCGAGCCGCGCACGGCCGTCCGCATCACCTCCGCGCCGAGGAAACGCCCAATGTCGCAGACCGTGGACCCCACCGCCCTCGCCCCGGAACCGCCGAAGGTCGAGGCCCATCCCCCCGGCCTCTACGCCCTGTTCACCACCGAGATGTGGGAGCGATTCAGCTACTACGGCATGCGGGCGCTGCTGGTGCTGTATCTGACCAAGGCCCTCGGCTACTCGCGGGGCGAGGCCCTCGGCGTCTATGCGATCTATACGGGGCTCGTCTACCTGACCCCCCTGATCGGCGGCCGGCTGGCGGACCTCTATCTCGGGCAACGCAAGGCGGTCTTCGTCGGGGGGATCCTGATGGCCCTCGGCCAGTTCGCGCTCAGCCAGCCCGAGCTGCTGCACCTGGGCCTGGGCCTCATGATCGTGGGGAACGGCTTCTTCAAGCCGAACATCTCGGTCATGGTCGGCTCGCTCTACCCCCAGGGGGACTCCCGTCGCGACGGCGCGTACACGATCTTCTACATGGGCATCAACCTGGGCGCGTTCCTCTCGCCCCTGATCGCCGGGACGCTCGGCGAGCGCTGGGGCTGGGGTTACGGCTTCGCCAGCGCGGGGATCGGAATGATCCTGGGGCTGCTCACGTTCATGTTCACGCAACGCCTGCTCCAGGGCGCCGGGCTGCCTCCGGGCGAGCCGGTCGTCCCCGGGGCGACGCTTCGGCCTCGCGACTGGGTCGGGATCGCGGCGATCTCCGCGGCCCTCGCCGCGCTGGTCTACGGGCTGATCGCGGCCTGGCCCTCGCTCCAGCCGATCTGGTCGCCCGCCTGGCTCGCCCCGAAGGGCGAGGACGACTACCTGCGTCCGGCCCTCAACTTCTTCTACAAGGGGGGGCTGCTCGTCGGCGGCCTGATCCTGTTCCTCTGGCTGACGGAGCCGAAGGCGAAGGCCGAGATGGCCGAGTTGCACGAGCCGTTCACGATCGTCGACTGGCAGCGGATCGGCGTGATCGTGGTCATCAGCCTGTTCTCGATCCTGTTCTGGATGGGGTTCGAGCAGTCGGGCGGGACGCTCAACCTGTTCGCCGACGAGAAGACCGATCGTCAGATCTTCGGCTATGACGTTCCCGCCTCGCTCTTCCAGGCGATCAACCCGGTCTTCATCATCACCCTGGCGCCGCTGTTCGCGATCCTCTGGACGGCCCTCGCCGAGCGCAAGTTCCCGCTCCCCTCGGTGGCCAAGCAGGGGCTCGGCCTGGTGCTCCTGAGCCTGGGCTTCGGCGTGATGTACTTCGCGGACCAGAACTCGAAGGAAGGGCTGATCTCGCCGCTCTGGCTGGTCTCGGTCTACCTGATCTTCACGATCGCCGAGCTGTTCATCTCGCCGATCGGGCTCTCGCTGGTGAACAAGCTGTCGCACCCCCGGATCGCGTCGCTGATGATGGCCTTCTGGTTCCTCTGCACGGCCGCCGCCAACTTCCTGGCCGGCGCGATGGAGAACCTGATCGAGCCCTATCACCTCAACCTCTGGCTGTTCCTCGGGGTGATGGCGCTGATCCCCGGGCTGCTGATGCTGGCCCTCACGCCGGTCCTGGTCAAGATGTCGCACGGTCGGGTGTGAGTCACGTTCGATCGACGTAGGACGTAGGGAGGAATCGCATCGTGAAACGCTGGATGACGGGAGCACTCGTGGCCGCGACGATCGCCGCGACATCGAGGGCCGACGAACGGCCCATGACCATCGACGACCTGCTGGCCGTGAAGTCGGTCGGCGACCCCCAGGTCTCGCCCGAAGGCGCGGCGGTCGTCTACGTCGTCTCGGAGCTGGACAAGGAAGCCGGCAAGACGAACAGCAGCCTCTGGCTCGTCCCTACCGCCGGCGGCGAGCCCCGGAAGCTGACCTCCGCGCCGGGGACCAACAACCACCCCCGCTGGAGCCCGGACGGCAAGACCCTCGCGTTCGTGTCCAGTCGCGGCGGCTCCGCGCAGATCTGGCTCCTGCCGATCGACGGCGGCGAGGCCCGGCAGCTCACCAAACTGCCGATCGACGTCGACGGTCCCCTCTGGTCCCCGAAGGGGGACAGGATCGCCTTCGCCGCGCAGGTGTATCCCGGCAAGTCGCCCGAGGAGACGGCCGTGCAGGACAAGGTGAAGGAGGAGTCCAAGAGCAAGGTCCGGACTTATGACCACCTGATGGTCCGCCACTGGAGCGCCTGGGACGAGGGGAAGAAGAGCCACCTCTTCGTCGCCGACGCGAAGACCGGCGAGGCCGTCGACCTGACCCCCAAGCTCGAAGTGAACACCCCCCCCGCCCCGTTCGGCGGCTCCGGCGACTACGCCTGGTCCCACGACGGCGCGACGCTCGCCTTCACCGCCGAACCGATCGAGAACCACGCCTGGTCGACCAACACCGACATCTGGCTGGTCCCGGTCGGCGGCGGCGAGCCGAAGAACCTGACCGAGTCGAACCCGGCGGCCGACGGCTCCCCGGAGTTCTCGCCGGACGGCGGGCGTCTCGCCTACATCAGCCAGGCCCGGCCCGGCTTCGAGTCGGACCTGTGGGTCCTCCGCATCCGCGACCTGGCGACCGACAAGACGATCGACGCCAGCTCGTATCTGGATCGCCCGATCCAGGGCTTCGCCTGGAAGTCGCCGACCGAGTTGATCGCCTCGATCGACGACGACGGGACGGTCCCGATCGTCGCACTCCCCGCCTCGGGCGCCCGGGACGGATCTCACAAGCTGGCGACGGGCGGCGCCAACGCGTCGGTCTCGGTCGGGCCCGGCGGCGAGTCGTTCGCGTACCTCCACCACACCGGGGACAAGCCGGGCGAGGTCTACTACAAGAGCGGGGACGCCGAGGCGAAGGCCCTCACGTCGCACAACGCCCCCCTGCTCGCCCAGCTCGACCTGTCGCCGATGGAGTCGTTCACGTTCGAGGGGGCCGACGGGGCGAAGGTGCAAGGCTGGCTCATGAAGCCGCCGGGGTTCGACCCGAACAAGAAGTACCCGGTCCTCTTCCTGATCCACGGCGGCCCGCAAGGCGCCTGGCACGACGAATGGCACGGGCGTTGGAACTACCCGCTCTTCGCCGCGCCGGGGTACGCCCTGGTGGCGATCAACCCTCGCGGCTCGACCGGCTTCGGCCAGAAGTTCACCGACCAGATCAGCCTGGACTGGACGGGCAAGGTCTACGAGGACCTCATGAAGGGCCTCGACCACGCGCTGGCGACCTACTCGTTCCTCGACGAGGACAAGGTCGCGGCGGCCGGCGGCTCGTACGGCGGCTTCATGGTCAACTGGATCTGCGGACACACCGACCGCTTCAAGGCCCTCGTCAGCCACGCGGGAGTCTTCGACCTCGTCAGCATGTACGGCTCGACCGAGGAGCTCTGGTTCCCGGACTGGGAGTACGGCGGCCCCCCCTGGGAGAAGCTCGAACACTACCTCGATCGCTCCCCCAGCCTCTTCGCCGAGAACTTCAAGACGCCGACCCTGGTCATCCACGGCGCGCTCGACTTCCGCGTCCCGGACGTCCAGGGCCTGGGCATGTTCACCAGCCTCCAGCGCGTGGGCGTCCCCAGCCGATACGTCTGGTTCCCCGACGAGGGCCACTGGATCGCCAAGCCGGCCAATCGGATCGTCTGGTGGCGCGAGGTCCACGACTGGCTCGCCAAGTACTTGAAGTAAGCCGCGAGGGGGGGCGGTCGCGCCGCCCCCCCACCTCGCCGCCGATCCGGGCGTCGCTCCTCGGGAATCGCGGCTTGCCGACGACGGCCCGGATCTGGCAAGATTCTCGGTGCTCCGTGATCCCGCCCCCCCGAAGGACCCGACGCCGATGCCCGGAACGCCCCACGCCGGATTGCGCCCGATCGCCGAAGTGGCCCGAGACCTGGACATCTCGCCCGACCACCTGGAGCCCTACGGCCGCGACAAGGCGAAGGTGCATCTCGACGTGCTGCGGGCCGGGGACCGCAAGCCGGGCAAGCTGATCCTGGTCTCGGCGATCACGCCGACGCCCGCCGGCGAGGGGAAGACGACGACCTCGATCGGGCTGGCGATGGGGATGCACCGCATCGGCAAGCGGGCCGCGCTGGCGTTGCGGCAGCCGTCGATGGGGCCGGTCTTCGGCCGCAAGGGGGGGGCGACCGGCGGCGGGCTGAGCAAGGTCGAGCCCTCGAACACCATCAACTTGCAGTTCACCGGGGACTTCCACGCGATCACCGCAGCGCACAACCTGCTGGCCGCGGCCATCGACAACCGCCTCTATTTCCGCGACTTCGACCTCGACCCGACCCGCATCCTCTGGAAGCGGGCGCTCGACATGAACGACAGGGCGCTGCGGCGGATCGTCATCGGCCTGGGGGGGCATTCCCAGGGGGTCCCGCGCGAGAGCGGGTTCGACATCACCGCGGCCAGCGAGATCATGGCGATCCTCTGCCTGTCCGAGTCGCTCGCCGACTTACGCGAGCGGATCGATCGCATCCTCGTCGGCTACGCCGGCGACGGCTCGGCCGTGCTGGCGAAGCAGCTCGGCGTGACGGGCTCCATGACGGCGATCCTCAAGGAGGCCCTGCTCCCGAACCTCGTACAGACCAGGGAATCGACCCCCGCGTTCATCCACGGCGGGCCGTTCGCCAACATCGCCCACGGCTGCAACTCGGTCCTGGCCACCCGCATGGCGATGGCGACGGCCGACTACGCCGTGACCGAGGCCGGCTTCGCGTTCGACCTCGGCGGCGAGAAGTTCCTGGACCTGAAGTGCCGCTCGGCCGGGCTCAACCCGTCGGCCATCGTCATGGTCGCGACCATCCGCGCCCTGAAGATGCACGGCGGCGTCCCGCTGTCCGAGATCACCCGGCCCGACCCGGCGGCCGTCGAACGCGGGCTGGACAACCTCGCGGCGCATCTCGACGCCGCCGAACACTTCGGCAAGCCGCTCGTCGTGGCGATCAACCAGTTCGGGACCGACACCGACGAGGAGTTGGGGGTCGTCCACGCGTTCTGCAAGGGGAGGAACGTCCCCTGTTCCGCCGCCGACGTGTTCGGCTCCGGCGGCGCGGGGGCGATCGACCTGGCCGAGAAGGTCGTCGCGGCGGCCTCCTATCCCGAGACCCCGTACAAGCCCCTCTACCCCCTGGACTGGCCGGCGGAGAAGAAGATCGAGCAGATCGCCAGGGTCGTCTACGGCGCCTCGGGCGTGAGCATCCAGCAGGCCGCGGAGCAGAAGCTCCGCAAGGCCGAGAAGCAGGGCTACGGCCGGCTGCCGATCTGCATGGCCAAGACCCAGGACTCGCTCTCCGACGACCCCAAACTCCGGGGCCGCCCCCAGGGCTTCACACTCCACGTCCGCGACATCGAGATCGCCGCCGGCGCGGGCTTCCTCGTGGCCCTGACCGGCGAGATCCGGCGCATGCCCGGCCTGCCGCTCCGCCCCGCCGGCGAGCGGATCGACGTGGACGCGGATGGGGAGATCGTCAACCTCACCTGAGCGCCCGACTCAGCGCGTCGCCCTGCCGATGGGCTCGCGGCGGGCATAGGCCTTGCCGCCGTCGTGGTACTCGGCGATGGCGCGGTCGATGTTCGCGAGGGTCGCGTCGGTCGCCCCCTGCTCGCGGCGAAGGACGCGCCCCTCGCGATCGAGCAGGATCATCGTCGGGTAGAACTGGACCTGGAGCGCCTCGCGGATCGGGCAGTCGTCCTGGAAGCCGGTGACGAGGATCGGATACTCGATCTTCAGGGCCTCGGCGACCTCCTTGAGCTTGGGCAGCCGCTCCGGCCCCATCGTCTGCTCGTACGCCAGGCTGACGACTTGCAGTTTCTTCCCACCCAGCCGACTCTGAATCTCGTTGAGATGGGGGATCGACTTCCGACAGGGGGCGCACCAACTGCCCCAGAAGTCGAGCAGGATCAGGTCCGCGTCGAAGTCTCGGATCGAGACCAGCTTGCCGTCGATGTCCGGCAAGGCGAAATCGATCATCCGACGCTCATCGGGGTCGAAGTCGCAGTACGGACCGGTCCGCTCGGCCCGCGCCGACGTCGGCGCGGGCGTCGGTGCCGATTCTGGAGTCGGGGCCGAGGCCGGGGCCGGCCTGGCGGCGGCGGGCGATCGGGCCGCCAGCAAGGCGGGGCCGGCGCCCCGAACGGGGACGAACGGGGCGGGGCGGGCGGCCGGTGCCGTCGCCGTGGTCGCAGCGACGGTGGCCTTGGCCTGGGCCAACGACTCGTCCATCGGGATCGGGTCTTTCTGCGAGACGACCTCGGACCAGGTCGGGCGAGCCCGCTCCTCGGTCGGCGGCGAAGCGGCCGGGGGACGTCGCGCCGGATCCCTGCGGGAGCGGGCCTTCGGTGCCGCGGATGCGGGGGTCGGCTCGGCGTCGTCGAAGAGGAGCGGGCCGTAGCGGCCCTGGACGCGGCTCGCGCCTGGGATCAGGCCGTCGGGGAGGGTGCGAGGGGCCTCGGCCCCGAACTCCTCGTCGGCGGGGAACGCTTCGTCGTCGGTGCGGGCGCTGACCTGGCTGATCTCGCGAGCCGGAGGGAGCGGGTTCTCGCCGTCGTCGTCGATCTCGGCGGGTTCCGTCGACGGGGCGACCTCCGGGCTCGCTCCCGATTCCTTGCGAGTTCGGGACGAGCCGCCGGCGGACCAGCCTGCGGCCGGATCGTCGAATTCCTCGTCATCAGGCGCGGCGTCGAGCCGGGGCCGAACGGGCTTGGACCGCGAAGCCCTCGACGCTTCAGGTTCCTTCGCGTCCCAGTCGTCGACCTCCGGCTCCCCGGAGCGGGCGACGGACCTGACGTTGGAACGCCGAGCCGGATCGTCGGCGGCCGCCGTGCGGGAGGCGTCGCCGGTCCCGGCGTCGCGGGGGTGGAGGCTGATGCGCACGTCGGCGTCCGGCGCGTCGGCGTCGGCGCGGCCGGTCATCATCCCCTGCTCCGCCTGATACTCGGCGATCACCGTGTAGGTCGAGCCCGGCCGGAGTCCGCGGAG
This sequence comes from Planctomyces sp. SH-PL62, assembly GCF_001610895.1. Taxonomy (NCBI): domain Bacteria; kingdom Pseudomonadati; phylum Planctomycetota; class Planctomycetia; order Planctomycetales; family Planctomycetaceae; genus Planctomyces; species Planctomyces sp. SH-PL62. Next base: position 4,070,268 of record NZ_CP011273.1, on the reverse strand, counting down.
CGTGAACGCGCCGGAGCGGTCCGTGGTCGCGTGGACCGCCTTGCCCCCCGCCGCGCCGTTGAGGGCCAGGCGCACCACGGCGTTGCGGACCGGGTTCCCCTCCTCGTCGTAGACGCGCCCGGAGAGGCGGCCGGTGGAAGAAGCCCTCGGGACGTCGGGCGTCGTCGCCTCGGCGATCTGGGCCTCGTCCGGCAGGCCGGCGACGATGGAGAGCGGCCGGTCCCCCACGGTGGCCGTGGTCTTGACGTCCGAGGGGGCGACGGCGCGGAGGCCGCCGGTCTGCGAGCATCCGACGAGGAGCGATCCCAGCACGAGGAGTCCTGCCGCTCTTGGGGGGATGCGCATGATTCGGGGCCCTCCTCCTGGGCGGATCGGCATGGCGGCTCGGGCGGTCTCTCGCTCGCCCGGCGCGATCGTCCTGATCGGTCGGGGAGCCGTCCCGCCTCGTCGCCGTCGCTCAGTGGGTGCATCTCTCGGCGCGTTCACCCTCGGCGATCAACCGAATGGGTCTTCCTTCCGTTTCGGTCGCCCGTCGCGAGGGACTTTAGAGAATTCCGAGAATTTGTCGAGGACAAGCGGAAGGTCGACCCCGGCACCGTGTCAATTCCACTGGGCCACGACCGACCTGGCGCCGGAGAGGAGGGCCTGGACGGTCTCGGCGTCGTCGGCCTGGGGGCGGGACTTGAGGTACAGGGCGAGCGGGTCGATGGCCTCGCCGTGCCGCTCCACCTTGAGGTAGAGCATCCCCAGGTCGCGCAGCTCGCGAGGTTCGTCGGCGACGGCCGCAAGCCTGCGCTGGACCAAGAGGGCGGAGGGGACGTCGGATTCGGCCAGGTGGATGGTCTTGAGGTTCCGGAGGAGCCGGGCCGCCACCGCGGCGTCCGGGCTGGGATCGAACAGGTCGTCCGCCAGCGGTTCCTCCATCCCGGCCAGCTTGGCGATCCGACGCTCGCAGGCGGCCCGATCCAGGAACTCCCCGCCGTGGAACGGGTCGACGAACGTGGGCCCGTCCTCGTCCAACCGCAACATGAAATGCGCCGGGAGGCACACCGAGGAGAGCGCGACGCCCACGCGACCGGCGATCGCGCGATAGAGGATCGACAGACTGATCGGGATACCCGTCTTCCGGTCGAGCACCTCGTTCAGATAGCTGTTCCGGGGGTCGTAGTAGGCGTCTGCGTTGCCCGTGTAGCCCTCCTCGATGAAGAGGACCCAGTTGAGCTGGCCCAGGACCTTGCGGGCCGGAGCCGCCTTGCGGATGCGCGCGCGGACGCGCTCGGCCAAGGCGTCGATCCGGGCGATCTCGGCTTCCGGCTCCAACCCGGGATGGAAATCCCCGGCGATCTCGAACGCCACTCGCGCAAGGTCCACTCCCGGCTCGCCGCGGACGAGCCGCTCGAATTCCGGGCTCGATGGAAACGAAGTTCGCATGCAACCGCCCCTCATCCCGATCAGGTCCCGACGCTCGGCTTCGGAGCCGTCGGCTCGACGCCCCCGGCGATCGGCCGGTCCGTTTCCAGTTCCGTCGCGACTTCCAGTTCCATTTCCAGATCCGACCCCGGCCGCGGCCTGCGGGCGGCCCGAGACGTGACCCAGGCGGTCGGCCCCAGGACCATGGCGAACCCCAGGAGGCTGGAGGGGGTCAAGCGACGGCCTTGCAGGGTCACGTCGAAGACCAGGCCGAAGAGGACCTGGGTCAGGCTCAGGACGGCGATCTTCGCCGGCGGTCCCGACGCGTAAGCCTTGGTCAGGAGCACCTGGCCGAGAGTCCCGGAGATTCCCACGCCGAGCAGCAAGGCGATCGGCCCGATGTCGCGAGGGATGTCTGCGGAGGCCAGGGGGTGGGCGAACAGCAGCCAAAGCGCCAGCGAAAGACTGGCGAGGCCCGAGAAGTGCGCGACGACCGCGCGGGCGTCGACGTCCTTCAGCCGGTGCAGGCCCAGCATGGCGATCGCCGTCGTGACCGAGGCGACGAGCGCGATCAGCACCGCGCCCGAGTCGCCCCCCCCCGCCCCGTGGGGCTGCTGGATCACCGCCACGCCGAAGACACCGCAGACCACGCACGCCAGGTCGGTCAGCCGTCCCCCGCCCCCCCCCTTGAAGAACGTCGTCAGAACGATCCAGAGGGGATACGTGTTGGTCAGGGTCAGGACGTCGGCGACGGGGAGCCGCGTGAGGGCGTAGAACGTGCAAGCCACGCTGATCGTCCCCGCGATGCTCCGCCACCAGAGCGTCGGAGGCTTCCAGAAGACCAGCCTCGCCCCGCCCAGCAAGGCCAACGCCACGGAGAAGACGAAGGTGCAGAAGATGCGGATGAACGCGATCAGCAACCAGTCGCATCGCGATCCGACGGCGTGGGTCATCGCCCCCATCGACGCGAAGCAGAGCGCCGCCGAGATCATCCAGGCGGCGGGGAGCAGGCTGTTCGTGCGCTGACTCATCGAAATCCAGAAGAGGGCCCGGCCGTCGGACTCTCATCCGGCCCGGCTTCCCGAGGTGGGACCGATCGAAGCTCTTAATCGTTACCAGTCTAACAACAACCGTCGAGATTGTGACGGCCAATGCCGAGCCCCGGAGGTCTCGAAGGATCAATGCGCCGGGGATTCCGGCGCGATCGAGATCGAGACGACGAACCTCCAGGCCGCGACGCCCGGGCGGCTGATCGCGACCAGCCGATTGACCCCCGCGACCAGACTTGCGGCGAAATGGTCCGGAGAGTCCTGGGCGTCCGATCCGGGGGGCCTGACGGGCTGGCCGTTGAGGAAGACCTCGATCGGCCCGTCGGCCTCGACGAGCAGGATCGCGCGTCGGGCCTCGGTCGAGGTGAACTCGGCGTAGGCCGCCGCCGTCGAGGCGGGGTCGGGTCGGGGGGCCGTCGCGTCCTTCGAGCCCGGCGGTCCCAGGTCGACCACGCCGTCCCCGGACTCGGCGCCGGGGGCCCACCGGATCGGCCCTCCCGCCGCGCCGGGATACGATCGAGAGGCGTCGACGGCCCCTTCGCGACTCATCAAGGCGGGGGGCCGGGGGCCCAGCGGGCCCAGGACGTTCCAGCCGCGGACCGGCTCGAACTTCGCGAGGATTCGATCGAGGGCGAGCGCCGACCCGGCCGAGCCTTCCCCTTCGCGGGCCGTCCGACGCAGCTCGGGCTCGACCCGATCGCGGATCGCCAGCAGGGCGCGGACGGCCCCACGCCGCAGCGACGGGTCGGGATCGTCGAGCGCGGCGGTGTAGAGCGAGAGGGCTCGGGGGTCCGGCAGGGTGCAAAGGGCGTTCAGGACGGCGGTCCGATCCCCCCCCTCGACCTCCTTCGCCTTCTCGACGAGCCGCGGGACCGCTTCCCGGAGGTGCAGCGGCCCGGCGGCCAGATAGGCGGCGCGACGGACGTCGGGATCCTCGTCGTCCAGCTTCGCGAGGACCACGTCCTTGACCTCGGCGGGCAACGGCCGCGAGGGGTTCAGGCTCATCACCGCCGCCGCCCGGACGAGCGGGGATGCGTGATGCAGGAACCCCGCGAGATCGTTCGCGGGCAGGAAGCCGTCGCGAGCCAGGGCGGGGAGGGCCTTCGCCACGAGCGTCCCGGGGGCGTCCTCCTCGTACAGGACCGTCAGCCGAGCCCGGACGACGTCGCGCCCGCGGAGCGTGTTCAGCGAGTCCAGGGCCGCCGAGCGGACCGGCTCGGGCCGCGTGGGATCGACGACGATCGGCAGGAGGAGTCGGGTGGACGCGGCGTCGTTCAGGGAGCCGAGGGCCTCCACCAGCGCGGCCTGGTTGTCAGTCTCCGTCTCCTTGGGCAAGGCCTCCCGGAGCAAGGGCCCCGCCGCGGCGCCGACGGTCTGAAGCCCGAAGACAGCCTGATAGCGGACCGAGGCGTCGGCGTCCTTGAGCCCGATCTCCAGGCCCCGGAGCACCGCGGCCATCCCCTCCGGGTCCCAGTTCTCGGTCTTCCTGGGGATCATATCGCCGGGCGGGTTTTCTCCCGTCGATCGGCCTTCGGCTTCGGGATAGCGGAAGTACTGCGCCGCGAGGCAGGCGAGGATGCGACCGCGCACGGCGGGCTCGGCCGTCTTCTTCAGGGCCTCGACGAGCGAGGCGACGAGGGGGACCGACCAGGATTCGTCGGCCAGCAGCAAGGCGGCCTCGCGCCTCGACAGGTCCAGGAGGGCCGCGGTCAGGGCCTCGCGGTCGTTGCATCCCAGGTCGAGGATCGCCCGGCGGATCGACCACGCGGCGAAGCGGTCGGCGTCGCCCAGGGCCGCCAGGAGCGCCGGACCGGCGGAACGATCGCCCAGACGCCCGAGCGCGATCGCGACTTCGCGACGGACCGCGGGATCGCGATCGGCGAGCCGCTTCGTCAGGAGGTCATGCGCCGGCCTATCCCTGCGGAGTCCCGCGCTCCGCGCCGCCTGGAGTCTCACCTGCGGGGATTCGTCGGACAGGAGCGACCGGATCGCCCCCCGCGCCTCGTCCCCGCCGATCGCATCCAACGCCCAGATTGCGTGCAGGCGGCCGACGGCGGGCGCGTCGCGGCCGAGACGGCCGACCACTGCGGGGATCGCGGGGGGGCCGATCGCCGCGAGACGGTCTTGCGCTTCCAGACGAACCGAACGGGCCGGGTGATCCAGGGCCCCGACCCAGGAGTCGATCGAATCACCGCGCGGTCGGGGGGCGTCGGAGCTCAGGCCGTCGCCGACGTAGGCGAGGCGGTAGATCCGTCCCGTCGCGCCGTCGGCCCCGTCGCGGACGGACGCCTCGTCGACGATCCAGAAGCCGTCGCCGCCAGCCGCGATCGCGCGTGGGTGGAAGTCGGCGAGCGTCCCGCGCGTCGCCAGCGGGGTGCGTCTCGCCAGCGCGAAGCCGCCGCCGGCCTTGCGTAGCTCATGGCGGAAGACCGCCTGCCCCTCCGGCTCGCAGGCGACGAAATTGCCTCGGAATTCGTCGGGCAGACGTCCCTCGTCGTATGAGGTCCCCTGCCCCGCTCCTCGGCCTTCGAGCCTGGCGACCGCGGGCAAGGTGCGGAATTCGGCCGCGACGAACTGGCGAGGGTACCCGTAACGTCCCCCCGCGACGTGATGGATCAGGCGAAGCCCCCATCGCGGGTCGTCGGCGTCGCTCAAGGCGAACAGATCGTCGTTCGCGCCGACCGCCAGGGCCGAGGTCCGCGCGTCGCCCGTCGAGACGATTTCCAGGTCCGAGCCGTCGGGGCGGACCCGGATGACGCCGCCGGCGGACGTGCGGAGCGGATCGCCCCCTTTTCCGCGAGCCTGTGCGAGGCCCCTCGAACCGATCGCGAGATAGAGGAATCCATCCATCCCTCGTCGGAGCGCCCCAGCGCCCTGATCTTCGGCGGGGCCGAGGCCGGTGACGACGTCCTCGACGCGCTCGGCTCGGCCGTCGCCGTCCGCATCCCGGAACGCGGACAGGAGCGGAGGATGGACGATGTAGAGGACGTCGCCGACCCAGGCCAGGCCGGTGACGGGATTGAGGCCGTCGGCGAACGTCGTGATCGCCGCACCGTCGGCCTTGAGCACGACGCCGGGCGTCCCTGGTCCTGAAATCCTCGTCCGGCCGCCGATGAAGGCGAGATCGCCCGGCCCGACGGCCATCGTCGTCGGGGCGAAGTGTTCCGGCGTCCGCCCGACCAGTTCGACGGCCCAACCATCGGCCGCCGAGGGGAGATCCGGCGCCCCGGCGGCCTCCGAGACGGCGACGGCGAGCGCGAACAGGACCGCGAACCCGATCGGACTCCTCATCGCGATCACCCTCCCTGGATGGGGCCGCCCCGGCCGACGCCCGAACGCTCTGGCGAGAGTCGGCCTCGTCGATCAGAATAGGCGGACCGGATCGCGGCGGATGTTACCCCCTTTCCGAATCCACCTCAATCGAAAGAAGAAGCCCCGTCGACGCCCGCGAGGCTCTCGCGGACCCCGACGGGGCCTGATCCGACGAGGAGTTCGACCGTGTCATCGAGTCCCGCCATCGTCCCGAAGCCTTCTTCCGGGCTCAAGAACCCCAGCTACCCCGATCGGACGCACTTCGGCGAGCGCTCCTCGCTGGAAGCCAGGCTGAAGTCCTGCGATGAGAAGCTGGGGGCCGTCCGTCGGAAGCTGGGGCTGCTCGCGAGCCATCCCCGACGGGCCGATTACGAGAAGATCTATCACCAGTTGCTAGGCGCCCGGGATCAGTTCGTCAACGCCTCCTACCGGATGCCGCGCGAGGCGGGCGAGCTCTACCATGAAGACCGCGAACGGCTGGAGGCCGCCGAGCGAGCCTTCGCCTTCATCCACCGCCGCTGGGACGCGGTCGTATCCTGAACGAGGATCCGGCCCCTCCGCCCGGCGACGCCGAGACGGAGGGGCCGCGCCCGGCTCAGTCGATGAAGACGCCGCTGACCACGGCGTTCTCCAGGCCTAGCCGGCTCACCCGAAACTGCACGCTGCCGGCCACCTCCCACGTCAGGTAGACCCCGCCGTTGAACTTCGACAGCTCCTGCACGTCGATCACCCGGCCCGTCGCCTTGTCGATCACCTCGATCCGCTGCGACCGCGTGTTCGAGTACCAGTCGACCATGTACAGCGACACCCGGCGGGGCTGGCCGTCGCCCAGCGTCACGTCGATCGTGAACTCGCTCCCGGCCCAGGTCGACGCCTGACGCTTCGTGCCGTCCGCCGTCGTCAACGCCCGCACGTCGGTCGTGTTCGACGTCCAGATGGTCGACGAGCCCCCCCCGAAGGCGACCGAAGTCGACGGCGGCAGGGCCGACGGGTTGTTCACCACGAAACTCCCGCCGCCTCCGTACATCCCGGTCCAGTCCCCCCTCGTCGTCGCGTCCTGCACCACGCCCGGGGCCGTTTCCGGAGCCGGTCCTGGAGCCGGCGCGGTGGTGGACGCGGGGTCGATGAAGACGCCGCTGACCACGGCATTCTCCAGGCCTAGCCGGCTCACCCGGAACTGCACGCTGCCGGCCACCTCCCACGTCAGGTAGACCCCGCCGTTGAACTTCGACAGCTCCTGCACGTCGATCACCCGGCCCGTCGCCTTGTCGATCACCTCGATCCGCTGCGACCGCGTGTTCGAGTACCAGTCGACCATGTACAGCGACACCCGGCGGGGCTGGCCGTCGCCCAGCGTCACGTCGATCGTGAACTCGCTCCCGGCCCAGGTCGACGCCTGACGCTTGGTGCCGTCCGCCGTCGTCAACGCCCGCACGTCGGTCGTGCTCGACGTCCAGATGGTCGACGAGCCCCCCCTGAAGGCGACCGAAGTCGACGGCGGCAGGGTCGACGGGTTGTTCACCACGAAACTCCCGCCGCTTCCGTAGGCCCCGGTCCAGTCCCCCTTCGTCGTCGCGTCCCGCACCACGCCCGGGGCCGGGGCCGGATCCGGATTCGGCTTCGGAGCGGGATCTGGATCCGGTGTCGGGGTCGGATCCGGAGCGGTGGTGGGCGCGGGGTCGATGAAGACGCCGCTGATGGCGGTGCTGGGCCCCGCGAGCTTGATGATGCGGAACTGCACGCGGCCGGAGACGTTCCACTTCAGGTAGACGCCGTCGGTGAACGACGAGATCCGACGCGAGTCGATGACCTTGCCGGTGGCGACGTCGACCACGTCGATGCGCTGGATCCGCCCCACGTCATCCCAATCCAGCGCGTAAAGCGTGACCTGATGAGTCTTGCCGTCGGTCAGGTTGACGTCGATATTGAAATCGGTCCAGTTCTTCCAGACCGAGCCCTGTCGCGTGGTCCCGGCGGCCGTCTGGAGAAAACGCGGGTCGGTCGTGCTCGTGCCGAACGATCTCAAGAGGCCCGCGGGTACGCTGACCTGTGCGAAGGAGGGAAGGCCCACGGAGCTGTCGGGCATGAGGTATCCTTCCGAGCCGTATTCGCCCTTCCAGGCCCCCTTCGAGTCCGAGTCGCTCCCCGCATACGCCGGGCTGACCTCGTCGAAAAAGACCCCGCCGATCACGGCGTCATAGCCGGCCACCTTCGTGACGCGGAACTGGACGTGGCCGGAGACGCTCCATCTCAGGTAGCGCCCGTCGCTGAACGAGGAGATCTCGCGCGAGTCGAGGACCTCGCCGGTGGCCGCGTCCAGGACGTCGATGCGCTGGACGCGGCTTGCGCCGGACCAGTCCACGGCGTACAGCGAGACCAGATGCGTCTCGCCGTCGGTCAGGTCGACGTTGATCGTGAACTGCCTGCCGTACCAGGTCGTCGCCGTCCGAAGATTGCTGCTGTCGTACCTCAACTTCTGGAGCGCGCGGGTGTCCGGCGTGGCGCGGCTCCAGGAGACGACGGTCGCGCCGGAGAGGGTCACGTTCGCGTACGACGGGTAGGACCCGTAAGCATCGGCCACGACGGAACCGCTGAATCCGTAGACTCCCTTCCAACTCCCCGAGGTCTGCGGGTCGGACTCGAAGAAGGTCGCCTGGGCCTGCGACGTCGGCTCGGCCACCTTGATCGCGGCGCTCCGCACGGCCGCGGCTCCGCTCGCGTCGACGGCCCGAACCGAGACCGTGTACTCGCCGTTCCCGGCCGGGACGAAGATGAAGGACTCGGCGCTCGTCGTGGAGATCGTCGCGCCGTCCTTGGTCACGGTCCAGGTCAGCCGGGGGGCGGACTGGGCTGCGACCAGGCGGGCCTGGGCCCAGTCGGCGGGAATCTTGACGTTCTGACCGGCCGGCGTGGAGACGATCAGGGAGAGGCTGGAGACCCCCGCGACGTCGACTTCGATCGGCAGGGCGACGCCGGCCCGCATCACGGGCGAGGTGTATAGCACCCGGCCGTCGCCGACGACCTGGAAGGTGGCCTGGCCGGCGTTGGCGCCGACGCGGTCGTCCACTCCGATGATCGCCGCGAAGCTCGTGTAGAGCCGGTCGATCGGCAGGACGATCGTCGAGCTGCTGGAGACCCCCAGGCCCTTGGCGTGGGAGACCCCGCCGAGCTTCATGACGCCCGTGCCGTATCCGCCGTTGAAGACGCCGTTCTTCACGTAAGAGCCGCCGTCGACGGTCGCCGAGGCGATGGTCGCGTCCGCCAGGGCTTTCTGCCCGGAGACCGAGAATTCGACCGGGCCCGTCGCCGTCGTCGTGGCCGGCCGCAACGCCACGGCGATCTCGACCGCCTGAGCCGCCGTCAGCGAGCCGGCGTCCAGGTTCTTGAGCAGCAGGGCGAGGTCCGCCGCGTCGACCTTGCGGTCGTGGTTGAAGTCCCCCTGCTGCCACCACAGCTCGGTCCGGTTGAAATTCGCCTGGACGATCTGGAAGTCGGCGAAGTCCACATTGCCGTCGAGGTCGGCGTCGCCCGGCTGGAGCAGGAGGCTCATGACCGCGTCCCACCGCTGGGAGCCCGGCGAGTCGACCTGGGGCTTGAGCCCCCAGAACTCGCTGGTCAGCGTGTAGAACGTCATCTGCCGACCGCCCAGCGCCGCGAACGTCTGGTAGTAGTTTCGATACAGGTCGTACATCCGCGGGTCGTTCAGGGCCGCGCGCTTGGCGTTATAGTTGTAGTTGAACGAGTAGTGCTGGCCCCCTTCATAGGTGTCGAGCGGCAGGCCGAAGGCGGCCGCCGCCTGGACGTTCCCCTGGATCGTCGTGGCGACGTTCGCAAGCTTCTGCTCCATCGAGGTGAGCAAGTCCGAGGGGTTCGTCGAGTAGCGGTCCAGGGTCGCGTCGACGGGCATGTAAGGCGCGATCGCCGTGGACGTGATGTACTGCCTGGGGTCGCCGTAGACGCGCTGAATCGCCTGGAGGCCGGCGGTGAGGTGGGACGGATACGCGGCCCAACTGGCGAACACCGGCATCACGCGGGACGAGTCCGACCCGAACACCCCGCGGAAGATCTGGCCGAGGCGGACGGTCTGCAGCGCGGTCTCCTGGGCGATCATCGACGTATTCCCGCCGGCGAGGACGCGGGGGTCCGCCTTGGCCTTCGCCAGGACCTGGGGATACGCCTTGAAGATCGTGTTCCAGGTCTCGTTGCTGTACTCGACGTAGACCTTCAGGCCCGGGTCGAGCTCGGTCCGAAGCAGCGTCGCCAGGTTCGTGACGAACTCGTCGTCGGCCAGGGCCGGGATCGTGAGCCACATGTCCTTGCCGGAGAGGTTGGCGAGCTGGATGGCCTCCTCGTAGGAGACGCTCCGCTGCGAGCCGGTCTTGAAGAAGTCGTCCGGCCGGCTGCGATCGGACCACTTCGAGACGACGCTGTCGTTGGTCCCGGTCCAGTCCAGGAAGCGGATGTAGTCGAAGGGCTGGAGCGAGGCCAGGAACTCCGACGTGTAGAGCCGGCTGCCGTCCGTCGGCGCGCCCGGGGCCCAGATGTGAAGGTCGTGCCAGGGGTCGTTCGCATCGGCCGCCAGGACGGTCATGCCCAGGGTGCGGGCCGCGTTCGGGTCGCTCCCGGCCTGGACGATCACGGTCCCCCGCGTGATCCCGTCCGACCCCTTGACCATCGGGGCCGCGAGCTCGCCGACGCCCCAGAACTCCAGCGTGGCGGTCCCCGCGAAACTCACCTGATAGGCGCCGTCGGGATAGTAGTCCAGCTTCGCCGACGCGGAAGCGGGGGCGAGGGCGTACCCCTCCTCGGTCGTCGGGATCGTCTTGTCGATCTGCCAGTATTTCGAACGGTCCGCGAGGCCCCACCCCCCCATGGACTTCTGGATGTCGGTCCAGAACGCCTCCGGTATGTAGTCCGCGTTGACCGGAAGGTTCACGCCGGTGCCGCTCAGGAGCGCGCGGCGCTCCATCTGATCGAAGCCCGGCCGATAGCCGGACCGCCGCCTGGGTTTCGTCATCTCGTCCTCGTCGTGGATCGATTGGTGCGGATCATCGCGGAGGCGCCCATCGTCGGGCGGACGACGAACCCCGAACGGGGCCCGCGTCGTCTTCCAGCCGGCGTCGTCGACCGGCGTGTGGGTCGGGGCGCACGAAGGACCGTACGGCGTCGGTCGGCCGCTTCATGCATGAGAACACTAAATAATGTGGATTAATTTTGCTCGCCGGTTGGCGCATGAGGAGTCTAGCAGCCTTGCAGACTTTGACAAGAACATGAAACATTTTGTCGATCCGTGCTTACATTGATCACCGCGCGCGGCGGCGGGGCGGCCGGACCTCCCTCCCTCGACGAGCGCCCGAATGGCCTCCAAGTCCGTCGAAAATGCTGCGACGAACCGTTCCCAAGCCGGCCGAAACGTTCGGACGGGGCGCCGTTCCGATCCGCATGGACCGGCTTGTCTTATTATGACCTGATATCGACATGAATCCGACGCGAGGGCCGTGGGCCCCGTCGACGGGACGGGGGGTCTTCTCGGCCCCCTCGGGTTCGGCGATAATGGCGGAGGAGACCGTCCGCCCCCTGCCGGCCGCCCTCCTCGTCGGCCTCCCGAGGCTCGAGGCCGACTCGGAGGCGGCGCGGCGCCCGGGCGGCGGGAAATTCCGGGAACCATCAGGCGATCGGGAGCGTCCAAGGGTCCAAATGACGCGGAATCTCGACGACTCCAGTCTTGTGCAAGCCTGTCGAGCCGGCGACGCCGAAGCCTACGGCGTGCTGGTCGAACGCTGCCAGGGCCGCCTCTATCCGATGGTGCTCCGCCTCGTCGGGTCGCCGGAGGACGCGCAGGACGTGCTCCAGGACGCCTTCGTCCGAGGTTTCGAGAAGCTTGACCAGTACCAGGGGGGGAGCGCCTTCTCTACGTGGATGTACCGGATCGCCGTCAACCTCGCGATGAGCCGACTGAGGAAAGGCCGCCTCCGCCGGGCCTTGAGGCTGCTGGCCCCAGGACGGGGCCGGCCGGCCCTGGACCCCGCCGACGAGTCCCCGTCGAGCGTCCCCTCGTACGCCGTCGAACGCGCCGAGCGGGAGGCCCTGATCGAGGCGGCGCTCGCCGCCCTGGAGCCCGACCACCGCGCGGTGGTGGTCCTCAAGGACTTCGAAGGCCGTCGCTACGAGGAGATCGGCGAGTTGCTGGACATCCCCGTAGGGACCGTGCGGAGCCGACTCCACCGGGCCCGCCAGCAGCTGCGGCGGCGGCTCCGCCCCCTGGTCGACGACGAGTCCCCGGTCGAATCCAGCCTCCCCGACGTCGAGCAGGCCCTCTCCTGATCTGACCCGGGCGTCCCGCGGCGGGCGCCCCCGGAACCGAATCCCGTCGACCCCTGAAATCATCATGAGCGACGAACTGGAATCCCTGCTGTCGGCCTATCTCGACGACGAACTCGACCCGGACGAGAAGCGGGCGGCGGCGGCGTCGCTGGCGTCGAATCCCGAGAAGGCGAAAGAATTTCGCTCGCTCGTCAGGGTCCATGAGCTGATCAACGGCCTCTCCCGCCCCCCCGGTCGCGACCTCGCGCCGGAGGTCCTGCAAAGGCTGGCCGCCTCCTCGCCCCCGACGTGGCGAAGCGGTCCCTCGGCCCGTCTCCGCAGGTTCTCCCCGGCCTATCGGGCGGGCCTGGCCGCCGCCGTGGTCCTGATTTCTTTCCTGGGGATGCGGACCGCGATCCAGCCCCCGGCCCCGCAGGCTCCGCGTCACCCGGGTGCGGCCGCACCTTCGCTTCACACGGCCGAGGATTCCTCCCGCCCGTCCGCTTCGGATCCGGTCGGCCCCCCCGCGATCCTCGCCGCGACGACTCCGAACGGCCCGGAAGCCGACCTGCCGGGTCCACCCGTGCTGACGGCGCCCGCCGTGGATCGTCCTCGTCTGATCGCGACCGATCTGCTGGCCCGCTCCGGCCCCCACCGCATATTCCTCGTGTCCGGCGGCGACGGTCGTCCCGCCCGCGCCGAAGTCGCATCCATGCTCGGATTGTCGTCGCATCGCGACTTCTACCGGTTCGAGCTCCCGCGTGAAGGCGCGGCCGACCTCTCGTCGGCCGATTCGGTCGTTTATGCGGCCGAGTTGGACCGCGACGAGCTCACGACGCTCCGCAATCGACTCGCGTCCGCCTTCCCCGGTCGTCTTGACGAAGGCGAGGCGTCCACCTCGCTGATGACCGAGCTGGCCGATCTGGGCCGGACGACCACCCTGCGGGCCGAGCCCGCGGCCGAGGTCCATTTCCCCCAGACGAAGATGGCGCTCCGAACTCCCACGGACCCACAATCGACGGGGAGCGGAACGGTCGCCCCTGGCTCGGACCCGATCCGCCCCGAGGATGGCGTCGCCGCGAGCGATCCGGTCGGTCCCCCCGCCCTCCCCAGAATTCGCACCGAAGCCCCCTCCTCCGTCATCCTCATCTGGATTCTCGATCCATCCGGAGAGTGACCCGGCGGTCCGCTTCACTGATCAGGGCATCCGGCGCAAACCGGCGTCGCTCCATCGGATGCAGCTTGACTTCCCCTGTTCGCGGACTACAACCCCAGGTGGGTGGAGCGAACACGCGACGGTCGGCGCATCCGTCTTCCCCGCCGGGTCCTGATGAGTCATACTGAGCGTCGCCCCCGGGCCAGGGCGCCGACGCCCTGGCATCGGCTGCGTTCGGAGGGTTATCGGTCGTGTCCAATCCACAAGCGGCTCCGGGACAGAGCGCCCCTCGGGTCGTCGTCTCACTGGCGACCTACAACGAGGCCGAGAACGTCGCGCCGCTCATCGAAGCGATCCGCGACTTCGCGCCCGACGCCGCCGTCCTGGTCATCGACGACAATTCCCCCGACGGCACCGGCAAGATCGCCGACGAGGTCTCGGCTCGCCTCAAGGACGTCGACGTCATCCATCGCAGCGGAAAACTGGGCCTGGGAACCGCCACCCTAGAAGCCATTTCCTACGCGATTCAGAACAATTACGACTATCTTTTAAACATGGACGCCGATTTTAGCCATCCGCCCCGATTCATCCCGGCGATCCTCGCAGGGATGAAAGATCATGACGTCATGATTGGTTCCAGGTACGTTCCGGGCGGCGGCGTCGAGGGTGGCTTCAACCTCAAGCGAAAGTTCATGAGCAGCGGGATCAACTTGTATGCACGCACTTTCCTGGGCTTGAGGACGCGTGACAACAGTGGTGCCTTCCGCTGCTATCGGGTCTCGAAGCTGGCCCAGATCGACTATGCGAAGGTCAAGTCGCGGGGATACTCGTTCCAGGAGGAGATCCTCTTCTGGTGCAAGCAGGTCGGCTGCCGATTCGGCGAGACGCCGATCCTGTTCGAGAACCGGCGGGCGGGGATCTCGAAAATCAACTCGCGCGAGGCCGTCACCGCGCTCTGGATCATCTTCCGCCTGGGGGTGGGTCGGCTCCTCGGCCGCGTCTGAGCCGGCGGCGAAGATCGGGCGAGCGGCGGAGGAGGCGGGTGGCGCGATGATCGAGGTGCAAGGGCTTTCGAGGAGTTACGGGCCGGTTCGGGCCCTGGATCGGATCTCCTTCGAATTGGGTCGCGGCGAAGTCGCCGGCCTGCTCGGCCCCAACGGGGCGGGCAAGACCACGACCATGCGCATCCTGACGACCTACCTCGCCCCCAGCGGCGGCCGGGCCGTCCTCTGTGGTCGCGACGTGCTCGACGAGCCCCTGGAAGTCCGTCGCAAGGTGGGCTACCTCCCGGAGAACGTCCCGTTGTACGGCGAGATGCGGGTGCGCGAGTTGTTGAACTTCCGCGCCAAGCTCAAGGACGTCCCCCGTTCCGGGCGTCGGCGGGCGGTCGGCGAGGCGATCGCCCGGTGCCGGCTGGCCGAGGTCGAGGACCGGCCGATCGGCAAGCTCTCGCGGGGTTCCGCCAGCGGGTCGGCCTGGCCGACGCGATCGTCCACGACCCGCCGATCCTGATCCTCGACGAGCCGACGGCGGGAATGGACCCGATCCAGGTCCGCGAGGTCCGCGCCCTGATCCGCGAGCTGGGCGAGCGTCACACCGTGCTCCTCTCCACGCACATCATGTCGGAGGTGGAGGCGGTCTGCGGGCGAGTCATCATCATCGCACAGGGTCGGATCGCCCTGGACGGCCGCCTGGAGGACCTGCGCGACGACCACGGCCTGCTGGTGGAGGCGCGAGGCCCCGCAGAGGCGATCCGCAAGACTCTCACGGCCGTCCCCGGCGTGGCCAGGGTCCGGCTCGCGGCCGACCGCGACGGCGTGGCCGCTTTCGATGTGGCGACGAAGGACGGCGAAGACCCTCGCGAGACGATCGCCTCGCGGCTCGCCGCCAACGGCTGGCCGCTGCGGGCGCTCGAGGCCCGTCGCCGCTCGCTGGAAGAGCGGTTCGTCGAGGCCGTGTCCCGATCGAGCCTCGACGCCCTGGATCGGGAGGCCGGCTGAACCGATGCGCCACGTCCCCACCCTCCTGGCCCGCGAGCTGGGCGCCTACTTCCTGGGCCCGACCGCCTTCCTGGTGCTCCTGGGCTTCCAGGTGGTCGCCTTCCTGAACTTCTGGGAGCTGGTCGAATCCCTGGCCCGCCCCCAGATCGAGTTCTCCAGCCTGCGCGACCCGATGAGCGCCTACATCTCGGGGAGCACGCCGTTCTGGTTCGCGATCCTCGTCGCCGTGCCGCTCCTGACGATGCGGCTGCTGGCCGAGGAGAACCGCTCGGGGACGATCGAGACCCTGGTGACCCTGCCGATCACCGAGGGGGAGATCGTGGTCTCCAAGTGGCTGGCCGGCGTGGTCATGTATCTGGTGCTCCTCGTCCCCTTCGCCCTGTACCTGCCGTTCCTTTATTACCAGGGGAAGTACGAGTTCGACGTGGGCCCGCTCTTGAGCCTGGGCGTGGGCCTGACGACGATGGGGATGATGTTCGTGGCGATCGGCCTGCTGTTCAGCTCCCTGACGCGCAATCAGGTGGTGGCCGCCGTCTGGACGTTCGTGACGCTCTTCGTGCTGGTGGTGATGACGCTCCTGCTGGTCGATTTCCTGTCGGCCAGGCGGATGTCGGGCTGGGCGAACGCGGCGCGACACGTCGCGGTCCTGCACCAGATCCACGGCTTCGCGCTGGGGCGATTCGACGTCAGGACGATCGCGCTGCACCTCTCCGCCTGCATCTTCCTGCTGTATGCGACGACGATGCTCCTCGCCGCCCGGCGAGGACGCTGAGTCGATCCGTCTCGACGGGGGCCGCCGAGTGACGATGCCGTCCAACCTTTCGATGATTCTGGGCCGCGCCGAGGTCTGGGTCGGCCTCGCCGCGTTGGGGGGCTTCCTCGTACTCTTCTGGACCCTGCGCGGGGCCCCTCCCGGCCTCTCGGCGGGGAAGGACGACGAGGAAGGGGCGCCGGCGGCGGCCTACCGCGATCGGGTGATCGCCGGCGTGGCGACCGGCCTGCTCCTGATCCTGCTGGGCGCGGCGCTGGCGGCCTTCAAGGGGGTCCTTTGGTCGCTCCCCGTCTTCGCCCTGGGCTTCGGCCTGGTGACGACCCTGATCGTGGTCAACGAGCGCTACCGGCACGTCAGCCCGGCGCTGCGGCGGACGGTCGCGATCTCGCGGGCGGTCCTCAACACGGCGCTGGTGGCCGGCATCCTGATCGTGGCGAACGTCACGGCGTTCCGCTACGGCGGCCGCGAGATCGACCTGACGCGGGAACGCGCCTACTCGCTGTCCACCCTCAGCCGCAACCAGGCCGAGACGCTGGAGCGGCCGGTGACGTTCCACCTCGTCCACGGCCGGAGCGCCCTGGCGCGTCGGCAGTTCGACCGGGTCTGGCAACTCCTGGAGTTGTACCGCGCGGCCCGTCCCGACCTCGTCCGGGTCGAGCGGCTCGACCGCTACGCCGAACTCTCGCGAGCCGACGACCTGGCCCGACGCGCCCCCGAGCTGGCGGTCATGCAAGGGGGCGGCGTCCTGATCGAGTACGGCGAGGGAGACGCCGCACGATTCGTCGGGATCAGCAATCAAGAGATGTTCGAACGCCCCCCGACCGACCCCCGAAACCCCGGCGCGGGCCGGTACGAGTCGGCCTTCAAGGGGGAAGACGCCGTGACCTCGGCGCTCATCAGGCTCCGCGAAGGGAAGACGGCGAAGGTCGCGTTCACCGTCGGCCACGGCGAATCCGGCTCCGGCCGACTCCCGACCGACGGTTCCGGGATCGACGCCTGGAAGGCGAGACTCGCCTCGAACGGATGCGAGATCGTCGAGATCAACCTTTTGGAGGCGCCCATCCCCGAGGAAGTCGAGCTGGTGATCCTCGCCGGCCCGAAGGAGCCGTTCAAGCCCCAGGAGATCGCCCGCCTGCAAGCCTACGCGGACCGGCGCAAGCCCGTCCTCGCCTGCCTTGGAAACGCAGCCCCCTCGGGGCTCGACGACTTCCTCAAGTCGTTCAACCTGGAGCTGGGCCAGGGGGAGTTGGTCGACCCCCGGCTGAACCTGAACGGGCAGCTCTCGTTCGTCTTCTGCCTGGTCGAGCCGGGGCTGAGCCATCCGGTAGTCAGGGGCCTGGGCACCGACCGCGCGGTGCTGGTCGTCAACGCCGCGCCGATCCATTTCGTGGGGACGAAGGGGGCCGCGAACGCGGACCCGGCGGCGGTGAACCCGCGCATGATCCCCACGCCGATCCTGCGCAGCGGCCCCGGATCCTGGGCCGAGAAGACGGCCGCCTCGCCGCCGACGCTCGACAAGGAGGACGAGCCCGGCCCGATCGTCGTCGCCGCCGCCGTCTCCGAGCGGCCGACCGACCCGGCGGCCTCGGGCCCGTCCGAGCCCAAACCGCGCCTGGTGCTCGTCTCCAGCATGGGGGCGGGGGACGACGCCGTCCAGGCCCTGGAACCGACCAATCTCGACCTGTTGATGAACGCCGCGAGCTGGCTGCGCGGCCGGGAGGATTCGGTGGGCGTCCCCCCAAGATCCACGCGGCGCTGACCTTGACCGTCGACCCTGGCTTGCGGTGGCGCCTGATCCTCGCCCCCACGGTCGTCTCGATGGCCGCCGTCGCCGGGCTGGGCCTCCTCGTCTACTACGTCCGCCAGGAATGAGGCGGGGAGACGCGACGCGAGGTGGGAGGCCGACCGACTCGACGGGGAATCATGAAAACACCAAGATCGACTTATCTCCTCATCGGATTCTTCCTCGGTTCGCTGCTCCTGCTCTGGGGCATGGAGCGCGCGGGTGTGCTGACGGAGGCGGAACGCGCCCGCCGTCGCGATCGCGTGCTGCCGGACCTCGTGGACCTGAAGGAGTCCGACGTCCGGCGGGTCGAGATCGATCGCGGGACGGATCGGCTGGTCTTCGAGCGTCACGGCCCCCGCGCCTGGTTGATCCGCGAACCCTACGCGGTCGACGCCGCCGCCGAGGACGTGGAAAGCCTCATCACCGCCCTGAAGGGGCTGCGGAGGTCGCCCGAGGCCGGCGCGGTCGAGGGGCCGGCGGCGAGCTTCGGCCTGGCCCCCCCGCCGCCGTCGTGAGGCTCTGGACCGACGGCGGGACGGCGTCGCCGATCGCGACCCTGGAGCTCGGCCGGACGATCCAGGACGAGCGGTTCGTCCGCGCGGGCGCGGACGCCGCCGTCGAGGTCGTGGCGAGGAAGCCTCTGGCGGCGGTGGACCGGCCGGTCGGCGAATGGCGGGAGACGGCGCTCGTGCCGGCCTCCCTGTTCCCGATCGCATCAGTTTCCATCCGCCGACCGGGAGTGGACGCGACGGTCGAGCGGGGCGAGCGAG
Organism: Planctomyces sp. SH-PL62; assembly: GCF_001610895.1. Lineage (NCBI taxonomy): Bacteria > Pseudomonadati > Planctomycetota > Planctomycetia > Planctomycetales > Planctomycetaceae > Planctomyces > Planctomyces sp. SH-PL62. Next base: position 4,051,710 of record NZ_CP011273.1, on the reverse strand, counting down.
GCTCCTGGCGGCTGACCGCGCCGGTCGAGTTCCCGGCCGACGCCGCCCGGGTCGAGCGGCTGCTCGGTCTCGTCGGCTCCCTGCGGGTCGACCCCGAGGCGGGGGGGTTCGTCGCCCAGGGGATCGAGGATTTCGCCCCTTTCGGCCTCGCCCCGCCGGCGGCGTCGATCGAGTTGAAGGCCGTTGCGACCGGTGCCGATCCCGTGGTCCTCGACATCGGCGGCTCTCCCCCGGATCACCCCGACCGGGTCTACGTCCGCAAGGCGGGGCGTGACGCCGTCGTCGCCGTCGACGGCAAATTCCTCGCCGAGATCCCAGCCGACCTGAAAGCCCTGCGGAGCCGCCGAATCGCCGCGATCAATCCGGCGGCCGTGCGTCGGATCGAGATCGACTCGCCCCTGGGCCTCTTCGGGATCGAACTCGACAAGATCGGCTGGTCCCTGACCGCCCCGGCCGCGGCCCGTGCGGATCGGGGACAGGTCGAGACGTTGCTGAAGCGGGTCGAGGAGTTGCAGGCGACCGAGTTTTTCGATCCCGCCGCCGTCCCCGATTCGGGCGTCGAAACGCCCTCGGTCCGGTTGCGGATCTGGCAGGAATCGCCGAACCTCGCCGGGGGCGCGGCCTCGACGGCGGGGGAGCCGACTTTCGCCCTGGACCTCGGCCGGCACGATCTCCTGCGAAAGGTCGTCTTTGCGAGAACGGCCGGCGACACGGCGATCCTCGCGCTCCCCGAGGCCGTCCTCTCCGCGCTCCCCTCGTCGTCGTTCGCCTTCCGCGACCTCGACCTGCCGGCGGTCTCGCCGACGAGCGTCGTGCGGCTCACGATCGTCCGTCCCGCCCGGACGACGGTCCTCGAACCGGGCGATCCGTCCGGGGCCCCCAATCGCTGGCGGATGATCGAGCCGGTCCGGGCCGAGGCCGACGCCCAGGCGGTCACGGCCGCCCTGGCCCGCCTCGCCGGCCTCCGCGCAGGGGCGTTCGTCGCGGACGCCCGGGGCGATCTCGGCCGGTTCGGCCTGACCTCTCCCTTGCTGGAAGTCGTCTGGGAGACCCGGTCGTCCGGCGAGACCCCAGGCGCAGGCCCTCAGAGTCTCCGCATCGGCGCGGCCGTCCCGGATGATCCGGGGAAGCGCTATGGGACGATGAGCGACTTCCCCGCCGTCTTCACGATCGACGCCGCGAGCCTGATCCCGTTCACGATCGAGTTCCACGAGACCCGCGTCCTCGCTTTCCGCCCCGAATCGGTTCGCCGCCTGGTTCTCCGCACCGAGACCCAGACGCATGCCTATTCGCGAAGGCGACAGCCCCAGGGGGTCCCCGCCGACTGGTCGGCGGAACCGGGAACGTCTTCGAGGGGGGTGGATCTCTCGAAGTTCAACAACCTGATCGAGGGCCTCTCCGAACTCCGCGCCGAGAGGTTCATCACGTACGAGGGGGCCTTCCCCCCCGGCCTCGGCCTGGGCTCGCCCCGGTTCACCATCGAGGTGGACTTCGGCGATGAGACGCCCCCGACGCGGCTCCGCTTCGGCGCCTCGCTCGGCGGGGTCTACGTCTGCGCCGCCACGGGCGACGGCGAATCCGGGCCCGTCTTCACGCTTCCGGCGCCGGTGTGGGAAGCCTTGCTTCAGAGCGTCGAAGGGGGCCTTCCCCCCATCCCCGCCGACTTCTTCGCCCCGATGCCGGGGGGATGATCGCGGAAGCCCTGATGATGCCGCGGGGCCGTCTGATCTATAATATTCCAGGTCTCGATTCATCCGCCCGCGTCGGAGCCCGTGTCGTGCTGCATATCGTGAAGTTCCCGCATCCCGCCCTCCGATACGCGTCCCGCCCCGTCGAGCGGATCGACGACGACCTGCGCGCCGTCGTCCGCGAGATGTTCACGCTGATGTACGAGGCTCGGGGCGTCGGCCTGGCTGCGAATCAGGTCGCGCTCCCCTTCCGCTTCTTCATCCTGAACGTCACCGCCGACCCCGAGCAGAAAGACCAGGAGTTGGTCTTCATCAATCCCGAGATCGTCAAGCGGCACTCGTGGGACGACGACGAAGAGGGCTGCCTGAGCCTCCCCGGCCTCTATTCCAAGGTTCGCCGACCCAAGAAGATCCGGGTCCGCGCGTTCAACCTCGCCGGTGAGCAGATCGAGGTCGAGGGGGACGAGCTGTTCGGCCGCGCTATCCAGCATGAGACCGACCACCTCGACGGCAAGCTGTTCATCGACTACCTCGGCCCTCTCGCCCGTCACGGCGTCAAAGGCAAGCTCCGCGAGTTCGAGTCGGAGTTCCGGCAAGCCCAGAAGGAAGGGCGTTACGCCTCGGACGAGGAGATCGTCAAGGGGCTCGACGCCGCGCCGGCCCCCTCCCCCGGCGAGCCGGCGGCGCCGGCTCCGACCGACGCCTGACCTACTCGTCGAGACGCCCCCCGGAGCGCAGGAGGCCCGCCATGGATTCGCCCATCTCGATCGTCATGCTGGGGACCGGAGACTTCGCTCTCCCTTCGTTCGAGGGCCTCGCCGACGCCGGGTTCCGCATGCTGACGCTCGTCACGCAGCCCGATCGGCCCCAGGGACGTCGGCAGGAACTGATCCCCAGCCTGGTCAAGCAGGCGGCCGAGCGCCGGGGCGTCCCCGTGTTCCAGCCCGAGCGGGTCAACGACGCCGAGGCCGTGGAGCACCTCCGGGAGCTTGCTCCCGACTTCCTCATCACCGCGGCCTACGGCCAGATCCTCTCGGCGGAGTTGCTGGGCGTGCCGTCCCAGGGCGCGCTCAACCTCCACGGTTCCATCCTCCCCGCGTACCGAGGCGCCGCGCCGGTGGCCCGGGCGATCCAGAACGGCGACCTGGAGAGCGGCGTCACCATCATCCAGATGACGCCCCGCGTCGACGCCGGCGGCATGATCGCCGTCGCCCGAACGCCGATCGAGCCTGACGAAACGGCGGGGGAGTTGGAAGACCGCCTGGCGAAGCTGGGCGTCCCCCTCCTCATCGACGCCGTCCGCGCCGTCGCGTCCGGCAGGGCCGAGATCCTGCCTCAAGACCCCGCGCTCGTCACCAAGGCCCCCAAGCTCCGCAAGGACGACGGGCTCATCGATTGGACCCGATCCGCGCGCCAGATCCACGATCTGGTCCGAGCCATGCAGCCCTGGCCGATCGCGTCGACGACCTGGACGGCGCTCCCCTGGACCCCCAAGGGGCCCGTTCGGCTGATCGTCCACAAGGTCATCCCCGTCGAAGGGAACGGCGAACCCGGCACGGTCCTCGCCGCCTCGAAGGACGGGCTCGTGGTGGCGGCCGGCGAGGGGGCGGTGCAACTCCTGGTCGTCCAGGCCCCCGGCAAACGGGCGCTGAGCGCCGCCGAGTTCCTCCGCGGCCACCATGTCCAGGTCAACGACAAGATGGGCGAATGAATCGAAGGAGGTTTCCCAGGTAAGATGCCCGAACGCACGATCGCCGTCGGAGACGTCCATGGTTGCTCCAGGGCGCTGCACGCCCTGATCGCCGCCATCCAGCCGACCGTGGACGACGTGGTCGTCACGCTGGGTGATTACGTCAACCGAGGCCCGGACTCGCGAGGCGTCCTCGACGCCCTGGCCGAGCTGAGAGGTCGCTGTCGCCTCGTCCCGCTCCTCGGCAACCACGACGAGATGCTGCTGCGCGCCCACGCCGGGCTCCCCGCCGCCGCGACGAACGCCGGCGGGAACGGCCGACCCGCTCGCCCCGATCGGGACTGGGGCCGTGAGCTGCCGAGGCTCAGTTCGGCAAATCTCGCCTTTCTCAAGGCGTGCGTCGGCTTCCATGAAACGGATCGCCACCTCTTCGTCCACGCCTCATACGACCCCTCGCAGCCGCTGGACCGGCAACCGGCGTCGATCTTGCGCTGGCACTCGTTGCGGGACGGCGTACCGCGCCGACACGAATCCGGGAAGACCGCCGTCGTCGGCCACACCTCGCAGAAGAACGGCAAGATCCTCGACCTCGGCCACATCGTCTGCATCGACACCTACTGCCACGGCGGCGGCTGGCTGACGGCGCTCGACGTCGATTCGGGGCAAGTCTGGCAGGCCGACCGCGACGGCCGCGTCCGAAGAAGCTCGCGCTGATCGGCGAACCGCCCCCCGACGCCCGCTCGACATCCCGATTTCCCTGATTGAGTCGCTCCATCTCCGCGGATTGACGCACTGTCATCGTGAGGGGGTGCGTCCTCGTCGATCATGCCGCCGCCGCTCGCACTCGAATCACGCGATACGGAGTATCTAAGAGCCAACACGAAACCGCCGAACAAAGCCAATTTCTTGCACGCTATTTATGGCATAATATATCACCCAGCCATACTTTGCGTCATCTGGCTTCGATTTCGGGGGAGGGCGAACGAACCCAAAATTGGGGAGGGCGAGCCGAGGAGACGTGCGCGGGGCGTGAAGCGACAGGTCCCGAGATCGAGGGCCGAGGTGGTCCTCGATCTCCCTGGCGTCTTGGTCCGCCCGCTCGAGGGGCGGTATGATGAAGAATCAAGGATCGCTTACCTACTGAAGCTGAAGCCACTGTGGATTGGAAGTATCGACATGTTGAACGGTATTGAGAACACCGTCGTCAAAACCCATGGGCTGGACGAACTGGGCATCGCACGGGAGGCCCCCACGCACTGGAATCCGCCCGCCCCCGTCCTCTATGAGCACGCCGTCCGTCGCGGGGAGGGCCTCATCGCCGAGGGGGGCCCCCTCGCCGTCGACACCGGCGTCCACACGGGGCGGTCGCCGCACGACAAGTTCCTGGTCGACGAGCCGTGCAGCCGCGATCGGATCTGGTGGGGCGAATACAACCAGCCGATGTCCGAGGCGGCCTTCGACCGCATCTGGGAGCGTCAGCGGGCCTACCTGGCCGACAAGGAGCTGTTCGTCCAGGACTGCTACGGCGGCGCCGACCCGAGGTTCCGGCTCCCCGTCCGAATCGTCACCCAGTACGCCTGGCACAGCCTTTTCGTCCGGGACCTGCTGATCCGGGAGTCCGACGAGGCGGCCCTCCGCGACTTCCGGCCCGAGTTCACGATCGTCGACACCCCCGATTTCGAGGCCGACCCCGCGACCGACGGCACCCCGTCCGGGACCTTCATCCTCATCAACCTTGCGAGGAAGCTGGTCCTGATCGGCGGCACCGAGTACGCGGGCGAGATCAAGAAGTCGGTCTTCTCGATCCTGAATTACCTGCTCCCCCTGCGCGGGGTGCTCGGGATGCACTGCTCGGCCAATTACGGCGAGGATCGCGACGACGTGGCCCTGTTCTTCGGGCTCTCCGGCACGGGGAAGACCACCCTTTCGACCTCGCCGGACCGCACCCTGATCGGCGACGACGAGCACGGCTGGGGCGACGACGGCGTCTTCAACTTCGAGGGGGGCTGCTACGCCAAGGCCATCCGGGTCCGCGAGGAGACCGAGCCGGAAATCTTCGCCACCACCCGGCGCTTCGGGACGATCCTCGAGAACGTGGTGATCGACCCGAAGACCCGTCGGCTGGACCTCGACAGCGCGGCGCTGACGGAGAACACCCGCGCGGGCTACCCGATCACCCATCTCCCCCGCGCCGATACGCGAGGGGTCGCCGGCCATCCCCGGCAGATCTTCTTCCTGACCTACGACGCGTTCGGCGTGCTTCCGCCGATCGCGAAGCTCACCGCGGAGCAGGCGATGTTCCACTACCTCGCGGGCTACACCTCGAAGGTCGCCGGCACGGAGACGGGCGTCACCGAGCCGCAACTGGTCTTCAGCCCCTGCTTCGGCGGGCCCTTCCTCCCCCTGCGTCCCCGCGAGTATGCCGAACTGCTGGGCCGGAAGATCGATCGACACGAAGTTCGCTGCTGGCTCGTGAACACGGGGATCAACGGCGGGCCGTACGGGATCGGCAAGCGGATCGCCATGCCCGTCACCCGGTCGCTGATCCAGGCCGCCCTCTCCGGCGAACTCGACGACGTGCCCGCCAGGACGGACGACTCCTTCCACATCAGCCGGCTGGCCTCATGCCCCGGCCTTGCGGCCGAGGTCCTCGATCCACGCGCTTCCTGGTCCGACCCCGAGGCCTACGACCGCAAGGCGGCCGAGTTGGCCGCCCGATTTCGGGAGAACCACGACAGGACCCGGCAGGCCTGACCGGCCGGTCTAGCCCTCGCGGCCGTCGGCTCAGGTCGAAGGCTTGCCTCCAAGCCGGGTCTGATCGACGAACGCCTCGGTCTCGGCGTCGATCGTGCGGCCGCGGCGGCCCGGCGACGGGTGGATGTACAGCGTGTGCGGGTCCACGACCTCGCGATGAGCCGGCGGGGGGGACATCGGGTAGCGCACCGGCTGCTTGTGGTCGGCGAGCTGGAGCTTCGGATCGAAGACGCTGTTGAATTTCCAGAGCATCTTGAGCGTGTTGGTCTGACCCCGGCGGAGGTTGTCGGCCAGGATGCCGCCCAGCGCCACGAAGGCCTTCCAGCCGAGGTGCTTGCGATTGAGCACCTGCTGCGTCTTGACCAGCTCGGCGTAGAACTCCTCGATCGGCATCTTGGTGGGGAGCACCGCGTGCTGGATGTCGAACAGGCGGTAGTCCTGCGTGATCAGCCGGCGCGATTCGGTGACCCAGCTCTCGGTGCCCGGATAGGGGGTGTTGACGCTGATGTTGACGATTTCGGGGATCTCCAGGCACCACTGCCGGATGACCTCGAACTGCTTCCGGTCCCAGGACGGGTCGGCGATGAGGTTGATCGCCACCATGATCCCCAGCGACCTCGCGAACTCCAGCGCCTCGAAGCTCTTGGAGAGCGTCACCCGCTTGCGGAATCGCTTGAGCCCCTCCTCGTCGATCGCCTCGACGCCCAGGAACATATATTGAAGGCCGATCGTCTTCCAGAACCGGAAGACGTCCTTGTTGCGCAGGAGGACGTCGCCCCGCGTCTCCAGGTAGTACTGCTTGCGGATTCCCCGGCGGGCGATCCCCTCGCCGATCGCCATGCCGTGCTCGGCCTGGATGAACGCCACGTCGTCGACGATGAAGATCCCCGGCTCGCGGATCGAGGCCACCTCGTCGACCGACGCCTCGGCCGACTTCACGCGGTAGCTCCGCCCGTAGAACGTCCAGGCGCTGCAGAACGAGCAGTCCCAGGGGCAGCCGCGGCTGAACTCGATCGACGCGCAAGGGTCCAGGACCCCGATGAAATACTTGCGGCGGCGGCGGAGCAGGTCCCGCGCGGGGGTCAAGTCGTCCAGGTCGTGCACGAAGGCCGGCGTGGGCCCCGATCCGGCGGGGGCGACCACCCCGGGGACTTCCAGCAGGCTCGTCGGGTCGCGGTCGGCGGCGGCCTCCAGCAGCCTGGCCACGGAGGCCTCCCCCTCCCCCTTCAGCACGCAGTCGATCGCGCCGTCGGCGTGCCGCAGCACGTCATGGGCCACGAACGACGCGCTATGGCCGCCGGCGAAGATGAACGCGTCCGGGAGCCGGTCGCGGGTCGCCTTCGCCAGGTCGACCACCTCCGGAACGTTCGCCAGGTAGTTGAGCGAGAAGGCGACCGCGTCGGGCCGCCAGGAGTCGAGCTCGCGGAAATAGGCGGCGTGGTCGTCGACCTGCAGGTCGATCAACCGCACGTCGTGGCCGGCCCGGCGCAACTCGGCCGCGATGGTCTCGATCCCCAGCGGCTCCAGCCTGAGAAAGACCTTCGTGTACATCAGGGAGCTGGGGTGGACGGCCAGTATCTTCATGAGGGATCCGCGAGGCTCCTCGAAAATGGTGAATTCTTGCCAAAGGGTTTATATCAAGCGGCTCGATTCGACGCCAGCGCCGCCCCGGTCGCCGGAGCATGCAACCGCCGCGCCGGTCGCCGATCGGGCCCGTTCGACGTCCTGAGAGCCGTTCCCAAAATCCCTGCGGACTGTTAAGATCGATGTCTTGTGGGCGGGACGCGCGACCGGCGGCGATCCGGCCTGCGGCCCCGACGTGTCCCCTCGTTTTCCCCGCGTGACAGGCCGCGCCGCCACGCCGCCCTGGGAGTGTCCGAGCGATGGCCGACCAGCCGACCTCGCAGTCGAAGAAGCTCTACATCGAGACCGTCGGTTGTCAGATGAACGTGCTCGACAGCGAGCTCGTCGTCGCCCGTCTGCGCGACGACGGCTACGAACTGACCGACGACATCGACCAGGCCGACGCCATTCTCTACAACACCTGCTCGGTCCGCCAGCACGCCGAGGATAAGATCTACAGCGCCCTGGGCCGGATCAAGCACCTCAAGCGCAGGAAGCCCGACCTGGCGGTCGGAGTCCTGGGCTGCATGGCCCAGAAGGACCAGGGCCAGATCCTCCGCCGGGCCCCGCACGTCGACGTGGTGATCGGCCCCGGCCAGCTCGGCCTGGTCCCGGAGCTGATCGCCAAGGCCAAGGCCGAAGCCTCGCCCCAGCTCGCCGTCAGCCTGGCGCGGAACGCCGGCAGCCGGGAGCACGTCACGTCGAGCTTCGACAGCTACGACGCCGACCGCGAGCCCGCCGTCCGCCCCAGCCCGTTCCAGGCCTACCTCCGGGTCATGATGGGGTGCGACAAGTTCTGCACCTACTGCATCGTCCCGTCGGTCCGCGGCCCGGAGCAGAGCCGCCCGCCGTCGGCGATCGTCGCCGAGGCCCGCCTGCTCGCCATGCAGGGGGTCAAGGAGATCACCCTCATCGGCCAGACGGTCAACAGCTACAAGCACAAGGAGGCCGACGGCCGCATCACCCGGCTCTCCGACCTGCTCGCCCAGCTTCACGACGTCGAGGGCTTCGAGCGGATCAAGTTCATCACCAACTTCCCCAACGACATGACCGACGACCTGCTGCAGGCCGTCCGGGATCTCCCCAAGGTCTCGCGCTACATCCACGTCCCGGCGCAGAGCGGGTGCGACCTCGTCCTCAAGCGGATGAAGCGGATGTATACGGCCGCCTTCTACGAGGACATGCTGGCCCGGCTCCGGGAGACCATCCCCGGCTCGTCCGTCTCCAGCGACTTCATCGTCGGCTTCTGCGGAGAGACCGAAGAGTCGTTCGAGAAGACCGTCGGCCTGCTGGAACGCTCCCGGTTCAAGAACAGCTTCATCTTCAAGTACAGCCCCCGCACCGGCACCAAGGCCGACGACCTGTTCCCGGACGACGTGCCGGAGGAAGTCAAGCGCCGTCGCAACCACGTCCTGCTGGATCTCCAGACGGCGATCAGCCTGGAGGACAACCGGGCGTTCATCGGCCGGGAGACGACGGTCCTCGTCGAGGGCCGAAGCCGGTCGACGACCCGCAAGGAAGGCTGGGACGGCGGCGACCAGTTGACCGGGCGGACCCACTGCGACCGGATCGTCGTGTTCGACGGCCCCGAGGAGCTCACCGGCCGCATGGCGCGGGTCCAGATCGAGAACGCAAGCGCCGTGACCCTCTTCGGTCGCATCGCCCAGAACCAAGCCGCGAGTCCGATTTGAAAGGGGCTCCGATGCCGAGCCAGCTCGAGGAGCTGGTGGATTGCTGGATGGCCTGGGGCGGGATCGACCCCGAAACGAGGCCCGACCCCGAGGTCCTGGCCGCCGGGTTCGGCGACGGCGCGGTCCGCCCCGGCGCGTCTCCGGGTGCGATCGCAGGGTGGGAGAACCGCCACGGTTTCCGCCTCCCCCCCGGCCTCCGCGCCTGGCTGCTCCTCTCCGACGGGCTCCATCGCGACGCCCCGCTGATCCACCCCATCTCGGCCATCGGCCCGATGATCCTCTTCGGCCGGATGGACGACCTGCTCATCCAGCCGGAGAGCTGGTTCGAGCTGGGCAACCCGAACATCGAGACGGTCTGCATCGACCTGGCCTACCGCTGGCCCGGCGGCGGCTGCCCGATCTTCGTCTCCGGCGACGAGGAGGCCGACGCCAAGCCGCGAATCATCGCGCGGAGCTTCGAGGAATGGTTCCTCAGGCTTTTGGGCGAAGGCGGTCGCGAATACTGGACCGGCCCGGATTTCCAGAGCCTCGGAACCCCCTGGGAAGCCCACCGCCGATACACGCCGCCGCCGGATCTCCCCGAGCGGATCCGCCCCTTCGCCGCCGAGGTCCGGCCGCTCGTCGGCTCGGGAGTCGACGAGCGCGAGATCGCCGTGAGGACCGGCCTGACCCACGACGAGGTCGAGGCGATCATCCGGCACCTCCAGCACGTGCCGCCCAAACTGGCGTCCCCCTGAAGCCGAGTCCCCGGGGGCGTCAGCATGAATCTCGAATGGTTCGTCCGGCAACTGGAGTTCCCGACCCTGACCCGCAAGTGGCTCCAGGGCCTGGGCGTGCGCGACCTCGACCGCGGCGTGCGGGACGTCGAGGACCTCGCCCGCCACGCCGGCCCCGACGCGCGCAGGCTCCTCGCGCGGCTCGCCGGCCAGTTCGATTACGTCCTGCCCAGATGTTCCGATCCGGGGATGGCCCTGACCAACTTCGAGCGCTACGTCGCCGCCCTGTCCGACCCCGCGGCCGGCCTGGCCCGTCTGGCGGATCGGCCCCGCACGACCGAGATTCTGCTCCAGGTCTTCAGCACCAGCCAACACCTCGGCGAGCTTCTCATCCGGAGCCCCGACCTGATCGACTGGCTCCAGTCCGGGGCCGAGCGTCGCGACCGGGCGACGCTGAGCGCCGACCTCTGGAGCACCCTGACCACGGGCGATCCCGAGGAAGACCCCAGGCTGGTGCTGCGCCGCTTCCGGCTCCGCGAGACGCTGCGGATCGGCTACAACGACATCGTCCGCGGCTTCCCGCTGGAAGTCACGACGACCGACCTGTCGCACCTGGCCGACGCCTGCGTGGAGGCGGCGACCCGGCTGGCTCGGATCGCGATGGAACGCCGATACGGCGCCCCGATGCGACCCCACGCCCGGACCTCCCGGTTCACGGTCCTCGGCCTGGGGAAGCTCGGCGGCGTCGAGCTGAACTACAGCTCCGACATCGACCTGATCTTCCTCTATGACGAGGACGGCTCCACTTCCGGCCTGCGTCCCGTCACGAACGCCGAGTTCTTCGCCCGGATGAGCTCCGAGGTCGTCCGGCTCCTCTCCGACCATACGACGCTGGGCATGGCCTACCGGGTCGACATGCGGCTCCGCCCCGAAGGGGACCAGGGGGTCCTGGCGCGCTCGTTCGACGCCACGATGGGGTACTACGTCACCCGGGGCCGGACCTGGGAGCGTCAGGCCTTGATCAAGTGCCGGCCCATCGCCGGCGACCCGGACCTGGGCCGGAGCTTCATCGAGGCCGTCACGCCGTTCGTCTATCGACGCTACCTGAGCGCGTCGGAGATCTCCGAGATCAAGTCGCTGAAGCGTCGGATCGAGCAGCGGACGGTCTCCGCGGGCCGCGCCGAGGTCGAGGTCAAGACGGGCCGCGGCGGCATCCGGGACGTCGAATTCGTGGTCCAGTTCCTCCAGCTTCTACATGGTGGGGAGCACCCGGTCGTCCGGAGCACGAACACCCTGGAGGCCCTCGACCGGCTCGAACAGGTCGGCTCGCTGACGGCCGAGGAACGGAGCGTGATGGACGACACCTACCGCTTCCTCCGCCAGGTCGAGCATCGCCTGCAAATCCTCTTCGACCGCCAGACTCACGAGATGCCCCGCGACCTTGAAGAGCTTCGGACCCTCGCGATCCGCATGGGCTACGTCCCGCTGAGCGTCGTGGAGGACCGCACCGGGCCGGCCCATCGCTTCCTGGCCGACTACCGGAGCAAGACCGAACTCAACCGGCGGATCCTCAACCACATCCTCCACGACGCATTCCTCCAGGGCGACGGCGACGGCGCCGAGGCCGACCCGGTCGTCGACCTGGTGCTCGACCCGCACACCACCGAGGAGCAGGCCTCCGAGGTCCTCTCGCGCTACCCCTTCCGCGACCGGGCCGCCGCCTACAACAACCTGCTGGCGCTGGCGAGGGAGGACTTCGCTTTCCTCTCGCACGCGCGCTGCCGCCACTTCCTGGCGTCGATCGCCCCCCGGCTGCTCCAGGCCGTGGGACGGACCGCCGAGCCCGACCTGACGCTGGCCAACCTGGAGAAAGTCTCGGCCTCGCTGGGCGCCAAGGCGATCCTCTGGGAGCTGTTCAACATCAACCCGCCGAGCCTGCGGCTCTACGTCGATCTCTGCGCCACCAGTCAGCTCGTTTGCCGGATCCTGACCGACAACCCGGGGATGATCGACGACCTGATGGATTCGCTGATCATCGACCGCCCCTTCCCGGGCGCCGCGATCAAGTCCGAACTCGCCGAGCTGACCCGTGGGGCCGAGGACCAGACGCCGATCCTCTGGAGCTTCCGGAACAAGGAATGGGTCCGCATCGGGACTCGAGACGTGCTGGCCCGCGAGCCGATCCGAGAGGTCGCCCGCGAACTCGCCGACGTCGCGGAGGCCATCGTGGGGCAGGTCGCGCGCGACCAGTGGGCGCGTCGGGTCGAGCGGTTCGGCTCCCCCACCCGCGCCGACGACGGACGCCGCGACCGCTGGGCGATCGTCGCCCTGGGAAAGCTCGGCGGACGGGCGCTCAACTACCACAGCGACCTCGACCTGATCTTCCTCCACGAGAGCGCGGGGGTCACGACCGGCGGCGACGAATCGACGACGAACGAGCAGTTCGTCACCGACGTCGTCCAGCGGTTCCTCAAGGCGATGGACCGTGACGCCGCGACGGGAATCCTCTATCAGGTCGACACCCGGCTGCGCCCGCACGGTGCGGCCGGGCCCCTGGTCAACACGCTCTCCGCCTTCACGAGCTACTACGAGACCTCGGCGCAATCGTGGGAGAGGCTCGCGCTCACTCGGGGCAGGGTCGTCTTCGCGACCGGCGGCTTCGGACGGCACGTCACCGACGCGATCCGAGCGATCCTGTCGAGGCCCGTCGATGCGGAATCGCTCGGGGCCGACGTCGTCGACATGCGCCGCCGGCTCGAGGACTCGCGAGGCCGCAAGGACATCAAGCGCGGCGTCGGCGGGCTGGCCGACGTCGAGTTCGCCGTCCATTACCTGACGCTCGTCCACGCCGCACGCCATCCCGACGTGCTCCGTCCCAACACCTGGGAAGCCCTCGACGCCCTGGCCGCCCTGGGCGTGCTCAGCCCTGCCCTGCACGACGAGCTGCGCGACATCTACAACTTCCTCTTCAGCGTCGACGCACGCCTCCGCTTGATCCACGACCGCGCCGGCGCCGTGCTCCCCGAAGATCCCGACGACCTGACCCGGCTGGCCCGCCGACTCAAGTATGATGCGGCCGACCCGACGCTGGCCGTCTCGGAGTTCCTGCTCGACTCCGCCCGCTTCACCACCCGCGCCCGCGCCATCTTCCAGCAACTGGTCCCCGGCCCCCCTGCCCCCTCGCCGTGACGAGCCGATACGGAGACGATCCATGTCCGTTCTCCCGCTCTTGATGGGCCTCTCGCTCCTCACCGCCGCCCCGCCGGAAGGCGAACGCATCGACCTGGCGGACGGCGCGAAGCTCTTCATCCCGGCCGGATTCCAGGCCCACGGATCGAAGGTGAACATCCTCGTTCATCTGCACGGGACGCCGACGGTGACCGAACCGGCCCTGGAGGCCGTCGGCTGGAACGCCGTGCTCGTCTCGTTCAACCGGAACGGACTCTCGTCCGCTTACTCCAAACCGTTCTCCGATCCGGCCCTCTTCCCAAAGCTGATCGACGAGGCTGTTCAAAGGGTGGCGGCGCGGGATCCCGGCATCCCATTCGAGGTCAGCAAGGTCGCGGTCAGCAGCTTCAGCGCCGGGTTCGGCGGGGTCCGCGAGATCCTCAAGACGCCCGCCTCGTTCGACCGCGTCGACGCGATCATCCTGGCCGATTCGCTCTATTGCGGCTACGCGGGCGACCCGGCCGAGAAGCGCGTGGCCCCGGACCTGATGAGCGGGTTCGAGCGCTTCGCCCGAGAGTCTGCGGAAGGTCGCAAGGCCTTGCTCGTCAGCCACTCGGCCCAGGTCCCGCCGGGCTATGCGAGCACGACGGAGACGGCCGACTTTCTCATCAAGGCCGTCGGCGCGGCGTCCGAGCCGATCGAAGCCGACTGGGGCGACTCCTGGCGCCAGACGCGTCGGGCGATCAAGGGGCGGTTCGAAGTCCTCGGCTTCGCGGGCGAAGGACCGGACGACCACATGCGGCACCTGAGGCGGATCGCCGAACTCTGGAAGAAAGCGCCCGACCCGTTCGCCAAGGGGCGTTGAGCGAGCGGCGGTTCACTTGGATTCCGAGACGCCCTTCAGCTCGCGCACCTCGATCGACCGGAAGGCGATGTTTCCGCCGTGGTTCTGGAGGCAGACGTAGCCCCGGAGCGGCTTGCCGCGCAGCGGCTCGACCTGGCTCTGATCGACGTCCTGGATCAGCTTGTCGTTGAGGACCACGCGGACCCGGGGACCCTCACAGGTCACTTCGAGCGTGTTCCACTCGCCCGCCGGCTTGATGGCGTTCTCCTTGGGGGCGAGATAGCGATACAGCGAGCCGGTGCTGTGGGTGGTCGCGGGCTTGCCCGCATCGTCGATCAACTGGATCTCATACGAGTAGTTCGAGGGCCGCGTCGGGCCGGAGGCGGCGGGGTCGAACGCCCGGGTGCGGAAGCCCACGCCGCTGTTGCAGCCGGGCGCCATGCGGAACTCGACGTGGAAGACGAAGTCGGCGAATTCGCGATCCTGATAGCGGAGGAAGCCGAACCCCTTGCCCCGGCAGACGAGCAACCCGTCCTCGGCCGACCAGACCGGGCGTCTCTCCCCATCAACCTTGTAGTCGGACGCCCCTTCGGCGACCCACCCCTCCAGACTCCGTCCGTCGAAGAGTGAGAGCGCCGGTTCTTGGCCGACGAATCCGAGGAGTCCCAGGACGAGGAGCGTGAACGGCATCGGCGGTCACTCCGACGGGGGGATCATCGAACGGCGCCGCCCGGCGGGTGCCGGGCGGGAGCATCGTCGACGATCCTATCACGACAGAGGCGGCCGACGCGAGCCGTCGGGAGCCGTTCCGGGCGAATGCCCCGCCTCAGCTCGACGCGACGCGACGAGGCACGGCGCGGCCGACGCCCGGCGTCTGGACGTCGTCCGAGGGGCCGTCCTCGTGGTACTCGGCGTCGGTGTTGACCTTCCAGGTGTCGTACCGGCCCTGGCCGAGGATGTTCCGCGCCGCGAGGAGAGCGGTCATCATCGAGTGGTCCTGATTGTTGTATTTGTGCATCCCGTTCCGACCGGCGAGTTCCAGGTTGTCGAGGCTCGACAGCCAGCCGCGGATGACTTCCAGGTGCTTGCGGTACTCATCGTCGTAGACCGGGTAGGCCTTGGGCATGCGGACGACGCAGCCGTCGATCACCTCGTTCGCCGGCACCAGCCCCATCGCGTCGATCTCGCGACGGCCCAGCTCGAGCAGGTCGGCGTCGGACATGGTCCAGAGCTCGTCCCCCTCGAAGCAGAAATACTCCAGGCCGAGGCTGGACTTGGTCGGGTCGGGCACGAGGTCGGGCGACCAGTTCTTGAAGTTCTGGATCCGCCCCACGCGGACGTCCGGCTCGTGGACGTAGATCCACGTATCGGGGAACGTCTCGGCGCGGTCGACGATCAGGACGACCGAGAGGAAGTCGCGATAACCCAGCGACTCGGCGGCCTTGCGGACCTCCTCCGGGGCGGCCGGGTTCATGGCCCGGATCAGCTCGCGGACGGGGAGCGTCGAGAGGAAATGACGGCCGGTGTAGCGGTACGACCTGCCCGCGGCGTCCCGCGCGACCACCGCCGTCACCGACGAGCCGTCGTGGTCGATCTGGACGACGCGGCGGTCCATGTCGACCGATCCGCCCAGCGTTCGAATCCGGTCCCGCGCCGATTCCCACATCTGGCCGGGGCCGAGCCGGGGGTAGTGGAATTCCTCGATGAGGGTCTTGATGACCTCGCCGTCGCGCGAGCCGAGCCCCCCCCGGAGCGCCCCGAAGACCGCGCGTACGAGGCTGAGGCCCTTGATCCGCTGGGCGGCCCAGTCGGCGGAGATGGCGTTCGTCGGCATCCCCCAGACCTTCTCGGTGTAGGACTTGAAGAAGGTCTCGAAGAGGACCCGGCCGAACCGGTTGACGACCCAGTCCTCGAAGCTCCGCTCGGGGCGGATCGGCCGCAGGCGAGCCTTGAGATAGCTGAGGAGGATCCGGGCCGATCGCGTCACGCCCAGCTTGCACAGGGCGTCGACCGGCTTGAGCGGATAATGGAAGAACTTGCGGTCGTAGTAGATGCGGCTGAGGCGGGGCCGCTTGATGAACTGGTCGCCGAGGATCTCGCGCCAGAGGTCGTTGACCTCCTGGCTCTTGGAGAAGAAGCGGTGGCCGCCGATGTCGAAGCGATACCCCTTGTACTCGTCGGTCCGGCTGATGCCGCCGACGAGCCGGGGGTCGGCTTCCAGGACCACGCAACCGCGGCCGTTCCTGGCGAGTTCGTAGGCGCCGGTCAGGCCGGCGGGGCCGCCGCCGGCGATCACGGTCTCGTGGGCTTCGATCACCGCCTCGGTGCCGGGCTCCTCGACGCGCGTCCAGCGATGGGGGACGGCCCCCGCGCGCGTCGTCGGCGACTGTGGCGACTCCATGCCCATGAGCGGCTCCTCGTGCTCGTCCTGATCCGAAGGACCCCTCGGGCGGGGTCCGGAAGCGCGGTCCCGTCGCGTCCTGATCCCTCGATCGGCGACGGGCGTGCCGAGTTTTGGCATAAATGGCGGGGAAGGTCAACGCCGATCAAAATCATCCCTACGACCTGTCGTCCTTGACCTCATTTTGCCGATCCTCAAGATGGCCGACCCGCTCGGCGGGCTTTCCACGCGTCGTCGGAGGGCCCCGACGCTCGGCCGCCGCCGCGGGTCTCCCCCTTTATGGACGGGGGGACCGACTCCGTCGGGCGCACGTCCCCCCAGGGAACCAATCATGACTGCCGAACAGTTCGAGACGGTGCTCGAAGCGATCCGCCGCCGCCAGGGGACGCGTCATCCGCTCGTGCAGATCGCGACCGCGGATCAGACCATCCGGGGCCGCGTCGGGAACTTCATCGCCGATCGTTCGCCTCGCCGCAGCACGAACTCGCCCTACGGAATCGTCTCGATCGAACCGCCGGGCCTGGTGCCCGGCCCGCTGAAGCTCGTCCAGGTCGTCGAGATCCTCGACGACGGCGTCGGCGAACTCCCCGCCCGCCGCACCGCCCTCGCCGCGACCGGAGTCTGACGCGCAGGATCAGCCGGGTTCCTCGACGACCGGCGGCGGGGCGGATCGATCCGCACCGGCGCCGGTTTCGTTTTCCGGTCCGGCGTCGTCCCGGCGGATGTGCGTCAGGGCCGCCAGCCCAGGACGGTCGGGGCGACTTCGAGGCGGACGGCGAGCCTCCGGAACGTCTGGCCCAGGACGTCGTCGATCTCGCCGGAGTCCGCCAGCCCGACGAAGGCGTCGAGGAATTCGTTCTGGGCCTCCCAGAGATCGGGCGTGATCCCGATGATCGCGGCGGCGTCCAGCAGCCGCTCGACCCGGACCACGGCGGCGGCGGCGTCTCCGCCCCCGAGGCCCCGCAGGTGGCGCCTCAGGCCCTCGGACAGGGCCTTGCCGAGGGCGTCCCGCGGCGGGGTGTAGCCCCAGGCGCGGCCGCGTTCGCAGAGGTGCTCGATCTCGAGCAGGCGGGACTCGTCGGCCTCGATCATGGCGTCGATCTGCTCGTGGAGGTTGGCGTCCAGGAAGGTGAGCGCCGCGGCCCGCATCGGCTTGGGGATCGGGTAGTTGAGCTGCCCAAGCCGATTCAAGACCTCCTCGTCCTGGTTCGCGAGCCTGGTGAACATGCGCCGGTAGTCGTCGAAACGATCGGCGAGGACGATCCCGATGATCCGCCGCTGCTCGTCGCGGAAGAGGTCGTCGAGGCGGTGCGACACGCCCGCGAAGTCGCGGTTGAGGAGCGCCAGGACGTCGGCGAGCGAGCCGGCGCGATAGGTCGCCAGCAGCTCGGCCCGGAACGTCGCGAACCGCTCCGCGTCCAGGTCCCGGCAGAGGACCGTGTGGAAGTCCAGCCCGCCGAAATGGACGACGACGAAGTGGCTCTCGGACTTGATCCAGGTGCGTCGGGAGCGGCCGACGAGCCGGCCGACGGCCAGGTGGCCGGCGCCTCGCGCCCGGATGGCGACGTCGTCGGCCTCCACGGCATACGACTGCGCGTCCTCGTCGCGGGTCCCGCCCTCGCCGTTCCGGTAGATCAGGCTGATCGCGTGGTGGGCCAGGACGCGATCGAGGTCGACGACCGCCGGCCGCACGCATTTCTCCCAGACTCCCCGGCCGTCGCCGTATTCCGCGAGGTTGCTGGGGGCCTTCGCCAGCGCCGCCACGAAGTCCTCTTCCAGCTCGCGGCCGAAATGGCGGGCGAGCGCGATCGCCCGCGCGGCGTACTGGAGGCACTGGGTCGTTTCCAGCCCGCTGAGCTCGTCGAAGAACCAGCCGCACGACGTGTACATGAGCATCGAGTCGAGCTGGATCTCCAGCAGCCGAAGCGCGTCGGTTGTCTGCTGCTCGTCGAGGTCGGGGTGGCCGAACTCCTTGAGGAACTTCCGGGTCGTCTCCGGGTCGTAGTCGCTCAGCAGCACCTGGATGTAGCCGTTGCGTGCGGCCCAGGGGTCCCGGAAACAGACCCGCCCGCGTGTGCTGAAGAGATGGTCCAGATGCTTCTTGAGGCCGTCGAGCGCCGCGCGGAGGGGGCCCCGCCACTTCTGGTGCCAGTCTCCCCGGGTCTTGCAGCCGCAGTCGGACCGCCAACGCTCGACGCCGTGGGCGCAGCTCCAGGAGCTGTCCTCATGGATCTCCACCTCCCAGGCGGGGGGGTGCAGCTCCAGGAATTCCCCGTAGTTGGTCACGCGGACGTCGGCGTCCCTGGAGAGCCGCTCCAGGACGTAGGCGAGCGCCATGTCGCCGTGGGCGTGGTGATGCCCGTAAGACTCGCCGTCGGTGGCGATGTGCATGAGCTGGGCGTGGTCGCGGCCCTCGTCGAACCCGCCGAAGAGCCGCGAGAGGAATTTCTCGCCGCGGTCGAGAAGCCGCTCGAAGGCGACCTGCTGGGAGATGATCCCGTCGTAGAAGAAGAGGGCGATCGACCGGCCCGACGGCAGGCGCTGGAGGTACGCCCGCGACGGGTCGATCCCCCCCTGCTCCTCCGTCCAAGACTTCTCACCGAGCTTCCGCCACCGCCCGGCCTGGCTGGGGGCCAGGACCGTGAACTTGATCCCGGCTTCGGCCAGCGCCTCCAGCGAGGCGAGGTCGACGGCCGTCTCGGCCAGCCACATCCCCTCGGGATCGCGCCCGAACCGGCGTCGGAAATCCTCGACGCCCCACGTCACCTGGGTCTTCTTATCCCTGGCGGTGGCCAGGGGGAGGATCATGTGATTGAACGCCTGCGCCAGCGCATTGCCGT
This sequence comes from Planctomyces sp. SH-PL62, assembly GCF_001610895.1. Classification (NCBI taxonomy): domain Bacteria; kingdom Pseudomonadati; phylum Planctomycetota; class Planctomycetia; order Planctomycetales; family Planctomycetaceae; genus Planctomyces; species Planctomyces sp. SH-PL62. The sequence goes on along the minus strand of NZ_CP011273.1, from coordinate 4,032,295 downwards.
GGCCCCCCCGGCGTTCGCGGCTGACGCGGTCGGCCTCGACGATCTTGTCGAGCACGTCGGGCGCGGAGCCGGCCATCCAGTTCAGGAGCGTGGGGCCGAAATTGAAGCTCATCCAAGCGTAGTTGTTCAGGATGTTGATGATGCGGCCCTGATCGTCCAGCAGCCGGGCCCGAGCGTTGGGCGCGTAGCTCTCGTGGGTGATCCGCTCGTTCCAGTCGTGGAAAGGCGAGGCCGAGTCCTGCACTTCGACGACGCCGAGCCAGGGGTTCTCGCGGGGCGGCTGATAAAAGTGGCCATGAATGCAGATATAACGGGGATGCGACATGATCGAGCTCGTTCGGAATGCGGACGCGCGACGCCGGACGCGGACGGGGCGGCCCAGACAGAGATCGGATGTTGGATGTGAAGGGCCGTCGGGAGGGGACGGCCGATCGATCAGGATCGGGAGGGGAGGTTCGGCGGATCGGCGACCGACGCCGGAAACGTCCCGCCGTCCTCGGGTCGTCTCCAGGAGAGAGACGTGCCGGGCGAGGCGTGGGCGACCCGGACGATGCCCAGGCCGACGCCCGCGCCCCAGCCGGGCGAGTACGCCGACGAGGTGACAGAGCCGACGACCTTGCCGTCGGCCTCGAGGCCGGCGCCCGGAGGCGGGACCGGGTCGCCGGGGGCGAACCGCAGAGCTTTGAGGATCTTGTTGACGTGTCCCAGGGCGTCGAGACGGGCGACGGTCTCCTGTCCCAGGTAGCAACCCTTGACGAAGCTGATCGTGCGGTCGTCGCGGGCGATTTCCTGGGGCAGATTCTTCTCGGTGACGTCGGCCCCGAAGACCGGCGTCCCCGCCTCGATGCGGAGCGCCTCGAACGTCTCGGGCGCGAGTTCCGCCAGACCGCCGTCGCGGAGGGTCTCGCCGAGCGCCGGGCCGTCGGGACCGGAGGCGATCAGGGTGAATCCCGGGCGGCCGGTGGGCGACTCGCGGATGCAAAGGACGTCGAGGCCCTGGATTCGCGTCTCGACGCCGGCCAGTTCCTGAGCCTCCGGCGCGACGGCGCCGGCGCGCTCCAGCCATTCGGCCGCGCCGGGCCCGACCAGGTGATACTCGGCGGAGGTTGCCGACTCGTCTCCCTGGACGACGTCGTCGAAGATCCCGTATTTCTGGAGGTGGGCGCGGGCGAGATCCAGCCCGCCGGGATCGGCTCTCAGGAGGAACGCGACCGGGCGGGCGCTGATCGTGACGTAGGCCAGGGTCTTGCCCTGGAGACTCGTGACGAAGGCCTCGCAACCCCGACCGACCGCCAGCCGCTTCACGTCGTTGGTCGTCACGTTGTGGAGGAATTTCGCCGCATCGGGGCCGGAGACCTTGAAGCGGACGCGGTCGGAGCGGTCGATCCACGCCGTCGCCTCGTCGACCGCTCGATACTGCTCGAAACTCGTGCTCATGAAATCCGTGAAACTCGCGCCAAGCGTGATGAGAGGGTCGGACGAGCCCCGCGCCGATCGCCGGACCTACGTCGATTATAACTCATCGCGGCCCCGGAGTCTCTCCCGGCTCAGGCGTCGTCCCGGCCGCCCCAGTCGACCCGGACGAGGTCGGCGCGGTCGACGACGAGGCATGAGGCCGACCGCTCGGCGAGCCTACGCGCCTCCTCGGGGCGGTCGAGCACGATCATGGAGAGGTCCTCGACCGCGTCGGGATCGAGCCGGCTGAGGAGATAGACGTCGGCCCAGGCGAGGACGCGGGCCAGCGTCCGCGCGAGCAGAGAGTCCGGGTCGGCCTCGCAGCCACGGAGCACCTCGCGCGCATCCGCCCCGTCGCCGGCGGCGGCGAGCCGCTGGAGGGACGGCCCGAGCGGTCCGGCGACCCGAGACAGCGCGACGATCTTGCCCCCACGTTGGACCAGTCGGCTCGCGGTCGCCAGGCCGGCGACCAGTTCGTGGAGGCTCGTCGTCCCCTCGTTCCCGCCGATCCCCGCCACAACGAGTTCGGCGCGGGACTCGGGGCGGAAGCTCCAGCACCGGTCGAGCGCCAACATCCCCATATCGCGGACCTGCTCGACCGACCCGGCGATGTACTCGACGGGCCCGCGGGAACCGGGGACGACGCCGATCTGGAGATGAGCCCCCAGCAGCGTTCCCACCTCGACGGCTTCCTCGTCAGGAAGGCCGCGGGGGGAAGCGGTCGGCAGGGCTTCGCCGAGCGACCGGCGATGGGCCTCTCGCGTCTCCTCGTCGCTCAACTCGGGGAACAGGACGCTCCAGGGCCCCTTCGGCCCGTTGAGCGGATCGTGACGCAACAGGCCCACCGGCAGGACGACGTCGGAGTCGGTCAGCGTGCGGTTGAGATAGATCCGGCTCCCCTTCGCCGTCGTGGCCAGGTAGGCCAACCGATCGCGGCACGCCGGGTCGTGGATCTCGCTCGCCCCCCCCCGAGTCGTGGGGACGAGAGCCTCGGCGAGCCCCGGGGGCCCGACGACCGTGATCGCTTCGAGCTCCACGCCGGCCCCTTCGAGGATTTCGGTCGCGACGTCCAGCACGAGCCGCGCATCCGGGACGTCGGCGCCGATCGCGATGGCCAGACGATCCCCCGGCACGACGATCTGGCGAAGCGCAGGATACCCCTTCGGCCGCTCCAAGGCGCCGCGGAGCGCGGCCTCGGCAGCGGTTCCGGTCATCCCTTCGGGGGCCTGAAAGGCACCGACGAGGGCCACTTCCGACAGCTCCAGCTCCAGCCGTTCGCCGCCGAATTCAATCACGTGACGCGACACGCAAGCTCGCTTTCATACCCGTCGATGGCCGAGGATCACCCGTTCGCCCCACTGGGGCGATTCCTGGAATGATGATAGGGAGGGGGGCGGAAGTCGGTCAAGCGCGCCCATGGACGGGCGGGCCGGCGGCTCGCCTGCTTAATCGACCGAACGCTCGACGCCGGTCATCTCGGCGCTGACGTCCCAGAGCCGTCGGGCGGCGGCCTCGTCCTGGGACGCGAGGGAGGACCCGACGGCCCTGGAGGCGATGAAGTACTCGCCGCTCACGCCTTCGACCTCGGGCGAGGAAGCGAGATGAATCGTCGTCTCCGCCCCCTTTTCGGGAGTAATGGCGAAGAGGCCGGCGAGGGCGCGCATGACCCGCCCCTTCCAGGTCGCATCGCGGAAGATCTGGGTGTTCACGTATCCCGGATGAAGCGAGTTGGCCGTTATAGAGCTTCCTTTCAGACGGCGGGCGAGTTCGCGGGTGAACAGGATGTTGGCGAGTTTGGACCGCTGGTAGGCCCGCCAGCCGCTGTATCGCGTCCGCCCTTCCAGGTCGTCGAATGTCATCGCGACGCCCCGGTGTGCCCCCGACGCGACGGTGACGACTCGCGCCGAGGGGGCCGCCTCCAGGAGCGGGAGCAGCAGGTGGGTGAGCAGGAATGGGGCCAGGTGGTTCACCGCGAACGTCGTCTCGATCCCGTCGACGCTCTCCGTCCGGTCGAGGAAGATGCCGCCGGCGTTGTTGACGAGCACGTCGAGGCGATCGGTGCGGTTGCGGACCTCGTCGGCCAGTTTGCGGATCTCGGCCTGGGACGAGAGATCCGCATGGAGCGGTCCGACGTCGGCTCCGGCGACCTCTTCGCGAATCCGTCGTGCGGCGTCGTCGGCGGTTCGCGCCGATCGGCCGACCAGGAGGAGGCGGGCGCCGGCCCGGGCCAGCTCGCGCGCGGCGATGAATCCGATCCCGGACGTCGCGCCGGTGATCAGGCAGGTCTTGCCCTTCAGAGAGGGGGTCGGGCTCGGCATGAGGTCGTCGTTTCACTCCGGGTCGCGGCGGGCGGCGTCGAGGGTGAAGGCGGGGAGGCAGACGGCGACGTACTCGGCGCCTTCAGCCTCGGGGGTGCTGTAACGGACCCATTCGCCGGCGGCGACTCGAACGGCCTGCCCCGCCGCGACGTCGAGGACCCCGTCGCGATGCTCGACGCGAAGGAGCCCGCGCAGGACCAGCGTATACTCGTCGAACGTGGGCGTCTGCCCGGGCTCGACCCAGCCGCCGGGGCTCCGCATGTGGGCCAGGCTCAGGCCCGGCTCCCGCGTGTTCACGTTCCCGACGTACTCGTCGATCAGCTTCGGCTTGCTGCCCGCGGCTTCGACCCGGCTGGGGCCGGGGATCAGGGTCGGCATATCGCGGATCTCCTTCGACGAGCGAAGCGGGAAAGTCAGCCGAATGCTACTGGCGCGGCGATGCAGGCGTCAAGCGCCACGCCGGCGCCGGGACGGCCGACTTGACGAGGCCGGGGCTCGACACGGATCATCGCTCGTGCGGGCTGGCGTGGAGCCTCGCCCGAAGATATCGGATCCAGGCGGAGGGCGTCGCGTGGCGGGAAAGCGGTCGGTGGCGGCGCAGGCGGCCGGGCTGGTAGGGTTCTTGATGCTGACGGCGGGGGCCGCCGCGCTGGGGTCCTGGGCGACGATCCCCAATATCGACTCCTGGTACGCCGGGCTCCGCAAGCCTCCGTGGACGCCTCCGAACTGGCTTTTCGGGCCCGCCTGGACGCTCCTGTACCTGCTCATGGCAGTCGCCGCGTGGCGGGTCTGGCGGCGCCTCGACGCCGATCCGACGGCCCGGAAATCGGCGCTCGCCTGCTGGGGGTTCCAACTCGCACTCAATGCCGCCTGGTCGTGGCTCTTCTTCGGCTTCCAGAAGCCGGGCCTGGCGTTCGTCGAACTGGTCTCGCTCTGGCTTTTGATCCTCGCGACCCTGGTGAGTTTCGCCAGGATCGACAGGACGGCCGCGGCGCTTCTTGCGCCGTATCTCCTGTGGGTGACCTACGCCGGCACCCTCAACGGGGCGATCGCCTGGCTGAATTGACGGGCGTTCCGGCGTGCGGCCGTGGAAAGCGTCGAAGTTCGGTCGGTTTGGGGGTACAATAGACCTGGAAGCGGCGATCGACCACGCATCCTCGACGGAGCCCCGGCCTATGCCTCCGATCACCCTTAACCGGCGCCGATTCCTCGGCTGCTCGGCGGCGAGCCTCGCCCTTTCCCAGGGGCCGGCGACCCAGTCCGCGCCCGTCGTCGAATCGGCGGGACCGGTGCGGATCGGCCTGATCGGCGTCGGCAATCGAGGCACGACCCTGCTGCGAACACTCCTGGAACTCCCGGGCGTGGGCGTCCCCGTCGTCTGCGACCCCGAGCCCCGCCACCGGGCACGCGGCGAGGGGATCGTCGAGAAGGCGACCGGACGACGCGCCGAGTCCGTTCAGGACCCCCGGCGCGTGCTCGAACGGGCCGACCTAGACGCCGTCGTCGTGGCGGTCCCCTGCGACCTCCACGAAGGGATCTCGTCCCAGGCCCTGTCGGCCGGCAAGCACCTCTACGCCGAGAAGCCGATGGCGATCACCGTCGCCGGCTGCGACCGGCTGATCTCGGAATCGGCGCGGGCTCCGGGCGTCGTGATCCACGTCGGGTTCCAGCGGCGTTCGAATCCGAGGTTTCAGGAAGCGGTCGACCTCTTTCGAAGCGGCGGCCTCGGCCCCTTGATCGAGGCCCGGGCTTCCTGGACGAGCAGCAACGGTCCGCTGACCGGCCACGACGGCTGGCTCGGGGACCGCCGTCGCTCGGGGGATTTCATGGTGGAGCAGGCCGTCCACATCTGGGACGTCCTGAGCTGGATCCACGGCGGGCCGCCCGATCGCGCGGTCGGCTGGGGGCGTCGCGGGCTGTTCGCGCGGGAATATCCCGGTCGCGACGTGACCGACCACTACGGCGTCGAGCTGGCGTGGGCCGACGGGTTCCGTGCGTCGTTCGTCCAGAGCTACGTCGCGCCCGCCGACGAGAACTTCACCGGCTCGCACCTGCGCGTGCTCGGCCTCGACGGAGGGTTCGATTTCGGCTCGGGGACGCTCACGTACCGCGATCGTGAGCGGCCCAGGCGGACGATCCAGCCTGGAGTCCGGAACGACACCCGGCTGGCGCTCGAAGCCTTCGTCGCGGCCGTTCGGGCGGAGACGCCCCCGCCCCCCCCCGTCACGCTCCAGGACGCCCGCGCCGCCACGCTGACCGGCCTGCTCGTGCGCAAGGCCGTCGATGAGGGTCGCACGGCGACGCTCGACGAGATCCTGGACGGCTCGACCTCGGCCTGACCGACCGGCCGTCGACCGTCTCAGCCGATCAGTTCGAGCGTGCGCTTCACGAAGGCCGACGCATCCGCCACCGCGTCCGCCGGCGCCAGCTTCAGCCGTTGCGCCAGCTCGAACCGCCGCAGGTGTTCCACGTCCAGCTCGCCGGTCTTGACGTACAGAGCCTCGCACGCCAGCAGCAGGCAGCGCAGGCCCATCTCGCGATACCCCCTGGCGTAGACCAAAGCGCGGAGGCAGCAGAACATCGCCTCATAGCTGAGGAAGACGACGTCGGCCGGATCCCCCTGCCCCGAGGTCTGGATGTTCGAGGCCCCTTCCAGCCGGTCGGCGGCCTTCGTGAGAAGCTCGCCGATCCGGGCCGAAGCCTCGGGATCCTCGACGAGGTACGGGCTCTCCAGGCACTTCGCGAACGTGTTGATGATCGCCATGACCACAGGGTCTCATTCGGGACGGGAGGGAAGGGTCCAGGCGACGGGAGAGGCCGTCTCGGAGGCGTTCGGCTCGTCGAGCTTCGACGCGGAGAGCATCGGCTGCGCGACCGACTTCATGAGCTCGACGAGGGGGCCGGGCGCGATCCCGAAGACGGTCACGACGACGGCCGACGCCACGATCGGCATCGCGACCGCCGTCGGCGCCCGCTTCAGGCCCGCGCCGATCGGATCGCGCAGGTAAATCGCCTTCAGCACGCGGAAGTAGTAGAACGCCGAGACCACCGAATTGAACAGGCCGAGCGCGACCAGCCAGGCGAGCACGATCCGAGTCCCCGACGGCCCCTGCCGCAGCGCCTCCATGAAGATGTAGAGCTTCCCGAAGAATCCGCCGAACGGCGGTATGCCGATCAGCGACAGCATCAGGACGACGATGCAAACCGCCAGCGCGGGGGACTCGCGGCCCAGTCCGTTGAGGTCCCGGATCGAGTCCCGGCCCAGGTCGCGGGCGAGCCAGACGGCGACGGCGAACGCCCCGACGTTCGCGAATGCGTAAACGACCAGGTAGTAAAGCACGGCCCCGGCCGCCGCCGGCCCGTCCACCGAGACGCTGGCCGCGGCGACGCCCACCAGAAGGTAGCCGGCGTGCGCGATCGAGGAGTACGCCAGCATCCGCTTGTAGTTCTGCTGCGCCAGCGCCGCGAAGTTGCCGTAGGTCATGGTCGCCGCGGCGATCATGACGACCACCCCCAGCCATCCCGGCCCCATCAGCTCGTTCGAGGGGTTCGACCACGGGCCCAGGGCGTGCAGGAACACCTTGAGCATGGCGACGAAGCTGGCGATCTTGGACCCGGTGGCGATCCAGGCCGCGACCGGCGCGGGGGCCCCTTCGTAAACGTCGGGCGCCCACTGGTGGAACGGCGTCGCCGCCACCTTAAACCCGAAGCCGACGAGCATCATCAGCAAGGCGGCGGCCCCGGCGAGGTTCCCCGCCAACCCTTGGTGCCCGCCTCTTCCCAGGACGCGGCCGATGGCGTCGAAGTAGGTGGTCCCGGTCAGGCCGTAGACGAAGCTCAGGCCGTACAGGAAGAGCGCCGAGGAGACCGAGCCGTAGATGAAGTACTTGAGCCCAGCCTCCGGCGACCGTCGCCGCGACTTCTCGAAGGCCGTGGCCAGGTACAGGCAGATCGTCATCATCTCCAGCGAGATGAAGAGCGTCGCCAGTTCCTCCGAGGCCGCCAGCAGCATCATGCCGACCGTCGCCCATAGCAGGAGGGCGAAGTACTCGCCGACATCCTCCGTGAAGGAGTACGCGGTCGACGTCCAGACCACCAGCCCGAGCAGCAGGAGGAACAGAATGTTCAGGATGTCCGTGGGGAGTCCTCGCGCCAGCGTGCCGACGAAGATCAGGCCGTCGGTCTGGGCGAAATACGACCCGAGCGAGGGCCCCAGGATCCGCTCCAGCCTCGGGGCATCAGACTGCGCCAGGGCGTCGAGCCAGAAAAGCGTCACGGCCGAGGCCAGCGCGAGCCCGACGCCGACGAGCGTCAATCGGCCGACCGCCAGCCGCCGAGTCTCGGCGTCGCGACGACGGTAGCGGGCGAGGTCGGCGGCGACGACGACCAGGCCCCAGACCGAGAGCAGCACGGCCGGAGCGACGCACCAGAAGTCTCGGAAGTCCAGCAAGGGGGCGTTCACGTCCATCGGTCGGGGAGTCCAGGGGGGGCCGTCGGTTCGACTTCAACCCGACATCGAATCGAAGCGGTCGACGTCCACGGCGCGCCAGCGGCGGTAGCAGAGCAGGATCAGGCCGATCCCGACGGCCACTTCGGCCGCCGCGACCGTGATCACGAGGAGGGCCAGGATCACGCCGGGGAGCGGCCCCGCGCCGGGGGCGGGAGTCCCGTACCGCCAGAAGGCGACGAGGTTCACGTTGGCCGCGTTCAGCATGATCTCGATCGCCATCAGCACGACGATCGCGTTCCGGCGAAGCAGCACGCCGACCAGGCCGGTCGCGAAGGCCGCCGCCGCGAAGTAGAGGAACCAGGTCAGGGGGATGTCGTTCGCCATGTCGCTCTCGGGGGGAATGTTCCGGCCCTCGGCCCGATCGGAGTCGCCGTCGCCGTGATCGTGATCAGGGAGAGACGGTTTCCAGCGGCCCCTCGGCCTCGACCGGCCGATCCTCGTCCTCGTCGCGGTTCGCCGCCGGGCGCTCGTCGCGGGACGCCAGGGCGACCGCGCCCACGAGCGCGGCGGTGAGCAGCAGCCCGGCGACCTCGAAGGCCATCACGTATCGCGTCATGAACTCCACGCCCACGACCCGGGCCATGTCGTCGACCGCCCGTCGCCGCTCGGCGCTCCAGGCCGGTTCCCCCTCGCGCTCGACGAGCGCCGGTCGCGAGGCCGTCTCGACCCAGGCACCCGCCCCGGAAGGCGAGACGGCGTTGTTGATGCCGAAGACCAGGGCGGCGAACACGCAAAGGCCCGCAACCAGGCCCGGGAGCCGCCAGGATCCGGAAAGGCTGGACTCGTCGTCCCCTCGCGTGTTCCGCGTCAGCATGATCCCGAACATCAGGAGGATCGCCACGGCGCCGATGTAGATCAACACCTGGACGGCCGCCAGGAACTCCGCCTCCAGCATCACGAACAGGCAGGCGACGCAGAAGAAGAAGCCCACCAGGTAGAGCGCGGCGTGGACCAGGTTGCGTGACAGGACCGTCCCCAGCGCGGCCAGCAGGCCGAGCGAGGCGATCGCCAGAAAGAGGATCCGGGCCACGAGATGCTTCTCCCATGCGGCGTTCCCGCCGCGACGCTCGACTCACTCAGCGGGCCGCCTCGACCGTCGGCCAGTCGGCGTCGATCGGGTAGGCGGCGGCGAGCTTCCGGTTCGCCCGGAAGACCAGTTGGACGGCCAGGACCACGGGAACCCCGGCTGCGATCATCCCCAACGCCCAGTTCCACGCGGTCAGGGCCCCGGGGCGGACGACGACCTCGTACCAGACGGCCGCGAACACGACGTTCAGGATGCAAAGCGGGACGAGATACTTCCAGGCGAAGTTCATCAGCCGGTCGATCCGCATCCGGGGCAGGGTCGCCCGCACCCAGAACATCGCGAAGACGAACAGCAGGACCTTGAGCAGGAACACCGCCAGGAGGATCGCGTCCACCAGCAGGTAAGATCCGATCGAATCTCCCAGCACATTCAGCGGGAACGCCGAAAACGGCAAGGGGGTCCCGCCCCCCAGGAAGAGGACCGTCGCCACGCAGCTCACCGCGAAGACGCTCAGATACTCGGCCAGGAAGAAGAGGCCGAACCGCATCCCCGAGTACTCGGTGTGATAGCCGGCGATGATCTCCGACTCGGCCTCGGGGAGGTCGAACGGCGTGCGGTTGACCTCGGCGACGCTGGCGATCAGGAAGATCAAGAACGCCAGGAAGCCGGGCGGGTTGAGGGCGTTCCAGCCGTACGCGACCTGATGGTCGAAGATCGAGACCAGGCTGAGGCTCCCCGCCCAGAGGACGACCGGGATCGTCGAGAGGACCTGCGGGATCTCGTACGACACGAGCTGCGCGACCGCCCGCATCGCCCCCAGGAGCGAGTACTTGTTCCGGCTCGACCACCCGGCCAGGAAGATCCCCAGCGGGCTGATGCTGGAGACGGCAATCAGGTAGACCAGGGCCGAGGGGGGATCGATGGGGACCAGCCCGACGGCGAACGGCACCACGGCCAGCGTCAAGAAGGCGGAGACCAGCACCATCACGGGGGCGAGCAGGTGGACGACCTGATCGGCCGAGCGGGGGACGATGTTCTCCTTGATGATCAGCTTGATCGCGTCGGCGATCGGCTGGAGGAGTCCCAGCGGCCCCACGCGGTTGGGGCCGATCCGGTCCTGGAACCGCGCGGCGACCTTGCGCTCCAGCCAGACCATGTAGGCCACGATTCCCGGGAAAACGCCGGCGAAACCGACCAGCAGCCAGAGGGCCCAGACCACCCAAGTGTTCAGGCTCAGGTCGACGCGATGCGATTGCGCGATCAAAAAGGTGCCGTCCCAGCCCCACCCGACGTCCACGCCCGCCACCCCTTTCCCGACCGTCGACCTCGACGGCGACCCGCCTCGGGAGCCCCGATCGCGGGGCTCAAACCCAGCGCAGGACGCCCTTCGCCCACGCGTAGCCCAGGCCCGCGGAGAGCAGGGCCAGGAAGATGACCATCTCCACCAGGGCGAACATCCCCAGGCCGCCGTAGGCCGTGGCCCAGGGGTAGAGGAACACCGTCTCCACGTCGAAGACGACGAACATGATGGCGTAGATGTAATACTGGATGCGGAAGCGGACCCAGGTCTCGCCGTGGGTCTTCACGCCGCACTCATAGGTGTCGGCCTTGGTCAGCGACCGCTTCCGAGGCGCGATCACGGCGACGAGCACCAGGGGCGCGGCCGCGAAGCCGATCGCGACCACCAGCAGGAGCCCGACGAAGATGTAGTTGTAGACGACCATGATCGGCGCGACCTTTCGCCCGGCGCGGGACGGACGCTCAGACGGCGGCCGGGGCCAGCACCTCGACCTCGGTGTTCTCGTCGAGGGCGACCTCGGTGATCTGGCCGTCGCGGCAACGGAGTCGCAGTGTAGGCTGGTGGCAGGCCGAGGCCTTGCCCCCCATCTCGATGCCGCCGACGGGGCGCCGGCCTTCGCGCTCGACGACCCCCTCAAACTGCGTCTGCCAGCGGCGATGGCCCACGCGGACGAACTGGACCACGCGGACGGTCGCGCCGGGCGTATACTTGGGGGTACGGATGGGGATCATATTGAGGATCGCTTGCAATTGCGGCTCGCGCCGGGATGGCCGGCCCACACCACGCCGGCGGCGGGGGCCGCCCGTAGCGGCCCTTGGTCCCGATCTTAAAGCAGGAGGTCTCTCGCGGCAAGGTCCGACCGGGTCGACGAACATCACGCCGAAGCGTCGGCGACCTGATTGCATGGGCCCGAATCGGGTCCTATCATGAGGGCGTCCAAGGGCGGATGGGCCGCCCGGACGTCGACTTCATGCCGCAGGACCCTCGCATGTTGAAACGAATCCTGGTCGGTTTCGTCTGGTTCGTCGTGTTCTATCTCGGAGCTTGCGGCATCGTCGGGGGGATCGCCGGCGGGCGAGCCGGGGCGGACGAGAAGGATCCTCAAAAGGCTGCGGCGGCCGGAGGCCAGGCCGGTGCGGAGGCGGTGAACCGGGTCTGGGGCTACCTCCTCGTCGGTTCCTTCGTGGCGGCGACGGTCGGCGCGAAGACCGGAACCCTACCGGGAACTCGCAGGAAAGGGCCCGTCGACCCGGAGGCGTGACGACGCCGCGCGGCGATCGTCCCCCCGATCGGGATCAGGACCTGGCGGCCGGCTCGGCGACCCCGAGGGCCTTCTGAAGCCGACGGTCCTTCTTCTTGGCGACCTTGGCCCGCTCGCCGGCCTCCTCGGGGCTGGCCCAGGCTTCGGGATGGGTCGTCGCGTAGTAGGCGCTGGAGACCAGCAGGTCTTGCAGGCTGTAGACGTGGGTCTGGTGCCGCTCACAGTTCGCCAGCTCGAAGTTCTGGTCCATCTTGATCGCGTCGAACGGGCAGTACTCGGCGCAGAGGCCGCAGTTCATGCAGACGTCCATGTCGATGAAGAAGTCCTCGGGGAGCGGGACTACGGTCCCCTTGGGGCTCTTCGCCTGGACCATCCAGATGCACTGCGGGGGGCAGACCTTCGCGCAGATGTTGCAGGAGGTGCAGCGGACGTTGCCGTCCTCGTCGTCGTAGACCAGGACCGGGAGGACGCGGAACCGCTCGAAGACGGGCAGCCGTTCGTCCGGGTATTCGACGGTGAACAGGCCGTCGGTCGTCGCGTCCTGGACGACGACGCGCTCCTCGCCCCGCGCGGGACCTCGGAAGAGGTCGACGAGCAGGCCGCCGCCGCCCCGACGCTTGAACGCGAAGCCGTCGCGGAGGTCCCTCGCGAACGTGAGCAGGAACCGCCTGAGCGTGATCGCGTGGCCCCGGATCACCCCTCGACCAATCGCCATGTGAGCTTCCCTTTAACGATCGACCTCGCCCAGCACGATGTCGAGGCTCCCCAGGATTCCGACGACGTCCGCGATGGTGCGGCCCAGGCACATCCGCTCGAGCGCCGTGAGGTTGATGAAGCTGGGGCTCCGGACGTGGTAGCGGTAGGCCGTCGCCGAGCCGTCGGCGACCACGTAATAGCCGAGCTCCCCCTTGGGGTTCTCGACCCGACCGTAGGCCTCGCCGGCCGGCACCTTGATCTGGTAGCTCTTCTTGCCGGCCAGGATCGGGCCCTCGGGGATCTTGCGGACCGCCTGCTTGAGGATCCGGACGCTCTCGCGCATCTCCAGGACCCGGATGTAGTAGCGATCGTAGAGGTCCCCGGCCTGTCCGGTCGGGGTCGCGAACTCGAAGCGGTCGTAGATGCTGTAAGGCGCGGCGCGGCGGACGTCGTAGGCGACACCCGAGGCCCGCAGCACGGGACCCCCGGTCGAGTAGTTCACGGCGTCCTCGGCCGACAGGACGCCGACCCCCTTGGTGCGGTCCAGGAGGATCTCGTTCCCGGAGAGGTAGCGGTCCAGCTCGTCGATCTTGCGATCGAGGCGGTCCTCGACGATCGCCCGGCAGCGGTCGAGCCAGCCCGGGGGGACGTCGGCCGCGACGCCGCCGAACCGGAAATAGTTGCACATCATCCGGCTGCCGGACGCCCATTCGAAGAGGTCCAGGATCAGCTCGCGCTCCTCGATCGCGTAGAGCGCCGGGGTGAAGAACGCCCCCAGGTCGTTGAGCAGGAAGCCGATCGACCACATGTGGCTGGCGACCCGCGTGAGTTCGGCCATGATGACCCGGATGAACTCCGCCCGCTCGGGGGGCCGGGCCTCGTCGCCCATCAGCTGCTCGATCGCCAGGGCGTAGCCGAAGTTGTTCCCCATGCTGGTGATGTAGTCCAGCCGGTCGGTGAACGGGAAGTTCATCAGGAACGTGTTCCGCTCGCCGATTTTCTCGTGGTTCCGGTGCATGTAGCCCATGACCGGCTTGAGGCCGACGATGGTCTCGCCGTCGATCCGGATATTCATCCGGAAAACCCCGTGGGTGCTGGGATGCTGCGGCCCCATGCTGATGAGGAACTGGTCCGACTCCAGCTCCTCGACCTGGACGCCGCCGGGGATCGGCGAGGCGCCCTTGGGGTCGGCGCCGCCGGAGAGGCTCGCCCAATCCTTGAAGGCCCGCGGGACCTTGAGGTTCGTGCCGTGGGGGTTGAGCTCCTCGGCGCGGCGGTGCCGCCCGAACCCCTCGTCGATGCGGCTGGGGAAGACCTTGCCGGGGGCCTCGTAGTAAGGCTCCAGGTAATCCTTGCGGAGCGGGTGGTAGGCGAACCCTTCCCACATCAGAATGCGCGTCAGCTCGGGGTGTCCGGTGAACCGGACGCCCATCATGTCGTAGACCTCGCGCTCCTGGAAATCCGCGCCCCGGTAGACGTGGTAGAGCGAGGGGAGTTCGCCTTCACCTTCGGCCTCGGCGACGCGGACCCGGAGGAGGATCATCGATCCGGGCCGGGTCGTGCTGTCGAGGTGGTAGTTGACCTCGATGCAGTCCTCGTAATGGACGCTCTGAAGGCTGGCGAGATAGTCGTAGCGGATCTCGTTGCGGTCGCGGAGGAATCGTGCCGCGTCGACAAGCTTCTCCGCCGGGATCAGGAGCCCGGCCCGGATGATCGAGGCCGTCCCCGCGCCGAATTCGGCGTTCAGACGATCAGCCAGGTCGGCGAGCCCGAGGTCGCCGAGCCAGACGAGGCTGGGACGGGCGACGGCCTGTTTCGCCTTCTTGACGGGCCGGGCGGTCGGGGCGTCGGTGGCGTCCGACGGGGCCGGCTCGGCGTCGCCTTCGGCGCGCGGGGCGGGGATCAGCCGGGGCTTCTCGAGAGCTTCCTCCCGCTTCTCGATCAGTCCCTGGGCGGTCCGTTCGGCGGAAAGCACGACCGTGCGCAGGTCGATGAGGTCGGGGCCGAGGGCGGGGATGGGGACGTCGCGCTCCACGTCGCCCCGATACCAGGGGGCCTGGACGATCGTCTCGCCGTCGATCTTCCGCTGTAGCGTGATCAGGCCGTTGAGGAGGGCCTGGGGGGTCGGCGGGCACCCCGGCACATAGACGTCGACGGGAAGGTGCTTGTCGACGCCGGAGACGACGTTGTACCCCTCCTTGAACGGCCCGCCGCCCGACGCGCAGGCCCCCATCGCCATCACGTACTTGGGCTCGGGCATCTGGTCGTAGAGTCGGGCGATCAGGGGCATCATCGTCTTGGTGACGGTCCCCGAGATGATCATCAGGTCGGCCTGGCGGGGCGAACCCCGGAAGACCTCGGCCCCGAACCGCGCGATGTCGAAGCGGCTGGAGGCCGTGCAGATCATCTCGATCGCGCAGCAGGCCAGGCCGAAGCCGAGCGGCCAGAGGCTCGATCGCCGTCCCCAGTTGTAGACCGTGTCGACCATCGACAGGAGCGATTCCCAGTTCGTCACCAGGACGTACCGCTCCAGCTCCTTCTGGAGGATGGGGTCGATGGTCGTCGTCCACTCGGGGCGGACTGGGCTGGGGTTGGTCATGGCGGGTCGTCGGAATCGATGGGGGGCGTCCGCGCGAGCGGGGCGGCTATCCGGACGGGGCGGCCGATCGCGCCTCGATCGCACCGGCGACGGGGCGCCGGCGGGGGCTCGATGCCGACCCCGGGGCCGTCCCCGTCCATCGCTCGTCATCGTAATCCGACCCGGCGGCTTCCGCCAGGGGGAGCCCCCCCTCGCCCCGCGCCGCCTGGCATTCCGGCTGGTCAGGGGCGGGCCCGACGCGTTATGATCGGTACCTGTCGCGGAGCCGAAACGTCATCGGCGGCGACCATCCCGACGCCCCCGAGGCGACGGCCCGCCGACGCCCTCCCTCGAGGCCGCGCGGCCTTCCCCCCACGCGATCGAACGCCCATGATCTTGATCTCCGCCCAGGGCCTGGGACGACAGTACGCCGGCGACCCGGTCTTCACCGACCTCGACTTCGAGGTCCGGGCGGGGGAACGCATCGGCCTGGTGGGGCCCAACGGGGCGGGCAAGACCACGCTGATGAAGCTGCTGGACCGCACCGAGCAGCCCGAATACGGCCAGCTCCACGTCCGATCCGGCGTCCGCGTCAGCCTGCTCCGCCAGCAGCCCGACTTCCCCCACGGGCAGACCTTGATGGACGTCGCGCGGTCCGGCCTGGGCTCGCTGCTGGACCTCCAGCGTGAGCTGGAAGAGGCGGCGCAGGAGATGGCCGAGGCCGACGACGCCGCCGACCGCGAGCGCGCCGCCCGCCGCTACGACCAGATCCACGAGCAGATCATCCACCAGGACGCCTACGACGTCGATTACCGGGTCGAGGAGATCCTGTCCGGCCTGGGATTCGCCGAGATCGACTTCCAGCGCGACGCCTCCACGTTCTCCGGCGGCCAGCAATCGCGGCTCATGCTCGCCAAGCTGCTGCTGGAGAGCCCCGACCTGATGCTCCTGGACGAGCCCTCGAACCACCTCGACATCGAGACGACCGAGTGGCTGGAGAACTACCTCTCCCGCCAGCCCGTCGCCATGATCGTCGTCAGCCACGACCGCTACTTCCTCGACAAGGTCGTGACCAAGATTTGGGAGCTGAACGAGGGCTCCATGGAGTCCTATCCCGGAAACTACTCCCAGTACTGGCGGCTCCGGACCGAGCGCGCCAAGGTCCTGGAACGCCAGTCCGAGCGGTTTGAGGAGAAGACCGAGAAACTCGAGGCCTACATCCGCAAGTACGGCGCGGGGCAGCGTGCGAAGCAGGCCCACGATCGCGAGCGCAAGCTCGAACGGCTCCAGACGGAGAAGGTCGAGACTTTCCGCGAGATTGTCGGCCCCGTCATGGGCTTCGAGGAAGTCGACCGCTCCGGCGACATCGTCATCGAGGCCCGGCGGCTCGCCAAGGCCTTCGACAAGCCGCTGTTCAAGGACCTGAACTTCAGCGTCCAGCGCGGCCAGTGCATCGGCGTCCTCGGCCCCAACGGCGCCGGCAAGACGACGCTCATCAAGACCCTCATCGGCCGCGAGCAGCCCGATTCGGGCGAGGTCAAGCTCGGGCACCGCGTCCAGGTCGGCTACCACGACCAGGGCTTGCAGTCGCTCGATTACGACACCACGGTCGTCCGCGCCGTCTGGCCCGAGGACGACGCCGAATGGGTCGAGGGGGACATTCGTTCGCTCCTCGCCCGATTCGGCCTCACCGGCGACCAGGCCTTCCGCAAGGTCGGCAAGCTCTCCGGCGGCGAGAAGGCCAAGGCCGCGCTCGCCCGGCTCTGCGCCACCGGCGCCAACCTCCTCGTCATGGATGAGCCGACGAACCACCTCGACATCTGGTCGTGCGAGTCGCTCGAACGCTCGATCCGCGAATTCGAGGGGACCGTCCTCGTCGTCAGCCACGACCGCTACTTCCTCAACAAGGTGGCCGACCGCATCCTCGTGGTCGCCGACGGCAAGGTCCGCGTCATCGAGGGCGACTACGAGACCTACCAGCTCGTGATGCACAAGGACAAGGAGGAGGCCGAGCGGGCCAAGGCCCGCGCGGTCGCCCCCGCGCCTCCCGCCCCGACGCGGGCTCCCGAGCGGAGCAACAAGGTCAACAAGAAGAAGTTCGCCCACCGCCCGGCCGTCGACCTGGAGAACGACATCGCCGCGCTCGAGGCCGAAATCGCCGAGGTGGAAGATCAGCTCGGCCAGCCGGCGACCTGGCGAGACCCGGCCAAGGCGGTCCGCGTCCAGGACCACCACGCCGAACTCAAGCAGAAGCTGGAGACCCTCTTCCAGCACTGGGAGTTCGCGGTAGAGTCGGAATGGTGAATTCCTCGCAACGACGTCCTCGCGGCGGCTGAACCATGCCCGATCCCAAGAAGGTCCTCGCCGTCGTCCAGAAGGCTGCCGACCTCTCCCGACGCACCCCCGGCCGGGTCGGCTCGGTGGTGCGCGCGTTCGCCGATGAGGTCATGGTCGTCGGCGACCTGCACGGCAATCTCCGCGCGTTCAAATGGGTCCTGGCCGAGGCGGCCCTCGACCAGAACCCGGGGCGGCATCTCGTCCTTCAGGAACTCGTCCACGAGATCAACAAGAACCAGGACGACCGCCCCGACCTGTCGCACCGCCTGGTCGACGTGGTCTGCGCGCTCAAGTGCCAGTATCCCGATCGCGTCCACGTGATCCTGGGCAATCACGAGCTTTCCGAGCTGACCGGCCGCGTCATCGGCAAGGACGGACGCACGCTCAACGAGCGGTTCCGCGAAGGGATCGAGCGATCCTACGGGGATGCGGCCGAGGCGATGTACGGCGGCTACCTGAAATTCTTCGCAGCGATGCCGATCGCCGTACGCACGCCCAATCGCGTGTTCATCTGCCACACCATCCCCGACGGCGACTGGCTCGACGGCCTCGACCTGTCCATCCTGGACGCGGACGTTTGGCCCCCGGAAGCCATGAAGCGACGGGGGACGGTCTACGCGATGACCTGGGGCCGCGACGAGTCCGACGAGACCGTGGACCGCTTCGCCGCGATGGTCGACGCCGACCTCTTCGTCACCGGCCACCAGCCCTGCGACGAGGGCTTCCGCCAGGCCAACCACCGCCAGCTCATCATCGACGGCACCGAGCCCCATCCGACCTACTGCCGGTTTCCCGCCAGGACGCCGATCGGCGTCGAGGATCTCGTGAAGTCGGTCAAGGTCATGGGGCTGGAACCGATCGCCTGAAGCGACGCCTTCGTCGTGCAATGGCTTGAGTCGGCCGACGAGGCCGCTACGATGGGGGCTTGCGCGGGCGTTGTTTGGACGGCCCGCCGGCATCCCTGGCGCGGAGTCGTCCCCATGAAGCGTCTCGCCCTCGTGCTCGCGTGGCAAGCCCTGATCGCGCCGGCGATCACCTTACCCCTCCCCCTGCTCGCCGCCGAGCCGCCGAAGTCCGCCGCGATGATCTATACGGCCGCCGACCTCCCGAAGCTGGCCCAGGGCGTCCCGCTTGCGCAGGGCGAGACGCGGACGCTCCGGGTCTGGGCCCCCGCGAGCCAGATCTGGACCGCGACGCGCGAGGGGGACGTGATCTCCCTGAGTTCCGAAGCCGCCCCCGGCGACGCGACGCCGCGATGGCTCGACCTGGGCCCGGTCGCCGGCTCGCCCGGCGGGATCGTGAAACTCACCGTGGCGGGGACGGCCCCGCCCGCTCCCGAGGCGAACGGGAAGGCCAAGCCCGACGAGACGCCCCCGCCGGCCCCCGTCCCGACCCTCCTGGTCCTCGATCCCGACCCGGCCGGTGATCCCGGACGGCTGCTGGACGTGGCGCGTGGCGCGGTCGATTCCACCGCGCCAAGCCCGGACCGCCGTCGGGGTCAGGTCCGGACGAATCGCGAAGGCGCCGACTTCCACGCCCCGCCGAACGCCGAGGCCTGGCGCGACCGCGCGGCCGAGCTTCGAGACCAGATGTGGGTCGCGCTGGGCCTCCGCCCCCTGCCGCCGAAGACCCCGCTGAACCCGAAGGTGTACGGGCTCCTCGAACGCGACGGCTACACGATCGAGAAGGTCGTCCTGGAGACCTTCCCCGGATTCACCCTCAGCGGCAACCTCTACCGGCCGAAGCGCGACGCGGCCTCGGGCAAGCTCCCGGCGATCCTCTGCCCCCACGGCCACTGGGAAGACGGCCGGATGCGGGACGACGTCCAGCACCGCTGCATCCGATGGGCCAAGCTCGGCGCCGTCGTCTTCATGTACGACATGGTCGGCTACAACGACTCCAAGCCGTTCGGCCACGAGTTCCTGAACGAGCGACTCCGGCGCTGGGGCCTGAGCCTGTTCACCCTTCAGACCTGGAACAGCATCCGGGCGCTGGACTGGATCGCGTCCCTCCCGGACGTGGACCCGGCGCGGATCGGCTGCACCGGAGAGTCGGGCGGCGGGACCCAGACGTTCATCCTCTCGGCGCTCGACGAACGCATCAAGGTTTCGGCACCCGTCGTGATGGTTTCGGACGGCTTCCAGGGGGGCTGCGTCTGCGAGAACGCCGCGGGACTCCGGATCGGCACCGACAACGTCGAGTTCGCGGCCCTGTTCGCGCCCCGCCCGATGATCCTGGTCGGCGCGTCCGGCGACTGGACGGCGAACACCATGACCCGCGCCTTCCCGGCGATCCGAGGCGTCTACTCGCTGATCGGCTCGCCCGACCGCCTCGAGGCGGTCGTCCACGACTTCCCCCACAACTACAACCAAACCAGCCGCAACACGGTCTACGCCTTCATGGGACGGTGGCTCCTGGGCCTGCAAGACTCCGACGCCACCCGTGAAGGGGACCAGACGGCCGAAACGGCCGAGACCCTCCTGGCCTTCGACGCCGAGCACCCCGCCCCCGCCGACGCCAGGACCCCCGCTCAGATTGAGGACGACCTGATCCGGTTGATCGGAGACGGGCTCGAATCCCTCGCTCCGACGAACGCGCAGGCCGATTGGGACGCCTCCCGGCGCTACCTGGCGACGATCCACAAGGTCCGCATCGGCCTGGAACTCCCGGCCCCCGAGGCGATCACCGCTCGCGTGATCCGCCAGGCGAGCCGCGAGGGGCTCTCGATCATCCACTCCCAGATCGGCCGGCGCGGCGAGGGGGACGCGATCCCCGTCGTCCGCATCACCCCGGCGCGGGCGAACGGCCGGACGACCGTGATCGCCGACGACCGAGGCAAGGCGGGACTCGTCGCGCCGAACGGCGAGCTTTCGGAACTCGCCCGGGCGCTCCTCGACCGAGGGCAGGCCGTCGTCGGCTTCGATCCCCTGTTCGTCGGCGAGTCGATCGACCCGGACCGACCGGAGGCGCATCGCCCTGACGTCGTCCACGGCCCGACTTACAACCCGACGGTCGCCGCGGATCAGATGCAGGACCTCGCGACGGTCGTGAGCTGGGCGGGCTCGCAGCCCGAGATCCGCGAGCTTTCGCTGTTCGCCAGCGGACTCGCCGGCCGTCAGGCGCTTCTGGCGAGGCCGCGACTCGGAAACCTCGCACGATCGGCCTTCGATCTCGACGGCGGGGACGACGAGGACGCGCGCGGCCCCGCCCCCGCCGCGATCGACCTTCCCGGCGTCCAGCAGTTCGGCGGGCTCCGCGGCGCCGCTGCCCTGTCGGCCCCGGCGTCGCTTCGGGTCGTCCGCCCTGGGGCGAACTTCGCCAGGAACTGGCCGAAAGCCGCCTATGACCGCGCCGGGGCGCCGGGCGAGCTTCGCATCGACGACGGAGCCGTCTCGGCGGCGGACATCGCCCGTTGGATCGACGCCGGCGAATGACCCCGGCTCAGAGCGCCCCCCGGCGCTCCAGGGTCTTGTAGCGGAAGAACGAATAGACGACCGGCGCCAGGACCGAGGCGAGCAGCACCCCGAAGGAGATGGCCAACGGGGCGCCGCTCGCCACCACGCCCAGCCCCGCCACCGAGCCGGCGACCATCAGCCAGGCCGCCAGCCGGTGCGTATCGTTCCACACCCGATCGCTGGCGAGCGTCCAGGGGACCCGGATGCCGATGTAGAAATTCTTCCGCACCTTCCCCATCACGTTCCCCATCAGGCCGAAGAAGACGAGCATCCCCCCCACCAGGGCGCGGCCGATGTTCAGCCAACGCGGCCCACCGCCGATCTCCTGGAACGTCGCCAGGAGGATGACGATCTGGAGATACGTGAGCAGGCTCACCGTCACCACCATGAGGAACAGGTAGGTCGACCGGAACGAATCGACCTCGAACTTCTTCGGCGAAAGCGTGGGCAGCATGGCGAACAGGACGAGTAGCCCGGTCGCGAAGGCCGGCATGAGGAAGATCGTCGCCCGCCCGCCGTGGCCGTCCACCTCGCCGTGGATGTTCCAGTGCGTCGGGATCGACTCAGGCAGGCTCGGGAAGTACCACGCCGAGAGCCCCCAGGCGAAAGCCCCGAGCACGATCGCCACGATCCAGTACACCCGCGTCACGTCCCGCCCCCCTTCTCCGACGGCCCGCCGAACAGGTCCCAGATCCGGGACATCACGTCCTGGAGGACCGTCGTGTTGAGCGCGTAATAGATCTGCTGGCCCTCGCGACGGCTGGAGACCAGGTCGGCCTCCTTGAGCACCGAGAAATGGTGCGACATGGAAGGCTTCGACATATCGAAGTGCGTCGACAACTCGCCGGCCGTCAGCTCGCCGCGGCCGAGAAGCTGCAGGATCCGCCTCCGCGTCGGGTCGGACAGCGCCTTGAAGACCTCATTCATCGTTCATCCAACCGTCTATTCGACGCAACCAGACGAGATATTTAGATCAACGTCTAAATTTTCGAGCGTCGAGAGCCGCTCGTCAAGGCGCGCTCAGACGATTCAGGCCTCGTCGATCGACAGCTTGGGGGCTGAGACGGTGGGAGGCGTGTAGGAGAGCAGGTCGGCGACGAGGTTCTCGGCGTTTTCGGAGACCAGGAGCGGGTCGAGGAACCGGCGGCGGACGAACCCGGAGTCGGCCCCGAATTCGAGGAGCGCAAGGAGCGGATCGAAGTAGCCCTCGACGTTGAGCAGGCCGATGGGCTTGCGGTGGATGCCCAGGCCGCCCCAGCTCAGGATCTCGAAGAATTCCTCATAGGTGCCGATGCCGCCGGGCATGGTGAGGAACGCATCGGACTCCATCGCCATGAGCGCCTTGCGCTCGTGCATGCCGGCGACGACGTGCAGCTCGGTGAGACCGGAATGCGCGATCTCGGCGGACGAGAGGACCTCCGGGATGACGCCGATCACCTCGCCTCCGTTCGCCAGCGCGGCGTCGGCCGTCACGCCCATCAGGCCGACCCGGCCGCCGCCGTAGACGAGACCGATCTTCCTGCGCGCGAGAGCCTCGCCGACCCGCACCGCGTTCTCGCGGAAGGCCGGGGAATTGCCGAACGACGAGCCGCAGAAGACGCAGATGCGCGGACGATTCAACATGAGTCTGGGATGATCCTTCGGAGGGTCGCGCCGTTCACGATCGGGCCGCGTCGAGCTTCGCGTCGGTCGTGTTCCGGAGTATCGTCAAGTAGTAAAGGCCCAGCAGGCCGACGACGTAAAACAGCCCCAGGCCGATCCCGATCCCCAGCGGCAGCGCGACCTCCGCGCCCCCCTCTCCGGGATTCAGCGACTCGGGCGAACCGGCCGGCACGTCGACATCGACGGCGACGGCCCAACCGTAGGCGAGCATCGCCGCGGCGAGCCCGGCGGACGCGCCCCCGAGCACGACGACCAGCAGGTGCATGATATAGAAAATCGAGAGCGGATTGACCCGCTCCACGCGCTTCGACGGCAGTCCCATCAGCACATTGAGCTTGGCGACCTCGTAGATCAGGCCGATCCGCGCGCGGATCAGCAGGAAGCTGATGAAGACGGCCAGGACCGCCAGGGTCAGGAACGTCGCGGGGAGGCACCAGTACTGGATCGTCCGCAGCGGGATGATGGGGGCGACCTCCGCCTTGACGTTCAGGAGGCCGGTGGCCGCCGCGACCAGGATCGAGGCCACGGCCAGGAAGATTCCCACCGAACGGTTGCGATCGGTGACGAGCTGATGAATCGTCCGCGAGACGTGCAGGAAGCGGACCTCGGGGGCGACCGGCGGGTGGGCCGTCGGCTTCCACCCGATCGCGGCCTCCTCCCCCAGCATCTCGATCTCACCCAGCCGACGGTCGATCGCTTCCTCCCCGGCGAGTTCCTCCTTCAGGCCGTCGAAATGGTCGCGACCGCGGAGCTTGACGTCCGGCGGAACCGGCGCGGCGACGGCCGGCGGCGGTGCGGGGGCGTTTCCGGAGGCTGGGGCGGCGCCCGGGACCTCGGGGTTCGCTGGGGGCGTGCTCATGGCGACGGATCCGGGAAGGAATCATGGAAGCCCGATGGGAAAGCCGCCCCGTCATCATGCGTCACGAAGGCGGCGGTCCGCAAGACATGCCGACGTCGCGGCGGCCGGGTCGGGCGAGGGATTCAACCGGGCCGAGCCGACCTGTATGATGAGGGTTTTGCACGGCGGCAGGTTCGCGGTGTGGATCGAGGACGACGGCTCATGCGCGCTGCATTCATCGAAGAGACGGGTTCGCCCGACGTGATCCGGGTGGGCGATCTGCCGATTCCCGAACCCGGCCCCGGCCAGGTCCTGGTCCGCATCCGCGCCGTCGCGGTCAATCCGTTCGACCTCTACCTCCGCTCGGGCCTGGTGTCGATGCCGATGGCGTTCCCCCAGGTGATCGGCAGCGACTTCGCGGGCGTGGTGGAGAAGCCCGGCGCGGGTGCGGCGAACTTCCAGGTCGGCGACCGCGTGTGGGGCTCGAATCAGGGACTCCTGGGCCGTCCGGGGGTCGCCGCCGAGTTCGCCGTGATCGACGAGGAGTGGCTCAACCCCACCCCGGCCCTGCTCCCCGACGCCGACGCCGCGGCGATGGCGATGGTGGGGATCACGGCCCACCTGGGCCTCTTCCATCGGGCCAGGCTCCAGGAAGGCGAGACGGTGTACGTCCCCGGCGGCGCGGGGGGTGTGGGGTCCATGGTCGTCCAGATGGCCAAGGCGGCCGGGGCGCGGGTCGCGACGTGCGCCGGCAGCCCGGAGCGCGTCGACGTCTGCAGACAGTTGGGCGCCCACCTCGTCCTGAACTACAAGACCGACGACATCCCCGCACGACTCCGCGAGTTCGCCCCCGAGGGCGTCGACGTCTGGTACGAGACCCAGCGCGAGCCCGACCTAGAGACGAACGTCCCCCTGCTCCGCAAACGCGGGCGGATGATCCTCATGGCGGGGCGGGCGGCCAGGCCCCCCTCCCCCTCGGATTGTTCTATCCCCGGGACTGCTCTCTCCTCGGCTTCGCCATGTTCAACGCCTCATCGGCCGAGCAGCGGGCCTGCACGACCGACATGATCCGGTGGATTGAGGAGGGCCGGCTCAAGCCCCTGGTGGGCCGCGCCTTCCCTCTTCAAGACGCCGCCGACGCCCACCGATTCCTCGAAGCAAACACGCTGGGGGGCCAAGGCTCCCTGGCGGGCAAGGTTGTGATCCTGGTCGACTGAGACCAAAAACTCCCCCGCGGCCGGACGACCGACGCCGTCCGACGCAATCCATCCCTACCGAGGCGACTGAGACTCATGAACCTGCTGACGACGTACGCCGGCTCGATGATGGAGGGGTTCCTCCCCGCCGGCTGGGACCTCGCGAAGATCGACGCCTGCTGCGCCCATCCCGCCGCGGCGATCGCCGAACGCCAACCCTGGTGGAATCCCCGCTTCCAGCTCCAGCCCTGCGCCGACGTGGCCGATTTCGACGTCGTGATGGGCCACGAGATCGCCACGACGATCAAGGAGGCTCGCGATCTCGGCAAGCCTTCCGCCTTCATCCTGCCCGTGGGGCCGATGGGCATGTATCGCTGGGCCGTCTACTTCCTCAAGGAGTGGAACGTTTCCTGCGATCACGTCTTCGGCTTCAACATGGACGAATGGAGCGATAAGGATGGGACGACGCTTCCGGCCGACCATCCCGGCGCCTTTCAGAGGGCGATGGAGGCCGCATTCTACGGCCCCCTGGGCGACTTGACCGTCCCGGCCTCCCAGCGCTGGTTCGCCACGCCCGACCGCCTGCCGCATTACGCCGACCGGATCGGCGAGCTCAAGGCGAAGGGGGCGGAGCTGAACGTCGTCTTCGGGATCGGACGCGTCTGCCACATCGCGTTCTGGGAGCCCCACTTCGCCGCCGACTACGCGACGGTCGAGGACTGGAAGGCCGCGACCCACCGGATCGGCGCGCGGCTGCACCCGCTCACCATCGAGCAGAACGCCATCACGAGCTTCAAGAGCCGGACGACGCTGGTCCCGGCCTTCGCCAACACGATCGGCCCCGGCCTGTTCCTCCAGGCCGACCGGATCATCGGCGGGGCGGATGGAATCTTCGGGCGCGGGATGCAGTGGCAGGGCGCCAGCCTCTGGATGACCCTCCGCTACGGCCCGGACCCCTGGATCCCCAGCTCCTTCATGCCGACCCTTCCCGGCCGCCTGTTCTACCACGAGGAACTCGCCGGCCCCCTCCAGCCCGCGATGAATTGACCGTCCGACGCGCCCCGAGGCCCCGACGACCCTCGCATCGTCGGGGCCTCGGCCTAACTCCTACTTCCGCCGCCTCTCGACTTCACGCTGCTTCACGAAGATGTCGTGCAGGTCGTCTCGCTCGCCGGGCCGTGTCAGGTCCTGGCCCTTCCTTGTGACGGCGATGAAGCCGATGCACATCTCGTCGGTGGTCGCCTCGCCCCACTTCACGCGCTTCAAGGCGTCGCGATTCGGGTTGCGGGGATTGGACGACGAGTTGTCGAAATGCGCCAGGACGCGGACGATCGAGCCCTTGGGGATGTCGATCGGCTCCTCGAAGTAATACTGGGCCTGCCATTTGAAGTCCCAGTCGTCGATCCGGATCAGGTCGAGACTGCGGCCGTCGGGAAAGGTCACGGACATGCTCATGTCCTTGCCCAGCAGGTGCATGTGGGGTGCCACCGCGTGGGCCTCGAGGTCGACGGGGACGGTCCACTCGGCGCGGGCTTCGATGTTCGATTCTCCCGGCGGGAGGTCCAGCCCGTAGCTGAACGCCCCGTTCCAGTGGAGCGTCTGCTTCACGGGCTTGCGGGCGAACTTCAGGCCGATCCGCGTGCGATCGACTTCCGGCTTGCCGTTTGGGTGATAGTGGACCTGGACGATCACGTCGGCCCTCCTCGGGAGCGAGCGGCCGACGCCGTCGGGGAGGACGCTGGGCGCGGCCCCGGGGGCCCAGCCTCCGAGGTCGCCCTGAACCTCGACCTCCGGGCCGGAAAAGCAGGTGTAGCCCGGCCCGTCCTCGGCCTGGTCTTTCTTCCGCGCCTCGCCCGAGGAGTCGACGTAGCCGAGGATGTGGTGGACCACCCGAGGATTTCCGGGCCGGTACTCGATCCCGGCGATGTAGACGTCTTCCGGAAGGTCGGTCGAAAGGACGAAGCAGCGATAAATGTCCTCGCCCGAGGCCGGGATCGCGAAATCCGTCCCGATGTCGAGGACCAGGTCCGGCCCTCCTTCCAGGCTCCAGTCGTCGGGGAAGACCTTCGCCCCGGGGAGATCCTTCGGGTCCCCTTCCGGCGCGCCCGCTTCGGCCCAGGCGACGAGGGTCTCGAT
Organism: Planctomyces sp. SH-PL62; assembly: GCF_001610895.1. Classification (NCBI taxonomy): domain Bacteria; kingdom Pseudomonadati; phylum Planctomycetota; class Planctomycetia; order Planctomycetales; family Planctomycetaceae; genus Planctomyces; species Planctomyces sp. SH-PL62. The sequence continues at coordinate 4,005,526 of NZ_CP011273.1, read as the reverse complement.
CTCCGCCGACGACAACGAGCGATCGTGCTGGAAACCGGGCCCCACGCCCCGCGCGGCCTTCCAGGGGGGCATCGACCGATCCTCGACGACCATCGCGAGGTCTCCGGCTCGCTTCCGGGCCTGCTCATACGTATCGAGCGCGAACGGGCCGAGCTGGCCCTTCCGATGGCATTCGCGGCAATTGTTCTGGAGGACCGGCGCGACGTCCCTGGAGTAGGTCGGGGGTGCGGGCGGCTCCGGGAGGGGGCAGCCGATCGGCTTGACGTACGGCGTCTTGACCTCCTGTCCGGCCAGGACCGCGGCGAGCGCCGGTTTGAGGTCTCCCTCGCCGGGGTTGGCCTTACGGACGCCCCGTCCGGCGAACTGGTCGTCGATCCGTCCGTGGTAGCGAACGCGCCCCGCGTCGTCGATGACGAAGGCCTCCGGCGTGATCGTCGCGCCGAGTCGGCGCGCCAGTCGACCGCTCCGGTCGACGGCGATCGCGAGTTTGAGGTCGTACTCCGTCGCATGTTCCGCGAGTTCGGCCTCGCTCGCGTCCGGATCGACGCAGACGCCGATCCACTTGACGCGGGGGGGCGGGAAGGCGTCGTGAAGCGTCTTGAGAGTCGGATTGACGGCGTTGGCGATCGGGCATTCCGTCGAGTAGAACACCAGGACCGTCGCCCCCCCCGGCCCCGGAGTGGGGTCGAGGGTCGCGCCGTTGAGGCCCTTCAGAGGCCCGAGGTTCACCGGCGCCGCCTCTTCCGTGGCTCGACCCGCCGCGCCCCCGACGGTCGCCGCCAGGAAGACGGCGACGGCCCCGAACCTGCCCCGCCAACTCGTCGATCGAACGTCCACGGTGCGCCTCCCCGATACGTCGTCTGGGATCTCCTCAAGACAGCGTAGACCGAGCCGACCGGCCCTGGCAAGCGGAAGCCCAGGGCCGGCCCATCCCGTCGCTTAGAAGTAGAGCTGGATGCGGGCGAGGAAGAGGTCGTTGGTCTTGCTCAACTGGCCGACGTTCGAGAAGACCGGCTGGCCGAACTCGGCGTGCTCCCAGTTGAACATGAACTTCAGGTACTGGTTGATGTGCCAGTTGAAGCCCACGTCGGTGAGGAACAGGTTGCGAGTCCAGAGGTTCGGATCCGACAGCCCGTGCGTGAAGACCTCCTGGCCGATATCCATCTGCTGGTATCGACCGGTGAGTTCCAGGGCGCCCAGGCCGAATTGTCCTGCCTTCAGGTTGAACGGCCGCAGCGGCTTGACCACGCCGAGCCCGCTCCGGGTCTCGCCGGTGAGCATGTAGCCCCCCTGGACGTAGAACGAATCGATCGGGAGGTGGGTGCGGTATCTCAGCTGGTTCGTCAGGGCGTAGTCCTGGAAGCCGCCGCCCCACTCGCCGATGATCGCGAGTTGGCGATAGAACCAGGCCACGTGCAGGTCCCAGAAGGTCATCGGGCCGACTTCCCGGACGTTGGAGTTGAACCCGAGGAACGGGACGCCGGCGACCGAATTGCCCGCCGTCGGGACGATCGTCCGCAGCGTCTGGGGGAGCGGCGGGTTATCGTTCGTGCCGCCGAACACCGAGCCGCCGACGTTGAAGTTCTCCAGCGCCGAGCCCTCGTCGTTGACGAACGGCTTCCAGTTGAGGAACGCGCTGACGAACTTGGAGTCGGTGTTGGCGACGAAGCCGTTTCGGGAACCGTTGTAAATGCCCGCGGCGTAGTCGAGCGTCTTGTTGAAGACGCGGCCGAACGCCATCACGCCAAGGTCGCGGTTCTGTCCGAAGTTGTTGAAGAAGACCGAGCGCTCGGGCTGGATCAGGCCCTGGATCGGGTCGACGAGGAACTCATAGGTGAACGGCGTCTTCATCCGTCCGCCGCGGATGCGGAGCCGGGGGTCGATGTCGTAGTCCAGGAACACGTCGAGCGTGTTGATCGAGTCGAAACCGTGGGCGAACGAGACGAAATATCCGATCGGCTTGGTGATCCGGCCGCTGAACATCCACCATTGCCGGGGGAGCAGGAAGCTGTCGCGTTCGGTCAGGTGGCCCGACTCCTGATAGCCCCGATACTCGAACTGCGTCAAGTTGTGGAACTGGAGGATGTACTCGTCGTCGTCGGTTCGTAACTCGAAGCCGGGTCCGAACTTGGCGTTGACCTTCTTGCTTTCGAGCGTGGCCGGGATGTTGAAGCGCGACGAGGGGGCCGGGTTGGGCGGGAGCGATTGTCCCGGAGCCGAGACGCCGCCGGCGCTGGAGGGCGCCTCGACGGTCGCCGGTACGCCCGTGTCGGGAGCCGCCGTACCGCTCGCCTCGCTGACGCCCGAAGGCGGGATCAGTCCAGCCCCCGAATCGGCGGGGGCGCCGACCGGCTGCATCTGGTTGGACAGCCGTTCCACCATCGATTCGAGCTGCCGGACCCGCTCCTCGAGCGCCGCCTCGCGCGACAAAGGCCCACCGACGACCGCCGGATCGGCAGGCGACGGCGTGGTCGGCAAGATCGGGGACGGTACACCCTCGTCCACGTCGACGGCTTCCGGAACCGGAGCGTCCTGGGCCCACAAGCCCACCGGCACGGAAAAGGCGACGGAGGCCAGTCCCGCCACCATCCAAATCGACATCCGTGACGCGCGACGGTACTGCATCGTCCTCATGGCCTCCTCGGAGACTGCGCATTTTTCTTCCTGGAAGCAGGAGTTCCAACAATGTGCAGTAACCTGGATCGGCTCCCAAAGATGACGACTGTAGCGATTATCCAGCGCGGCCTCGGTGCGATCGATGCAAACCTAGATCAGCTCGCGACTTCCCAAGATTTCGCAATGGCCGAAATCATGAACCCCCCTTAATCATCGGGGATTGGTTGGGGGAAGCGAGACCGGAGCCACGTTCCCATCGCGAGATCCCTGGACTTCCGACGGAGGACGATTCGGATGCGCCGGAACGTCCACCATGTCCACGCCCAGCGAGGTCGCCGGGGCCACGGTCCCACGAGGCATGAGCCTCAGGTCGCGTCCGATCGTCGTCCCCTCGGCCGCCTGGGGACGGCCCGGCCAGCCTCGGCGCGGTCCTTCCCGGCCGGCGCAACCGCTTAGCACGGCCGAGGCCAGGGAGGCGAGCAAGAATGCGGAAACCCCGTATCCGCACACCGGCCGTTTAGCAGGAGTCGTCATGGACCACGCTCGCGTCGAGGACGAAAATTCAAGGCTTCCGCCCACATGGGATCGGCGGAGGTGCGGGCCGTCTTGAAAGATCGCGTCTCGACCGGGGCCTCAATGCACGGCTTCGAGGACCTCGAAGGTGGATGTCGCGGCCATGAGCAGAAAGCCGGCCAGAAGGGCCAGCGAGAGCTTCATGCGGTCATGAGAGTGGAACTGAAGCTCGGGAAGCAGGTCGCTCAGGGAGATGCAAAGGAACGTGCCTGCGGAAAACGCGAGCGCCATCGCGGTCAGCGATTCCGCATGCTCTGGCGCCAATCGATCGACGCCCAGGAAGAAAAGGGCCGCTCCCAGGGGGATCATGAGCGCGAACCCCAGGTTCACGAGATGGGCCGGTCGGACCGCCACTCCGGCGCGGATCATCAGGGAGACGACGGTCATCGCGTCTGCCGGCTTGTGCAGAATCGTCGCGAGGAAGACTCCCCAGGCCATTCCCCCGACATTCCCCAACCCTTTGTAGTCGGCCACAACCGCGCTGGCCAGGGCGACGCCTCCGACCAGCGAATGCACCGCCAGCCCAAACGCCGCCGTCCCCCAGGAAAGAGAACGGCCGACGGTCCTGTCACGTCCGTGGCCGTGACCATGAGTGTGGTCGTGACCATGGCCGTGGGCGTGGCCATGCCCGTGGTCGTGCTCGGGCGATTCGAGCTCGCTCGACTCGTGCTGATGGAACGAGAAAAACCGTTCCAGGAAAAAGAGCGCGAGCAGGCCCGCGGCGACCCATTGCATCATGCCCGGCCCGCCCATCTCCACCGCTTCGGGGAGCATGTGGAAGAACGCCGCGCCGAGCATGGTGCCCGCGGAGAAGCTCAGATAGACTTGAAGGCGGGTGTGCGTGAGCACCAGCGCCAGCGGCGTCAATCCCCCCAGTAAGCTGACGCCGACGATGAGTGCGCAATACACCGTGAGGATGACGGGCATGGTCATCGGGGGCGCGAACCTCGGTGGGATGTAACGAGGGAATTAGGGCGTCGTCAAAGCGAAATCCCCGACCAGGAGGCCGGGGATCGCCTGACGCCGGGGAGAGCTGGGGGCGGCGGTCGCTTACTTGACCCCGGGACGCTTGGGACCCGTCTGACCGGGAGCCAGCTTGCGCGACTTGGTCTTGGGGAGGTTGTAGACCCCGGCGGCCGGCGTCCACTTCTCGTCTTCCTGGAGGAGGGCCAGACGCTCCGGCCGCGTCAGGACGCCCCGCTGACGGGTCAGTCCGCTCGCCTTCTTGAGACTCTTGTCCATCGACATTCGATCAACTCCAACTGCGTGGCCGTCCCGGGTCGTGGCCGTCCCAGGATATTGAATCTCAAATCCTACCGCCCTGAGGCCGACGACGCAAGTCGGCCTCGAACGAGCCGATCGGCTCGACGGCTAACTCCGGACGTCGGCCGCCGTCGAATCGCCTCGGAGCGACTTGATCAACGACGTATAGGCGGTCGTCAGCGAGCGACGGCTCAGGAGGCCGATCAGCCGGGCGGGGTCCTCCGGGTCGACCACGGGGATCTCGTCGATGTTCAGCTCGGTCATCCGACGAAGCGCCGTGTGCAGGTCGTCGTCCACCGTCACGGTCGAGACGGGTCGGGTCGCGAGATCGTCGGCGACGACCAGGCGGCCCCAGGAGTCGGAGCCCAGCAGGGCCAGTCGCAGGTCGCGCAGGGTGAAGACCCCGGTGAGCGCCCCCCCCCCGTCGACGACCGGGAATAGGCTCTCGGACGATCTCGCGACTTTCTGCAGCAGCCGATCGAAGCTCAGGGCCGCGGGGATGACCTCGATCCCCTGGCTGCGCACGCCCGCCTCGCCGACCCTGAGTTGCGAGAGCACGTCGATCACGAAGTCGCCCTGGTGCGCCGGGCTGTCGATCGGCGTGGCGACCTGTTCCTCGTAGAGCGTCCAGCGCCGGGACAGCGCCATGTTCAAGGCGCAGGCCAGCATCAAGGGGACCAGAAGGCTGTACGAGCCGGTCATCTCGCTCACCATCACGATCGACGTCAGGGGGGTCTTGGACACCCCGGCGAAGAAGCCACCCATCCCGACCAGCACGAACGCCGAGGGCTCAACGGCCTGGCCGATCCCCAGGGAGTGCACGAGCTGCGCGTACCCCCCGCCCAGCATGCCGCCGATGAGCATCGACGGCCCGAACACGCCGCCGCTCCCTCCCGAGCTGATCGTGAAGCCCGTCGCCACGATCTTCAGGAGAGCCACGCCGAAGAGCAAACCCATCGACATGTTCGGGACGAACGCCGATTCCCCCGGGCCGAGGAGGTGCGCCGGCTCGCCGATGGCTCCCCACTGGACCCAGCCGTAGCCCCCCGCCATGACCTGGGGAAAGGCCAACGCCAAAAGGCCCAGCATCGCCCCCCCCACCGCGGGCTTGAACATGCGAGGGATCGGCATCGGCTTGAACACGCGGTCTCGCATGCCGTAGAAGACCCTGGTGTAGAGCCAGCCGACCGCCGCGCAGAGCAAGGTTAGGCCGATGTAGAGCGGCAGGTCGCGCAGCCCCTGGAAGCTCAGCGGCGGCATGCTGAAGACCGGCATCGGCGTGACGAACAGCGCGAACGTCGAATAAGCCACGATCGCGCTCGCCAGGCAGGGGAGCAACGCGGCCGATTCGAAGGCCGTCGAGGAGTACAGGACCTCCCCAGCGAAGAGGGCCCCGCCCAGCGGGGCCCGGAAGATCGCGCCGACGCCCCCGGCCGCCCCCGCCAGCATCAAGATCCGCCGCTCGTCCGCCGGCAGCCGCAGCAACCGCGCGAGGTACGACCCGAAGCCCGATCCGATCTGCGCGATCGGCCCTTCCTGCCCCGCCGAGCCTCCGGTGCCGATCGTGATGATCGAGGCGAACGTCTTGATGAACGGGACTCGCGTCCGGATCATCCCGCCCCCCCGGTGGAAGGCCCGGATCATGGCGTCGGTCCCGTGTCCCTCCGCCTCCGGCGCGAAAGCGAACACGAGCCATCCCGAGATCAGGCCGCCGACCGTCGGGACCAGCACGGTCATCCACCACGGCCAGGGATACGAGATCGCCCCCGTCTCCCCTTCGAGCGTCGGCGGCATCGTGAAATGCATCAGCCCGCCCAGGACGTACGCGTACATGAACTGGAGCGACTTGAGGAAGAACACCGCCCCCAGGCCCGCGACCACGCCCACCAGAGGGCTGCAGAGACCGGCTCGGCCGACGCCGGGCGTCGCCCAGAACGCGGCGAGTCGTGCGACGCCCGCTGCCAACTTCGAAGGAGGCCCGGCCCGGGGAGGCGTGTGGGAAGGGATAGGATCGATCTTCATAAGCTCTCGTCAATTCCCGCTTTTCAACTCTGGACGGGAGGCGTGTCCGTCTCGGGACCGTTCCCCCGGCCCGGATGGAGCCGGTCCCAAATGAGGAAGGCGACGACGCCCAGGCCCAGCGAACCTAGCCCGTACCCGATGATGTGCCACTTCGAAGTCCCGAAGACGAACAACCAGCCCACGAGGGCCGCCAAGGCCGGCAACGGGAACAGCGGCATTCGGAACCGGAGTCGGGCCATGACTTCGGGACGCCGTCGGATCCAGAAGACCGTCGCGATCTGGCCGACGAACTGGATCAGGATCCGCGAAGTGAGCAGCGCGGCGATCACCGTCCCCAGGTCGGCCAGGCAGGCGAGCATCCCCAGGCCGCCGATCAGCATCAACGAGCGGTGGGGGAATTCGTGTTTCGGGTGCGTCGCCGCGAAGAACCTCGGGAAATGGCCCGCCTTGGCGGACGCGTACGGCACTCGACTGTAGCCGAGCAACGCGGCGAACGTCGAGGCCAGCGCCGTCCAGATGATCATGAGCGTCAGCAGGCTCGCGGCGCGGGGGCCCATGACCCGCTGCATCATGTCGCTGGCCACGTGCTTGGACTTCATGGCCTCTTGCCAGGGCAGGACGCCCAGGATGCACACGTTCATCGTGAGGTAAATCGCCCCGATGGCCAGCACCGAGATCAGGATCGCCCGGGGGATCGTCCGCGACGGGTCCTCGACCTCGTCCCCCAGATAGCAGATCTGGTAGTAACCCAGGAAGTCGTACATGGCGATGGCCAAGGCCATGCCGAGGCCGGTCGAGTTGGCGGCGGTCAGGTCCCAGGCGTGCTCGGGGAAGGTGAACGCGAGCCCAGCGTCGAACTGCGACAACCCGGCGGCGATCACCCATCCCACCGTGAACAGCATGCCGACCCAGAGCACGACCATGAGCCGACCGGCCATCTCGATGCGGCGATAGGCCAGGAAGGTCACCAGGCCCATCACGCCGACGCCGAGGAGGTTGAACCACGGCACCGGCGAATCGACGCCGGGGACGATCGTCCCCCAGTTCCAGGCCGTCTGCTGCAACACGGGGAAGAAGAACCCGGTGTACTGCGCCAGGCCGATCGCGCCGGTGGCGACCTCCAGCGGGCCGCTGAACAAGAACTGCCAGACGAACAGGAATTTGAGCGACCGACCCGCCCGCGAGTCGCCGTACGCCGCGTCGAAGAAATGATACGTCCCGCCCGAGCCGGGGAAGGCCGAGGCCAGCTCGCACCAGACGAAGCCGTCGGCCAGCGCAACCAGCGCGCCGAGGATCCAGCCGAGCATCGCCTGCGGCCCGCCCATGGTGGCGATGATGGCCGGGATGGTGATGAAGGGCCCCACGCCCACCATCATCGACATGTTGAGGCTCACCGCCTGGAGCAGGCGCAATCGACGTTGCAGCATCGGAAACGTCCCGGTCGTCTGGGTCTCGATGGCTCGTAGGAGGCTCCCATCATGGGGCGGCACGCCCTTTGCCGCAATCCCGTCGCCGCGCGTCCCTTCTCCAACGACGCGATCTCCCCGCCCCCACCAGGATCACGGACATGGCCGAGAAGAACTCCGACCTCCACGGCTTCGCCCCCGACAAGGCCGACGGCGCGTTGCTGCTCATCGACGTCGTCAACCGTTTCGATTTCCCGGACGCCGAGAAGCTCCTCGCCCACGCCCGGCCGATCGCCGGACCGCTCGCCCGGCTCGCCGCCCGCGCGAGGGCCTCGGGCGTCCCCGTCGTGTACGTCAACGACAACTTCGGACGCTGGCGGTCCGACTTCCGCAGCCTCGTCGAGCATTGCCTCACGCCGGACGCACCCGGGCGAGAATTCGTCGACCAGATCGTCCCCGAGGAGTCCGACTACCTGGTCATCAAGCCCAAGCATTCGGGCTTCTTCTCCACGACCCTGGGGACCCTGCTCGAATACCTGGGCGCCAGGACGCTGATCCTCGCCGGCGTGACCACCGACATCTGCGTCCTCTTCACCGCCAACGACGCCTACATGCGCGAGTTTCGGCTGATCATCCCCGAGGACTGCGTGGCGGCCGTCGAGGATCCGGACAGCCGTTCGGCCCTCGGCCTGATGCGGCGAGTCCTCAAGGCCGACGTCCGACCGTCGACCGAGATCGACCTCGAGTCGCTGTCGGGTCGTCCTGGGAAGGACGCACCACATCCTCGTTGAGCGCGTAGAATGGAAGGTGCGGACGTCGGCCGTAGGATCCATATCGAAATGGGGATTTGATGTGAAGACGCATCTCGTAAACGTCGTCGGGGTGCTCGTCCTCTTCGCGACGGCTTCGAATCCTCTCCGCGCGGAGGACGGGACCGAGCCTCCCAACGTCGTCGGCGACTGGGCCTATTACAACGACATGGGCTGGGCGGCCTTTTCCAGGGGCGAGCTCGACATCGCGGAATTCCGGTTCGGCAAGGCCATCGAGACGATCCGCCCCTACGCGAAGGCGCACCCCCGGTTGGCGGCGAGGAGTTACCACGACCTCTCTCGCGTGCTCTGCGCGCAGAATCGATTCGCCGAGGCCCGGCCGCTGGCGAAGTGGGTCGTCGAGGTCCGCGGGCTCGACCCCAAAACGCGCGACGACGCGATGTTCGACAGCCTCTACCTCCTGGCCGTGATCGAACGCGAGTTGCACCACGACGCCGAGGCCGCGCCGCTCCTCGTCCGGGCGATCGCCATCGAGGGGAAGAACGTGGGCCTGGCCGACCCCCGGCTCGCCCTCACCATCAAGGAACTCGCGGACGTCGAGGCGAAGATCGGCTCTTACACCGAGGCCGACGCCAACTATCGCCGCGCGATCCGGATCCACGAGTACTCCGAGACGCCCACCGCCGACCTCGCCGACGCGTTGGTCGGCCGCGCGGCGGTCCTCGACAAGCTCGGTCGGGAGATCGAGGCCCGCGCCGCGGAGGCGCGGGCGCGGGAGGTCCGGGAGCAGGCCGCGGCCGCCGCGAAGGTCAGGCCAGCAGCTCGCTGACGACTTCGCCGTGGACGTCGGTCAGGCGGAAGTCTCGCCCCTGGAAGCGATAGGTCAGCTTGGTGTGATCGAAGCCCAGGAGATGGAGGATCGTCGCGTTCAGGTCGTGGACGTGGACCTTGTCTCGGGCGACGCCGAACCCCAGGTCGTCGGTCTCGCCGAAGCTGATCCCTGGTTTGGAGCCGCCGCCGGCCAGCCACATCGTGAACGCGTTGGGGTGGTGGTCGCGACCGTCGGAGCCCCCCTGCACCATCGGCGTGCGGCCGAACTCCCCCCCCCAGACGACCAGGGTGTCTTCCAGCATCCCGCGCTGCTTCAGGTCCTGGACCAGGGCGGCGCAGGCCTGATCGGTGTCGGCGCAGTTGTGCTTCAGGTCGGCGACGAGGTTTCCGTGCTGGTCCCAGGCCTCATGGAAGATCTCTACGAACCGGACGCCGCGCTCCAGCAGGCGGCGGGCGAGCAGGCAGGTGCCGGCGAACGAGCCCTTGCCCGGCTCCACCCCGTAGAGATCCAGGATGTGCTGGGGCTCCTTGGAAAGGTCCATCACGTCCGGGGCCGACATCTGCATCCGGAACGCCGTCTCGTACGAGTTGATCCGGGTGGCGATCTCGGGATCGCCCATGACCTCCAGGCGCTGGGCGTCCAGGCTGTGGATGGCGTCCAGCGAGTCTCGCTGGATCTCCCGATCGACCCCTTCGGGATTCGAGAGGTAGAGGACCGGATCGCCGCCGGTGCGGAACTGCACCCCCTGGTAGACGGTGGGGAGGAATCCGCTCCCCCAGTTCGAGTTCCCGCCGCTCGGGCCCTTCTTGCCGGTGCTGAAGACGACGAACCCCGGCAAGTCGTTGGCCTCCGACCCCAGGCCGTAGCAGGTCCAGGCCCCGAGGCTGGGCCTCCCGAAGATCATCGAGCCGGTGCTCATCATGATCTGGCCGGGGGCGTGGTTGAACGCGTCGGTCGACATCCCCTTGACCACCGTCACGTCGTCGACCACCCGGGCCAGGTGCGGCAGCAGTTCGGAAAGCTCGGTGCCGGACTGGCCGTGCCTGGCGAACTTGAACCGGGGGCCGAGCAGCTTGGCGTCCGGGTTGATGAACGCCGCGCGATAGCCCTTGAGCAGTTCGGCCGGGGGCAGCGTGCCGTCGAACTTGGCGAGCTGGGGCTTGGAGTCGAACATCTCCAGGTGCGAAGGACCGCCGGCCATGAACAGGAAGATGACCCGCTTCGCCTTGGGGGCGAAGTGGGGCGCCTTGACCGCCATCGGGCCGGCCGCCGCCGGAGATCCCGCGCGGGCCTCGGACGCCAGAAGCTCCCGGAAGGCCATCGCTCCCAGGCCCACGCCGCACTGGCCGAGGAACCATCGCCGCGAGACGTCGAGCGGGTCATGGCCGCGTAGCAGACGATCCTGACAGTTCATGAGAAGGTCCCCGCTTATTCCTTGGTGATCGTCTCGTCCAGATTGAGCAGTACCCGCGCCACGACCGTCCAGCTCGCGTGCTCGGCGGCCGGTCCGTCGGTGACGCCGGAGAGCTTCGCCGGATCGACGGCGCCGGTCGCGAACCGCTCGGCCTGCTTGTGGAGCAAGGTCGACAGGACCTCGATCTCCTGATCGGTCGGCTTGCGGGCCAGGCAGCGACGGAAGGCGTAGACGAGCCGGTCGGTCTCAGTCGATCCCCCTTCCTTCAGGACGAGCGTCGCCAGCGACCGGGCGCAGTCGAGCGACACCGGCTCGTTGAGCAGCGCCAGCGCCTGGAGCGGAGTGTTCGACCGGGCGCGGCGGACGCAGGCGAAATCGCCGTTGGGGGCGTCGAACGCCTGGAGCATCGGATAAGGGATCGAGCGATATCGGAACGTGTACAGCGCCCGGCGGTACTTCTCCGAGCCGACGGACTCGGGCCAGGCCTTGGGGCCGTAGCTCGCCGGGGGCTGGAACAGGAACGCCGGCGCGGGCGGGTTGACGCTGGGGCCGCCGATCGTGGGGTCGAGCAGCCCCCCCGCCGCCAGCGCGACGTCGCGCACCACCTCGGCGTCGGCCCGAACCCGCGCCCCCCGCGCGAGCAGTCGGTTGAACGGGTCCTTCGCGAGCAGATCGGGCGAGACGCGCGAGGTCTGTCGGTAGGTGTTCGACTCGACGATCAGGCGGTGGAGGGTCTTGAGGCTCCAGCCCCGGTCCATGAACTCGACCGCCAGCCAGTCGAGCAGCTCGGGATGCGAAGGGGTCTCGCATTGCGAGCCCAGATCCTCGCTGGTGGCGGTCAGGCCGGTGCCGAAATACGACTGCCAGACGCGGTTGACGATCGACCGGGCGGGAGTCGGCGCCTCTCGGTTGACGAGCCATTCGGCGAACGTCAGGCGTGACGGCGGCCCCTCGGTCGTGGGCGGCGGGTTGAGGAAGGCGGGAAAGCCCGGCTGCACGGGATCGGCCGGCTTGAGGAAGTCGCCTCGCTGGAAGAGTCGAGTCTCGCGGGGCCGGTCGCGGAGCACGAGTTGCGACGAGCCTTCGGGGTGCTGCTTCCAGAGCGCCTCGATGCGCTCGTCGGCCTCCTTCCAATCCGGGACCGTCGTGCGGAAGTGGCTGAAAACGGCGTTCGTCTGCTCGGCGGACCGAGCCTCGGGCGCGATCGCCAGCGCCTTGCGGACGGCGTCGGGGAGCGGGTCGGCCTGGGCGTCGGCCGCGTCGGTCGTGGAGAACCGGAACCGGCCGAAGTTGTTGTTCTGGTTGTCGTCGCTGTTCCAGCCGCCGTGGCGCTGGGTGAGCTTGAACGTGAGGATCACGCCCGACGGGAAGGAGACGGGCTTGTCGAACGTGAAGACCGCCTTGCGGGGGACGTTGCGACGGCCGGCCCCGGCGTCGATCCCCCAGGCCGTCTCGTCCTTGCGGTCGACCGCGAACGCGATGGGTCCGGTGACGCGCTTGCGGCCGCTCTTGTCGTCGAAGATCGGCTCCAACGCCGCCTCGGACGGATTGACGTCGGCGGTCGCCCGCACGATCGCGATCTCCTTCCGCTCGTCCGGCCTGTCGGCCGGCGCGGCCTCGACGTGGAACTCGGTGAGCGCCAGCAGGCCCTTGGTCGATCGTCCCGGCCCCGAAAGCGGCAGGCTGGGGTCGTTGAGCAACTCGAGGCGGATGGCGGAGACGGTCGGGACCGGCTGCAAGGCCGTGAACTGCGCCGTGTGGAGGGTCGGCGCGTAGCCGGACGCGAGCAGCGAGCCGTCTTCCAGGAGCGTGTGCTTCTGGCCGCTGCCGTTGTTGGCGTCGACGTCGGTCCGGACGACGTTCCAGGTCGGCCCCGGATCGCGGACCGAGTCCTCCCACGAGCGCATCCGATCCGCCCAATCGGGATGATCCCGGCGGAGCCCTTCCTCGACGGCGGCGATCGCCTCCAGCGTCTCGCCGCGCTTGTGGAGTTCCTCGGGGGTGTAGGCCGCGACCGTGGCCTCGTCCACGCTGTTGAGGAAGGCGAACATGCGGAAGTAGTCTTCGTGGGTGATCGGGTCGAACTTGTGCGTGTGGCACTGGGCGCACTGGATGGTGAGGCCGAGCACGGCCTTGCCCACCGCGTCCATGCGGTCGAACATCGCCTCGACGCGGAACTGCTCGGGGTCGATCCCCCCCTCCTCGTTGATCATGGAGTTCCGCAGGAAGCCGGTCGCGACGAGCTGATCCTGGGTGGGAGACGGCAGCAGGTCGCCGGCGAGCTGCTCGACGACGAAGCGGTCGTACGGCAGGTCGCGGTTGAGCGCCTGGACCACCCAATCGCGGTAGAAATGGACGGTTCGGGGCTTGTCCTTCTCGTAGCCGTCGGAGTCGGCGTATCGCGCGGCGTCGAGCCAGACGCGGCCCCATCGTTCGCCGTAGTGGGGCGAATCCAGCAAGCGATCGACGAGCCGCTCATAGGCCCCGGGGCGATCGTCGCCGAGGAACGAGTCGACCTCGGCGATGGTCGGCGGCAGCCCGATCAGGTCGAGGCTCAGGCGGCGGACCAGCGTGGCCCGATCGGCCTCGGGCGAGGGCGAGAGTCCTTCCTGGTCCAGCCGATGCAAGATCCAGGCGTCGATCGGGTTGCGGACCCAATCGGGCCGCGAGACCTGGGGGGGCTCGGCGCGCTCGGGGGGGAGGAAGGCCCAGTGGCCCTCGTACTCGGCCCCCTCGGCGATCCAGGTCTGGAGAACCTGGATCTCCTCGGGCGTGAGCGGCTTCCCCAGCTTGGCCGGGGGCATCTTGTCGTCGGCGTCGTCGGTCGTCGCCCGATAAATCAGGCCGCTGTTCTCGACGTCGCCGGGGATGATCGCCGGGTCGCCGCTCGCCGCCGGGGCGGTGGCGTCGTGGGCGGTGTCGAGCCGCAGCTTCCCCTTGCGCTGGGTCGCGTCCGGGCCGTGGCACTGGAAACATTTCTCGGAGAGGATCGGCCGCACGTCGCGATTGAATCGGACGGTCTTTTTCGGGGCCGACGCCCCCGCCGGTTCGTCCGCTCCCGCGTTTCCCGCGACCAGCAGCACGGTCAGCATCGCCAGGGCGACCCGACCGACCTGCGTCGGCCGGCGTCGACGCGTGATGCATTCGACTACCAGTTCCCTCATCATCGTCCATCCTCGCCACGACCACGAACGGAGAGAGTGCACGCATCGGCGACATGAAGATCAAATCCGCCGACCCCCACGATTGTACACGCTTCGGCCCCTCGCCGCACCGGTCACGATAGATCTCATTACACGCGACTGCCCGAGAATGCCGATCGAGAGAGTGTGCGAGCTTGCGATCACCGCCCATCACAGCGACTCCGCGCCGAATTTCATCGGATTCGCGTCGAAGCGGCTCGAGAGGTTTCGAATCAGGCCAAGGTTGCCGAGGAGCTGGGCTTTGCAGTAGATTGAACTGCACTTCCCTGTCTTCCGAAGTGAAGTCGAGTCGTGGTGTTAGAGTACGTCCGGGAGTTCAGACATGCGCGGAAGCGATCCGAACGCCGCCTCTTCGTCCAGCCATGATGGGGGCGGCGGGCATGGCATTTTCAGGCCGCTTTCCCCCCTGCCCGCCGAGTGGCGTTCGCTCCTGCACGCGTTCGTGATACGGGCTCGACGGACCCCCTCCCGGCTCGCGATGCGAGACAGCATGGGAGCCAAGCTGACCTACGGCGCGACGCTGATGCGGGCCGCGGCCCTCAGTCGCGTCCTCGCCCGGGAGCTGGGAGACGAGGAGTACGTCGGCCTGATGCTGCCGCCGATGGTGCCGTCGGCGGTCGCGAACCTGGCGCTCGGGATGCTGGGGAAGATCGCGGTCAACCTGAACTACACCACGAACCAGGCGATGGTCGATTCCGCGGTCGAGCAGTGCGGCATTCGGAAGGTGATCACCTCGCATCGAGTCCTGGAGAAGTGCCCCATCCGGCCCTCGGCCGAGCTGCTGATGCTGGAGGACGTCCCGGCCAAGGTGCGGATCTCGGACAAGCTCTTCGCGGCGACGGTCGCGAAGGCCGTCCCCACCTCGCAACTGGGACGCTTCCTGTCCGGTCTGCGGACGCGGAACCTGGACGACCTGGCGACGGTGATCTTCACGTCCGGCTCGACCGGAGACCCCAAGGGGGTCATGCTCACCCACCGGAACATCCTGAGCAACGTCCGCCAGATCGACGAACAGGTCGACATGGCCGAGCGCGAGATGATCCTGGGGATCCTGCCGTTCTTCCACTCGTTCGGCTACACGATCGGGCTCTGGACGGCCCTGGTCCTCGGCAAGACGGTGGTCTACCACGTCAACCCGCTCGACGCTCGGACGATCGGCAAGCTCTGCGAGGAGCACGACGTCACGCTGATCGCGGGGACGCCCTCGTTCACCAGGATGTACCTGAAGGCCTGCCGCCCCGAGCAGTTCAAGGCCCTGAAGCACCTGCTGCTGGGGGCCGAGAAGCTCAAGGACGAGACCTACCGCGAGATCAAGGCGATCCTCGGCATCGAGCCCATGCAAGGCTACGGCACGACCGAGCTGTCGCCGGTGGTCTCGGTCAACGTCCCGGCCGAGAAGACGCTCCCCGACGGCCGCGCGCTCTACGCGAACCGGCCGGGGAGCGTGGGCCTCCCCGTGCCGGGCACCCTGGTCAAGACCGTCGACCCCGAAACCGCCGCCGACCTGGCCCCGGGGGCGACCGGGCTGATCTGCGTGAAGGGGCCCCAGGTGATGCGGGGCTACCTCCACAAGCCCGAGGCCACGGACAAGGTGCTCAAGGACGGCTGGTACTCCACGGGCGACCTGGGGTTCGTGGACGACGACGGATTCCTCACGATCACCGACCGCCTCAGCCGGTTCTCGAAGATCGCCGGCGAGATGGTCCCCCACGTCGGCGTCGAGTCGGCGATCATGGCGGCGGCCAACGTCGACGAGCATCAGGTCGCCGTCACGTCCGTCCCCGACGCCAGGCACGGCGAACGGCTCCGCGTCCTCTACACCGAGTTGGGAGGGGCGACCCCGGACGAGATCCACCATCGGCTCGTGGAGGCCGGCGTCCCCCGGCTCTGGATCCCCTCGGTCCGCGACTTCATCCGGATCGACGAGATCCCCATCACCGGCACCGGCAAGATCGATCTCCGCGCCATGCGCGACCTGGCGGTGGATCAGCCCGTCGCCTGAAGCCCCCCGGCCGTCGCCGCCGCCGCCGCCGTCGCTCCCCGCGCCGGCGGATTCATTTCTCGGCCGGGATCTGGTAGAAGGAAAGGGGCGATAGCTTCCTGAAAACGCGTCGGAGATCCGCATGGGCCTGCTGCTGCGCGTGACGACCGGGCCTCACGCCGGTGAGGAGCGGCGGATCGATCAAACCGATGAACTGGTCGTCGGCCGCTCGTCTCGCGCCGCATTCCCCATGGTCCGGGACCTCCTGCTCTCTCGCGACCATTTCCGAATCGAGAAGAGCGGCCGCGCCTATCACCTCGTCGACCTGGGGAGCACCAACGGCACCAAGGTCAACGGACTTCGCGTCGAGCGCGTCCCTCTCCGCGAGGGAGACGTGATCATCGCCGGCCAGAGTTCCTTCGACGTCGTGGACTCCGGCACCCGCAACGGCGGCCCCCCGCTGGCCAACTGCGCCGCCTGCGGGGGCCGGATCGCCCCCCCGGCCCCGGGAGACTCCCAGTCCGGCGAGCAGACCGGCGTCCTGTTCCGCGACCGGATCGCGGCCGTCGACGCCCGTCTTTGCGAGGAGTGTCGGGCCAAACGGCGTCAGTTCCCGGAGACCGATCCGGACTATCTCATCGAAGAGCTGATCGGCGAGGGGGGCATGGGCGAGGTCTACCGCGCCAGCCAACTCTCCGCGAATCGACGCGTGGCAATCAAGATGATGCGCGCCAACTCCGCGGCCGACGACAAGGCCTTCGGCTACTTCCAGCGCGAGATCCGGGTCCTCAAGGACCTGCTGACCCCCGGCGGCAAGGGCCACCCCGGCATCGTCGAATTCTACGACCTGTTCGAGGTGGACGGCCACTACCAGCTCATCATGGAGTACGTAGACGGCAAGAACGCCCTGGAGTGGGCCCGGCAGTACCAACCGCTGCCGATCTCCACCGTCGTGCAGATCGGTCGGCAACTCCTCTCCGCCCTGTCCTACGCGCACGGCAAGGGGTACGTCCACCGCGACGTCAAGCCGTCGAACCTGCTGGTGATGGGGCCGGTGCATCGCCCCAGGGTGAAGCTCTCGGACTTCGGGCTCGCCAAGAGCTTCGCCGAGGGGAACCTGTTCTCCACCATGACCCGCCAGGGGGACGTCGGCGGCTCCACCGGCTTCCTCTCCCCGGATCACATCCGCGAATTCCGCGACGTCAAGGAACCGGCCGACATCTACAGCGCCGGCGCCACCCTGTATTACCTGCTGACCAACGAATACCCTTATTACGGATTCAACCCCCGACAGGCCAACTCCTACGAGCTGATCCTGGAGTCCCCCCCCATCCCCCTCCGCGCGTTCCGCCCCGACGCCCCCGAGGAACTCGAACGGATCCTCCAGAAGGCCCTCCAAAAACAGCCCCGCGCCCGCTGGAGATCGGCCCAGGCGATGAGCGAAGCCCTGCAAGAACTGCTGTCCTCCACCCATTCCTGAGCAAGCGTCCTCGGGCTCTCCGCCCATGATCCCACGTCTGCGCGGTTTCAATCTCCCTGATCGGCTCGGGTATTGATTGAATCCCTCCCCACCCTTCGGCTACAACATTTCCAGACCATCGCGTCATCTTGAAATGAGGCGAAGGCGTTTCGGCTCGTCGAGCGACTCACGGTCGTCACCGGTTCATGGGCAAGGCTCGCTCCGTTCGCCTGGAGGATCACGAATGCCTGCGCCTGGTCGGCCCTCCCCGAAACCTCCACCGGATTTCGCCGGGACGCTGATCGAGAGCGAGGACGAGATCCGTCAGGCCCTTCTCGCCCGCCTGGGTACGGCAGGACCTGCCGCGCCGGCGCCGGCCGCGACCGAGTCGGCCCCCGTCGCCGGTCGAGAACCCCGCCGGCTCGCCGAACGAGGAGGAGCCGCGGAGCCCTTCCGCCCGACCTCGCGACCGACGACGCCCCGGCTGACGATCTGCGACGACGGCCGGAACGACGGCGAGGTGATCCGCATCCGCCGCCCTCGATTCGTGATCGGCCGGGTCGAGGGGGACCTGACCATCCCCATCGACGGGCGGATCTCGTCGCGCCACGTCGAGATCGCCCTGCAATCGATCGGTGGGGTCGACCGTTGGGTCCTCGCCGACCTCCAAAGTCGACACGGGCTGTTCGTGCGCGTGAGCCGCGCCGATCTCAAAGACCGGTCGGAGTTCCTGGTCGGCGGCGGCCGGTACATGTTCCACGGGCCTTCCGCCGAGCCCCCGGCGCGACCCAGCGCCTCGGCGACGGCCATGGCGGCGACTTTCGACGAAACCCAGGGCTGGGGCGATCGACGCGAGCCGGTCGCCCTCCCCTCGCTCGCCGAGGTGAGCCAGGACGGCGCCGGCGAGCGCAAGCTCCTGATCCAGCCCGAATACTGGATCGGCTCGGACCCGAAGTGCGCGATCCAACGCCCCGGCGACCCATTCTGCGAACCTCGCCACGCCCGGATCTACCGGGAACCCGGCGGGAGCTGGCGCGTCGAACACGACCGGACGGCGAACGGCCTCTGGCTCCGCATGTCCCGGGTAGTCGTCGCCGCCGCCGTCCGCTTCCAGATCGGTGAGCAGAGGTTCCAGCTCCAGGTGCCGTGACTCGTTCGTCCGCCCGTCCATCGAAGGGTTGTTGATGTCCTCGAGCCCCACACAACACCCGACCGACCAGACGCTCGTCTCGTTCAGCCAGGGGACGATCGACGCCATGCTGCGAGGCCCCGTCGAGGCGCATCTGGCCGCCTGCGAGGGCTGTCGCAGGCGGGCGGCCCACTTTGCCGACCGGAAGATCGATCCGGGGGGGGAGGCCTCGTCCTCAGCGTCCTTCGACGCGATACCGAGGGAACTCCTCGAACATCCCGACTACGAGATCCTGCGCGAGTTGGGGCGGGGCGGCATGGGGGTCGTCTACCTGGCCGAGAACAGGCTCATGGGTCGGAAGGAGGTCCTCAAGGTCGTCGGAGCCCATCTGGTGAAACGGAAGGGGGTCCTGGACCGATTCCACCGCGAGATCCGGGCCGCGGCCCAACTCCGCCACCCGAACATCGTGGCGGCCCTCGCGGCGACGCGATTCGGCGAGTGCGTCGTCCTCGCGATGGAGTACGTGAAGGGCCACGATCTGGCCAAGCTGATCGAGCGTCATGGCCCGCTCGCCGTCCCGGTCGCTTGCAACTTCATCCACCAGGCGGCGCTGGGACTCCAGCACGCCCACGAACGTGGGCTGGTGCACCGCGACGTCAAACCCCGCAACCTGATGCTGACGCGCGAGGCGAATCGCCCGGTAGTCAAGATCCTCGACTTCGGCCTGGCGAAACTCACCAGCGAGACCGGCATCGACGGCGGCCTCACGCACGAAGGCGAGATCCTTGGAACGCCCCATTACATCGCCCCCGAGCAAACCGTAAACCCCCGCGAGGCCGACGTCAGGGCCGACATCTACAGCCTGGGCTGTACTCTCTACTGCCTCCTGACCGGCCGCCCACCCTTCAGGGCCGAGAGCCTCTACGAGTTGCTGCAGGCGCACCATTCGAGAATTGCGAAACCACTCGACACCCTCCGTCCCGACGTCCCGACCGAGCTGTCGGCCCTGGTCGCGAAGATGATCGCCAAGGATCCGGCGCATCGCTTCCAGACGCCGGCCGAGGTCGCGGACGCCCTCGTCCCCTTTTTCGATGCGACGCGGGGGTACGAACTGGCGAAGGAACGCCCGTCGTCCTCGACGCCGGCCTCCCGAGAGTCCCCGTACGAGGCCGACGACCTGGCGAACGAGGACGGGACGAACGAGGGCGCGGCCGGATTCAAGGGACGACGGCCCTGGCTCGCCACTGCGGCCGCGGCATCGCTTCTCATTGTCGGAGCGCCGACGGCCTGGCGCCTTCTCACGCCCACTGCCATGCCGTCGCCCGCCGCCGCGACGACCCACTCGGGAACGACTCCCGCTCTTCCCACCGAGGTGGGCGAGGCCCACTACGAGGGGGACGCCTCCGACCTCGTCGAAATCGTGGCCGCGATCAGCAGCGCGATCGGGAAACGGACGATCGAAAGCGGGCCGTCCGCCCCGTTGATGGCACACCGACCGACCGAACCACCGGGCGCTCCGCAGAGTCCGGGTTTCCAGGCGAGGCCCGCCGTCCCGGTTCAGGTCGAGGTCCCACCGACTCCCGAACCGGCGCCCGCCTCCTCCACCGACGTCGTGCCCGCGGATCCCTCCGCCTCCCAACCGAGCGAGTTGGGCCCCAAGGACGCCGCCCCGGTCATCGAGGGAGCCGTCGACCTGGACCGTCTCCTGGAGGACCTGGCCCGATATCACGGCCAGGAGGTCGAGATCGCCGACGTCCTGGTGATCGCCACGACTCCCTTCAAGCGAGCGTCGAACATCCCCGGAGGCATCGGCGTTCGACTGAAGACGAAGGACGGATGGACCGTCAGCGAAGGGAACGGCGCGATCATGAAAAGCGACGCCCGCTTGATGGTCGACGGGGCGATGGCGCAGAAGTTCGAGCGGGTCGTCGCCGACCTGGGGGTGAGGCCGTCCCCGAAGCCGGTGATGCCCACCGTCGCAAGGGTCCGGGTCGACGCCCCAAGGTCGGCGGCCCCGCCGAGCCTCACGATCGTGGCGCTCGAAGTGCTCATCGGCTACGACGCGGTGAGATTGGCCGCGGGGAACTACGGCGAGAGCTTCCGCTCGATCAAGACGACCCCGAACGACGCGGAAATCGGTTTCGGCGACGGCCCGAAATGGGTCGAGCGAATGGGGGGCGAGGACAAGTTCGTCGCGATGATTCGCGACAAGTTGAAGGCGGCCCGATCGAACAAGGCCGCAGCGCACCGGTGGGCCGAAGCCAACGCCTTCTTCAATGAGGTGGCCGCCCAGTCGGGACGCGCGATCCAGCAGCACGAACGAGACTATCAAGAATCCATCCGCCAGATCCAGGGAGCGCGCTGAGCCCGCTCCGTCGACCGCCGACGGTCGGGAGGGTTCGCGAAAGCTCGCCCCCCTCACGGGTCGCCCCCGAGTCGACTGCAATGTAGATAAAGAGGAGGCTTGCCGATGAGGAAGAGAGCGATCCTCGCATTGCTCCTGGCCGTGGGCGTGCCCTCGTCGGCCGGAGCGCAGGCGTTGTTCATGCAGCAGACCAATCAGAACCCCGAGGCGGACTACATCCGGTCTCTGGCCGACGCCGCGGTAGGGTTCAGCGAAGCGGAGATCAACCTGGCCGGGGCGGAGTCGGTGCGCACCGACACCTGGATCCGTCTGAATGAGTACGTCTCGGCGGTGCTGGAGCGCGAGAACCGGCGCAACGCGCGACACCGCGCCGCGATGCAGCAACGCCGTCTCGTCAATTACAAGGAGTATCACGACCGGATCCTCAACTCGCCGGAGGCCCGCGACGTCGACGGCGGAGACGCACTCAACGCGGTGCTGGAGAAGATCAACTCCGGCCTCATCCCGGAATCGTTCCACAAGTCGACTTCGATCCCCCTGACGGTCGACGAGGTGCGTCGGATCCCTTTCAAGCTGGCGACGGTCGGCACGCAGAGCTTCTCGATGCATCGGCTCGCCCTCAAGGAGCGCGGCGAATGGCCGCCGGCGTTCCAGGACCCACGGTTCGACGGCGTCCGCTGCGATTATGAAACCGCGCTCGAGCTCGTCCTGGAGCAGGAGGTCGACGGGGCGATGCAGATCGTGGCGATCGACAAGCTGGCCCTCGCGGTTCGGAACCTCGCCGACGATTTGGAGCGAGCCTTCCGCGACCGGCCCGACGACCGCCGCAACCTCGAAGCCAGCGGGACGATTCGGGAGCTTGAGCGCACGGTGGAGATGCTCAAGACGCACAAGCTCCAGCGCGCGCTCGGCGATCTGGACCTGTACGCGGGGACGTCCGTCAACGACCTCCGCGAATACATGCGCAATCATCACCTCCAGTTCGCTGCCGCGACGACCGCGGACGAGAAAGCCGTCTTCCGGGAGCTGTACTCCAAGCTCTGGATCCATTACGAAATGGTGAAGGAAGGCGTCGCGGACGACGCCGAGCCTCGTTGACCCGAAGTCCGGAGCGACGCACGTGGCCAGGACCGCAGGGATCGCCGCCGCATTCCTCCTCTATCTGATCGCCTCCTCCGGGATCGTGGGCTCGCTGGGCCGCGCGCATCGCCAGGCCCTGAAAGACCGAGAGCCCCGGGCCGAGGCGGCGTCCGTCGCGCCCGACGTCCGAGTCGAGGAAGCGCCGGCGCTCCCCCCGGCCCCCGTCCCCGCGGAGCCGAGCCCCCCCATCCCCGTTGCGCGAATCCCCGATCCCGCCCCCTCGCCGGCCGAGCCGGTCGCCGCCTCGAAGCTCCCCGGCCTGGAGGCCATCCATCCTTTCTTCGCGAGCGCCGCGGCGAAGCGGAAGTGGGACCTCGAACGGATCACCGTGGAGCAGGAATCGGAGTTGGGGGCGCAACTCCACCAGATGGTCATGCTCCCGGAACTCAACCGCCCGTTCCAGGACGAGTCGATGGAACGCCGGCTGCTCGACGCGGCCGGGCCGATCCTGGAAGCTCGCGAGCGAAAAGACGCGGAGTTGGAGTACCGCTTCTTCATCCTGGATTCGGACGCGGTCAACGCCTTCTCGCACCCCGGCGGCTACGTCTACGTCACTCGCGGGCTCATGAGGTGGATCAGCGAAGACCAGGCCCCGTCCCTCCAGTTCGCCCTGGCCCATGAGATCCGGCACGTCGATCGCGGGCATGCGATCCGATGTCTGCGAGCCCCCCCCTTCCGGGAGATGCCTTACGGAACGCTGGAACTCTTCTATCTGTTCATCTTCCCGCGATCCTACGGCCAATCGTTCGAATACGAGGCCGACGACTGGGCCCTCGAGCAGCTGCGGGCGCTCCGCCATTCGAGACGCGAGTGCCTGACGTTCCTGATGAAGTTGGACCGCTACGCCGGGGCCAACGGATTCCTGCAAGGCGGCGCGACGCTCGAGCGGAATCCCGGCGTCCCGCTCTTCGATTTCCAGTATCGCGCCCACCCGATGGCGGCCGCCCGACTCAAACGGCTCAAGGATCGCCTCGTTCAGCCCGAGAAAAAGGCCGTTCCCGCCGGTGCCGCCCCCCCTCGGACGACGAGCGGCCGACCCGCGGCGACGGCCGCCAGCCCGACCGCCGCCAGGGCCATCGCCGCGCAGGCGGCCGGGAGCCCCATCCGGTCGGAGTCCGCCGGGAAATAACGCTCCACCAGATCGGCCCCCGGCTCCCCCGCCGCGTGCCTCCCGCGCGACGCCAGCGTCAGCAGGCCCTCGAACGCCCATCGCGTCGGCGAGAGCGCCGTCGCCGGCCGGAGGGAGGTCGGAAGCTCCGGGGCAAAGCCTCCCAGCAGCCCGATCGTCAGGATCCAGGCCGCCGACGTAACCACCCAGACGACCGGAGCACCCGGGACGTACGCGACCACGACGAACCCCGCCGCCGCGCCGACGAATGCGGCCAGGGCCAGCACGAGAAGTGCGGACGCTCCCGCTCCGTTCAGGTCTCCCAGCCATCGGCCGAGGAGCCACAGCGTCAGACACTGGACGACGCCGATCGCCGCGACGGCGACCGACCGCCCCGGCGATCGGGACGCTCCGACGCCCCGCCGGCCCAGGGCGACGGCAAGGGAAGAGACGACGGCCGCGTCCAAAAACCCCAGCGCGGGTGCGGCAAGCGCCAGGCCGAAGATCCGCGTCGCCCCCCCGGCGGCCGAGGCGGCGACGAGAGTGGTCACCACGAGCGGTGCCGCGACGAGGGCGAGGACCACCGCGACGGCGGTCTCCGGCCGGATCGCCCCCCTTCCCGCGCCGGCCTCCGGAACGCTCGGTGCGGGCTCGGCCCTGTCCCACGTCCACGAGCCCTCGTCCAGCCGAATCGAGGCCGACCCGAGGCCGATCAGCCGACCGGGCGGCACGACCGCGGCCCCCTCGATCCGGCGGCCGTCGACGAACGTCCCGTTCGACGAGCCCAGGTCCTCGATCAGGACGTCCGCCCCGGATCGGTAAAGCCGGGCGTGCCGCATCGAGATCATCGGCAGGTCGACGACGAGGTCGCATCCGGCCGTCCGGCCGATCACCATCTCGCGGCCCCGAAAGGTCAGGGTCGTCGGCGGAGGCGCCTCGTCGAGCGGAAGCCGCGCGAGCGCCGCATCCAGGTCGAGGAGATGGCTCCCCAGGTGCACGACGTCCGTCGCCGCGATGACGGCCCGCGCATCCCCGACGATCCGATTCCCGTTCAGGTACGTCCCGTTTCGCGAGCCCAGATCCTCCAGGAAGATCGTCGGCCCTTCTCGGGTCAAGCGACAGTGTCGTCCGGAGACCGAGGGGACGCCGATCGCCAGGTCGCACTCGAAGTTCGAACCGATGGTCAGCGTGCTCGACATGGACGACGCACCCCCTCGGATGACGACGAAGATTTCGCTCGACCGAGCGATTCTAATCGCCAGGGCGCGGGGCCGACAGCTCGGTGCGTCGAGGCTCGACCGGGCCGTCCCGCTCTCAATCGTAGGCCGGGTCGTCGGCGGGGCCGAGGATCGCACGGGAGGCGCGCCCCTCCCGGATATCCGTCTCGTCTTGCCTCGTCGGGGTCGCTAAGATGATAGGATGAAGGTTCAGGCGTGGCGGGAAGCCGAAAGGCCCCCTCTCCGCCATTCCGGATTTGGCTCGGACGACGTCGGCATCCAGGGCGAGGGGGCAGATTTGGACCGTCTGGGAACAGTCGCCGTGGTGGGCGTCGGTCTGATCGGCGGGTCGATCGGGATGGCCCTGCGTGACCGAGGGCTGGTGGACGAGGTCGTCGGCGTGGGCCGCGACATGGGAAGTTTGGAGCAGGCCCGCGCGCGAGGCGCGATCGACCGGGCGACGACCGACATGGCGGACGGGGTCTCCAGGGCCGACGTCGTCGTCGTCTGCACTCCCGTCGGCCGGGTCGCCGAGGACGTCCGACGCGCCGCCGATGCGGCCCCGAGGGGGGCCCTCATCACCGACGCCGGCAGCACGAAGCGGGCCATCGTGGAGGCGGTCGACAAGCTGCCCCGCGCCGCCGAGATGTTCGTCGCCGCCCACCCCCTGGCCGGCTCCGAGCGTTCCGGGTCGGCCTTCGCCCGCGCGGATCTCTACGAAGGCCGCGTCTGCGTCCTGACCCCCTCGACCCGCACGGCCCCCGACCGCCTGCGTCGAGCCCGCGAATTCTGGTCGAGCCTGGGGACCCGGATCATCGAGATGGGGCCCGCCGAGCACGACGAGGTGGTGGCCTACACCAGCCACCTGCCGCACGCCCTGGCGGCGTCGCTCGCGGCCACCGTCCCCGCCGACTGGCTCCCGCTCGCCGCCGGCGCCTTCCGCGACGGCACCCGCGTCGCCGGCGCCGACACCGAACTCTGGACGGCCATCTTCCGGGACAATCGCGGCCCCTTGATGAACGCCGTGGGCAAGCTCCAGGACCGGCTCTCCTCGCTCAAATACGCCCTGATGAACGACGACGAGGAGTCGATCCGCCGCTGGTGGAACGACGCCCGCGCCCGCCGCTCGCTCTTCGAATCCCAGAAATTCCCCGAGGCGTAGCCGCACCCCGCCCTCCCGCTCGCGAACGAACCACGAAAACCTCCTCTTGTGTGTTGAAATCAAGCATGCTCTGGCACCTCGACATCGAACCCGCGTCCGATCAGCCCGACTCGACTGGTCTTCGAGTCGCCCAGGAAGCCGTGGAATCCGGGCTCCCCGGCCCCTGGAGCATCGCCTCCAGCCGCGGATATCTCGTCGAGGGGGGCCTCACGGCCGACGACCTCCGGGACGCCGCCCGCCAGGTCCTCGTCGACCCGGTCGTCGAGGCCTTCAGGGTCGACCCCTGCCCCGCCGTCGAGGCCGCCGCCTCGACGATCGTCCACGTCTTCCCCAAGCCCGGCGTGACCGACCCCGAGGGGGAGAGCGTCATCGGCCTCCTCGGCGACCTGGGCTTCGCCGTCGAGGGGGCGCGGAGCATCCGCAGCTACCGGATCGAAGGCCCCGCCGAGCAGCTCCCCCGGCTGGTCCAGCGCGTCCTGGCGAACGAGGCCGTCGATCAGGTCGTCGTCGGCCCGCTCCACCTCGACCGCCTCGGCGAAGGGAAGCCCTACGACTTCGCGCTGATCAAGATCCCGATCCTCGCCATGGACGACGAGGCGCTCGTCAAGACGAGCAAGGACGGCCAGCTCTCGCTCAGCCTGGCCGAGATGAAGACCATCCAGGCCCACTTCCGCGACCTCGGCCGCGACCCCACCGACGCCGAGCTTGAGACGATCGCCCAGACCTGGAGCGAGCACTGCTCCCACAAGACGCTCCGGGGCCGGATCGATTTCGACGGGACGCCGATCGACAACCTCCTCAAACGGACGATCTTCGCCGCCACCCAGGAGCTCGACCTCGACTGGCTCGTCAGCGTCTTCTCCGACAACGCCGGCGTCGTCCGGTTCGACGACGAGTACGACGTCTGCTTCAAGGTCGAGACCCACAACCACCCGTCCGCCATCGACCCCTTCGGCGGGGCGAACACCGGCATCGGCGGCGTGATCCGAGACGCCCTGGGGACCGGCCTGGGCTCCAAGCCGATCTGCAACACCGACGTCTTCTGCGTCGCCCCCCCGGACCTGTCGCCGGACCAGCTCCCCGTCGGCGTCCTGCACCCCAAGCGGGTCCTCCAGGGGATCGTCGCGGGCGTGCGGGACTACGGCAACCGCATGGGCATCCCCACGGTCAACGGCGCGCTCGCCGTCGACCCGGCGTACCTGGCGAACCCCCTGGTCTTCTGCGGCACCGTCGGCGTCCTGCCCCGAGGCAAGGCGTTCAAGAGCGTCGAGCCCGGCGACCGCATCGTCGCCATCGGCGGGCGCACCGGCCGCGACGGCATCCACGGCGCGACGTTCAGCTCGGTCGAGCTCACCAGCGAGAGCGAGTCGCTCTCCGGCGGCTCCGTCCAGATCGGCAACGCCATCACCGAGAAGATGGTCCTCGACGTCATCGTCCAGGGCCGCGACCGGGAGCTCTTCCGCTCCCTGACCGACTGCGGCGCGGGGGGATTCAGCTCGGCCGTCGGCGAGATGGGCGCCGACCTCGGCGCGGTCGTCGACCTGGAGAAGGCCCCCCTCAAGTATCAGGGACTCTCTTACACCGAAATCTGGATCTCCGAAGCCCAGGAGCGGATGGTCCTGGCCGTGCCGCCGGAGTGCTGGGACGAATTCCGCGACCTCTGCGAGCTGGAGGGGGTCGAGGCGACCGACCTCGGCGAGTTCGTCGCGACCGGCCGGCTCACGCTCCGCTACCAGGGGGAGATCGTCGGCGACCTGGCGATGGACTTCCTCCACGACGGCCGCCCCGACGTCGTCCGCTCGGCCACGTTCACGCCCCCCCGTCGCGGCCGATCGAACCCCCGGCGTCGGCCGACTTCACGCCCGACCTGCTCCAGATCCTCGGCCACTGGGACGTCTGCAGCAAGGAATGGATCGTCCGCCAGTACGACCACGAGGTCCAGGCCCGCACCGTGATCAAGCCGCTGGTCGGCGAGCGCGAGGACGGGCCGGGGGACGCCTCGGTGGTCCTGCCGGTCGTCGGGTCGAACCGCGGCCTGGCGGTCTCGTGCGGGATCAACCCTCGCTACGGCCGGCTCGATCCCTACGCCATGGCCGCGTGCGTCATCGACGAGGCCGTCCGCAACTGCGTCGCCGTCGGGGCCGACCCCGACCGCATCGCCCTGCTCGACAACTTCTGCTGGGGGAGCCCCGAACGCCCCGAAACCCTCGGCTCGCTGGTCCTCGCGGCCCAGGCCTGCCGGGACCTGGCGCTCGCCTACAAGACCCCGTTCATCTCCGGCAAGGACAGCCTGTACAACGAGTACTCGCACGAGGGCGAGAGCCTGGCCATCCCCCCGACCCTGCTCATCAGCGCCATCGGCCAGGTGCCCGACGTCCGCCGCTGCACGACGATGGACTTCAAGGCGGCGGGGAACCTGATCGTCCTCCTGGGGACGACCCGAACGGAGTTCGGCGGCTCGCTCTGGGCCGAGTTCCGCGGCCTCGAAGGGGGAGTCGTCCCGACCGTCGACGCCGAGGTCGGGCTGGCGACGTTCCGGGCGCTGCACCGGGCGATCGCGTCGGGACTCGTGCGGAGCTGCCACGACCTCAGCGAGGGGGGACTGGCCGTCGCCTTGGCCGAGTCGGCCTTCGCCGGCCACGTCGGGGCCCGGGCCTCGCTGCGAGACGTCCCTCGCGGCGACGACGCGGCCGCCGACGCGACGCTCCTGTTCGCGGAATCCCCCTCGCGGTTCCTGCTGGAAGTCGAGCCCGCCCGCTTCGAAGCCCTCGCCGAGACGCTGAAAGGCCTGCCGTTCGCCCGGATCGGCGAGACCGAGGCGGCCGACGGCGGCCGCGCCCGGCTCGTGGTCGAGGGCCTGGAAGGGGGCCTCGTGATCGACGCCCCCCTGGACGAACTCGCCGAGACGTGGCGCCGCCCCTTGAATTGGTGATCGCGCATGGAGCGTCCATCGATCAGACGCATGCATATGGATTAAACGACAGCGCCTGGATCGAGATCAAAAAGGCCTCCCATCATGTTAAGGTTCGTCACGTTCGTGGACGGCTCCAACCTGGACGGCGTGCTCAAGCACCTGAACCTCCGGGTCGACGACTACGGCGCGTTCTATCGGCACGTCTTCGAGCAGAGCGTCCAGTACTGGGGCCGGACGTTCGCCGAGGGCTCGCCCTGGCCGACCGCCCAGCATTCGCGGATCTACTGGTACGTCGTCGGCAAGATGGACGAGTGGGACCTCAACGACCCCAAGGCCGAATCCCGCCTCCGCGCCCGATTCGAGATGAACCCGCGGCTCCGCGACGCCTACGTCGAGGAGGTGCTCCGCAGCCGCCCCGACCTGCCGGCGGAGCGGCGCATGGAAGAGGCCTGGAACATCTGCTTCGGCGAGACCCGCGAGTGGTACGACGGCAAGCGCCGGGCCCTGGAGCGGAAGAAGCGGTTCTACCACGGCGTCCAGTCGGCCACCGACTTCGTCGAGATCCGCCAGGAAGGCCACTGGAAAGTCGACCTGCTCCACCACTCGGTCAACGAGAAGGGGCTCGACACGAGCCTCGCCGTCGACATGGTGGCGCTGCAGGAGACCTATGACATCGCGCTTCTGATCTCGGGCGACGCCGACGGCATCCCGGGAATCAACTACGTCAAGGGCCGGGCCAAGCACGTCGGCGTGGCGGAGTTCCGCAAGGGCTCGCCGGCCGATTTCCCCGGCAAGGGGACCTCGTCGCGACTGAAGATCGCGGCCGACTTCGTCGTCCAGGTCTACGAGGCCGACCTCCTCCGCCGCAACCTGGCCTACCGGGCCGCCGAGCCCGACGCCCAGACGTCGTCGTCGTTCGGATCGACCGACCCCTCCTACTGAGCAGAGCGTCCGATCGGCCCTGCCCCGATCGGCGGAGACCTCGAAAGGGACCAAGATCGTTATGGCCACGCCTCGCGTGATTGTGCTGCGGGCGCCCGGGACCAACTGCGACGAGGAGACGGCCGAGGCCTGGAACCTCGCCGGCGCCAGCGCCGAGTCCTGGCACGTCGGCCGCTTGCTGGAAGAGCCCCGGACGCTCGACCTGTTCCAGATCCTGACCATCCCCGGCGGCTTCTCCTACGGCGACGACCTCGGCGCCGGCCGCATCCTGGCGACCCATCTGGCCCGAGGCCTGGGAGACGCCCTGCGGCGGTTCCACGACCGCGGCGGCCTGATCCTGGGCGTCTGCAACGGCTTCCAGGTCCTCGTCCGCTGCGGTCTCCTCCCCGGCCCCGACGTCGCCTCCCCCGCCACCCTCGCCCACAACCTCTCGGGGCGGTTCGAGTCCCGCTGGGTCACGCTCCTGCCGCGCCCGGGGGTCTCGCCGTTCGTCTCGTTCTCGGAACCGCTGGACCTCCCCGTCGCCCACGGCGAAGGCCGATTCCTGCTCTCCGATCCCAAGGCGCTCGACGCCCTCGACGACGCCGGGCGCGTCGTCCTGAAATACGCCGACGACCGCAACGAGCCGACCCAGGATTTCCCGGCGAACCCCAACGGGTCCTCCCTGGCCGCCGCGGGGGTCTGCGACGCCACCGGCCGCATCTTCGGCCTCATGCCCCACCCCGAGCGGTTCGTCTCCCCGCTCCACCACCCCCGATGGACCCGCCTCGGCGACAAGCTCGGCCCGGAAGGCCACGGCCTGAAGGTGTTCCGAGGAGCGATCGCGGCGCTCGCCTGAGCGACGCCGCGTCGTCGGCTCAGCGCATCCCCGCCCCGGCGACCAGGTCCAGGACGGCCTGGTCCAGCCGACGCCCGCCCAGGTCGAGGAAGTCGTTGTGCTCGGCCTGATCGAGCACCAGCGTCGCGGGCGGCTCCTTGGCCGCCTTCGACAGCCGTTCGAACATGGCGAACGGGACCAGCGGGTCGCGCCGGCCGTGTCCCAGGAGGATGGGGCACGTCAACGTGCGGATCTTGGCCAGGCTGTCGAACTTGTCCTTGAAGAAGGCGGCCGGGGGCGCGATCGGGAAGAACGACCGGGACATGTCGAGGACGCTCGTGAACGTGCTGAACGCGAAGAGGCCCGCCACCTCCTCGCGAGAGGCCAGGTCGATCGCCACGGCCCCTCCCAGCGACCAGCCGCCGGCGAAGATCCCGTCGGTCGGGAATCCGCGTGATTTCAAGAACCGGTGGCAGGCCTGGGCCGTCTGGCGGCAGCCGATCTCCGACGGCTTGCCGCCGCTCATCCCGTAGCCGAGGTAGTCGGGGATGATGACGTTCAGCCCCAGCCGCCGGAAGCGATCCAGCTCGACCGACGAATAGGCCAGGCACATCGCGTTGCCATAGAAGAAGACGAGCGCCGGGCGAGTCGTCGCGTCGGGCGCCGGTCGGCCGTCGGCGGTCTGGGCCGCGCCGAACAGGGCGACGACCTCGCCCCCTTCGGTCGCCAGCCTGACCAGCTCCTCGCCGGGACCGGCGCGGACGACGGCCTCGGGCCTACCCTGGGACGAGGCGCCGGGGAAGATCACGCTCGCCTGGAGCGCATACAGCGATGCGAAGAAACCCACGAAGACCAGCCCCATCATCAAGAGGACCCGCCGCGCCAGGCGGTACAGTCGCGCCCTGAGCGTCGGCGGGCGCGCGGAAGGAGAGGCGTTCGACCGATCGCCAGCGTCCTCGGCAAGGGTCACGTCCGCGAGTTCGGCCATGTCGAGTTCCTCCAGGCGCGATCCCGCGAAAGGTCGGCCCCACGACGTTCGTCGTTCGATCCCGTTGATTATGGGCGTGACGGTCGGAGCCACGCCACGGGAATGAAAAAAGCCGAGGCCGACGCGTGGGCCTGGAGGGGCCTTGCGTCGGACTCGGCTTGAGAGGCTCGTCGCGGGCGGGCCGGGGTCTCGGCTCAGATCCCGTTGCCGAACGCCCCGTCGCCGCGATGGTGGTCGGAAGCGATGCCTTCGGGGGCGGCTTCCTTGCGGTGGGCGACGTGGGGGCCGCGGAGGATCGACTGGCCGCCCCGGACGTGCTGGGTGTGGCCGCGAAGGGGGCCGCGACGAAGCGGCGGCTCGCCGACGTGGGCGGCGGGGGCGCCGGCCTCGTACGGGACGTCGTAGTCGTCGGTCTCGTAGTCGTCGTAGCGCGAGACGTAGCCCGGCATCTTGGCGCGTTCGAGCTCCTCGGCGTAGGAGGCGAGCACGGCGGCCTGGATCTTCTCGCGGCACATCGAGTTGATCGGGTGGGCGATGTCGGCGTGCAGCTTGGCTCGGCCGTCCGCGTCGCGGAGGGCGCGGCTCTCGTCCAGCCGGCATCCGCAGTGGTTGCAGAAGCGGCTGCGCAGGTGGTTCTTGGTGCCGCAGTTGTGACAGCGATCGGTCAGCTTGCGTGACGGCATCGCGACGAAGAAGCCCTTGGCGCCCTCGATGATCTTGAGGTCCCGGATGACGAACATGT
Source organism: Planctomyces sp. SH-PL62 (assembly GCF_001610895.1). Classification (NCBI taxonomy): domain Bacteria; kingdom Pseudomonadati; phylum Planctomycetota; class Planctomycetia; order Planctomycetales; family Planctomycetaceae; genus Planctomyces; species Planctomyces sp. SH-PL62. The sequence goes on along the minus strand of NZ_CP011273.1, from coordinate 3,973,463 downwards.
CGTCGAACGTGATGCTGCAGAAGGCCTGCAAGCGCTCGTTGCTCCCCGAGTTGTCTTCCATGAGCTTGATGCGAACTTCGGTGATCTCCACAGCCGGTACTCCTTTACGAGGCGTTCTCTGCTCAGGGGCCGCAGGTCACGACCCGGACCGATCCTAGTCCGAGCGGGTTGAGGGCGTGCGCGGCGCGTTCCGCCGCGGCGGAATCGCGCACGAGTCCGAAATAAGCAGAACCGCTGCCACTCATCAGGGACCCGCACAGCAGCGGGCCCAGATCCGCCAAGGCGTCCCGCACGGCGGCAAGCTCCGGGCGGATCGACTCGGCGACGGGTTGCAGACGGTTGAAGAGGCTCCGCCCCAGATCCACCGGATCCCCGGCCGCCAAGGCGGCGAGGGCCGGCACGATCGACCTGGACTGTTCGGGCGGTTTCAAGCGTTGATACACGTCGGCCGTGCTCAGGCCGACTTCGGGGGCGATCAGGACGAAGTGCAGGGGGATAGGCAGGGACACGGCTTCCACACGCTCGCCCCGACCGCGGCAGACCGCCGAGGGACCTTGCAGGAAGAAAGCCACGTCGCTGCCGATCCGTCCCGCCAATTCGGCGAGCCGTCCCGGGGGCGTCCCCAGATTCCAGAGGCGATCCAGCGCCGCCAGCGTCGCCGCCGCGTCGCTCGACCCGCCGGCCAGGCCCGCCTGGGCCGGGATCGACTTCTTCAAGTCGATCCGCGCCCCCGACCGACAGCCCGATTCCGACCGCAGGAGCTCGGCCGCACGCACCACGAGATTCCGGCCGTCGACCGGCAGGCTCGGGTCGTCGCACGTCAGCGCGATCGCCCCGCCCTCCTCCTCGCGGAAGGTCAGCCGGTCGAACAGGTCGACCTCGACCATCAGCGATTCGATCTCGTGGTAGCCGTCGGGCCTTCGCCCCGCCACCTCCAGGAACAAATTCAACTTCGCCGGCGCGAGGACCTCCACGCCGCCGGCGATCGAACGGAGAATCATCGAACGAGCACTCCTTCATCCTTCGACCGCCCGGGGGCGGACGAGCCGGATTCGCGAGCCTCGACGCATTCGACGATTTCGAGAAAAACCAACGCCGAGGCCCCCTCTCGTACGATCCAGTATGATAAGCGGGCTTCGGTGTTCAAGGCGGCTTCCTCATGTCGTCGCGGCCCTCCCGGGCCTCGTTCTGCGGAGTTTCTATCCCCTCCGCCCAATCCCCGCAAGATCGAAAATTCGCTTAAGTCGAAATCGCGTCGGCATTCGCGACGATGGACTTTTACTTTTTTTCAAAGCCCCCGTCTCGGCCCCGGTCGCCCCTTGAAAACGGGTCCCGCCCCGCTCTCGACCGGCCCCCGGCCCTTGCCCGCCGATCCAAGCCCCGCGAAGATGGGGAGACGGCCGGAAGTCGCCCCGGCTCAACGTCTTGAGGGCCCGCGCGACCCTCCCCGCAATCGGACGGATCTTCGCATGACCTCCCCTTCCGCCGGATCGGACGCCCCGCTCCTCGACAAGGCCCTGCGCGCCGCTCGCGACACGCGACGGCTCGCGATCGGCGAGGGCTCCCGCCACGAGGCCCCCGCGCTCTTCGAAGCGGCCTTCGGTCGGCGACCGGCCGTGATCGTGGCCGACCCCCACACCCTCGAAGCCGCCGGCCGCGAAGTCCTCGCCGCCTTTCATCGCGAAGGTCTCTCCTGCGCGGAGCCGTTCGTCTTTGGGGAGGACGTCTACGCCGACATCGAAGACGTGGAACGCCTGGAAGCCGCGATCCGGGACGTCGAGGCGATCCCGGTGGCCGTCGGCTCGGGGACGATCAACGACCTGACGAAGCTCGCCGCGCATCGCCTGGGACGTCCCTACATGGCCGTCGCGACGGCCGCCTCGATGGACGGCTACACCGCCTTCGGCGCGTCGATCACGGATCGGGGGTCGAAACAGACCTTCAACTGCCCCGCCCCCCGCGCCGTCGTCGCCGACCTCGAAGTGATCGCGAAGGCCCCGCCCGGCATGAACGCCTCGGGCTATGCCGACCTCCTGGCGAAGAACGTCGCCGGGGCCGACTGGATCCTGGCCGACGCCGCCGGGGTGGAACCGATCGACCTGGACGTCTGGGAGACCGTCCACGGCCGCCTCAGGACCTGGATCGAGAACCCGACGGGCGTCGCGCGCAACGACCCCGAGGCGCTCCGCGGCCTGGTCGCCGGCCTGATGATGAGCGGGTTCGCCATGCAGGCCCACAAGACCAGTCGCCCGGCGTCAGGGGCCGACCACCAGTTCAGCCACCTCTGGGACATGCAGCACCATACGTTCGACGGGGCGGCCCCCTCGCACGGCTTCAAGGTCGGGATCGGCACGCTGGCCTCCCTGGCCTTGCATCAAGAGCTGCTCGCCCGCGACCTGGAAAACGTCGACGTCGAACGCGCAGTCGCCGCGTGGCCGACCCTCGAGATCGAGGAACGCCGGATCGCCGAGTTGTTCGGCCCCGGCGAACTCGCCGCGAAGGCCGTCGAGGAGACCCGAGCCAAGCATCCCTCGCCCGAAGCCTTGCGCGATCAACTCGATCGGCTGCGCAAAGCCTGGCCCGAGGTCCGCGAGCGCCTCGCCCGCCACCTGATCCCGTTCGACGAGGTCCGCGCCCGGCTCCGGCTGGCCGGCTGTCCCGATCGCCCCGAGGCCATCGGCATCTCGCGCGAGCGTCTCCGCGTCTCTTACGAGCAGGCGACGTTCATCCGCCGCCGGTTCACCGTGCTGGACGTCGCCCGTCGGTTCGGCGTCTTCGGGGAGTCGCTCGACGTCGTCTTCCGGCCTCACGGCCCGCTCGCCGACGCGACGCCCGCTCAGGTGAAGATGCAGTAGAAGAACCCGCCGCCCAGACGGCGAGCGTGCCGCATCGTTCCGCCGAACCACATGCGCAGCTCCAGGAGATCCGGGTCGTCCCAGTGCGAGAGGTCCGGCCCGACCCGCCCCATGCGGTGCACTTCCTCAGACGGGTCGTAGACGACCGCGGTCCAGTTGTCGAGGATCCCGCCCGGCAGAGGAAAGGCGACCCGAAGCGGGGGACCGGGTCCGACGATGTAGCTCACGCCGTCGGCCTCGGAGCGGCCCGGCATGGGATTCGGCCGCCCCGCCAGTCGGGCGACGACCTTCTCGTACCGGCTGCGGTTCCGAGCGAAATCCATGCGGATCTTGGCCCATCCCCCGACCGACGCCAGGTAGGGCCAAAGGGTCGGCGAGAGGGCCAGGGTGAGGACGACGAGGCCCCCGGCCGCGAGCGCCGAGCGACGGCCCTGACGCGCCCGGGCGAGCCGGACGCACCAGGCCAGCAGGCCGACCCCGGCCAGCATCCAGAGGCCTCGCGCGATCCAATCGAGGGGGATGAACGGGTCGGAGTACGCGAGCGCGAAGAACGCGGACGCCGCGCCGCCGAACGCCCAAACGCCGGCCGCGGTCAGCAGCGTGCGCCCAGGCGGATGTCGTTCGGCTGCGGCGAGGCCGATCTCCGATGGCTCGCGGTCCATGTTGCGGCTCCGTCGAGTTACGCCCCGAAGTGGCTGTGTTCCTTCGGCGCGAACCAGGGGTAGATGGAGGGGAGCACGAGGGTGGTCAGGAGAGTCGAGGTGAACAGGCCGCCGATGACGACGGTCGCCAGCGGTCGCTGGATCTCGGCGCCGGGGGTGGTGGCGAGGGCCATCGGGATGAAGCCCAGGCCGGCGACCAGGGCCGTCATCAGGATCGGGCGGAGGCGGACGATGGACGCCTCCCGCGCGGCGTCGTGGGACTCGTGGCCGTCGTGTCGCAGGTGTTCCACGGCGCTGACCCAGACCAGGCCGTTGAGCACGGCCACGCCGAACAGCGCGATGAAGCCGACGGCCGCCGAGATCGAGAACGGCAGCCCCCGCGCGGCCAGCGCGAACACGCCGCCGGTCGCCGCGGTCGGCACGGCGGTGAAGATCAGGAGCGACAGCCGCATCGACTTGAACGAGCTGTAGAGGAGCAGGAACAACAACACCAGCGCGACCGACGCGACGACCAGGAGCCGCTTCTCGGCCGATTCCAGGTGCTCGAACTGCCCGCCCCAGCGGAGGATGTAACCGGCGGGAAGGTCCACCTGCTCCGCGATCGCCCGCTCGGCCTCGTGGACGAACCCCGCCATGTCGCGGCCCCGGACGTTCACGCCGACGTAGGCCCGGCGTTCGATGTTCTCGCGCTCGACCTCGCTGGGGCCCTCCTCCATGGTGATGTCGGTCAGGTCCTTGAGCGGGATCGGACGGCCCAGGGAGTCGATCACCCGGATCGAGCCGATCTTCTCGGCGTCGTCGCGCCACGAGAGCGGCAGGCGGATCTGCAAGGGGCGGCGGATCTGGCCCTCGAACACCGTGCCGACGGTCGTCCCGCCCAGGGCCGAGACGATGTCGAGCACGTCCGACGCCTTGATGCCGTAGCGGGCGAGCTGATCGCGGCGGACGGCGATCTTCAGGAGCGGCAGCCGCCCCGCCGAGGGGACCTTCACGTCGTGCGCGCCGGGGATCCGGGAAAGGACGCGCTCGATCTCGGCCGCCTTGCGGCGGAGGACGTCGAGGTCGGGGCCGTAGATCAGGGCGGCGACGTCGCTCTTGACGCCCGCCACCAGCTCGTTGACCCGCATCTCGATCGGCTGGCTGAAGCCGAACTTCACGCCGGGGACGTTCTCGGAGAGGGCCGCGTCCATCTCCTCGATGAGGCGGTCTCGCGTCATCCCCTCGCGCCACTCCTCGCGGGGTTTGAGCATGGTCCAGACGTCGGTCTGGTGGACGCCCATCACGTCGTTGGCGATCTCGGGCCGGCCCGTCTTGCAGAAGACCGTCCGCACCTCGGGGAATTCCTTGAGGAGGTTCTCGATCTGGGTGGAGATCGTCACGGCCCGCTCCAGCGGCGCCGAGGGGATCTGCACGGCTTCGACCAGGAGATCGCCCTCGTTGAGCTTGGGCATGAATTCGGCCCCGAGGTTGGCGCCGATCGGCAGACTCACGCCGATCAGCGCGAGGGCCGTCCCCATGGCCAGGAACGGCCGCGCGATGAAGACGTCGAGGATCGGCACGTAGAATCGCTTGATCCCGCGGATCAGCCAGAGCTCCTTCTCCCTCGGCTTCGAGCTGAGCCCCAGCGAGGCCATCACCGGCATGAAGGTCAATGAGAGGATCAGCGAGCCCGCCAGCGCGAAGATCACGGTCAGGGCCATCGGTCGGAACAGCTTCCCCTCCTGCCCCTGGAGCGCCAGGATCGGCAGATAGACGATGGCGATGATCAGCTCGCCGTACATGGTCGGCTTGCGGACCTCCACGGCGGCGTCGAGGATGATCTCCTGCTTGGGCCTCGTCCCCCCCTCGTGGGAGAGCCGGCGCACGCAGTTCTCGACCATGATGACCGAGCTGTCGACGATCAGGCCGAAGTCGATCGCGCCCAGGCTCATCAGGCTGGCCGAGACGCCGGTCATGTACATCACGTCGGCCGCGAACAGCATCGAGAGCGGGATCGCCAGGGCCACGATCAGGCCGCCCCGGAGGTTCCCCAGCATCACCAGCAGGACGACGATGACCAGCACGCCCCCCGCGGTCAGGTTGTGCAGGACGGTGTCCAGCGTGTCGCTGATCAGGTGGGTGCGGTCGTAGAGGGCCTCGATCGTCACCCCCTCGGGGAGCGAATTCTGGAGCTCGGCGATCTCGGCCTTCACGTCCTCGACCACGCGGCGTCCGTTCTGGCCGATGAGCATCATGACCAGGCCGACGACGACCTCGCCCTCACCGTCGCGGGTGGCCACCCCGGAGCGGATCATGGCCGCGGGGTGGACCGAAGCCACGCTGCCGATGGTGACCGGCACGCCGTCGCGCTCGTCGACCACGATCGCCGCGATGTCCTCCGACGACCGGGCCTGGCTCACGCCCCGGATGTAGCGGGCCTCCCCCTCGTGGACGAGGTAGCCGCCGCCGACGTTGGCGTTGTTGTCGCGGAGGGCCTGGAAGAGGTCGGTGATCGAGAGCTTGTACGGGCCCAGCTTGTCCGGGTCGACCTCGACCTGATAGGTCTTCAGCTCGCCGCCGTGGGCGTTGATCTCGGTGACGCCGGGCACCTTGCGGAGCTGATAGGCGACGAACCAATCGAGGATCGACCGCAGCTCCATCGCCGTGATCCCGGACCCGGCCGCGGCCTTCACCTGGAACTGGAAGACCTCCCCCAGCGCGGTGGCGATCGGCCCCAGGGTCGGCTTGCCGTAGTTCGCGGGGATCGCCTCCGCGGCGCGGGGGATGCGCTCGCTGACGAGCTGCCGGGCTCGGAGGATGTCGGTCCCCTCGTGGAACACGATCGTCACGACCGAGATCCCGAACTTGGAGACCGATCGGATCTGCTCGACGTCCGGCAGGCCGCTCATGGCCGCCTCGACCGGGAACGACAGGAGCGACTCCACCTCCAGCGGCGATAGGGCCGGGGCCTCCGTGATGACCTGAACCTGGACGTTGGTCAGGTCGGGGACCGCGTCGATCGGCAGGTGAAGCGCCGCGAAGACGCCCATCCCCGCGACCAGGGCCGTGCCGGCCAGGACGAAGAAGCGGTTGTTGAGCGACCACTCGATGATGGCGTTGAGCATGGGCTTCCCATCGTGGGGACGGTTTTCGGGCGCGGGGGCCTGGAGGGGGAGGATGCGACGGGGGCGGCGGGTCAGTCTTCCTCGGGCTCGTTCTCGAGGATCAGCTCGCTCTTGAGGACGAAGGCGCCCTTGGCGACGACGGCGTCCCCCTCGCGAAGCCCCGACGCGACGACGACCCGGTCGCCGACTCGCCGGCCGACGTCGATGTTGCGGAGGGCGAACGACGGGGCCTCGGTCGGGCCGCCGCCGGGCTGGAAGACGGCCGTGCGGCCCTCGATCTCGACGATCGCGGCCGACGGGATCGTCAACGCGGGCTCGGCGGCCGGGCCGTCGAAGAGGATCCGCGTGAACATCCCCGGTCGGAGCAGTCCATCCGGGTTCTCGGTCCGCGCCAGGAGCGGGACCGTCCGCGTCGTCGGGTCGAGCATCGCGCCGACGGAGAGGAGTTCGGCCTCGAAGATCCGATCGGGAAACGCGGTGGCGGTGAGCCGGACGGTCCCCCCCTTGATCGTGGGGATCTTGGCGAGGTCGGATTCGGGGATGTTGGCCGTGACCCAGACGTTGCTCAGGTCGGCCAGGACGAACAGCATGTCGATGGGATCGGCCCGCTGGCTGGGGACGGCCGACTTGGTGATGATCGTGCCGTCGAAGGGCGCGACGATGCGATAGGCCGTCACGTCCTCGTCCCTCGCGGCGTCCTGGGCCCGGTCGGCGTGGTCCAGGAGCTCCTGGATGTCCTCGTCGACGCCCAGGATGCGCAGCCGCTGGCCGGCGTCGACGACCGCCGACTCGGCCAGCTTGAGGGCCTGGTCGGCGAGCCGTCGCTGCTGTTCGGCGTCGAACCGGGCCTGCTCGATCGTGGAGTAGAGCTTGGCCTGGAGGCCCTGCCGCGTGTGCCGGGCGACGATGGCCGGATGCTCGCCGATGACGTTCTGGCTGCGGAGGTTGAGGGTCTTCTCCTCCTCATGGGTGGCGATGTCGAACTCGGAGTAGGTCTGGAGGAGGAGGCCGCGGAACGAGCCCAGGGGCTTGTCGGCGAATTGCTTCTCCAGCACCCCGGGGTCGACCCCCTTGGAGATCTCCGGGATCAGCCGAGCGACGGTCCCGGCGATGTCCTCCTTCCACGCGGCCTCGACCCTCGCCGTGAGCAGCTCGCGCTGGCGGGCTCGGAGGTTGAGCCGCGCGGTGCCGACGTCGGGACTGTCCAGCGTGACCAGCGGATCGCCCTTCTTGACCTTCCGGCCGAGCAGGACGTGAACCTCGCGGACGATGCCCGCGGCCCGCGAGCGAATCTCGACCCGACGGTCCGCGTTGACCTCGATCCGACCGGCCACGCCCAGTTCGGTCGGCAGCTGCTCGACGCCCACCTTGGCGACGGTGATACCGGCCGCCTCGACCTTCGACGGCGACAGGTGGACCGTCGGCGGGCCGTCCGCTCGCCCGGGCGAGGCGACGTCGGCGGCCCGAGTTGCTTCCACGGCCGCGGCCGAAGCCGCGCCGATCCGGGTGAGATGGCCGGGTAGGTCCATCGTCAGGTGGAGCGCCAGCACGATGAGCAGGACGCCCGAGGCGATCCACGGCGCCAGCGTCCACCAGGAACTTCGGTGCGTCGGCTGACGCTGAGACAGAGCGATCGACATCATTACGACTCCGCGCGAAATCGCCGAAGGGGCCTCATCCATATCCCGTCGAGAGCAGGCGCACGGGACCGAGCGAACGGTCCCCCACGCAGGATGGCAGGCGGCGGGGCGGCGCGGCGGCCTTCGTCGTACGATCAACCCAGGGCGGATTCGTCCGAGGGCCGTGGGGCGGCCGGGACGGACGAGAGCTTCCCCAGGTCGGGTCTGGACGACGAACGCGCAGGCGTCCCCGACGAGCCTGGAGGCTTCAGCAATTCCAGCGCACGAGTCGCGACTGGAGCGTCGCGGACGCAGGCTCATCCGACGCGATCGCGCAGGGCGCCGATCGCGCGAGGGGGAGGGGTGCAAGGCCTATCCATGCGGCCTCGCCGGGCGCGAAGCCTAGACTCGCGGCGAGGTCGTCACGGACGTCGTCCCGTCCGCGACTGTCGCGCGTGAAGATGGGGCCGACGGTCAGGTCCGGTTGCGGGGCGTCGACCTCGTGCGCATGCAGCGCGGGGAACATCCGCGCATCCTGGTCGAGGAGCGAAGGATCGAGCGACTTCGGCGGGAGCCAGTGCCAGTGCAGCACGGCCACGCCTTCGCCGTCCTCCGCCTGGGGATGCCATTTCAGCAGATGGTCGTGCTGAAGGCAGACTTCGCCGGCGCCGTGATGATGCCGGATGATGTGGAAGTCCGCCTGGGGGAGCGGAACCTGGAGCAGGCCGGGGATCAGCAGGATGAGCCCGAGCGCCCGAGCGACCAAGTTGTTCGGCCGATTCCAGCGCCTCACGCTCGTTCCCCACCCCCCGTTTCAGGCCGCATCCCCAAATCCACGTCTAGCCGTTATTATGGAGGCTCCCGATTCCCCGGTCAAGTCGACGAGCCGAGGCTCGACGGCGCGTCGTCCCTCCCCTCGCCCCCTCGCCGAGTTCGAATGCAATGTCCCACGATCCCAGCCCCGCCACGCCCCCGCGTTCCCTGCTGGTCACCGACTTCGACGGCACCCTGACCCGCGAAGACTTCTACCAACTCGCGATCAAGCAGCTCCTCCCCGCCGACCTCCCGGACTACTGGGGGGAGTACCGGGCCGGACGCCTGACCCACTTCCAGGCGCTCCAGGCTTATTTCTCCCACATCCGGGACGACGAGCGGGCGATCCTGAACGTCGTGGACCAGATGCACCTGGAGCCCCGACTCGCCGAATGCCTGCGCGAGCTGGATCGGGCCGGATGGGACGTGGTCGTGACCTCGGCCGGCTGCGCCTGGTACATCGACATCCTGCTCGGCAAGGCGGGAGTCGACATCCCGGTCTACTCCAACCCGGGGCGGTTCGAGCCGGGCCGGGGGCTGATGATGGAGCCCCCGCCGCCGGGACCGTTCTTCTGCAACGAGTTGGGGGTCGACAAGGCGGGCGTCGTCCGGCACGGGCTCGGCGAGGGACGCCGAGTCGCTTTCGCCGGCGACGGCTTCCCGGACCAGGAGGCGGCCAAGCTCGTCCCCGAATCCCTTCGATTCGCCCGCGGCGACCTGGCGAGGACGCTCACGGAACAGGGGCTCGGGTTCGTCCCTTACGAACGCTGGTCGGAGGTCGCCGAAAGACTCTGCGGAGCGACGCCCGCGGTGGCGAAAGGAGGATGACCTTGAAAACGCAGATCGCGATCCCCTCGCTGGTCCGGGTCAAGTCCGGGGCGCTGGACCGCCTCGGGCTCTATCTGAAGCGAAACGCCCACTCCCGCGCGATGGTGCTCGTCAGCCGGGGGATGGTCCCGGCCTACGTCGATCGGGTGCGGGAATCGTTCGCGGCGGAGGGCGTCGCCTGCGACGACTGGATCGAGGTCGACGACGCCTCGTTCGAGCGGGCGGCCGAGCTGTTCGCGGGCGTCCGCAAGGAGATCAAGGCCGTCGTCGGACTCGGGGGAGGGAAGGCCCTGGACGTCGCCAAGTACGTCGCCTTCCTGGCCCGGCTCCCCTACTACGCCACGCCGACCTCGCTCTCGAACGACGGGTTTTGCAGCCCCCAATCGAGCCTGACCGTCCAGGGTCGGCGCAAGTCGCTGGCCGCGGCGCTGCCGTTCGCGGTGGTGGTCGACCTGGAGGTCTGCAAGGACGCCCCCAGGTCCCTCTGGCTCTCGGGCATCGGCGACCTGGCCTCGAAGATCACCGCCATCCACGACTGGAAGCTGGCGTTCCACGCCGTCGGCGAGCCGGTCGACGACTTCGCCGCCCTGCTCTCCGACGCCACGGTCTACCAGTTCCTGGGACAACCCTCGTTCGACATCCAGGGCGCGCAGTTGCTGAGCACGTCTCTGATGTTCAACGGCGTCGCCATGGAGATCTGCGGCTCGTCGCGACCGGCCAGCGGCAGCGAGCATCTGATCTCCCACGCCCTCGACGCCATCGCCGAGCGGCCGCGCCTCCACGGCCTCCAGGTCGGAGTCGCCACCTACCTCATGAGCCTCCTCCAGCGAAATCAGAGCGAGCGCATCGACCGCCTGTTCGACCAAACCGGCTTCTGGGACCAGATCCGGGACGATCCCTTCTCCCGAGACGAATGGTCCCGCGCCATCCGGCTCGCCCCTTCGATCAAGGAGGATTTTTACACCGTCCTTTCTCAAGAAGGGGCCGTCGATCGGGCGATCTCACTCCTGGATGAGGACGAACGTCTGAAGCCCTGCTTCATCGGCGCGTTCGCGCGCCGAGAATCGACCGACCACCGAGATTGACAGATCGCGCAAGATAGGCAAACTATCCCGTCGTTCGACCGGGATGGAACGGCCTTGCCGGACGGGAAGTCCGGCGTGAATGCCAGGGATGGCCATGAACCACACGTTGCGAATCGTCGCCGCGAGCGCGTTGGCGCTCATCCTGAACATCCACCCCGACGCGATCGCCGGGGAGCCGAATTCGCGGCCGACCAGGGGGAAGGCCGAGGAGTCGCCGCCGCCCCACGGCCGCGTGGCTCGACATGAGATGGGCACCGGACCCCGCTCTTACCTGCTCTATGAGCCCGCCGACCCCAAGCCCGAGCGCGCGCCGGTGGTGGTGTTCCTCCACGGCTGGTTCTCGGTGAATCCCGCCATCTATGGCGCCTGGATCGATCATCTGGTCCGCAACGGCTCGACGGTCGTCTTCCCTCGCTATCAAAACAACGTGGGAACCCTCCCCCGCGACTTCCTCCCCAACGCCCTGCACGCGGTGCGGGACGCCCTCGTGGTCCTCGAAGGAGGTCGCGGGCACGTCCGGCCCGAGCCGGGCAAGTTCGCGCTCATCGGCCATTCGGCCGGCGGGAACCTCGCGGCGCAGCTGGCGGCCCTCTCGGCCAACCCTCGCCACGGGCTCCCCGAGGTGAAGGCGACCCTGGCGTTCTTCCCGGGCGAGGTCCTCCCCACCCGCGAGCCGTTGCTCTCCGAGATCCCCGCCTCCACGCTCCTCGTCGTCGCGGTGGGAGAGGAGGACGTCCTCGTCGGCGACCTGCGAGGCCGTCAGATCTTCGCCCAGGCCACGTCGGTCCCGCGCTCGCGGAAGCGATACCTGCTGTTCCGGTCGGATCGCCACGGCTTCCCTCCGCTGATCGCCGAGCACACCGCCCCTTCCGGGGCCAATCCGAAGCTCGACAACGGCGAGGGGATCCTCCGCAACCTCCAGTTGAGCATGGGAGAGGTCAACGCGCTGGACCGCGCCGGGTTCTGGCGGGTCGCCGACCAGACCCTCGAGGCCGCTTACGCCGGACGGACCCTCGACGAGGCCGCCGCCGACTCCGAGGCGTTCACGAACCTGGGCTACTGGAGCGACGGCCGCAAGGTCCTCCCGCCCCTCATGGCCGACCACCTCGACGCCGTCCCCCGCGTCATCCTGTCCAACGGAATCCGCCTCATCCCCTGGGAATGGCCGGTCAAGGCCACCGATCCCCCCCGCTCCCAGGAGGGCGAAACGGCCCAGCTCAAGTGACCCGGCCGACCCCCGTTTCCGAGCCGCCGCGACCCTGAGATACGGCCCTGCGCCCCCTATCCTCCCTGGTCCCACCGCCCCTTCGTCCGATCGAATCCGAGCCGTCGACAAACTGATTTCGACGCCGTTTCGAGCCGATACGAAAAGTGGTCGCCAACCCAGGTCAGGAGGTCGCCGGGGCCATGTCGCGCATGATCAAATCCCACGCCGAACGACACGTCGAACCCCTCTCGATCTCGCCCGAGCCCAGGCTCTCGCCCGAGACCGAGACCGAGACCGACCAGTCGACTTCGACCCTGGATCAGGTCGAGGCCCTTCGCCGACAGGTCACGGCGCTGCAACGGATCAGCAGCCTGGGGATCCTCGCCGGCGGCGTCTTCCACGAGCTGAACAACGCCCTGACCCCGATCCTCAACTACGCCAAGCTCGGCCTCCGCAACCCCGACCCCGATTACCGCGAGCGGGCGCTGAAGCGGATCCTCGAAGGCGCCCAGCGCGCCACGACGATCACCGGCAGCATGCTCGGACTCTCCCGGCCGGGACGCGACCCGAATCATCGCGAGCCGGTCGACCTCGGCCGGTTGGTCGAGGACGTCCTCCGACTGGTCGGCAAGGATCTGACCCGCAACCGGGCTCGGCTCGACCTCCAGATCGCCAGTCGTCCCTTCGCCAGGGTCAACGCGATCCAGATCCAGCAGGTCCTGATCAACCTGCTGATCAACGCCCGCCAGGCCATGCCCGAAGGGGGCGTCCTGCGGCTCCGCCTGGCGGTCGACCCCTCCGGCCGGATGGTCGAGCTGAGCGTCGCCGATCAGGGGGTGGGGATCGCCCCCGAGCACCTCAGGAGCATCTTCGAGCCCTTCTTCTCCACGAAGACCGGCCCCGACGCCGCCGGCCTGGGCGGGACGGGCCTCGGGCTCGCCGTCTGCCGGGACATCGTCGAGGCCCACCACGGCCGGATCCGGGCCGAGAGCCGAAGGGGCCAGGGCTCCACCTTCACCCTGCTCCTCCCCGCTTGCCCCCCCCCCTCCGATCTCGACGCCTCGACCCAGGCCGGCGCCGCCTGACCCCCCCCGATCGGATCGGATCGGGCCGGGCGACGGATCAGCGGGCGGAGGGCCTCGCGAAGTCGTCCTTGTCGACGATCCGGGGACAGTCGGGGAGCGAGTTGAGGAAGGTCTTGCCGTACGGCTTGGTCAGGACGCGGGGATCGAGGATCGCCACGATGCCCCGGTCGGTCCGGGTGCGGATCAGGCGGCCGAACCCCTGCTTCAGCTTGATGACGGCCTCCGGGATCTGGTACTCGACGAACGGGTTCCCGCCCCGGCGGCGGATGTCCTCCAGCCGGGCCTCCAGCAGCGGGTGGGTGGGGACCGAGAACGGCAGCCGGACGATGATGACGTTCGAGAGGCTCTCGCCCGGCACGTCGACCCCCTGCCAGAAGCTGTCCGCCCCGAAGATGACGCTGTTCACGTCGCTCTTGAACGCCTCCACCATCTTCGATCGAGGCAGGCCGTCGCTCTGGGCGAACAGGGCGATGTTCCGCTCGGCCAGCCAGGGCGTCAGCGCCCGCGCCGCGGCCTCCAGCATCTTGTACGAGGTGAACAGGACGAACGCCTTCCCCTGGGTCCGTTCCAGGTAGTGCGCGATCGCGCCGATCACGTCGCGCTCGAAGTCCTGGGGCTGCGAGGACGGGTCGGGGAGGTTCCGCGCCAGGTGGATCTTGACCTGGTTCGGGTAGTCGAACGGGCTCCCCAGCGCCAGGGTCTCGGCCCGCGTCAGCCCGAGCCGGGCCTTGAGGAACTCGAACTTCGGCGGCGAGCCCACGCAGAGCGTCGCCGAGGTCAGGATGCAGGTCGGCGTCTGCTCGAACAGGGTCCGCCGCAGCGTCGGCCCGACGTCCAGCGGGGCGGACGCCAGCCGCACCCGGCGGCGGGGGCCGGCCTCGGACTCGACCCAGTACACCTGCTGCTCGATCCCCTGCTTGACCCAGCTCTGGACCTGGTCCGCCAGGGCGTCGCAGCGTTCGCCGGCGGCGGACAGCTCGATGTGATGCTCGGCCGACTCGATCGTCTCGGCACCCCGGTCGATGGCCGTCGACAGCTTGCGAAGCTCCTCCACCAGCGCCGTCGAAACCTCCAGGGGATTCCGCACCCGCGCCGTGGGGGTCGACTGCCTCCCATGCCACTGGGCCACGGACTCGAAGAAGTCGTCGGCCGCCGTCCGGGCCTGTCGGACCTGGGCGACGGCGTCCGACAGGCCGTAAAACGCCAGCGACCCCTTCTTGGTCCGCTCGTTGTAGAGCCGAGAGAGCGTGTAATCGACGCCGACGTTCGAGACCTGAATCCCCAGGTGCTCCCCCGCCACCGCCTCCAGCGTGTGCGCCTCGTCGAAGATCGCCACGTCGTAATCCGGGAGCAGCCCATAGCCCGAGGCCCGCATCGCCAGGTCGCTGACGAACAGGGCGTGGTTGACGATCAGGATGTTGGCCGTCCAGATCCGCCGCCGGGCCTGGAAGTAGAAGCACTCCTTCTGGCGCGGGCACTGGCGGCCCAGGCAGTTCCCGTTCTCGCTCTGCACGGCGTCCCAGACCGAGGGGAGCGGCTTGAAATCCAGGTCCGACCGCGTCCCGTCCGGCGTCTGGCCCGCCCAGACCCGCATCTCGGCGAGCTGGTCGAACTCCTCGGGCCGGTGGAAAGTCGACCCCGCGCGCGACGCCGCCACGTCCATCCGTCGCAGGCTGATGTAATTCCCCCGCCCCTTGACCAGGACGGCCGAGAACTCCTGGGGCATGACCGAGCGCAGGAACGGGATGTCCTTGCGGAGCAACTGCTCCTGGAGCGCGATCGTGTGGGTCGAGACGACGACCTTCTTCTTCATCTCGACCGCCGCGAGGATCGCCGGCACGAGGTAGGCGAAGCTCTTGCCGACCCCCGTCCCGGCCTCGACCATCAGGTGGCCCCCCCCCTCGATGGCGCGCGCGACGGCGTCGGCCATGCGAAGCTGCTCGTCTCGCACTTCATAGCGGGAGAGCCGGCGGGCGACCGCGCCATCGGGCCCGAGGATCGAGGCGGGGTCCAATGGCATGCGTCGCGTCGTCCGTGGTAGGGGGTGGAGCGGCCCGACGGGCGCCGGCTCGGTCAAGGCTCAATTGCGCCCGAGCATTCCCTGGGTCGGGCTCGATGCGGTGGCGTACAGCTTCCTGGGGATCCGCCCGGCCCCGGCGGCGAGCCGACCGGCCTCGACGGCCAGCCGCATGGCGTGGGCCATCCGCAGCGGGTCGGTCGCGCCGGCGATGCCGGTGTTCAGCAGCACGCCGTCGCAGCCCAGTTCCATCGCCAACGCGACGTCGCTGGCCGTCCCCACGCCGGCGTCGATGATCACCGGGTACGACGGGTCGTCGGCCTTCAGGTCTTCCAGGATGATCCGGATGTTGTTGGGGTTGAGGACCCCCTGGCCGCTGCCGATCGGGCTCCCCGCCGGCATGACCGCCGCCGCCCCGGCCTCCTTGAGCCGACGGGCCATGATCGGGTCGTCGCTGGTGTAACAGAGGACCTGGAACCCTTCGGCCACGAGCACCTTCGTCGATTCGAGGGTCGCGACCGGGTCGGGGAGGAGCGTCCGGGGGTCGGCCAGGACCTCCAGCTTCACCCAGTCGGCCCCGGGGTTGCCCAGGCCCTGGAGCAGCTCGCGGCCCAGGCGGGCGGTGCGGAGCGAATCCTCGGCGTTGTAGCAGCCCGCCGTGTTCGGGAGGATCGTGAACCGGGCCGGGTCGACGAAGTCCAGCAGGTTGCGGCCCTCGCGGTCGAACAGCCGCTCGCGACGGACGGCCACCGTGACCACGTCGGCCCCGCTAGCCTCCAGGCACTCGCGCATCAGTTCCAGGGTCGTGTACTTGCCGGTCCCCACGAACAGACGGCTTCGCACGGTGTGCGATCCGATGGTCAGGGGGGCCGGGGCCGGCGAGCCCTCATCCGGCGCTCCGCCGCCGACCAGGGTGACGATCTCGATCTCGTCGCCCGGGTCGATCTCAGTCTCCTCGTGCCGCGAACGGGTCACGAGGTCGCGATTCCGCTCGACCGCGACGTGTTCGGGCTTCAGTTCCAGCAGGCCGAGCAGTCGGGCGACCGTCAAGGCGTCCGGCACGTCGCGCTTCTGACCGTTGAGCGTGATCTCCACGATCGATTCCACCGCCTGGCGACCCGCCTTCCCGCCGATGAAACCCTGAGAATTCCGGCTCTCAAGCCTCCCGCGCGCCAGCGGTTCGCTCCCTAATATGGTGTCCTGAAAACGCCCGGCCCGCCGGGGACTCCCGGCCTCGGTCCCGGACCGCCCCATCGTATCGGCGAACTCGTTCGAGGGTCAAGCGTTCACGCCCTCCCCCGCTTCCCCCCGGCGCCGATTTCTCCGAGCGGTCCGCTCCCCGATCGCGCATCAGGCCGCATCCTCAAGTTACGGGACGCTCCGCGCCCCTCGCTCCTTGGCAATCCGGATTCGGTGGTCGTCGCCCTCCACCGTCACCCCTGCCGCGGCCCAGCACGGAACGAGGTTCCACGCCGCATCGCCATTGATTTCCGCCGAACGAACCCAATCGCGATCCGCCGGATTGCGATCACAAAACTCAATCTGTTAGTATCTTACGACGATTGGCTTGGTTCATGAGCCAGGACGAACGAAGCCAATTTCGAAGCCGTTCAGTCGGATCAGCGGCCACGGGTCGGACGGGTGCCGCCGGTGCCCAAACATCCCTACGTTTCGCGCCGATCGAACCCAATCCTCGCAGCCCAAAACCGATCTTAAAGAATTTTCCCAATTGAAGTTATGACGCAATCACCTGGATTCGCCTCGCCGAAATCGAAGCCAATTTCGGGTTCGCTCCGTCGCCGGCGGGTCGGGGGGCGTGCTGCGACGGGGTGACGACCGGGCCGGGCCGAGCCGGCCTGGGAAAGTTTTCGGGCGTGGCGGATCTGACGGCCGGGAGGTTATGCTGTGGGTAATCGTCGGCAGCGGCCGGACGACGGCCCGGTCACGAATCCTGGAGATCGGTGGGGAACGCCGTGGGCGCGATCATCGTACTGGCCGAGGACGAGCCCGACCTCCGGGCCCTGTACGCCGAATACCTGCGACGTTGCGGCTACGTCGTCTGGGAGGCGGCCGACGGCGCGGAGGCGACCTCGATGGTGAGGACGCACCATCCCGACCTGCTGCTGCTCGACCACTGGATGCCGGTCCTCAACGGCCTGGAGGTCCTGGAGCAGATCCGGGACGCCCGGGAGGCCATCGGCCTGAAAGTCGTCATGCTGACCCACCAGCGCGACGCCGACACCCGCCTCGAAGGCTTCGCCCTGGGTGTCGCCGCCTACTGGACGAAGGACCTCTCGCTGGCCGACCTGGGGTCGAAGGTCCAGACCCTCCTGGATTCGGCCTCCACCTAGCCGCTCGCCTCGGCCCCCTCGACGCCGGTCCAAGGCGGCTCCCGGCCCTGGAAGAGTCGAACTCGACCTCATTCGGATCCGCCATGCTCGACGCCTACCAGGACGCCCTCGGCTATCTCTTCAGTCGGCTCGACTACGAGCGCGAGGGGATGCCCAAGACGCTCGCCGACCTCCGACTGGGCCGCATGCGCCGGCTCCTTAAGCGGCTGGGCGACCCCCATCGCGGGCTTCGGATCGTCCACGTCGCGGGGACCAAGGGGAAGGGGTCGACGGCCGCCATGATGGCCGCCGCGCTCACGGCCTCGGGCGTCCGCACCGGCCTCTACATCTCGCCCCATCTGGAGCGGCTGGAGGAGCGCTACCAGGTCGACGGTCGGGCGATCGCCACCGACGAGCTGGTCGCGCTGGTCCACGAGGTCCGCGAGGCGGTCGAGGCGATGGAGGCCGACGAGTCGGGCTCGCGGCGGTTCGGAGCGACGTTCTTCGAGATCACCACGGCGATGGCCCTGCTGCATTTCGCCCGCCGTCGAGCCGGGGCCGTCGTGCTGGAGGTCGGCATGGGGGGGCGGCTGGATTCGACCAACGTGGTCCGTCCCCTGGTCGCGATGGTGACCAGCATCGCCCTGGACCACACCCGGCAGCTCGGCGACACCCTGGGGGCGATCGCGATCGAGAAGGCGGGCATCATCAAGCGGGCGACCCCCGCCGTGAGCGGCGTCCAGGAGGCCGAATCCCGCGACGCGATCCGACGGGTCGCGAAGGCCCGCCGCGCCCCGCTCCGCGAGATCGAGGTCGACTTCCATTGCGAGGCGATCGGGCCCGTCCCGCCGATCGACCGGCCGACCCCCGGCCGCGCGGCCGTGCGGACCTGGCGCAACGACTGGGGCGTGCTCGACGTGCCGCTCCTCGGCCCCCACCAGGCCCACAACATGGCCGTGGCGATCGCCGGGCTCGACGCCCTGGCCGACGCCGACCCGAGCCTGGCCGTCGACCGCGAGGCCGTCGCCCGGGGGTTCGCGGGGCTCGCCTGGCCGGCGCGGGTGGAGGTGATGGAGTCGTCCCCCTGGCTCGTCGTCGACGGCGCCCACAACGAGGCGTCGGCGATCGCCCTGGCCGAGACGCTCCGGGCCCACTTCCCCCCCTGCCCGCGCACCCTGGTGTTCGGCACCACCCGCGACAAGGACCTGGGGGGTCAGCTCCGGGCCTTGCTGCCGCTTTTCACGAACCGGATCGCCACCCGATACGTCCACAATCCGAGGGCCGTCCCGGCCGAGGAGGTCGCGGCGACGGCCGAGGCGATCGACGGCCTCCCCATGATCGTGGCCCAGGATCCCGCCGAGGCCCTGGCCGCCGCCCGCGGCCTGACCGGCCCCGACGGCCTGATCTGCGTGACCGGCTCGCTGTTCCTCGCCGCCGAGGCGAGGGCCGTCGTCCTGGGCCGCGCGCCGGCCCCCGTCATCGGCCCGACCGCGAGATGACCACGACCGATCGGACGGCCGATCGACGGCCTGCGAAAGCCTGGAGGAACGGAAACGATGACTGAGGGATTCTGGCTGAGGATCGGCGCCGTCTGGGGCTTCCTGGCGGTCGCGACGGGGGCCTTCGGCGCCCACGGCCTCAAGGAGCGGCTGGAGGCGACGGGCCAGCTCGCCAACTTCCAGACCGGGGCCCAGTATCACATGTACATGGCCCTCGCCCTGGTCACCGTGGGGCTGCTCCAGCTCTCCGGCCGGTCGGGGCCCGCCCTGTCGGTCGCGGGCTGGGCCTTCCTGGTCGGCTCGATGATCTTCTCGGGCACGCTGTACGCCCTGGGCGTCTCGGGGCAGCGGTGGCTCGGGGCGATCACGCCCATCGGCGGCGTCCTGATCCTCGTCGGCTGGGCGGCCCTGGCCGTCGCGGCCGGTCCGGCCGGCGCGCGCCCCGCCCCCGTCCAGGTCTCGTCCGACCGCGAGCCCGTCGCGTCCGCGTCCATCAACTCATCTCGATGAAAGGCGATTCAAATCCGGCCATGAGCAGCTACATGATATCCGTCACCGCGGCCGACCGAGTCGGCATCGTCTACTCGGTGACGGGGGCCTTGCTCGACCTCGGCGGCAACGTCCTGGAGCTGAGCCAGACGGTCATGCGGGGATACTTCACCATCATCCTCGAGGCGGATTTCCCCACGCCCCGCACCCGCGAGCAGATCGTCGAGGCGATCCACGAGCGGGGCAAGCGGTTCGACCTGCAAGTCCAGGTCACCGAGATCAAGGACGGCCTCGCCGAGCCCCAGGCGGCGGGCGGCGAGCGGTTCATCCTCACGGTTCTGGGCGACGACAGCCCGGGGATCGTCCACAGCATCGCCGGCTCGCTGGCGGCCCACGGGGCGAACATCGTCGACCTCCACGCGCGGGTCGACGGCCCCCGGTTCTCGCTGGTGATGGAGGCCCTGATCCCCCACGACCTGACGCCGGCCGCGATCCGGTCGGAGCTGGAGCGCTACGGCCGCGCCCACAAGCTGGAGGCCTTCGTCCAGCACGAGGACATCTTCGCCGCCACCACCGAGCCCAGCCCCGTCCGCCTCGCCGCCGCGCTTCGCAGCCAAGGAGACTCCCTTGCATCGCACTGAAGACGTCCTGGCCACGCTCAGCATGATCCGCCAGCATAAGCTGGACGTGCGGACGGTGACGATGGGCATCGACCTGGCCCCCTGCGCCTCGCCCGACGTCGCGGTCCTGTGCGACCGCATCCGGGCCCGCCTGATCCACTACGCCGGTCGGCTCCGGGTCGTCTGCCGCGAGGTGGAGGCCCGCTACGGCATCCCGATCGTGAACCGTCGGATCGCCGTCAGCCCGATCGGCCGGGTCGCCGCCGGCCAGAAGTCCGAGGGCCTCCTGGCCGTGGCCCGGACGCTCGACGCCGTGGCGGCCGAGGTCGAGGTGGACCTCGTCGGCGGCTTCACCGCGCTGGTGCAGAAGGGCTGGACCGACAGCGAGCGCCGGCTGATCGCCGCGCTCCCGGAGGTCCTCTCGACGACCCAGCGGGTCTGCTCGTCGGTGAACGTCGGGACCACGGCGGCCGGGATCAACATGGACGCGATCGCCGCATTGGGGCACGTCCTGAAGGAGACCGCCGAGCGGACCCGGGACCACGACGGCTTCGGCTGCGCCAAGCTCGTGATCTTCGGCAACGCCCCCAACGACAACCCCTTCATGGCCGGCGCCTTCCACGGCGCGGGCGAGACCGACTGCGTGATCAACATCGGCGTGAGCGGGCCGGGGGTGGTCAAGGCGGCCGTCGAGGACCTCGTCGCGCATTCGCCCGTCAAGCCGACCCTGGGCGACATCGCCGAGGAGATCAAGAGCACGGCCTTCCGGGTGACCCGGGTGGGCGAGCTGATCGGCCGCGAGGTCGCCGCCCGGCTGGGCGTCGCCTTCGGCATCGTCGACCTCTCGCTGGCCCCGACGCCCCAGATCGGCGACAGCGTCGGCGAGATCCTCCAGGCGATGGGCGTGTCGCGGCTGGGCGGGCCGGGCTCGACCGCCGCCCTGGCCTTGCTGAACGACGCGGTGAAGAAAGGCGGGAGCTTCGCCAGCTCCAGCGTCGGCGGGCTCTCCGGCGCGTTCGTGGCCGTCAGCGAGGATTCCGCCCTCGCCCGCGCCGTGGAGGTCGGCGACCTGACCCTCGCGAAGCTCGAGGCGATGACGGCCGTCTGCTCCGTCGGCCTGGACATGATCGCCGTCCCCGGCGACACCGACGCCGAGACCCTCTCGGCCCTGATCGCCGACGAGGTCGCCATCGGCGTGATCAACCACAAGACGACGGCCGTCCGGGTGATCCCGGTCCCGGGCAAGAAGGCCGGCGACCGGGCCGTGTTCGGCGGCCTCTTCGGCGAGATGGACATCCTCCCCATCCACGCCGCCGGCGGCTCCGCCGAGTTCGTCCGCCACGGCGGACGCATCCCCGCGCCGCTGTCCAGCCTCCGCAACTGACGCCCGACGTGCGGACGCGGCGGCCCCGCCCGGCGTCGCGTCCGCCGTCCGCCGACTTCCCCTTGGCAAGCGGCCCCACTCGGGCTAGACTCCCGGCCGATCAACCTCGGGCTGGACGAACAGCCCGGCACGGACGCCGGATCGCATCGCATCAAGGAGGAAGGATGTCATGGTGACGCCGACGCGCATCGCTCGCGGCCTGGGCGTACTCGGAGTGATCGGCTTCATGGCGCTCGCGACGACCTCGTCGATCGCGACCTCCGACCTGCAGGACGACCCCCTCGCGCCGGGGCTCCCCGAGGCCCCGCCATCGCCGCCCTCGAGGACCCGCTCCCGGCGCCGGCCCCGCCGCCGACCCCCGAGCCGAAGCCTCAGGACCCGCCCGCCCTGCCCGACGCCGCGCCGGCCCCCACCGAGCCCGAGCCCCTCAAGGAACTTCCCCCCGCGCCCGACGAGCCCTCGCTCAAGATCGGCCTCCCGCCGGACCCGACGCCCGCGCCCGCACCTTCCCCGGCCCCCGCCCTGGTTGATGAGCCGGCCTCCAATCCGCTCCCCCCCGCCCGCGACCTGGCCCCCGCCTCGACCGTGCTGGACGAGCCGGCCGCGAGGCCCCGCGCCTCGATCGACGACCCGGACGCGCGGGCTCGGTCGTTCGTGGAGCGGAACCGCAAGGAAGCCGAGGAGCAGCTCAAGGTCCTTCGCGAGGAATCGGCGCAGCTCAAGGCCCGCCTGGGACGCATCGAGGCGGGCATCCGCCGCTGGGAGGCGCTCGCCGACGCGCTGAACCGGAGCGAGGACAAGGCCGCGGTTCGGACGCCGAACGAGGCCGATCCCAACGCCCGGCCTCGCGCCCGCGGCGACATCCAGTACATCGTGCCGGGCCGGTCGGCCCCGGTCATCATCCAGTCGCAGCCGGTCACGCGGTCGGATTACGTCCCCGCCCCCCTGCCCCGCTGACGAGCCGAAGTCCCTCGAATCAAGCGGCCCGGGCTTCCGCGAGGAGGCTCCGGGTCGCCTCGTGCGCGGGGGCCTCGAACACCTGGGCCGGCGGCCCGGACTCGACCACGCGGCCCTCGCCGAAGACGTGGACCACGCTCGCGACCTTGCGGGCGAACCCCATCGCGTGGGTCACCACGATCATCGTCAGGCCGTCCCGGGCCAGGTCGGTCATGACGGCGAGCACCTCGCCCGTCATCCGGGGGTCCAGGGCGCTCGTGGGCTCGTCGAACAGCATCACCTGGGGCTCCATCGCCAGCGCCCGGGCGATCGCCACCCGCTGCTGCTGGCCCCCCGACAGCTCCCTCGGCCGGGCGTCCAGACGATCCCCCAGGCCGACGCGGTCCAGGAGCTTCCGCGCCCGCTCCGCCGCCTCGTCGCGGCGAAGGCCCAACACGTGGATCGGCGCCTCGATCACGTTCTGCAGCACGTTTTGATGGGCGAACAGGTTGAAGGACTGGAAGACCATCCCCACCCGGCGGCAGACCCGACGCGCCTGCCGCGCGTGCTCGGCCGGAGTCTGGCCGGCGTTCAGCTCCAGGTCGTCGATGTCCACCCGCCCCCCCTGGAATCGCTCCAGGCCGTTGAGGCAGCGCAGGAACGTGCTCTTGCCGCTCCCGGACGGGCCGATGAGGCACGCCACCTCCCCCTTCGCCACGCCGAGGTCCACGCCGCGCAGCACCTCGACCGCGCCATGCCGC
Source organism: Planctomyces sp. SH-PL62 (assembly GCF_001610895.1). NCBI lineage: Bacteria > Pseudomonadati > Planctomycetota > Planctomycetia > Planctomycetales > Planctomycetaceae > Planctomyces > Planctomyces sp. SH-PL62. Next base: position 3,950,169 of record NZ_CP011273.1, on the reverse strand, counting down.
TTGACCAGTCCCGCAACCTCGATCATGCGATCCCCCCCTTCACGCCTTCGGCGCCCAGACGCCGCTCGGACCATCGCGAGAACCAGGAAAGCGGCAAGCTCATCGCCAGGTAGATCGCGGCCGTCGCCGCCGCGAACTCGACCACGCCGCCCGTGCTGTTGGCCAGGATCGAATACTGCTTCGTCAACTCGACGAGGGTGATCACCGAGCAGACGGAGGTGTCCTTGAACAGGGCGATGAAGTCGTTGGAGACCGGCGGGATCACGATCCGGACCGCCTGCGGGATCACCACCCGCCGCAGCGCCGTCCACCGCGACATCCCCAGCGCCATCGCCGCCTCCATCTGCCCGCGAGGGACCGCCTGGAGCCCGGCTCGGTAGATCTCGGCCTCGTACGCCGAATAGTTCAGGGCGAGCCCGGCGATCCCCGCCACCCACGGGGGGAGCTTCAGCACGAAGAACAGGACGTAAAGCTGGAGCATCAGCGGCGTGCCCCGGATCAGCTCGACGTAGGCCGCCAGCAGGCCCCGGAGCCAGCCCGGCCCGTACATCCGCCCGAGCGCCACCGCCAGGCCGATCATCATGGCCAGCGGCATCGACCCGAACGACAGGAACAGGGTCACCCTGGCCGCGTCGAGGAGTCGGCCCCGATACCTCGCCAGCAGCTCCCACCCCCTCGCCGAGAACTGGCCCGAGGCGGGTTCGAGCGGTCCCGCGAAATCGGCCAGCTCCCCCTGGAGGTCGTTCCAGATCCCGTATTTCTCGAAGATCCGGCGCAGCTCGCCGGAGGCGGCCAATCGGCCGACCCCCTGGTCCAGGGCGTCGCGCAGGGCGACGTCGGACTTCCGGGTGTAGAGGACGTAGTAACCGTGCGAAACGGGGGGGCCGAGGGCTTCAAGGCCGGGGAAGCGGTCCTTGTAGAAGAGCGCCGCGGGCACGTCCTGAAGGGTGAAGTCGTACTGGCCGTTCTGGGTCGCGAGCATGGCGTCGGTGGCGCCGTCGAACCGGACGACCTCGATCGCGTCGCCGGCCTGCTCCTCCGCGAAGACGTCGGCCGCGGAACCGACCAGGACCCCCACCCGCCATCGCCGACCCTCGGGGGCGGACTTCGACCGCAACTCGCCCCACGAGCGGATCGGGCTCCCTCGGGGTCCCATGAGCTGGAGTTGATAGATGTAGTAGGGCCGGGTCGCCAGGTAGTCTCGCGAGCGGACGTCGGTCCATTCATAACCGTTGACCACGACGTCGAACCGGCCGGCGTCGAGGACGGAGAGGAGCTTGTCCCAGGGCCCTTGCGAGAACTCGGCCGTCGCGCCCAGGTCGCGGGCCAGCAGCTCCATCATCTCGACTTCGAAGCCCGCGACCGATCGAGGCGAGGCGGGGTCGGGGAAGGCGTAGGGACCGCCCCCTTCCATGTCGCTGCCGTAGCGCAGGACCTTGCGCGCGCGAACCTCGCCGAGCGCGTCGGCTCGGGCGGACGATTCGAAGGCGGACGGGAGGGCGATCGTGAGCAGGCTCACGACCAGGAGAGACGCCGCGCGGGAGCGGCGGGAGGGCCGCCGGGGCGTCGGGGGGGATGTTCGATCAGGGTCGGGGTCTTCGGAGGCATCGGATTCCGATGCGCCTGGCTCTTCTTCCATCAAGGGATCCTTTCCGGACCGAGGGACCTCCGCGAACGTCTCACGACGGGCCTCGACGAGCGCAGACGGCCGATGAAAATTCTGACACAAGGATCCGAGAATGGGAACCCTGGAGTCCACTCATTCCGAAGCGGGGGCGCTCGTCTCCTCGGTCGGACGATGCGGCGGGGGCGAGCCGCCGTGGACGCGCGGCGATCGGCGCCCGGAGCGGACGGGCGGACGAGCCGTCGGGTCGGGCATGAGCCGCGTGAGCCGGCCGACGTAGAAGCGATGCCCCCGCCACTGGACGTGGCTGTTCAGGAGGGCGTCGAACCAGAGCGGCAGGAGCATCAGGTCCTTGATCGGGCTGTAGATCAGGTGGCGGAGCTTGGGGAACGAGCCGCCCAGCCATCGCGTCTGGATCGCGTCGCGAGCCATCCCCAGGCCGACCAGCCCCAGGAGACCGCCCCAGGCGAAGCCGGAATCGCCCGAGAAGGCCCAGACCAGCCCGATCGCCGCCAGGTTCGAAAGCGGCTCGACGGCGAAGACCGGCAGGGCCAGTCGCCGGCGGATCTTGTACCAGCGCGAGTGTCGATTGAGGAACCAGGTGAAGCCTCGGCGACGGTTCACGTTCTCGATGACGTGGCGGCTCAGGCGGATCGAATACCCGGCCTTGCGGACGAGCATCCCGATCACCTGGTCCTCCGCCAGCAGGTTGCGCACCGCCGCGAATCCGCCGATCGCCTCCAGGACCGAGGCCCGGAGCATCATCGATTTGCCCACGACGCAGGTCACCCCCAGCATCGACGCCATCGCCATGCCGCCGGCGATGAAGCCGTTGAGCTGGAGGTTCTCCATCACCGCTCCGGCGTGGATCTCCCCCTTGCCGACGAACAGGTTCGTGACCAGCCCCACGCTCGGGTCGGCCAGGTGACAGGCCGTCTCGCGGAGGTAGGTGGGTTGGGCGCGGACGTTCGAGTCGCTGATGAGGAGGATGTCGTGACGGCGGAACGGCTCCATCGCCGCCAGGCTCTCGACCTTGGGATTGAGGCCGAACGGCGGGCAGCCGACCACCAGCCTCGCGTCCTGCTCCGGGTGCTCCTCCATCAGCTTGCGGACCACGGCCGCCGCGGGGTCGGCGGCGTCGGCCACGCAGAAGAGGAGCTGGTACGTCGGATAGTCGAGCGCGAAGAAGCTGGCGAGGTTCGCCTCAAGCTCCTCGTCGAGCCCCTTGAGGGGCTTGAAGATCGTGACCGGCGGGGTGTGGTCGGGGAGGTTCCGCGCCCGCCTCGTGACCCAGAGGAGGCAGCACGTCGACGCGAGGGTCGACGCCACGGCGACGGCGGCCACGAGCCCAAGCAGCAAGTCGGCGGTCTGGTAGGAGGTCATGCTCATCCCGAGCCCCGGCGACGGACGAATCCGGCCGTCGCCTTCCTGGAGAGGGAACACCCCCGGCGTCCCGAGGGGATCGCGCCGAGTATCCGGCGACGCGGAAACGGTCCGGTCGAAAATCGACGCCGTCGCCTCCGGGTTCATCATAGCGTCGGGGCCGATTTCCACCAATAAGGCTTGCGACGGTTCACGGGGCCTTGCGGCCGGTCTCGACGCCGGTCCTCGAAAAGCGGCCGACCTCCGGCCCTCCCGATGAAGCTCTCGGCGGGGACGTGGTAAACTTGGGGTTTCACGTCGAGGCGTTTTGTTCGAGGAAGGGAGACTTCGATGAGACGACACTTCAGGAAAGGTTCGACTTCGGGACCGGCCGGATTCCTGACGTTCCTGACGATCCTGGCGTGCGGCCTGGCCGCCCGGGCCCAGGAATCGGCCAAGGCCCCGGCCGACGATCCGACGGCCCGGCCTCGCGCGCGGATGGTGCAGCGGCACCTCGTCGAGCGTGGGATCAAGGACCCGCGCGTGCTGGACGCCTTCCGCACCGTCCCCCGCCACCGCTTCCTGCCGCCGGAGACCGACCGCCAGGCCTACGACGACGAGTCGATCCCGATCGGCGAGGGCCAGACGATCACCCCCCCCTACGACGTCGCCTTCATGACCGAGGTCCTCGACCCCAAGCCGACCGACAAGGTTTATGAGGTCGGCACCGGCTCCGGCTACCAGTCGGCGATCCTCTCGCGGCTCGTGAAGGACGTCTATTCGGTCGAGATCCACGCCCCGCTCGGCGAACGGGCCGCGAAGGTCCACAAGGAGCTGGGATACACCAACATCCACACGAAGGTCGGCGACGGCTACGAAGGCTGGCCCGACGCCGCCCCCTTCGACGCCATCATCGTGACCTGCGCCCCCCAGCGCATCCCCAAGCCGCTGATCGACCAACTCAAGGAAGGGGGACGGATGGTGATCCCCCTGGGCGACCGCTTCAACCAGATCGTGCACCTGGTGATCAAGCGGGACGGCAAGCTGATCGACAAGGAACTCAAGCCCACCCTGTTCGTCCCCATGACCGGACAGGCGCTCAAGGAGAAGGCCGAGCCGAAGCCCGGCGAGGCCGCGGCCCCCGCCCCGAAGGCCGACTGACGACCGCCCGGACGCCAGGTGACGCGACGGAGATCCCCCGTGACCAAGACGACGCCGCTTTCCTTGTCGCTCGCGCTCTGCCTGGCGTGGGCCTTCTCCGCGGCCGGAGCCGCCCAGGAACCGGCCGGCGAGATCCTCCGCCCGCCCCCCCCGGCCCGCGACGACCTCGAACTCGACGCCAACGCCGACGGCGTGCCCGACGGCTGGTACAACGCCCGCGACGCCGCGATCGAGACGACCGGCGGCGCGGCCGGCCCGCATTTCGTCCGCTTCGCCTGCGAACGTCGCGGCCGCCCCGCCCGGCTCAGCCGCGCCTTCGGCGTCGACGGCCGCAAGGTGGAGGCCATCGTCCTGGGCCTCTGGGTCCGCCTCAAGGACATCGAGTACGGCGAGCGCGTGGGCGAGGAGCCCAGCCTCCTGATCGACTTCCTGGGCGACGAGCTCAGGCAACTTTCCCGAGGGACGATGGGACCCTGGACCCGCTCGGTCGGCGACCGATGGACCCGCGTCGCCAAGCGGATCCCCGTCCCCCCCGGCACCCACGACGCCATCATGTCCGTCGGCCTGATGGGCGCGTCCGGTCGGCTCGACGTCGACGGACTGACCTTCGAGCTGATCCCCCGCCAGACCGTCGAGACGACGAATCTGGTGGTCAACGGCGACTTCGAGCTGGGCGACCCGTCGCCCTCCTACTGGACCGTCGACAACGACGCCGCCCGCATCTCGCCCGGTCGCGAATCGGACTCGGCGATCGAGCTGTCTCGCTCCGGAGCGAGGGTCCTGACCGGACTGGCCTTGCCGGTGGAGGGCTTCAACGGCCTGGAGCTGTCGCTGTACGCGCGGGGCCAGGGCCTTCGCGGCTCCGGTGGCGCCGGCGCGGTCTTCTACTACCTCGACGAGCAAGGCGAGCCCCTGGGGGGGCGTCGCGGCGGCGAGCCGGCGTTCCAGTGGTCCGGCTCGTTCGACTGGAGGGCCCAGCGCACGGTGGTCCCGGTCCCTCGCGGGGCGGTGCGGGCCGTCGTCCAGTTCGAGAAGTCCGACGGCGTCGGCTCGATCCGCATCGACGACGTCCGCATCGCCGCCGCGCCGAACCCGGAGCTCGGCTCCTGGAGCCCCTTCCAGACGGCCGACGATGTCATCGGCTGGCACCCGCACGAGCCCGCCGCGACGATCGCCGCCGGGTCGGCCCTGGACTTCTCGTTCCTGTCCCCCTCCCCGGCGGGCTCGAAGGGGAACGTGGTCGTGAAGGACGGTCGGCTGGCTTTCCAGAACGGCGGCCGGGCCCGATTCTTCGGCGTCCAGCTCCTGCCGCCGGCCGCCTTCCAGGAGGCCGACAAGGCCGACGAACTGGCCGACCGCCTGGCGCGATCGGGCGTCAACCTCGTCCGCCTCGGCGAGCTCGACACGCCCCTCGGCCCCGACCGGAGCCTCTTCGACGACGTCCGGGACGACACGCGGGAGTTCGATCCGGTGGCCCTGGAGAGGCTAGACCACCTGATCGCCGCCCTGGAGAAGCGGGGGATCTACGTCGCCCTGGAACTCCTGGGCGGGCGTCGGTTTCGAAGCGACGACGGCGTGAAGTCGGCCGGCCTGCTCCCCCCCGGCGGCGGGCCCGCGGCCGTGCTGGACCCGACCATCGGCAAGCTCAACGTGGACGCCTCGCTCGCGCTCCTGTCCCATCCCAACGCGGAAACCGGCCGGGCGCTCCGCGACTCCCCCGGCCTGGCCTGGGTGACGCTCGCGGGCGAGGCCTCGCTGTTCGACCTGATCGACCGCCCGGACTCGCTCCCCGCCTCGTACGGGGCGGAACTTCGGGCGCGGGCCGAGAAGACGCGGGGGCTCTCGGGCCGGCGGCTCTGGCATTCGATCGAGTCGGCCCATTACGCCGGCTGGGCGGATCAGCTTCGCAAGGCCGGTCTCAAGGCGCCCGTGGCCTCGGTGTCGCACTGGCGGCGGGAACCGGAGTTCGCGTCCTCGCTCGTCGCCACGGGCCTCGACCTGATCGACGACCGGCTATACTGGAACCCCTCGCCCTGGCTCGGTCCTGATTTCCGGTCTCAGCTTTGGAGCGGGGACGGCGGGCTCGTCGCCGGGGCCTCGCGCAAGCTGGCCGAAGGCCGGCCTTACGTGGTGGGCCAGTGGTGCCCGCAGACTCAGGGCGCCTGGGCCTTCCCCAACGAGGCGGCCGACCAGTTGCTGGCGTCGGCGACGGCCCTTCAGGAAGACTGGGACGCGCTGGTCCGCCGCGGCGTCTTCGTCCATCCCAAGGTCTGGGGCGACGGGCCCGTCGGGACCGCGGGGGGCGAGGATATCTTCCAGCTCCCCGAGGTGGCCAACGGGACCCCCCAGGTCTACGCCCTCTGGCCCCACGCCGCATCCATCCTGCTCCGAGGACGCGAGCCCGCGACCGGCCGCGAGACCGCGCCCGCCCGCAATGCGCCGCGCCGCAAGGCGCTCCCTCCGGGCTGGGACCCTTCCCAGGGCCGTCTGGTCGTCGACACGCCGTACACCCAGGGGATCGCCGGCTGGAACGGCGACGCCGGGGCGACGTTCCCGACCTTGAGCGTCGCGTCCGAGTCGCCGTTCGCGGTGGTCGTGGCCTCGTCGGTCGGGACCGAGCCGATCGAACGGGCCGGGCGGTTGCTCGTCACGACGATCGCCCGCGTCGAGCCGACCGGCTATCGCTGGGTCGATCCCTGGAAGCGCGAGGCCGCCGATCCGGGCCGCCCGCCGCTCCTCCAGGAGCCGGTCCGCGCCCGCGTCGAGTGGCGTCGCAAGGGGACGATCAAGGCCTTCGCCCTCGACGGCGCCGGGGCTCGCGTCAAGCCGGCGCAGGTCGAGACGCTCTCGGACGGCGAGGGAGTCGCGCTGATCGTCGACGGTCGGACGCCCACGATCCACTGGGAGCTGATCGCCGAATGAGGACCATCGTCACCGGAGGCGCGGGGTTCATCGGCTCGCATCTCGTCGACCGCCTGCTGGACGACGGCCATGAGGTCGTGGTGGTCGACGACTTCGACGCCTACTACCCCCGCGCCGTCAAGGAAGCCAACCTGGCCGGGGCCTCGGGCCGCCCGGGGTTCCGGCTCGTGGAGATGGACGTCCGCGACGCCGCCGCCGTGGACGCGCTGGTGCGGGAGGCCCGGCCCGACGCGATCGCCCATCTGGCGGCCCGCGCCGGGGTCCGGCCGAGTATCGCCGCGCCGGCCCTCTACACCGAGGTCAACGTGCTGGGGACCGTGAACTGGCTCTCGGCCGCCGCCGGGCTGGAGCCGCGGCCCCGGTTCGTCTACGCGTCGAGTTCGAGCGTCTATGGGGACCGCGACGAGGGGCCGTTCCGCGAGACCGACCCGGTCGAGCGTCCCGTCAGCCCCTACGCCGCGTCCAAGCGGGCCTGCGAGTTGATGGCCCACGTGTTCCACCATCTCCACGGCCTGCCGATCACCGGCCTGCGGTTCTTCACGGCCTACGGGCCCCGCAACCGTCCTGACCTGGCCGTATCGCTGTTCGCGGACCGGATCGAGCGGGGAGAGCCCGTCGTCATGTTCGGCGACGGATCCACCCGGCGCGACTACACGTACGTCGGCGACATCGTCGACGGCGTCGTCCGGGCGATCGACCGCTGCGCCGGGCTGAAGCTCTACAACCTGGGGAACTCCCACCCGGTCGAGCTTCGCGAGATGATCGAGACCCTGGCCGCCGCGCTGGGGAAGCCGGCGATCATCCGGCGCGCTCCCGAGCAGCCGGGCGACGTCCGACAGACGTTCGCCGACGTCTCCGCGGCCGTCCGGGAACTGGGCTACGCCCCGAACACGCCGCTCCGCGAGGGGCTCGACCGCTTCGTGGCCTGGCGCCGGGATCGGACGATCGGTCGCTGATTCGATCGACGACGACGGCCGCCCCCCATCGATCCGGGGGTCGGGCCGGAAACGACGAACCGCGTCAGGCGGCGTCCCGATCCGGGTGGCCTGACGCGGTCGTTCAACGACGAGCCTGATCGGAGCGACAGCTCAGATGAGGTCCTTGAGGGCCTTGAGCGGCTGGACCTTGACGACCTTGCTCGCGGGCTTGGCCTTGATCATGATCTGCTCCTTGGTCGCCGGGTTGAAGCCCGGGCGGGCCTTGGTGGCCGGCTTGTGGACGACCTTGATCTTCAGCAGGCCGGGGAGGACGAACAGCCCGGGGCCCTTCTTGCCGATCTCCTTCTCGATCAGCTCGGACATCGCCTCGAAAACCCCGGCGATATCCTTCTTGCTCAGGTTCGTCTTCGCGGCGAGAGCGGTGAAGATCTCGGTCTTGGTCGCGGGCTTCGCGGCCGGCTTGGCAGCAGCCTTCGCGGCCGGGGCCGGGGCCGGGGCCGCCTTGGGTTCCGCGGCCTTGGGAGCGGCTTTCTTGGCCATGGGAGAATCACCCTTTTGCAGAAAGATCGACGCCTAACGTCTGGCGAGCCGGTCGAATCCTCCCTCCCCATTGAAGAGTGGTCGTCGTGGCTCCTGCCGATCGTTTTCGACGATTATGCCGCAAACCTCCAGAGAAAATCAGGGCCGACTCCCGAAAATCCAGGGTTTTCGAGGTTTTCTCGCCCTCGACTCGTCGTTCGCACGACTTTCCGGCCGATTCCACGGGCCCGAAGGCCCCAGGCTCAGACCGCCAGGCCGCGGCGGAGGGGCTCGAAATCCATGAGGAACGTCCCCGTGGCCGACACCATGTCGACCATGAACCCCTCTCTCGCGTAGGCCTCGGCACTTCGGGACGCCTGCCCGAAGTCCGCGAAAGCCTGACGCACCAGGCGCGAGCCGTCGCTGATCCGCAACACGATGGTCGGACTCTGGGATCGCGCGTCGTTCATGTTCACCTTCCTCAACCAACGAGCCGCATACCAGGGATGTCCCTCGATGCGGCCACCGCCACCCGGCTCGTCAATGCTCACGAACCGGGGACCCGAAGCGGCGATCCCCCCCGCCGGTCGGGGAGGGCGGAACTTCGCCTCCTGATCTACGCGAAATAGGGCGAGTTGTGCCGGCGAAAGTCTCATGTTTCCCGAATTCGACGCCATGTCGCGCCAATACGTCATTAGAGGCTCCGACAGGGACGTTTCTGACCTCCCAGACGCCTCGGATCGTCATTCCTGGGAAGACGAACGATCTGGGGGGCTTTAAAGACGAGGAGCCACAGGCTTGTGCGGAGGAGTGAAACCATGCACGCCGTGAGGCTTCACACGCCGCTTGTAGACGACGTTTCCGCTCGTCGCATACAGAACGTCGAAATCCGGCCCGCCGAACGTCACGGCGTCGGCGGCACCCCCGGGGGTGGGGATGACCACGTTGACACGACCCGCCTGGTCGCAGACCTGGACGCCCAGAGTCGTGGCCGCATAGAGCCGGCCGTCGCGATCGACGCAGAGGCCGGAGGTCCCGGCGTCGCGGGCGTCGTCCGGGAGATGGAGATGGTAGTACTTCTGGCCGAACTGGAGCGAAAGGTCGGGCTGGACCTGGAAGCTATAGACCCATCGACTCGTCGCGTCCGCGATGTAGAGCAGCGATTCATCGGGCGAGAGTACGAGGCTCTCGGCCCCCGCGATCCCCGTATTTGAGATCACCGCCGCGCCTTCGGGCGTCCGGGCCTCGATCCGGCGTCCGCCGGTCGGCGACTCGTCGGCGCTGGGGAGGAGCTGAAACCGCGCGCCGTCATTCCGCGTGATCCGGCCCGCGAGCGCGTCCACGATCGCTTCGGGACGATCGGCGACGGGCTCGACCCGGCCGTCGGCCCCGATCCGGCTGATCCGCGAAGCGGCGGCGTCGCTGACGTAGACGTCGCCTGAGGGGTCCACGGCGATCGAGGCCGCATCCACGCCCTCGGCCGCGACCGTCCAGCCCTCGCCGCCGATCACGACCTCCTGGAGCTTGTCAGAGCGCGAGCCGGCCTGGACGGCGGCAGGCCAGCCCTTCCAGAGCCATCGCATCGCCTCGGGGAAGATCTCCGTCGCGTGCTTGGAACTGTGGCCGCCGTCGCCCCAGACGTGGGCGACTTCATAGCCCGCGTAGGTCAGCGCCCGCTCCATCTCCTGGTTGGCCATCCACCAGTCGCCGCCGTAGATGTTCAGGTCGTTGGAGCCGTCCTCCAGGAAGACGCGGAGGGGCTTCGGCTCGTACTTGCGGATCAGGGTCGGGTAGTCGTTGCCGCCGCGAAGGCCGACGTAAGTGCCGATGGCGCTGAAGACCCGGCGGAAGGACTCGGGGCGCTCCCAGGCGGCGGTGAACGCGCAGACGGCCCCGCTGCTCGAACCGCCGATCGCCCGGTCGTTCCCGTCCTTCGAGAGGCGGATCGGCCGGCCGTCGGCCGCCTGCCGCTTCTCGACGTCCGGCAGCAGCTCATCGGTCAGGAAGCGGGCGTAGGCGTCGCCGAGGCCGTCGTATTCCAGGCTGCGGTTGAAGCGGTCGAGAGCCCCGTCGGACGGAGCCTTGACCCGGCCGTGCATCACGAAGACCCCGATGAGGACGGGGATCTCCCCCTTCGCGATCAGGTCGTCGAACACCGCCGGGGCGTCGTACTGGAGCCCGTCCTGGCAGACGAACAGGCAGGCGGGCTTCGACGGATCGTACTGCTTGGGGATGTAGATCCAGTAGTCGCGGGTGGTGCCCGGGAAGATCGAGGAGGCGGCGAACTCGTGCTTCTGCACTTCCCCCCTGGGGACCTCGTCGGCCGACGCCGCGCCGGACGCGATGACGCCGAGCAGCAGGGTCCATGAAGCAAGATGGAGACGAGTCGATCGGCGTCGCATCATCGGGCGCATTCCTGAGGTGGGAGAAGGCTCGGGAGCGTGGAGGATCTCCACCGGCCTTGAATCAGGATCGAGGCCGAGGGGAACGGCCGATGATTCTAGCCCGGCCAACCGCCGGGTGAAAGGGTGGGCCTTGAGAGGGGGCCCAAATCGGAAAGAGGAAAAACGAGGCGGGAGAGGCGGCAAATGGGCGCACCAGGATTCGAACCTGGGACCTTACCCTTATCAGGGGTACGCTCTAGCCAACTGAGCTATGCGCCCTTTGCTTGGGACAGGAGTTACTCTACCCGAAAGCGGCGGCGAGTCAACCACCTAGTCCCCGATCGGCCACGATATCCTTCGGCCTGGGCGCGAAACAACCCGTCCGGCGCGCCTTGGGGGCTCGCCGGACGGGTCGAGGGGGGCCCGTCGTCTCGTTCAGGCCGTCATCCGATCAAGCCGTCGTCCGGCTCAGTTGATGAAGGCGTCCTGGCTGACCGGCTGCTGCTTGAAGGGGACCGGGAGCTTGCTGCCGGCCGGGGTGAGGATCTTGGCGTAGACGGTGCCGTCGATCGAGTTGTTGATGAACCGGACGGAGCCGTCGCAGAAGGCGAAGTTGCTGCCGTTGGGGTGGCCGCTGGTCACGAAGGGGAAGGTCCCCTTGATCGTCAGGGCCTGGCCGTAGCCGATGTTCTCATAGTTGCCGACCCGGTTGGCGGCCGCCCACAGGGTGGAGTCGGTGGCGTTGGTGCCGTCGGCCAGGCTGGTGTTGCAGGCTCCGGCGGCGCCGCAGATGTCGTCCGAGCCCATGAACAGGGCGAAGGTCGGCCAGGGGGCGGCCCAGTTGGTCTCGACCATGCCGGAGTAGGCCGTACCGGTCGAGTAGCCCACCAGGGTGCTCTCGCCGATGAGAACGGTCGAGCCCGAGCCGTCGACGATGCTCGCGGTGGTGGTCTTCGTCCCGCCCCAGCCGGGGTTGCGGCCGTTGATGGCGCCGGGGATGGCCGTCGGGGTGTCGGTGGCGATCCCGGAGTTGTTGTTGTAGATCGAGTTGATGAACATGACGCCGAGCTTCTGGTTGACGCCCTGTGCCAGGGCGCCGGCCGAATCCCACTTCAGGAGCGTGGACTGGCTGCCGCCGGCCGAGTCGCCGTCCATCGTGAACCCCTTCCACTGGAGGGGGGCGGCCGCGAACCGGGCGAACCCGCCGTTGGCGGCGTAGCTCAGGTTGCCCTCGTTGGGGGTGAAGTTGGCGTCGTCCGGGCATCGCAGGATGGCGAGCGCGGTCCTGGAGATGAGGCCGTTCGGCGTCGAGGTGCCGGGGGCGGTCGTCGCCAGGTAGTTCAGCTCATGGGTCCAGTTGTTCGCCAGGTCGGCCTGGTCGAGGTCCTGGAGGATCTCGACCACCCAGCTCTTCGCGGCGCGGGGGGCGACGGTCGTGGCGCCCGAGGCCTGGGCCTGGTAGAGCACCGACGTGAGCGCGTCCGTCGCGGTGGCCGGCGGGGCCTCGAAGAAGGTGCCGGCCGGCGGGTAGGCGCCCTTGCGGATGGCGAAGTTGTTGAGCGCCAGTCCGATGTTCTTGAGGTTGTTCTGGCACTGGGCGCGGCGGGCGGCCTCGCGGGCCGACTGGATGGCCGGCAGCAGCAGACCGACCAGGACGCCGATGATGCTGATGACGACCAGCAGCTCGATCAGCGTGAAACCTTGGCGACGACGACGGGGCTTCATGAAGGCGGTCCTTTCAGTAGACGGAGAGAACGAGACTACCGGAATCGTATCGAGACATCGACCCCTAACACAATACGTTCGGCCGTCTCGCCTGTGACGAGAACCGGCCCCCGGGCCGGGCTTTACTCGATGGTCCGACGATACACCACGGCGGGCCGGAACGCGCCCACGGACTCGGGGTCGAACCCCGTGAGCTTGAGCCGATCCACCACGAAGAAGCTGCGATAACGGGTGTTCTCGGCGGTCGACGCCCCGATCTCCGGGCCCAGCACGTCGAAGGCCGCCTGCGGGTACGCACTGCCGATCATGGCGATGTCCCCTTCGCGCTTGACCTCGAAGAAGCCGACCGTGATCCAGACCGCGTACTGGTGCGTCCGCACCGTCGTCAGGTTCAGCACCCGCTGCATCAGCTCGCTGCGGAAGTAGGGGTGCTGGGTCAGGTTGGGGTTGGCACCGCCGCGGCCGTGGTCGACGTTGTCGTACGTCGCCGGCGTGTTCGTATCGGGGATGAACAGGTTGATCGCGCCGTCGTTGATGTTCCTCGCCAGGTTGTCGGACGCCATGAGGATCGGCGGCATGGCGCCGATCGCCGGGTTGCCGGCCCCGACCGGGCTGAGGCGGTTGATGTAGGGGCTGCCCAGGACGCTGGCGTTGCTCATCGAGGTGCCGGTGAATGCGTCCGGCAGCTGGAAGAGGCGTCGCGTCGGGATCGGCGGCGGCAGGACCGTCGCGGCGGCGGTGCTGATCGGGCCGACGAGTCGATCGAAGCCGGGGAACCTGAGCAGGCTGCGGAAGCCGGGATCGAACGACACCCAGGGGTTCGCCGAATCGAAGACGGGGTCGGTGTAGCCCGAGGGCGGCAGCGCCGCGGGCCGCATAGGCGTGGCCCCGATGTCGGGGTACGACAGCGAGCGGAAGGGCCGCTCGGCCGGGATCTGGGTCAGGAACGTGGCGTTGAAGGGGGCGGCCGGCGTGGGGGGCGTGGGGAGCGAGATCGCCATGTTCTGCCCGGTGGCCCCTTCGCCGAAGCCGAAAAGGAAGCCCGACCCGCCGTGCCGCGTCCAGAGGAACTGGGCGAACGCGGCCTTCATCCGGTTCTGGAGCGAAGTCGAGTCCGGCTCGGGAGCGACCGTCCCGACGTTCTGCATCGGGTAGGCGTAGGCCGGCGAGCCGTCGGCGGTGATCGCCGACACGATGATCGGGGTCGTCGGGTGGCCGGTCGTCAGCGGGCCCGACCAGAGTCCCCCCGTGAACCCGGAGTAGGCCGGCGAGAAATCGGAGGGGAGCGGCAGCATGTAGGGATTCATCAACCGCTGCTGGAACGTGGGGGGCGAGCCCGACATGTCCTGCTTGCCGAGGAGGGCGAGGAACGCCTCCTCGTCGATGATCAGGTTCAGGTTCATGAGGCCGGCCTTGAGGTCCTGGCGGGCCCAGTCGAAGTTCGTCCCCTGGGCGACCGAGCCGATGGCGCCGGCCATCTGGCTGGGGACCTCGAAGAACTCGAACATCTTGAACCAGCCGTCGCCGGCGTAGCCGCCGACGGTCGCCGCGGCGGTCGGCGAGGTGTAGAGCGTATCCGTGATCCCCGACGCCCCGGCCGCCGTGTAGAAGAACTTGTCGACCAGGTAGGGATACGTGTGGGGCTCGACGGGGCTGCTCGCGCCTCGATACAGGAGCAGTTGGGCCAGTTGATCGCTGGCGCAGGGCGAGCCCGCCCCGGTCACCAGGATAGGCCTGACGAGCCCCGAGCGGGTGGTGGCGAGGGTGCCGGCCGCCGCCGCCTTGAAGCCGGATTCATTGGACGCGGTGGGGGCGAACTCCGCGAAGTGCTTGGTGAACATCCCGGGGCCGACGCCCGGCACGAGGGTCAGCTCGAAGGGGCTGGTGAAGTCGCGGTCGTGGAACGGGAAAAAGTCCCAGTACTCGGCCGGATTCGCGCCGGCGATCGTGCCGTCGTTCGGGAGCCCCAGGGTGTGGTAGATCGTCCCCCTGGAGACCTGGGGGCCCAGCGAGCCGTCCTGCTGGGTCGTACCCGTGCCGTAGTTGATCATCCCCCCCAGGGTCGTGATCGGGGCGGCGATCTGCTCGGTGTAGCCGTAGCGGGGGTCGATGTTGCCGGTCGTCGCGCCGATCACCGGGACGGCCTGGCCGCCGCGATACGGCTGCATCCGCTGATACGAATAGATGTCGTTGTCCCCCTTGGCGCTGACGAGGTCCACGCGGTTGGGGTCGGTCGTCGGATTGGGGGTGGAGTCGGTCCGAACGGTGCCGCCGGCGTCGATGTACGGGAACCGCATGCTGTCCACGACGATCATCGGGTTGTTGGCCGAGACCGGGGCCATCGGGTTGGCGGGACGTCGCAGGCAGACCCAGTAGTAGGTCGCCTGGCCCGCGATCCGAGTGATCTTGGGCGGGATCACCGTGACGGGCGCCCCGGTGATCGTCTTCGGAAGGACTCCGGCCGGCAAGGTGAGCGTGGGCGCGGCGGTCGGGTTCACCGGGTCGTAGGCGGTGGCCAGCGTGAAGAGGTTGGCGGTGCCGGGGAGATTCGCCGCGACCGGCTTGGTCTCGCTGTCGGCCTCGGTACCGGTCCCGGGGAAGGCGTTGGCGATCGTCGCGATGTACTTGGGGTCGGTCGCCGACCCGAAGAAGTCGGCGGCCGAGCCCCCCTTCTGGCGCGGCAGGGGGTTGAGGACGGCGTCGGCCGCCGGGGTGAACGCGGCCCGGCTCAGGGGCGTCAGGCTGTGGACCACGGCGCCCGGCTGGAGCTGGCCGCTGAACGGCTCGGGGCGGCTGCCGGGGAGGTCCTCGGTGAAGATCAGGTCCCAGCAGGCCCCGTCGTAGGGGGCGGCGGCGGTTGAATTGAAGCCGCTGAGGTTGACCTGGCTGGCGTTGTTGAAGGGGTCGCCCGGATACCGAGGAAGGCGCTCGCCGGTTTCGGGCCGGGTCAGCGTGTTCACCAGTTCCACGAAAAATCGGCCGGTGTTCACGCCCGGGCCGACGCCCTCCTTGCGGGCGTACGAATAGGCGAGGACCTCGTTGATCGCGATCGGGTTGAACTCCATCCCGAACTGCTCAAGGGGGACCGCGCCGCTCGGGTTGGTGAACGAGAGGACGGGGAGCGCGTTGACGGGCGTCATCCGGCCGACGGGGACGAGGAAGACGTCCGGGTTGACCCAGCGGGTCATGGTGCAGTCGGGGTCGCGGAAGTCGACCAGGTTGACGAGGTACTGCCCGAGCTGCGCCAGCTCCTCGGGCGTGTCGACGGCCCGCGGCGGCAGCACGGTCTTCATCAACTGGTAGGCGTCGGTGATCCACTTGCGGCGGATCGGCTCGTTGGGGTCGTTCGAGACCGGCAGCGGCATGTTCAGGTTGATCTTCCGCCCGCGCTGGGCCAGGGCCGGCGTGGAGGTCGTCGCCGAGATGTTCGCCATGTTGGCGTTGGCCCCGGAGGCGAACCGGCTGTTCGACGGGAAGAGGGGGTTGTTCAAGGCGTCGACGGGGTTGTCGTTGGCCCAGGCGTAGGCGTTGCTCTCCCACGACTCGATCGCGTAGAGCCGCCGCCGACGCAGGCCGTCCTGGTCGTTCAGGAAGCTGATCGGGGCCAGGGAGGCGAGCCGGCTCCCCAGCGAGGCGCCGTCGGCGTCCTGGCGGCGGTAGAGCCATTCCAGGTCCGCGTGGCTGAACGGCGAGTCGAGGTTCGGGTTCGGGTTGTAGAGGTTCAGCTCGTCGGCCTCGTTCAGGCCGTCGGACCGGCTGTTGACGGTGACGGAGATCGGGGTCCCGGTTTCGTCGACGTCGTTATAGGTGTACTGGAGCCCCGAGTTGATCTCGCCGTTGTAGGTCGGCATCTTCGTCGGCGCGCCGATCGCCAGCGGGGGCGTGGCGGTCGAGTCCTGGTAGGCCAGGATGCCGCCGGCACGCTGGGGGGCGCCGCGGGCGTTCGGGTTCAGGAACGACTCGTAGCCGTGGAGGATGTTGTTGTTATGCGCGAGCCTGTTCGTGACGTTCGCACTGCTGGGCATGGCGTTCGGGTAGGTGTCGCCGCTCGCCCACGGGTACAGGATCTGGCCGTTGGCGGGGTCGATCAGCCCCGGCAGGCCGGGGGGGCGATAGTAGCCGCGGTACTCGACGCGTCCCCAGTAGTCAGCCCCGCTCCTCGCGCCGCCGCGGGAGTTCCAGCGGCTCACCGAGCCCGAGCCGTTCAGGTCGACCGGCGTCAGGAAGCGGCGCATCCGCTCGACGGGGAGCAGCAGGGCGCCGGCGGGGTCGTAGAAGTCCGCGTCGTTGATTTCGCCGACGCGGGGGGGAGTGATCGACGCGGTCGGATACACGTCGAACGAGTTGAAGTCGTCGTCGGCCGCGTCGGCCGGCACGCCGCCGCCGCCGAAATAGTCGTAGATGCTGATCGAGTAGCCCGGACGGACCTCGTTGCTGTAGTTCGTGCCCAGGGGGGTGTATTGACCGCCGGGGACCGATTCAGGCTCGCCCCAGCGGCCGGCCACCGGGTTGGTCTTGCGGACGACCGGGGCGGTCGGCGGCGTGTTTCCGGCGGAGTCCACGTCCCCCACGTCGGTGATGCCGTTGGGCATCGAAGTGTAGATCGGAATGGTTTGCGCGGTGTCCTGCCAGCCCATCTGGACAAGGTTGACATCGCCGTTGACCTGACCCGTCATGTCGGGTTTCTTCGGGTCAGCCTGGGGCCGGGTGCCGGCCAGGATGTTCCGGAGCTGGGTCAATCGGACGTCGAGAGTCGAGGAATCGGCCTGCCCGTAGCCGGGGTAGAGCGCGTTCTGCAGGCCGTACGTCGGGTCGATCTCGCTGACCGAGTTGCCGAGGTGGGAGGCGTGGGTGGCGTTGGACTCCTCGCCGGTCCCTCGTCCCGCCAGGTTGCCGGCGGTGTTGAGCGGGATCCGGCCGTTGAGGCCGACGACCATGAAGGCGAAGAGGGGCTTGTACAGGGTCCCCTGGGCGTTGCGGCGGGCGGGGTAGCCGAGGTCCACCCAGACCGAGTCCGAGACCCCGTCGCCGTCGTTGTCGACGTCGAAGGTGATCTGGCCGGTGGTCGCGTCGGGGATCAGATCGGGGAACGCCACGGGGTCGTGGCCGTCGGCCTGTCGGGGGCGGAGGAGCCGTGAGATCTTTTCGCGACGGACGACCGCGGTGTCGGCGGGGAGGTCTTCCCAATCGTTGAGGACGCCCGGCTCGTAGCGGAGGTTGGCCGGACGGTGGAACGACGGGATGATGACCTGGCCGTCCGCGCTTTGCATGGCCAGGAACCAGTTCTCCAGGTCGACGGCGTCGTAGTCCTCGTCCATCCCCACGGCCCCGGGCATGTCCAGGTTGTACCGGAAGTTGGCGTACTTCGCCTTCGTGGACTTGCCGGGGCCGTTGAAGGCGTGGAGCCAGCGGCCGTCGAGGATGAACCGGAACTGGGTGGAGAACGTGGCGTTCAGGTTCGGCACGAGCCGGCTCGCCGGGGTGACCGTGTTGGTCCCCGTCGGGAACGTCGTCGAGATGTTGTTGAGATTCCTCAGATTCGTGCTCACGTCCGTCGGCGCGATCACGACCGTCAGCTGGCGGGGGTTCGTCGAGCCCGCGACGAAGCCGCCGTCGCCGACCACCTCGAAGGTCTGGTTGATCGCGCCGGTGACGCCGGTGGGGGGCGGGCTCCCCACGTAGCCGACCCGGATCGTCCACCGCAGGAAGTTGTACCCGTAGAACAGCGGGTCGCCTTCGGGGATGTTCGTGTTCAGGATGTACTGGCCGGGCAGCGCCCCCGCCACGATCCGGGTGACGTAGAAGAACGAGTTGTTGCCGGGGGCCGTCCGGGCGCCGTCGGGGCGGGCGTCGAGATAGCCGTTCTTGCCGGCGTCGTTGCCGAACATATCGCGGGCCAGGCTGTGACCCCGGATGGCCGAGCGGACGTCGTTGGTGTCGCTGATCAGCTGCGACAGGGCGAACTCCATGAGCTGCTCGCTCTGGGGCTGGATCTTCGACTGGGCGAAGCTCCGGCTGGCGATCCGCGACTGCCCGGTGAACGTGGCGAACGTCACGCCGATCACCGCCATCAGCCCCAGCACGCCGAGGACGAGGATCAGGATGACCCCCCGCCGCTCGCGACGTCGATTCCGATACGCACTGGTCGTCATGGTCGTCCCCCTGCTTCCTCGTCTCGTCTCGTGTCGTCGGCGTCCGTCGCCCCGCCCGGCCTGGTTTCGACGCCGTCGGGCGTCCGCGCGTTCCGAATTTCTTCGTCGTCGTCAGAGCTTATCCGTGAAATCCTGACGAATCGTGAGAACCTTGATGCGTTGATTGGTCGGGTCGGTCACCCGGATCTGGATCTGGACCCCCCGCAGCGGAGCCGGGTACGGCGGCGGATACGAGGGGTAGATCGGCGGCGTGAACGGCGGGCCGTACGGGAACCCGTCGCTCCGCACGCCGGTCGCCGGCGCCTTGCTGTAGGTCGTCGACCAGGAGTCCCAGACCCGCCGCAGCCGGGCCACGCCGGGCGAGTCGTCGCCGATGTTGCCGTCGTAGTTCGGGTAGACGGCGGCGTCGTAGGTGCCCGCGGCGGCGGCCCCGTACTGGGCGTCGAACCGCCAGTCGTTCACCAGCGGCGGCATCCGGCCCTCGTGGGCGAACGTCTGCTCCACCGCGTTGTACGCCGAGCCCTTGATGAAGGCGTAGGCGATGGGGCTGGTGAAGATCGGGAACGCGCGGCGGACGGCGTCGATGTTGCCCCGGAGATAGGGGAGTATGTTGTTGGTTCCTAGATACTTAAATTCCCCGATGCTGGTGGCCCCTTCGACCGCCCGCGCGCCGGGGAGTCGATTCGGGCCGTCCGTGACCCGCCAGTCGTCGCCCCAGCCGAGGTCGGCGTAGTCGGCCAGGGCCGGGTCGAACGCCTTGATGTCGAAGCTGCGGACGTTGGTCAGGATCAGGTCGTCCTCCCAGCTGTAGCCCGCCCACAGGGGGTCCGTCGGGTCCCCGCTGAAGAAACCGGTGTCCGAGCCCGTGCCGTCGGTGTAGGGCTGAGCCTTGCGCCCGCCGCGCCAGTCGGCCGTCAGGGGGGGCAGGAGCGTCGCGCGGCGGGCGGACGACCGGTCGACGTGGCCGAAAGCGACCTCGGAGGCGGGATCGAGCGGCGCGAGGCCGTTGGGGAACGCATGGCCGACGGCCGGTTGATTGATCCGGAAGGTCGGGTCGTTCCACTCCGGCGCCAGGGTCTCGCGCCACGTCGGGAACTGCCAGAGCGACTGAAGGTTCTGCCAGTTGCCTCTGGAAGTGTTCGGCGCCGGGAGGTTGTCGCCGAGGTCCAGCGGGTTGTGGTTCAGATATCTCAGATAGTTGACCGGATCGAGGTCGAACTGGTAGATCGGAGGCGACGCCCCGACGCCGGTGGTGGCGAAGGGGGCGGGCGCGTGGATCCAGCCGAAGGCGTAATTGTTCAGGGCCTGGGCCTGCGAATAGGCGCCCCGGAAGACGAACGGGAACCCCAGGCTGGCGCGCCGGGGGAACAGGTTGCCGTTGCCGGTGATCGCGTTGCTCGGGTCCTGGACGTTCCAGAGCCCCCGCGTCGTCACGCCTCCGGCGATCGAATCGTCGATGACGTTCGGATAGAGCGTGGGGTACCAGTCCGGCACGTTGTCGCCGTTGGCGTCGTCGGGGATGCCGTCCGGCCCGGCCGCGCCGTTGGCGAGGATGAAGTCGTCGGAGAACCGCGGCATGGCGAAGCGGTTGTGGCGGTCGGTTAGGTCGGCGAGCGTGTTCAGGACCACGGAGTTGTTGGCGCCGGTGTCGGACGCCAGGCCCCGGGCCGCAGGCCGGGCCGAGAGGTCGTTCACCCCCTGCCAGCTCACCTTCAGGGCCCCCAGGGGATTGGGGAAGAAGCCCCAGGCGAACGTCGGCGCGCCGCCCGGCGACATGGGGAAATAGCCCAGGTTGGTGTTCGCGACCGTGGTGTCCGAGTAGCTGTTCACGATCCTCGACTGCAACTCCGGGGCGACCAGCAGCACGCGGCGGTAGAGGTTGCCGTTGCGGAGGAAGTAGATGATCTCCGCATACTCGCTGGTGACCGTGACAGGTTGGGACTCCTTGCGCGCATCGACGGACAGCAGATCCGAATACATCGGCACCGACGCGCCCGTCCCGTCCAGCACGTTGGCCGGCTTGGTCCACATGCGGCCGGTGAAGGGGCGGCCGGCGGGGGCCTTAGCGGTGAATCGGATGTAGTCGTCGACGTCCTCGCCGTCGTTGTCGGCGTACTCGTTCTCGCCGTATTCGAGGTAGCCCCGATTGTCCTTCGGGTCGTTCGGGGGAGTGAGCTTGGCGGTGACCCCGGCGAGGTCGGAGCGGAGCGTGGAGTCGACCCGCCGCAGGTCGTCGTCGAGCCGCTGGTAGACCTGCGCGGCGTTCATGGAGCCGGTCGCCGCCTGGAAGATCTGGACGACGAGCGCCATCATGAGCAGGAGCACGGCCAGCGTGACCAGCATCTCGACGAGCGTCACGCCTCGTCGGCGGCGGCGGAGTTTCGTGTTCATGCGGCGGTAGAGCTTCACGACTGGGCCCCTGCACGGGAAGGCCCGCCCGGCCCCGAAAGGGACGGCGCGGCGGGCGGGGAGCGGGTCGAACGATCGCGGCGATGCGACGGCCGAGCCCCGCGCGACGGGACTCGATCGAGGTCACGTCAGTTCATTAATGGATGACGATGGTCTGGGGGATCACGTTGACGACGTGGGGCGCGATCAGGGCCGCGTTCACGACCGCCGGCTCGCCGGACGACTGGACCAGCGGCGTCCGGGCGCGTAGCGTCGAGTTGACCTGCACCACCATGCTGCGATAGGCGGCGCCGAGCTGCGCGTCCGTCACGGCCGGCGAGTGCTTGACGACCTGATACCAGAACGCCCGCTGCGCCGGCATGTTGTCCCACTTGCCGCCGTTGAGCGGGTTGGGGACGCCCACGAATCGGCCGCCGCCGGAGCTCGGGTCGAAGGCGACGAGTTGCTGGCGCTCATAGGTCACGTCGCAGATCCAGTCCCCGTTCTTGACGACCGGGTCGGCCATCGCGGCAGGCCAGCGCAGGAGCACCGTGCGGTCGGACGCCGTGCCGTAGCCGACGGTGTTGCCGGCGACGACGCTCACCTTCGTGCTGTAGCCGTACACGGCCTCCACGACCGTCTCGTCGGCCGGCTTGTAGACGTCGGTGGTGCCGTCGAGGGGGCTCTTCATCAACTCCAGGTCGAACGAGCGGTTCTCGTAGATCACCAGGTCGCCGTCGAAGGTCGCCGCGTTGCTGGAGCTGGTCAACCGGCCGGTGAACAGCCAGGAGAACCGCCAGTCGTTCACGGATTCGCCATTGCCGCTGATCGTCCGGTCGGGGAGGACCGGGCTCTTGTTCGTCGGATTGTTGATCTCGTTCCAGACCACGTCCTCGGGCGAGACGAAGATCGACGGGATGGTGTTCGTCGTCTGCATGAAGTAGATGGGGTAGGCGACGCCGCCGCTGGTGTAGCTGCTCTTGACCCGGCCGTTGAAGTTCGTGAGCCGCTGGAGCCCGTGGGCGCTGGGGGCCCCGCCGCCCGGGTCGTCGCGGATGAAGCCGATCCCCGAACCGAAGCGGCCCTCGGACACGCTGCCCAGGCCGGCGGCGTCGTGGGGATACATGGTCATCTTGTATCGCCAGAGCGGGTCGTAGGCGAACGGGAGCCCGGAGCTGCCGCGCACGTGGAAAATCGGGTTGGTCGTGTCGAGCCCGACCAGGTCGGTCGGGGCGACGCCGGTGTAGACGTCGCCTCCGTAGGACGCGGCGTCTTGCAGCAGGGGGTTGAACAGGCCGTCGGGCGTCCTCGGGTTCACCTGGCAGGGATACCACGACGCGCCGCTCGCATAGATGTTCAGCAAGTCGGCGTAGACGAACGAATCGGCGCTGACGAGGTTCCGCGCGGCCATGTCGGCGGCGGCCGACTCGAACAGGAGCGCCGAGCGCGACTGCCGCTGGGCCTCGCGCAGACGCATGATGCCGATCGGGAACAGGGTCGCGATCGAGATCAGGCCGACCCCGAGGATCATGATCCCGATCAGGACTTCCGTCAGCGTGATGCCGGAACGGCCCGGCCGGTCGGAGTGGTCGCCGGGTCGGATCATGGCGTGTCTCCCTGTTCGCCGAGCTGCGGAGCGTGGTAGGGCCGTTCCACCGTGGTCACGTCGAACACGGGGCGGTCGGTCGTCATGAGGTTCCCGGTCCGGGTGAACAGCGTCAGCAGCCGCATCTCCCCCTTCAGGTACGGGAGCGTGGGATTCGCGTCCACCAACGCGTCGTAGGCGTTGGGAGAGGCCCCGAAGTTCTGGCCCAGCGGCATCGGCAAGAGAAAGTCCCTCCCCGAGATCAACGGCACGGCGGTCACGTTGGGCGCCGTCCCCGTCGTCTGCACCTCCGCCAGGTCGCTCCGCTCCGCCAGCCAGATGTGATAGAACGACGAGGCCATCCCGAACGACGCGGGGCTCGAATACTGGGTCGACGGCACCACCCGGCCGCTGGGGTCGAGCAGGATGTCCACGTTCCCGGAGTAGGGATCGACCGGCAGCCGCGACCGCTCGGCCGTCAGGAACGACGTGGTCAAGTCCACCACCACGTTCGACGGCAGCACCGTCTCCCGCGCCCCCGGCGACGGCACCGGCCGACGGATGATCGTGTAGGGGACGCCGTTGAACGCTTGGCCCACCACGCTCGGGCTAGCGGTCATGAAAGCGGCCGGCCATTTTTCCGCCTCCGACCATTCGCCGAGGTCGTCGATGCCGTTGATCAGGTTGTTGTCGAGCCCGTCGTAGCCATTGTCGATGTACCCGTCCTTGTCATCGTCCTCACCGTTGACGACGAAGAGGAACTCGGGGTAATACTTCGACCCGCTGACCGGATGGTTGAACCAGAGCGCCGGTGCCGCCGGATCCACGTTGACGAACTTCTCCGGGTTGTCGAAGTCCATCGGGCCGACGACGGTGAAGAACGGCCCGGTATTGTTGACCTGGATCTTGTCCCCCTTGCGGACGTTCCAGAACCACGAAGTCGGCGATTCGAGGGGGTAGAGCGGATTCCCCGAGCTGTCGTAGACCGTCCGAAACCTCGACTGGATGATCATCAACAGCCGGCCGGAGTCATAGACCGCGGCACTGGGCAGGCCCCCCGGCCCCGTCAGGGAGGGAGCGTTGTCGAACTGGAGGTTGAAGGCCCTCGTTGTGGTGTTCAGGAAGACCTTCCCCTCCGAGTATCCCGGCGGCTGCTCGATTGGGATGAACCGATTCGAGGCCAGGGTGCGGAAGGGGTTGATCTGCCCTCGAAGGAGTGGATTGGGCTCGTTCGGATCGATCCCGTTATAGGTCGAATCGGGGAGGAAGCGGATGCCGTGGGGCGTGTTCGTCCGCAGGGCGGCGTCGCGGGCGGCGATCAGGCCCCCCTGGACGATCCGGGCCGACTCGCTGACCTGGCGGTGGCTGATCGCCGGGATGACCACGGGCAAGGCCACGGCGGCGATGATGCCGACGATCAGCAGCACGACCAGCAGTTCCACCAGGGTGAAGCCGCGAAGCGGGCGTCCGGCGGATCGCGGCGGCGTAAGGCGCTTCATGGTCTCAGCCTCCCGATCCGACGAGGTTGACGTTGTGGTTGGTGACGTCGTCCTGGCCGGCGTCCCAGAGCTCGAACGACTTCGGGTTGCCCAGCATCTCGAACTTCGCCGCCGGGATCACGCCGCTCGGCGTGAGTCCGACCTCGTTCGGGTCGAATGGCATGGCGTTGTTCTCGAACGAGATCAGGCCGGCGACGGCCGTGTCGATCGTCCCCAGCGACAAGGGATTGGGGAACATCGCCACCCCCGGCCGCTGGTCGGGCCCCCCCGAGAGGATCAACGGCTTGCTGAAGAAGGCCCGCCGGTAGCCCAGGCCGGTGTAGCCGCCCCGATCCCAGTATTTCGCCGCGTCGGTGGACGCCGTGGTGTATTGCATCGGCTCGGTAAGTCGGTGGAAGTAGGTCTCGAAGGCGACCACCCCGCCGCTGGAATTGATCGGGGTCCCCGGTCCGGCGGCGAAGGGGGAGACGTTCTCCGACTCCAGCCACCAATCGGGCGCCATGAGGGTCTGGTTGGGGTCGAGCGGGTTCTGCTCGCGGGCCTGGTAGATCGAGTCGTACGGGCGGAGCAGTCGGAGCGGGGCGGCCGCGTCGGTCAGGTCGGGGCCGATGTTCTGCCCGCGCTGGGTGTCGGAGTGGTAGAGCATGGGCCAGCGGAAGAACTGGAGCGGCTTGCCCCAGGCGTCGACGAACTCGGGGAGCCCGTCGTTGTCGGTGTCGCGGACCTCGCGGTCGCTGAAGTCGTCGGCGTTGAAGATCGAGCCCAGGGGCCCCTGCCCCTCGACCAGCAACGCGTAGAGCATCTCCGACCGCGCCGTCTCGTGCGTGTGCTGACCAAGCCGGGCGAGGACGTCGGCCTCGTTCGTGCCGTCGACCCCCTCGCTCCACTCGTCGATCAGCCCGTTGTTGTTGTTGTCGACCATGTCGTAGCCGGCCGGCAGATAGCCGAGGTTCTTGTAGATCCCCGCCGCCACCGAATACGAGGCGCCGTAGATCCCCCGGCCGGTCAGCCCGAGCTGGGGGTTCGACGAGTAGAAGATGCCGGTGCTGATGTTGCCGTCGCCGTAACCGGTGGCCCAGTTCGTCACGGCGTCGACGCCGCGAGGCCCCTGCACCGCGTGCCCCAGCGGGAGGACGTAATTCCCCTGGGCGTTGATGGCGGTCCCCGGGAACGGCTGGGCGGCGAAGTTGATCGGGTAGTCCTGGCTTCCGGGCGTGCCCGAGAGCCCGTGCTGGATGACGAAGACGTCGGGCATCTCGCTCTTGAGATAGTCGGCCACGGCGAATGCCAGGGCCCGCCCGGTGGTGCGGACCTTGGTGTCGGGATAGCCGGTGGGCAAGAGCGCGGGGGGGGTCATGTAAGGGGCGCCGTCGGCCTCGTTGCCGCCCCCCGTGGGGTAGACCCCCGCCAGGTAGCCGTGGGTGAAGTTGGGGTCGGGGCGGAGCTGCATGAGGGCGTCGAGCCGGTCGTTGAGGCCCGACTCCAGCTTGAGGATCAGGGCCTGGGTGGCCCGGACCTCGGCCTGGCGGATGCCGTCGCGAGAGGCGATCAGGATGAGCGTGACGATGATCCCGATGATCGTCATCACGACGATCAGCTCGATCAGCGTGAACCCGCGCCTCGGGGGGGCGCCCCGGGGGTCGAGGATCGTGTTTCGGGGAGAGGTCGTCATGTTCGCATCCATCTCCGGCCTTCGCGTCCGGCCCGGGACGGCCCCGGGCCCGTGGGAATCTCGCGTTCGTGGGGGCCGCCGATCAGTCGAGCCGACCGCCGTGGAAGTTGGTCAGGTTGTCCTTCTCGCGGAGGCGGACGTTCAGGTCCGCCGAGACCGTGGTCGCCGCGTCGAACGGCAGCACGCCGGTCGTGGCGTTCGGCTTGTACTGGCCGCCGGGCCCGAACTGCCCGTCCACGCCCGACGAGATGAGCTGGTAGGTCTGGGGGTTGATGTAGCCCACGGCCGCCGCGTTCGTCGTCGTGTTGGTGTACGGGTTCGGCGAGGGGGAGACGGCGATGTTGGTCGTCGTCGCGCTGGCCGCCGTCCGGACCGGGAACCGCACGTTGATCCGGGAGAGGATCGGGGCCGCGGGGAGGCTGCCGTCCAGCTCGGTCGGGAAGTTGACGTCGTTGGGGTCGTAGGCGTTGTTGCCGTAGGCGCTGAAGTAGGCGATGAAGTTGATCTGGTCGGCCCCCAGCGAGTTGCCCAGGCTGTCCATGTAGCCGGGGAAGAGGACGGCGGCGGTCGGGTCCTGGACCTGGAGGCGGTCGGCGGCAAACTCGAACAGCGGCGTCTCGCGGTTGTTGCTGAAGAACGTGGGGGCGGCGACCGGGGTGGTCGGGGGGACGCTGGGCGTGAACGGATTGGCCGGGTTCTTCGCGAAGCCGGTCATGGCGTAGGTGCCGTCGCCCATGGCCTGCGGCAGCCCGCCGAGGAAGAAGACCAGGGCCTGATGCCCCTGGAGGATGTAGGGGGTCGTCTCGAACACGCCGTTGCCGTTGAAGTCGTACCACTGCTTGTCGGTCGCCGTCCAGACGGCCCCCGAGGTGCTGAACGTAACCTTGGGGAAGCACTTCCTCAGGTACATCAGCGAACGCTGGGCGAGCTGGCCGCGGGTCATGTCGGCCTGGGGGGCGGCGCCCGCGAGGGCGGTGGTGTCGCTGGTCTGGAAGTAGCCGTTCTCGTAGAGGATCACCCGGCTGGGGGGATAGTCGCCGTACTTCGACTTGAAGGCGGCGAGGGCCTGGTCGAGCTGCTTGAGGTTGGTCGAGGCGGCGGTGTTCTTGGCCGTGCGGACCGCGCCGTTGATCGCCGGCAGGAGCAGGGCGATCAGGATCGAGAGGATGACGAAGACGACCAGCAGCTCCACCAGCGTGAAGCCGCGCCGGTCGGGGCCGGTCGGGGTGCGTCGGCGGGTCGAGGGGCGAGTCATCGGTCCGGGCCTCCGAGGAGCCGGGGCGAGGGCCGAAGGGGCCGTCGCGGCGGGTCCGTTCTCACGTATCGAAGTACGACGTTTCTCGAAATTTTCAAGCGTCGGGCCGGATCCGCCCGGCCCGACGACGCGGCCTTCGAGGGGGGCGGACAGGGCCGCCCCCCGCCGGCCCGGCCTCAGCCCGAGAGCTTGGTGATAAGCGTGATCAGGGGGAGGAACAGGGCGATGACGATGAAGCCGACGATGCCGCCGAGGACGACGATCATGATCGGCTCCAGGAGGCTGACGAGCGACTCGACGGCCACCTCGACCTCTTCGTCGTAGTTGTCGGCGATCTTGTTGAGCATGGTGTCCAGGTCCCCCGTCTCCTCGCCGACGTCGATCATGTTGACGACGATGTCGTCGACGATCCGGGCCTCGCGGAGCGGCTGGGCGATGGTCTCGCCCTCGCGGATGCTCTCGTAGATCCGCGTGAAGGCCCGTTCGAAGACGGCGTTGCCGGCCGTCTCGCGGACGATCGAGAGGGCTTCCAGGATCGGCACGCCGGACTGGACGAGCGTCCCCAGGGTCCGCATGGTCCGGGCCACGGTCGACTTCTCGGCGATCGTCCCCATGACCGGGATCATGAGGAGGATGCGGTCGCAGATGTACGCGCCGGTCTTGTTGCGGTACATGAGCTTGATGAACATCCAGAAGAACAGCGGCGCCAGGAACACGATGTAGAAGTACTTGATCAGGAAGTGGCTGGCCTCGATCAGCACCTTGGTCATGTTCGGCAGGGGGACGCCGAAGTCGTTGAAGATGGCCTCGAACTTGGGGATGATGAAGTAGAGGATGAAGCCGACGATCACGCAGGCGACGAAGATGACGACGATCGGGTAGACCATCGCCCCCTTGATCTTCCGCTTGAGCGACTGGGCCTTCTCCTTGAAGTCGGCGAGCCGCTGGAGGATGGCTTCCAGGGCGCCGCCGGCCTCGCCCGCCTTGATCATGTTGCAGTAGAGACGGTCGAAGGCCTTGGGATGCTTGGCGAACGCCTCGGAGAGGGTCTGGCCGCTCTCGATGTCCTCGACGACGTCCGCCAGGGCGTTCTTGAGGACGCCGGGCTTGCACTGGCCTTCCAGGATCTTGAGGCTGCGGAGGATCGGCAGGCCGGCGTCCTGCAGCGTCGAGAGCTGCCGGGTGAACGTGCAGAGCTGCTTGGTCGAGATCCGGCCGATCGTGAACGACTTCTTCTTGCGCCGGCCCCCCTTCTTGGCGGTCGCCGCGCGGCGGGTCTTCTTGGCCTTCTCGGAGATCTTGGTGACGAAGAAGCCCTTCTGACGGATGAGCTGCTGGGCTTCTTCCTGGGTGGCGGCGTCGATGGCGTCCTTCACCTCGCGCCCGGTGTGGTCCATCGCTTCGTACTGGAACGTCGGCATCGGCTTTCTCCTGCCGCGGGCGTTGGTGCGTGGTTCTTCCGGATCGCGGGGCGGGTCGGCTCGGGGGTCAGATCTCGGTCATCGTCTCGCGCATGATCTCTTCGATGCTGGTCCGGCCTTCGTGAATGGCCTCGAGTCCGGCCTCGCGGAGGGTCTTCATGCCGTATTTCCGGCAGGCCTCGCGGAAGTCGTCGAGCGAGACCTCGGCGACGATCATGTCGCGGAGGATGTCGTTCATCACGATCAGCTCGTAGATGCCCTGGCGGCCCTTGTAGCCGGTGTTGTTGCAGCGGTCGCAGCCCTTGCCGTAGTACCACTTCTGGCCCGCGGCCTGCTCCGCGGTCAGGCCCAATTCCATGACCACCTCGGGGCTGGGCATGAACTCGGTCTTGCAGTTGGCGCAGAGCCGCCGGACGAGCCGCTGGGCCAGCACGGCCTCCACCGTGGCGGTGATGAGGAACGTCGGCAGGCCCATGTCGCGGAGCCGCGTCACGGCCGAGGGGGCGTCGTTGGTGTGCAGCGTGGTGAAGACGACGTGGCCGGTGAGCGAGGCCTGGATCGAGATCTCGGCCGTCTCCAGGTCGCGAGTCTCCCCCACCAGGATCTTGTCCGGGTCCTGCCGCAGGATCGACCGCAGGCAGGCCGCGAAGGTCACGCCGATCTCGGGGTTGATCGGGACCTGGATCAGCCCCTCGATCTCGTACTCGACCGGCTCCTCGGTCGTGATGATCTTATCCTCGATCTTGTTCAGCTCGTTCAGCGTGGCGTAGAGCGTGGTCGTCTTGCCCGAGGAGGTCGGCCCGGTCACCAGGATGATGCCGTTGGGCTTCTGGATCACCTCCATCCAGCGGACCAGCGTGTCGCCCGGCATCCCCAGCCGCTTGAGGTCGAGCTGGACCACCGAACGGTCGAGGATCCGCAGCACGACGCTCTCGCCGAACATCGTCGGCAGCGTCGACACCCGGATGTCCACGCTGTTGCCCCCCAGCGCCAGCTGGATCTTGCCGTCCTGGGGGAGCCGCCGCTCGGCGATGTCGAGGTTGGACATGACCTTGATGCGGCTGGAGATCGCCGCGGCCAGGTGCCGGGGCGGGGGGACCAGCTCGTATAGGATGCCGTCCACCCGGTACCGCATCTTGTATTCCTCTTCGAACGGCTCGAAGTGGATGTCCGACGCCTTGTCCTTGATCGCCAGCAGCAGGACCATGTTCAGGAGCTTGCGCACCGGCGCGGCCTCGGCCATCTCCTCGATGGCCTCGAGGTCGATCGTGTTCTCGTTCCGCCCGGCCATCTTTTGCAGGCCCTTGTCCTGCTCGATCTGCTTGACGACGTCCTGGATCGACTCGTGGTGGCCGGCGTAGATCCGCTCGATCGCGGCGGTCACGTCGGCCTCGGTCGAGACCACCCCCTTGACCGGCACCCCCAGGAACAACCCCAGGTCGGACAGGGTCGAGGGGTTCTGGGGCTCCGCCATGGCCACCGTGACGCTCTTGTCCTTCTTGCTCTGCGAGATCGGCACGACCTTGAAGGCCGTCGCCATGCTCTCGTTGACCAGCTCGGTCATCTCGGCCGGGATCGTCGTGTCCCCCAGCCGGATCACCTTCATCCCCAGCAGCTCGCCGAGCGCCTTGAGGACGTGGTCCTCCTTCGCCAGCCCGAGCCGGACGATCACCTTGCCGAGGAGCTCGCCGGCGCCGCGCTTCTGCTCCTCGAGGGCCCGCATCAGCCCTTCCTCGTCGAGGTAGCCCATGTCGACCATGATCGTGCCGAGCCGTCGCGCCATGCCGTCGCCCCCGATCGATTCACGCGCGGGACGTCCCCGGGAGGCCCCAGGGGCCCCCTTCCACGCCTCGTCGTCGGACCTGTCGTGTCTTGGTGTCGAGAAGAGAGGATCGGGAGGGCCGGGACGGCCCTCCCGCGTCGCGTCCGC
Source organism: Planctomyces sp. SH-PL62 (assembly GCF_001610895.1). Lineage (NCBI taxonomy): Bacteria > Pseudomonadati > Planctomycetota > Planctomycetia > Planctomycetales > Planctomycetaceae > Planctomyces > Planctomyces sp. SH-PL62. Next base: position 3,919,632 of record NZ_CP011273.1, on the reverse strand, counting down.
CTTGCCGGCGGTTCGAGATGCGGGCGGCCCGCCGGGCGCCGGCCGCGAAGGTCGCCGCCGTCCCCAGCCCGTCCGCCCGCCGGATCCAATCGCGTTTGAACCTATTTCAACGTGTACATCTTAGATACATCGGCCCGGACGCCTCGTGACGCGCGGGCCGGGGATTGCACAAGGCCCGGGGAGCCGGGCCCCGCCGAGGACGGCCCGGATCAACCTTCGCCTTCCTCCTCGCCTTCCTCCTCGTCGAAGATGCCCTTCTTGGCGTTCTCGATCCGTTCGCGAAGCTCGTTGACCTTGCGCGACTTGTAGAGGACCTCCTGCTCCTCGACGAGCCCCTGCTTCCAGAGGTTGAAGAGGCTGTCGTCCAGCAGGATCATGCCGTGCTTGCGGCCGGTCTGGATCGAGGAGTCGATCCGGTACGTCTTGTTCTCGCGGATCAGGTTCGAGATGGCCGGCGTCACCACCAGCATCTCGTACGCGGCCACCAGCCCCTTGGGCTTGCGCGGCAGAAGCGCCTGCGCGAGCACCCCGATGATCGCGACCGAGAGCTGCGTGCGGATCTGGTCCTGCTGCTCCTTGGGGAAGACGTCGATGATCCGGTTGACCGTCCCTTCCGCCGAGTTCGTGTGCAGGGTGCCGAAGACGATGTGACCGGTCTCGGCGGCGGTGATGGCGGCCTGGATCGTCGCCAGGTCGCGCATTTCGCCGACCAGGATGATGTCCGGGTCCATTCGGAGGGCGCGACGGATCGCCTCGGGGAAGTCCGGCACGTCGATCCCGATCTCGCGCTGATTCACAAGCGACTTCTGGTGCTTGTGGAAATACTCGATCGGGTCCTCGATCGTGATGATGTGCCGGTCCATGTTGTGGTTGATCCAGTTGATCATCGAGGCCAGGCTGGTCGTCTTGCCCGAGCCCGTGGGCCCGGTGACCAGGATCAAGCCGCGAGGGCGCTGGATCAACTCTTCCATCACCGAAGGCAGGCCGAGCTGCTCGAACGTGAGGAACTCGTTGGGAATCCGCCGGAGAACCAGCCCGATGTTGCCGCGTTGCTTGAAAATGGCGACGCGGAATCGAGCCATCTCGCCGAAGGCGAACCCGAAGTCGGTCCCCCCCACTTCCTGAAGCTCTTGCTGGCAGCGCTCGGGGGTGATGCTCTTCATGAGCGCCACCGTGTCGGGCGGTTCGAGCACCTTCGTGGCGAGCGGGCGCATATGACCGTGCAGCCGCAGCATCGGCTGGCTACCGACGGTCAGGTGCAGGTCGCTGGCGCGCTGCGTGCAAACCGTCTGGAGGAGCTTGTCGATGAGGATCGTGCCCATGCCGTGACTGGCCTCCCCTGGATCTCGATGGAACGTGGACGGGTCGTCGGATCCGCTTCGTGCTGGAGTTGACTTTGTCCTGAAGACCAGGCGTCCATCGAATTCCTGAGGTCCGAGAGAGACTTAGGCGATCGCACCGCGCCCCTCTCGGCCTACCTCATTATTTCGATCTGGCGTGGCTGGATCAAGCGCGCAAGTGCTTGGAATACTTCCCGCTCCGTGCCTTCGGCGGAGCGAAGCGACGATCTCCGGCCGACTTGGCGGGGAAGCTCCCCTTACCCATCGACCGGTATCACGCCAAGATAGACTACTTTTTCTCGGCCGCCGGCTGAGGCGTGGTGCTGACGTCGTGCTGGGTGATCCGCAAGACCTCGTCGAGGGTGGTAATCCCCTTGATCGCCTTGATCACCCCGTCCTCGAAGAGTGTGCGCATCCCCTGCTTTCGGGCGACTTTACGAATCGCCATTGTCGACTCGCCCTTGAAGGACATCTCGCGGACCTGGGTGCTCATGATCATCAACTCGTAGATCCCGAGACGGCCCCGATAGCCCTTCTTGTTGCAGTTCGAGCAGCCCTTCCCTCGAGCGAAATTCGCTTTCTTGGCGAGCTCGGGACGGAGTCCCAGGCTGGCCAGGACGTGGGCCGGGGGCTCATACCGAACCTTGCACTTGGGACAGACCTTTCGCACCAAGCGTTGAGCCAAAACTGCAAGCACGGAACTGGCCACGAGGAACGGTTGGATGCCGACGTCGACCAGACGTGTAATGGCGCTGGGCGCATCGTTCGTGTGCAATGTACTGAAAACCAAGTGTCCTGTCAGTGAGGCCTGGATCGCCGTCTCCGCTGTCTCCAGATCGCGGATTTCGCCCACGAGGAGGATGTTCGGATTCTGGCGGAGCATCGCCCGGATGATGCGGGCGAAGGTCATCCCGATCTTGGCTTTGACCTCGCACTGGTTGACTCCGGGGAGGTAATACTCCACCGGGTCCTCCGCCGTGATGATCTTCACGTCGGGTCGGTTCAACTCGTTGAGGGCGGCGTAGAGCGTCGTCGTCTTCCCCGAACCGGTCGGTCCGGTGACCAGGAGGATGCCGTTCGGCCGCCGGATGAGTTGCTTGAACCGGGCGAAGTCCTCGTCCGAGAAGCCGAGGTCCTGCAGGCTGACCTTGATGTTGTCGCGATCCAGGATTCGCATGACCACCGACTGGCCATGCGTGGTGGGGAGGATGCTGACGCGAAGGTCGATGTCCTTCCCCGCGACGTTGATCTTGATCCGGCCGTCCTGGGGCCGCCGCTTCTCCGCGATGTCGATCGAGCCCATGATCTTGAGCCGGCTGACCATGGCGCCGAGGAGTCGCCGGGGGGCGGAGTCGCGTTCCATCAGCACGCCGTCGACTCGATAGCGGATCCGGACCCGCTCGGCGAACGGCTCGATGTGAATGTCCGAAGCGCGGCTGCGGACGGCCTCCTCGATGATGAGGTGGACCAGCCGGATGACCGGCGCGTCCCCCTCTTCGAGGGTGTTCGTCGTGGAGCGTTTCCCCCCCTCGCCGTCCTCCATGAAGTCCATCTGGGTGTCGGTCCATTCGCCGAGCATCGTGTCGACCGACTCGGTCTCCCCGGCGGAACCTCCATAGTATTTATTGATGGCCTCGATGATCGCCTCGCGCGGGGCGAGAGCGACCTCGATCTCACGGTTGAGGACGAAGCGGAGCTTCTCGATGGTCTCGAAGCCCATCGGATCATGCATGATGACGCGAATCGAGCCGCCGTTCTCCGCCATCGGCATGACGATGTTTTCGCGGGCGAGGGATTCGGGCACCTTGCCGATCACCGAGGCGGGGATCTCGACCTCGCGGAGTTCGACATACTGGAGGCCGTGTTGCTCGGCCTTGGCTTTGGCGACGTCGGTGGCGTCGGCGTAACCGAGCTTGACGAGCGCGTCCTCGACTTCCCCTCCGGAGCGTTCCGCTTCCTTCAGTTGATCGGGGCCGATCACGCCGCGTCGAATGAGGATTTCGGTCCAATCCCGACTCTTGGCCATGACGACACAACTCCCAGGAGGATTTGCAGGGGGGCACGGGACGCGCGTTGGATCCACGCGGCACGTCCGACGACGACGGGCCGGCGCGAGCGGGTCCGAGCGGCGGGGGCGCGCTAGTATGGCGTAACGTCAAGTACGGACACAAGAACCATGGCGTGACGGCGACGAACGACCTCGGTCGTCCCAGGCCGGGTTCCGATGAAGGGAATGTATCGGAATCGATGATGCCGAATTCAAAGTACCAGACCGAAATTTCCCCATCAAGCAATTCCTATGGAATTCGCCGTCCCGAGTTCCGTCTGCGCGGCCGTCGCCGGCGGCTTGACTTGCGGCCCGCCTCCCCACAACTTTAGTTGTCGGCGCGGCTCTTGCACGCCGAGCCGCGAGCGTCACTGGAATCGGGCCACCCTTCGGAGATCAAGCTCTTGCATCCCTTCCCCTCAAAGTCGTCGCGCCTGAGCCGGTCCGGGGCCGTCCCGATCGTCTCGGCCGCCTGCCTGGCGCTGACCATGGCGGCGACGCCGGCCTTCGGTCAGGCCGCCCACCTCCCTGTCGTGGAGACCCAGGTCGCCTACCCGAACCTCCGCTTCGACCGGCCGGTCGCCCTGGACTACCCCGCGGACGACGGCAGTCGCTATTTCGTCGTGGAGCAGCACCAGGCCAAGATCTGGTCGTTCCCGGCCAGCCCGCGAGACACCTCGGAGAAGAAGCTTTTCCTCGAGCTCCCGGACCCGATCAACAAGGGGAATGAGGAGGGTTTGCTCGGCCTGGCTTTCCATCCGAAATACAAGCAGAACGGCCAGTTCTTCGTCTACTACTCGGCGAATGACGGCCCCGAACGGCGTTCGGTGGTCTCGCGGTTCACCGTCTCGTCGGACGACCCGTTGAAGGCCGATCCGGCCAGCGAAGAGCGAATCTGGGTCTCGGACGTGGATCGCTGGGAGAACCACAACGGGGGGACGATCGTGTTCGGCCCCGACGGATTCCTCTATATCACGCTGGGAGACGGCGGCGCGGGGGACGATCCGCTGTCCACGGGCCAGAATCCCAAGGATTGGTTCGGGTCGATCCTGCGGATCGACGTCGATCACCCGGCGGAGGGGAAGGCCTACGGCATCCCGGCCGACAACCCGGCGGTCAAGTCGAAGGCCCACGCCCACTGGGCGCCGGAGGTTTATGCCATCGGCCTGCGGAACGTCTGGAAATTCAGCTTCGACCGTGAGACCGGCGACCTCTGGGCCGGAGACGTCGGGCAAAACCTTTACGAAATGGTCCACAAGATCGACTCGGGGGGCAATTATGGCTGGAGCATCCGCGAGGGCTTCCACGCCTTCCAGCCCCAGCGTCGACAGAAGCCGGACCCGGCGTCGAAGATCCGACCGCCGCTGGCCGAGTATCCCCACAAGCCGACGGCCGACCGCCCGGACGCCGGCCTGAGCATCACCGGCGGCCACGTCTATCGCGGCGAGGCCATCCCCGAACTCAAGGGCTTCTATGTCTACGGCGACTACGACTCGGGCCGCGTCTGGGGCCTGAAGTACGAGCATGGCAAGGTGACGTCGACCGGCGAGTTGCTGGAAGTGACGCCGCAGACGAAGCTGAACATCGCATCATTCGCCGAGACCCCCGACGGCGAGCTTCTGATCCTGGCCTTCGACGGCCGGATTCACGAGGTCGTCTCGGCGTCGAAGTGAAGTCGCGAGGGAGCGAGCCGGCCCTGGCCGATTCGCTCCCTCGCTCGTGTTGGAAATTCGGAACGTTTTCCGCGAGGGACCGTGATGGCGACCGAATCGGGCAGGTTCAAGGCCGTCTTGCTGCGAGACGAAGATGATGTGGCCGTGGCCCCCGCGCCGATCCCAGCGGGGGGGCGTGTCGAGGTCGGCGGCGTCTCGGTCCAGGCCTTGGCGCCCATCGCGCTCGGGCACAAGCTCGCCGTCCGCGACGTGGCCGAGGGATCACCGGTTCGGAAGTACGGCCAGGTGATCGGGTTCGCCTCGAAGCCGATCCGGGCCGGGGACCACGTCCACGTCCAGAACCTCCGGGCCGACCTGTTCGAGCGAGACTACGCCTACGCCTCGGAGCGAGCGCCGGGGCGACAGCCGGAGGCTCCGCGGACCTTTCGGGGCTATCTTCGCCCCGATGGGCGGGTGGGGACGCGGAATTACATCGCCGTCGTCAGCACCGTGAACTGCTCGGCGAGCACCTCGCGCTTCATTTCCGAGCGGTTTCGGGGCCGCGACTTCCGAAGGTCGCATCCCAACATCGACGGCGTGTTCGCCATCACGCACAAGGGGGGCTGCGGGCTTCCTTTCGAGGGGAGCGATCATCAGATCCTGGAGCGCGTTCTGGCCGGCTTCGTGAACCATCCCAACGTCGCGGCCTACGTTCTGGTGGGATTAGGATGCGAGGGCGCCTACGCCCAGCATTTGATCGAGACCCAGCACCTCCGACTGACGCCCAAAGCGGGTGCCAAATCCGCCGCGGAGAAAAGCCTCCCGCCGCGCGTCTTCACGATCCAGGAGGAGGGCGGGGTCGCCCGGACGGTTGAGGCGGCCGTCGCGGCGGTGGAAGGGTTGTTGCCGGCGGCCGACGCCTGGCGACGGACCGAGCAGCCGGCGTCGAAACTCTGCCTGGCCCTGGAATGCGGCGGTTCCGACGGCAACTCCGGCGTCACGGCCAATCCCGCGCTCGGCGTGGCGGCCGATCTCCTCATCGCCCAAGGGGGGGCGGCCGTCCTGGGGGAGACTACGGAGATCTACGGCGCGGAGCACCTTTTGACCCGACGCGCCGTTTCGGCCGAAGTCGGGCGGAAGCTCGTGGAGCGGATCAAGTGGTGGGAGTGGTATACGGGGGTGTTCGGGGCCCAGATCAACAACAATCCGTCCCCCGGCAACAAGGCGGGCGGGCTCTCGACGATCTATGAGAAATCGCTCGGGGCGCTGGCGAAGGCGGGCACGAGCCCGCTGGTCGATGTGATCGGGTACGCCGAACCCGTCCGAGGGCCCGGCCTGTTTTTCATGGACACGCCGGGATACGATCCGGTCTGCACCACGGGCCTCGTCGCCGGTGGCGCCAACGTCCTGGTCTTCACGACGGGCCGGGGGAGCGTGCTGGGCCTCAAGCCGACCCCTTGCGTCAAGGTGGCCACGAACACGCCGATGTATGAGAAGATGAAGGACGATATGGACCTGGACGCCGGGACAATCCTCGCCGGCGAATCGGTCGAGAGCGTGGGCCGCCGACTCTTCGAACAGATCCTCGACGTCGCCGGCGGCGAGCCCACCCGCAGCGAGCGGGTCGGCATGGGTGAGGACGAGTTCGTTCCGTGGAACATCGGGCCGACGCTTTGACATGAACAACCGCGAACGAGTCCCCGGCCCGCCGACGGCCGCCGCCAGCGCCCCCGTCCCCCACCTCGGCTTGATGCGACGCAGCGGCTGGCCGCTCATCATCCTGGCGCTCCTGGAGCTGGGCTGGCTTGGCTGGTTCCTGTCGGAGCCGCTCCCCAACGCCCCCTCGCCGAAGGGGGCGATCACGCGCGGGATCTTGCTGCTGGATTCGTTCCCCGGGCTGGTCCCCGGCGTGACCTTCCACGACTCCCTGCTCGGGAAGGCCGTGGAGGAGATGAGCCACCTCGAAAACCTCCCGCAACGCCTGCCGATCGTGGCCGCCGCGGCGCTCGCCGTTTTGGCCGCGATCGGGATCGGCGACTGGCTCCTCCGGAAGTTCCGGATGGAAGCGACCTGCGAAGTCGCGACGCGGCTCGCGATCGACTACGCGCTCGGTACGGTCGTCCTCGGCCTGGCGACGATGATCGTGGGCCGGTTCGCGGTCCCCAACACCTGGCTCGTCCGTCTGGCGCTCGTCGTGGTCGGCGTCGCGGGGGCTTACGGCTCGAAATTCTGGCGATGGGGGCGTCCACGGTTCGAGCCGGGCGCGGCGATCGCCGCCGCGGTCGTCTCACCGTTCGTCGTTTTGATGCTCCTGGGGTCGATGCTGCCGGCCATCGATTTCGACGTCCTGAGTTACCATCTCCAGGGGCCGAAGGAGTATTACCAGGCCGGGCGGATCGCGTTCCTCCCGCACAACGTGTACACGAACATGCCGTTCGGCGTGGAGATGCTCCACCTGCTCGGGATGGAGATCCTGGGCGACTGGTGGTGGGGAGGGCTCGTCGGTCAGCTCCTCGTCGCGCTTTACGCGCCGTGCGCGGCGGTCTTGATCGCCTCGACCGCGAGCCGACTCGGAACCTGGCGAGCCGGTTGCCTGGCGGCTCTCATTTACGTGTCGACCCCCTGGATTTATCGGCTCGGAGTCATCGCGTACGTCGAAGGGCCGCTCAACTGCTACCAGGCCGCCCTGCTCTGGGCCTTCGTGAAAGGTCGGCGCTCCCCGGAGCCGTCGCCGACGCGTCTGTGGGCGATGCTGGGCTTTCTCGCCGGCGGAGCCATGGCATGCAAGTACACGGCGATTTTGCCGTCGGTGATCCCGTTCGGTGTTATCAGCGTGGTCGAAGCCTGGCGCGGGCGGTCGGCGCGGCCGGTGGTCGCCTTCATCCTGGGCTGGGCCGTCGTCATGAGTCCCTGGATGATCAAGAACGTGGTCGACACCGGCAATCCGGTCTATCCTCTGGCGTATCCGGTGTTCGGGGGTCGCGACTGGACCGAGGCCCGCGAGTTGCAGTGGAGCCGGGCCCACGGCCCAAGGCCGATCACGTGGCCCCTGTTCCGCTACTCGCTGATCGAAGTCGCCGGGCGCTCGGACTGGCAGTCACCCCTGTACGCGGCGTTCGCCCCCCTGGCCTTCCTGAACCCGAGGTTTCGGCGCGTGTCGGCCTGGCTGGCGATCTACCTGGCTTGGATGTTCGTCTCGTGGTGGTTCCTGACCCACCGACTCGACCGCTTCTGGCTGCCGATGCTCCCCGCCGCCGCAGTGATGGCCGGTTTGGGGGCCGACTGGACGAAATCGCTGGCCTGGCGGTTCGTCCGGGCCGGCGTGCTCGCGCTGGCCGTGGCGACGAACCTCGCGTTCGTGTCCACCGCGCTGTCGGGGCTCAACGAGTGGACGGGGGACCTGGAGTTCCTGCGAAACGACATCCCGCGACGGCTGAACGGCCCCCTGGCCGCGATCGACGCCAACCTCCCGCCGAACGCGAAGATCCTCCTCATTGGCCAGGCGGCCGTCTTCCACGTCCGGCATCCGGTCCTCTACAACACCGTCTTCAATCCCGAGACGGTCGAGACGCTCGCCGCCGGAAAGACCCCGGAGGAATTCAGGCGGACCCTCCTCGATCGGAAGATCACGCACGTCTACGTGGACTGGAAGGAGATCCGCCGCCACCGCGACCCCGCGGGATACGGATTCACCGACTTCGTCACGCCCGCGCGGTTCGCGGAGTGGGTCGCCTCCGGAATCCTCGGCAGGCCGATGCCCATCGGGATGGACCAGGATCTTTATGAGGTGCGCTGACGAGCCGGATCAAGGTTTCGCGACCTCTTCGACGAGCCCCAGCGCGTTCTCGATCAGGATTTCTCCCGTCTCCTCGCCCAGCGACGTCCGGGAGATGTAGTCATATCTCGGGAAGCTCTGGAAATCGACGCGGGTCAGGATGTATCCGAACGCGTCGTTGGTCAGGCCGAAGAGCAGGTTGTGCTTCCCTCGCATCTTCCGCTTCAGGTAGAACCCGATGTTGGGCAAGGCCTCGCCCGGGATCGTCAAGATCTGGGCGTCGCCCATTTCCACCAGGTTGATCCGGGCCGAGACCGTCCGATCATCGCCGTGCGGATACCTGAGTGGCGAGCCGGTGACGACGGCCCACATCAGGTCGGACTCGACCGGGAACCGGACGGTCCTTGCGTGGCACGCGAGCTTCGGGTCTTCCTGAACGGGAGCGTCGGCGACGATCCGCAGGGCCTCCGTCGCCATCAGGCGGCCGATCCGCTGGCATTCGGCCCAGCTCCGCTCGTCCTTCGAGTGAGCACCGCCGGGGTCGATCGGTTCGACGAGCCGGCGATTGTCGGCGGTGACCATCCCCCCCTGGGCGCCGTTGACGAACAGGGCGACGCCGCCGGACTCCGCCTCAATCGTCTCGCAGAGCGGGCCCACGAGATCCGGGCTCAGGATGCCCAGGCCATTGCCGAGCACCTCGGGATGGATCGCATAGTTGACCAGGGTGGCGAGGGTCTTGCCGTCCGGGGCGATCGCACGGATGACGCTCATCCGCCGGTCGTAGAGTTCGGGGGCGTAGTAGTTGTAGGCGATCTTCCCTCGGGCCTCTCCGGTCGCGACCTGGAGTCGCGCCGGTTCAAGGCGGTCCAGCGCTTCGTTCAGGGCCTCGGCGGCCCGTTCGCAGACGAGGTCCATGTAGGCCAGATCGCCGGAATGCCCGCCCTTGCCGTCCGGCAGCGCGTAGCAGTCCGGGGCGCTATGGGTGTGTGTGGACCCGATCAGGATGTTCGGGCCGGGGAGGCGAGGAACCCTGGCCCGCACGCGATCGCCAAGGACCGAGGGAAATCCGAGCAGGTCCAGGGCCACGACGCCGACGGAGGCGTCGCCTTTGCGGAGCACGAGCGCCCGGGCCGTCAACTCCCCGCGCTTCTCGCCGGCGGGTTTCGTCGGCCCCATCCCGCCCGAGACCGGAAGGAGCGGGTCGGGCGTGATGACCCGGACGGCCGCGCCTGCTAGAATCTCCGACCTGGCCGGCGTGGCGGCCGTCGCCAGCAAGACGGAGATGCAAGCGCCCAGCGCGACGGCGCGCGAGGACAGAGTGCGAAATCCAGCGTGGGGCATCTCGACGACTCCGAATGGTCGAACGGACTTTTCGATCGTTGATTCGCCACATGCTACAGGTCCGCGTATGCGAAGGAAACAAGGGGGCTCATGAACGGGCTATCGACGGTGACGGGGGGTGCGGGGTTCATCGGCAGCCACCTCGTCGAGCATCTCATCGCCCTCGGACGCCAGGTCCGCGTCGTCGAGCGGCCCGGGGCCGGCGTGGCCCACTTGCCGGAAGGCGTCGAGGTGGTCTTCGCCGACATCCGGCGTCGCGAAGGGCTCGACGAAGCCCTGCGGGGGAGCCGGTTCGTCTACCACCTGGCCGCCAACCCGAACCTCTGGCTCCGCGACCGTCGCGAGTTCGAGGCGGTGAACCACCAGGGCACGGTTCACGTCCTGGAAGCGGCCCTGAACGCGGGCGCGGAGCGCGTCCTGCACACGAGCACCGAGAGCATCCTGACGAAGTCGGGGGCCGCCGGGTTGATTGATGAAGACGTGCGAATCGAGGAGAGCGACGCGGTAGGCCCGTACTGCCTCTCCAAGCTCCGCGCGGAGAACTTCGCGATGGGACTCGCCCGCGAGGGACGGCCGGTCGTCGTCGCCAACCCCACCATGCCGGTCGGCCCCGGCGATCGAGGCTGCTCCCCTCCCACGCGACTGATCCGCGACTTTTGCAACGGGAGCTTGCCGGCGGTCATGGACTGCACGCTGAACCTGATCGACGTTCGCGACGTCGCGATCGGCCTGGCCCGCGTCCTGGAAGTCGGCCGACCTGGTCGGCGATACCTCCTGGGCGGCGCGAACCTCGCGCTGGTGGAACTTCTGGATATCCTGTCCGAATTGACCGGATCGCCAGTGCCGCGTTGGCGCGTTCCTTACGCAATCGGCCTGGGATTCGCTCATCTCAGCGAGTTCTGGGCCGATCACGTCTCGGGCGTCTCGCCGAAGGCGAGCGTGACGGGGCTCAGGCTTGCGAGACGCCTCATGCACTTTGATTCCTCGAAGAGTCTTCAGGAACTCAGCCTCAATCCACGTCCCATTCGGGAATCTCTGGCCGACGCCATCAATTGGTTGCGAGCCGGCCGACCTCTTTAGTCGATAAAAATCAACAGGGCTGCTCACACTCGTGAAGCCGACGCCATCCGGTGGTCATAAGCCTGGATCGAGGCCTCGCAGGGGGCTTGAGGAGGCGACGGAAAGAGCCGCAAAACGCCTGCGGAACTGGACTTCAGCGATACAATCACAATCCTGCGGGATGGTCGAGGTCCCTTGCCGAATCTTGGCCAGTCTTATAAAGCTCTTGAATGGCTCACTGAATCGGCGTTTTTCCGGTCGTTTTCCAGCAAATCGAGAGGGTTTCAAGATTTTCTGCGGTTTCTTCGAGGATTTTTTGTCGTCGTCCGGGGGGGAATGCGGTTAAGTTGATGCAACGGGCCAGGTCATGGAACCCGAGGCTTCGATCGCCCTGGGGACTTGGATGACGCCTTTCGTGTAGACTAGTGTTTTCGACTGGTGGATGAGCGAGCAGACTCTCGTTTATAGTAGCTTGATGACTTTCCGAGATGAGGGATCCGCATGATTTCTCTCTTGGAATCGTCCGAGGATCAAGTCCCATGATCGCCCGACTCGTGGCCCTCGACGAAGGTCCAGACATCAGCCTGGATCGCGCCATGATCGTGGTAGGGAGGCACCCGGCGTGCGATGCGCGTTTGGAGTCGTTGCGAGTCTCCCGACACCATTGCTGCATGACGCACGACGGTGGGGACATCCTCGTCCGTGATCTGGGCAGCACGAACGGGATCCGGATCAACGGCCAGCGCGTCGAAATGGGACGCCTCAAGGTCGGCGACGAGCTCTCGATCGCCCACATCCGCTATCGCCTTGACGACGGGTTGGGCCACGACCGGACGCTGGCCGATTCCTCCTCGGCCGACCCCCTCCTCCCTGTCCGCTCGAATGGCTCCCACACCGACGGCGTTGCGGCGCTGGCCCTCCCGACGCCCTTCCCGTTGTGCGAGATGGAGTTGGCCGCAGCTGTTCGGGAGAAGCTCCCCAGATCGGTAGCCCAGAGATGTCGGATCCAGGTCATCGTCAAGATGGACGATGAGGAGTCCTCCGACTCGACCCCGATCGAGGTCGCGAACTCCCATGCGGAGAACTCCTCGGGATGATCCTCAAGCTGACGCCCCTGATCAAAGGAAGCGGGCCGAGCATCCTGCTCCAGAGGCCGATTTATCTGGTCGGCCGTCATCGGGAATGCGACCTTCGACTGGACCTCCCCAAAATTTCCCGCCGCCACTGCTGCCTGGCCCTGGCCTACGACCGCCTGTTCATCCGGGACCTGGGCAGCCGCAACGGCGTGCGAGTCAACGGTCGGGACGTCGCGGAAACCCAGCTCTTCAGGGGCGACGAGATCGCCATCGGCCCCCTGATCTTCCGCGTCGAGGAGGAAATCCCCAGGGGGGCCTCGCCGTCCCCGGCCTCCGCGTCGCGACGAACTTCAGCTTCGCCCCAGGGCGCCGACGAGCCTCCCGAGATCGATCTGGTCCCCCTGGACGACGTCTGAGCCGTTGCGTCCTCCTCTCAGCAGGGCCGTATACCCCGGCGATCGGAGCGGAAGGCTCGCGGATCGGCGGCTGCTTCGGATCGATGGGCGATCGGGTGCATCGTGTGGATTTCCGCCGCCGCGGTGTTATAGTTCGAAAAACAGGCTGTCATTGTAGGGATTGCCTCGCGATCGAAGGCCGCTCGTGGCGGCCCCGAGCGGGGCGAACGGCGAGCCCCCGCGTCATTTCGGGTGGAACCGCGCCGGACTCCGATTCGCGTCCACTGAACTCGCTTCGCCGTCGCCGAGATCACCCGAGAGGTAGTCACATGATTCGACGAATGATTCCCGCAGCGCTGGGACTGGCGATCGCCCTGGCGTTCTCGCCCGTGGACGCCCACGCCCAGTGGGGCTACGGCCATTACCCCGGCGGTTACGGCGGCTATGGCTGGGGAGGTTGGGGCGGGGCCGGTTCAACCGTCGGTGGGAGCGTCGCCCAGGGCCTCGGCATGTTCAACATGGGGGCGGGGGTCTACAACGAGAAGACCGCCGTCGCCAACTCCATCAACACCGATACGGTGATGCGATGGAACGAGTACGTCTACGAGTCCCAGAAGGAAGCCACCCGGCAGTACTACGGCCGTCGCGACATCAACATCGCCCGCAACAAAGACGCCTTCAACGCGCAGATGGACCGGATCCAGAATAATCCGAGCCCGCGGGACGTCCAGCAAGGGGACGCCCTGAACGCGATCCTCGACCAGCTCTCGGACCCGCGAATCCCCCCCTCGGCGCTGCGGTCGATCGACGCGCCGGTCGACGCCGACCTGATCCGTCAGATCCCCTTCGTCAACGCGTCCGAGGCGATCACGATCAGCCTGGCCAAGATTCGCGACGCCGCGACCTGGCCCGCCCGGCTGCGCGACCCCAGGCTCGAACCTGAACAGAAGGACTTCGAGAAGCTCGTCGATCAGGCCCGCAAGGAGAACCAGGACGGCGAAATCTCGAACGAGACCCTCGAGCAGCTTCGCGGCGTGGCCCTGCGGATCAAGAGCAAGCTGACCGAGATGCCGCTGGAGAACAAGCGCGAGGACATCGACGCCCAGAACTTCGCGAAGACCCTCGTCGCCATGGTCCGGCTGCTGGAGAAGCCCGAGATCGAACAGGTGCTCAACGAGCTGAAGAACATCGAGAAGACCAACATCGGCAACCTGCTCGGCTTCATGCACACCTTCAACCTGCGCTTCGGCCCGGCCGTCACCCCTCCGCAGCGGACTGCCTACTCCGAGCTCTTCCCGACCATGGACGGAGTCCGCGACCGGTTGCTCGCCGACCTTAAGCTTGGGGATCGCACGTCGCCCAGTTCCAAGGCCCAACCCCACGACTTCTTCTCGGCCATGGGCGACGAGTACATCGAAGGCAAGAAGAAGCCCACGCCGGCCCCCCCGGCCCCGCAGCCCTGACGCTCTCAGCGCCGGAACTCGGTCGATCTTCCAATCAGGCCCCGCTCGCGACGTATTCGTCGCGAGCGGGGCCTTTTCTTATTCACATCTTCGGACGCCTCGGCGGCTTGCTGAAAAGCCCGATCTGGAACGACCCGGCAGGTGTTTCAGCGAATTTCTTCGGGTGCGAGGCCGAGCCTCGTCCGCACGAGCTGAGGAAGGTGCTTAACCGGAAGAGTTCCCTCGGAAAGCACGGCTTCATGATATGCGGCCAGGTCGAACCGTTCGCCCTGCTCGCGCTGGATCGAGCGGCGGAGGCGGGTGAACGCCGTACGGCCCACGAAGTAGGTCGAGAGCTGGCAGGACGACTGCTTGGACCGGATGATCTTCCCCTCGGCTTCCCCCTCGGTCTGGAACGCCCGGCCGACGAGCAGCTCGCGCGCCTGGTCGTCGGTCATCCCGCCGCGGTGCATCTCCGAATCGAGGATCGCGTTGACCACGGCCCGAAGATAAAACTTGAGTTGCTGGAGCCGAAGCACGAGATCGCCGGCCCCGAATCCCTGATCGAGCATCATCTGCTCCGTGTACACCGCCCAGCCCTCGGCGAACGTCCCGGACGAGAGGACGCGACGGATCAGGCTGGGACAGCGATTGCTGTATTCCAGCTGGACATAATGACCGGGATAGGCCTCGTGGACGGTCAAGATCTTGAGCATCGCCCGGTTGTATTCGTGGAGGAAGCTCTCGGCCCGGGCGGGACTCCAATCGGAAGGCGGCGGGCTGATCGCGTACTCGCTCGACCCCCGGGCGTCGAGCGGCGGCGCGGGATTGAGATAGGCGACGGAGTTCCCCCGCAAGAACTCGGGCATCTCGATGATCCGGAGCTGGTCGGGCTCCGGCAGGGCCAGGATCTTGCGTTCCGTGATGAATTTCCGGATCTCCTGGACGGTCGATCGGGCGTCCGCCACCAGGGTCTCGGCGGTGCCGTGGTCGTCGCCGATCCTGGCGAGCACGCGACGGATCATCGCTCGACGGCCCGCGTCGTCATCGGGAGGGACGACCTCGCCCGGGAAAGACACCGCCCAGAGCTGCCGAGCGAGAACGGCCATCTCCGATTCGACGCGGGACGCCTCGCGTTCGGCCTCGGCGAGAATCTCGTCGGCGGACAGGCCCGCGTCGAGCTCGTAATCGAGCTTCTTCACGAACTTGTCGCGGCCGATCCGCCAGTCCTCGTGGCTCCTGGG